>NZ_JAUHHY010000022.1:0-106602 GCF_032377435.1 Bradyrhizobium sp. SZCCHNS3002
GGCTGTACCTGTGGTACCTGCCGCCTGCATTCTTTTGAGCAGGCGGGCCACGGGCCTCAGCCGAGGTCCGGCCTTCCCCGCGCCCTCTCGTTTCAGGGCGACATGACGAATGCATCACCTGGGCGTTGCGCGCCACGGGAGCGTGAGATCGTGTCTCGCCGGAGGATCTGCGTGGCATGATGGATTGTCGACCCATCCGGTCGCGTCCGCCATGAGGCGAATCTGAAACGGCCATCGAGAGCGCAAGGAAATGACGACTCTATTTTGATTTGAATCAAATCATACATTCTACTTGTGATTTCAAATACCCGAGCGGTTGGACGGCGGGGGAGGCGAGATGGCGACCATTCCAGTTGAGCAGGCACGCTCGGTTGCGATGTTCCACGCCGCTTCGAAAAGCGCTCCGGATATCGCCGATCGACAAATGGCGCGGTTTTTCGGCTCGGACCTCGATCCAAACCCGATCATTATTTTTGATCTGACCGGCACGCCGGCATTCTATGATTTCAGCTTCTATCAACAGGCTCTACTCGTCGGCGTCATCAGGTGCACGGCGGACACGAGGCTGCAATCCGCAGCCTGGGCATTCGAGCCGCCGTCGCGGCAGCTGTCCGACACGAACGCACTCAAGATCGCGACGGAAGCGATGAACAAGATCGCGCCGGACGCAACCCTCGTCAGCCATTCCTTCGTCGCATATTCGTACGCAAAGATCGGCGTTCGCGTTTCCTACGTCAAGGATGGTCACCCCGCATCGTTCATCGTCGACTACTATGATCGATCGGTTCTCACGCAGACCGATCTCGCTCCGAGTCCGCCGCCGGTCGATTTGCTGGATAGCATCGACGGGCTCATTCCCCACTCGATCTTGGACTCTCAGAAGCTCGGTTTTCTCGACGTGTCGGAGCCAGAGCCGCTACGTGGCCAGAGCGAGCGAGAAATGATTCGCAGCATCGTGTCTGGGATTCTGCCGGAAAGCGGTGATCTGCCGGACATCAAGTTTGACGATTCCGACTATAAGACGCTGCAGGCCTACTTTGCTGCGACGCCGCCGGCGATCGCATCCTCGATCCTGCCGGTTCCTCTCTTTGCGCAGATTACGCCTGTCTATTGCGCGGTCGCATCCGCGCAGATGATCCTGGCGTATTTCGGATTCACGGCGACACCCGAGCAAATTGCCGAACAGATGAAGCCTGGCCCCAAGGGCGCCACCAACAAAGCCCAAGTCTCGGCGTATCAGTTTTTTGCGGGAGGGCGATTGGCGCCGACCTTTGATCAAGCTCCGAGTTTCGATCACGCCCTCGACGCGTTGCAGAAATTCATTCCGTTCAAGAGCGGTCTCCCGGGCCATGCGCGTGTCTGCCGCGGCTGGAAGCAATATTCCTTCGTATCGTCTCTCACCGGAAATGTGACGGGAACTGAGCACTATTTTCTGATCAATGATCCATATCCCGTGGGCGAGGGCAGCATTCGCTGGGAGAACCTCAAGAATCACAACTACGCCAATGCGATCAGCTTCAGCCGAATGGGAGGCACATGATGCCGTGTCCGGATTTGCGCGTGAGCAAGTACTGCATCTGGACGCCTGTGGACGGCGCGGTATTCGGCCTGCATGGCTACACCGGGGGCATGGTCCTCGTTTCGCAGGATCTGTTCGAGTCGTTGACCGAGAGAGGCTCGCTCGACCTGATACGTCAGAGATATCAGGACGAGTTTGATGCCTTATGGCTGCGCGGCTTCATCACGAGCCTTACCCCCTTGGAGGAGCGAGAGGCGGTGGTGGAGATCTCCAGATCCCTGCAGGCACGTCGCCGGCAACTACATTTCGTTATCGCGCCAACCTTTGACTGCAATTTCCGCTGCAGTTACTGTTTTGAGCGGGAGCTGCAGAACGACATCGATCGCCGACCAAACCCGCTTTCGCAGATCGATCGTGCGACCAGCGATCGACCTGGTGCCGACTCGGGCGCTTGTTTCATGGGCCACGGCGACAAGGTGAGCATGTCGCGAGACGATGTCGATGCGGTGTTTGCCGGCATCGATGATCTGATCGAGCAGTCGGAGACCAAACAATGGTCCAGGAACATCACCTTGTTCGGCGGAGAGCCGTTGTGGGTTTCCAATCTTCCGGTCATCGAACGCGCCGTCGAGCTCGGCAGCTCGCGAGGCTTCCGCTTCTCGGCGGTTACCAACGGCTATGACGTCGATCGGTTCATGGACGTCATCGGGGTCGACGCAATCCATTCACTCAACATCTCGGTCGATGGCACGCGGGCGATCCATGACAAGCAACGATTCCTGACCAATGGCGGAGGGACCTTTGACAGGATCGTGGACAATATCGATCTGGTCCTGAGGGAGCGGCCCGGCGTTCGCGTCGTTGTGCGTTTCAATTTCAGCCGCGCCAATTTCCACGAGCTCAGACCGTTGCACGAATTGTTCGGTTCGCGCGGCTTCCTGCAGAATCCGAATTTCGATCTCAATGCAAACATCATCTACGACAAGGCCAATGGTCGGAAGACACTGCGGTCCGATCGCGAGCTATTGGATATCGTGCTGGCGCAGGCGCCGAAAACGAATGTGTCGCTGGATTGCTTCAATGCGGGCGTCGCGGGCCGGATCGTGAGCGCGATCCGGAAGCGGGAAGAATTCCGGTTCTCCGGTTCTTATTGTGCGGCCAATGCGGGAATGTACATCTTCGCACCCGACGGCGGCCTCTACAAATGTTGGGAAGACATTGGCGCAGCTCGCTCGCTGGTCGGCAGCTATCGAGAGCGGCCGGTGGTGCTCAATGGCAGAGACGATCAGTGGAAGGGGCGCCAACTTGAAGGCATGGCAAAATGCCAGTCATGCCGTTTTGCGCTCATCTGTAGCGGCGGGTGCGCCCAGCATGCTCACCAGCAGATTGGAAGCATGAACGATAAATACTGCGACAATTTCGACAAGCGATATGCCGTTTCGGTGGCCAAGGTTGGCGACGAGATTCGTAAACTGGTCGTATGTGCGTAGCAAGGTGGAGAGAGGATCAAGTCATGTCTGACATCAAGATGCCCGAAGACAAGCTGGACGTCTTCAAGCTGATGACGACCCAGCACATCAAGGTTCTGAACCAGAAGGGAGCGAACCTGAAATACGAGAAGCTGACGGTCGGCCAGCTTCTCGAGATGCTCGGCTTCAAGCGACCGGAAGCCGGGGCAGCCGATGCGATCTCGGTCGACGAGGAGCCCGAGGGTTGGCTTTGCGGAGCCGACAGCGTCTGCGGCTTGAACAAGTCCGCGTGAGGGACTCCGGCGAAGCCAATCGTCGGACCGCATGATCGGCAGCCATCACCTCGGCCAGGCGCGCGTCATTGCATCTGGCCGCGGTGTGCTGCGCGAAACACTGGCGGATCCGGAAGAAGTGCGATCGTTGGCGGAAGCTTGGACGGTGACACGGCCCTGCCAATACAGGTGGTCACGCTTGAGCGGTTCTGTGGCCGCAACATTCTTGCTTAAGGCAGGTTGATCTTGCTCAAAGCTGCTCCTCGCGCCCGTGGTCCAATAAGTTTGACACGGGAGAGGAGCCGGAAATGCAAACACCAGTTCAAATTGAATTTGAAGGGATCCGCGTGTCCGCCGAAATCCGGGCTGCCGTCGAGCAACATGTCGCGGAACTGGAGAGTCGCTTTGGCCGGATCACTGCGGCTCGCATCATGGTCAAAGGTCCGGGCGGTCATCACCAAACCGGCGGTCAATATCTGGTGAGCGTTCGGCTGGCGCTGCCTGACGGTCGGGAGGTCCACGTTGGACGTACCCCGAAGCTGGATGAACGGTACGACGACTTGACCTTCGCCGTGGACAACGCATTCAAACGCGCGCGTCGACAACTGCAGGACCGGGCGCGACTGATGCGGGGCGACGTCAAGACGCATGAGCCTCAACCCATCGGAACCGTTGCGCGTATCGATCCAAGCGGCCAGTTCGGCTTTCTGGAAGCCGCGGACGGCCACGAAGTCTATTTCAACTGCAATAGCGTCGTTGAGGGTGGATCAAGCATCGTGCCCGGCGCCCGCGTCAGCTACGTTGAGGAGATCGGAGAGAAGGGACCGCAGGCGAGCACGGTCAGAATGCTCGGGAAACATGGGCTGCGGGCTTAGCTCGGCGGCTGAGTGGGGACGCGGACGACGGGCAGGTTTGACGTTGGAGGTAACCGATGATTGGTGATCGCCTGCGCTTGTTCTGTCTTCATGGCACGGAGGTGCTTGGCGAAAAAGTTGCTCATGCGCTTGGATGCCGTCTCGCCGCTGTCGAAGAACGCAGCTTCGAGGACGGCGAACACAAGGTGCGGCCGCTGGAGGTTGTCGCCGGCTGCGACGTCTACGTTCTGCATAGCCTCCATGGCGGTCCTGACGAGAGTCCGAACGACAAGCTGTGCCGGCTGCTGTTCCTCGTCGGGGCATTGAAGGATGCCGGTGCCGCGCGGGTGACGGCGGTCACACCGTATCTGTGCTATGCGCGAAAAGATCGTCGCACCAAGGCCAATGACCCGGTCACGATCCGTTATCTTGCGACCATGTTCGAGGCGATCGGTGTTGACGCGGTGGTGACCCTCGAAGTTCACAACGAGGCCGCGTTCGAGAACGCGTTCCGTTGCCCATCGGTCGCGTTGAGCACGGCGCCGCTCTTGATCGGCAGGATCAGGGCGATCGCAGCTGATCGGCCGATTGCCGTGGTTTCGCCGGATCTCGGAGGCGGCAAGCGAGCGGACCTGCTTCGCGAGGTTCTTGGGAAGGCGCTCGGCCGTCCGATCGGCAAGGCGTTCGTGGAGAAGCATCGCAGTTCCGGTGTCGTCTCGGGCGATTTGTTCGCGGGGGAGGTGGCGAACTCGCTGTGCGTGATCGTGGACGATCTCATCAGCAGCGGTGGAACCCTGGTGCGGGCGGCGAAGGCGGCCCGTGCCCATGGAGCCGAAGAGGTAATAGCTTGCGTCGCGCACGGCCTGTTCATGCCGGGCGCGGCAACGACGCTGGCCGATCCTGCGATCGACCGCATCATTGCGACCGACAGCGTGCCGCCGTTCAGGCTTCCGGCGGGAGCGGTTCGCGACAAGCTCGAGATCGTCTCGGCGGCGCCCCTTCTCGGAGAGACCATTCGTCGGCTGCACCACAACGAGCCGCTGACGGAGCTGCTTCCGTATCAGGATTGATCCCTGCAATTCAAATTCTGGCTCTCGCCGTGAGCTGCCGCTCGAGCTGCGCTGCGTCCGCCTTGGCAAGTTTGAGATAGGTGCGCGTCAGCCGCGGCCATTTTTCCGGCGTCCGTGGATGGGCGTCGGCGAGATGAGCGATGGATAGCCTGGCGCGGAGCATGGCCCGGCCAATCCGATAGAACAAGAACAGTCCGCTGGCCGGGTCATCATTGAGCTGGACGGCCAGATGCCGCCGAAGCCTCTCAGCGACCCACAGTCCTCCCAATCGGGCGCATTCCAAGTGCAGAAAGGCAATTTCGTCCAGAGCATCGGATGTCCGCAAGCGGGCATTGAACTCCAGGCAATCGATGATGGGGAAGGGAGGGCTCAACCAGATATGTTCCGGCCGCAGATCGCCATGGCCGTCAAGGACGTGCCGGTGATGCACCCGCTGCGCCAGCAGCTCGGTTCGCTGCCGCAG
This sequence comes from Bradyrhizobium sp. SZCCHNS3002, assembly GCF_032377435.1. NCBI lineage: Bacteria > Pseudomonadati > Pseudomonadota > Alphaproteobacteria > Hyphomicrobiales > Nitrobacteraceae > Bradyrhizobium > Bradyrhizobium sp. SZCCHNS3002. The sequence continues at coordinate 5,648 of NZ_JAUHHY010000022.1, forward strand.
GAAACGGCATTGCAGGTCGGCAATGCGCTCGATGGTGCCGCGGGGCAGGTCGAAGGCCGGCTCGAGCAAACCTCGCCGATCCGCGAGAACTGCCTTTTGCAGGGTCACCATGTAGCTCTCCGGATTGATCATGATCCGGCGCGCATGCGAATAGAAGCGGCTCAAACGACTGGCCAGGCCATCGATCTGGGCCTGGGAGACCTTGCGATCGCGAAGCCCGGCTTCGAGCGTCTGGCCTTCGTCGAGCCGGCGCATGACGACGAGCCAATCAACGATGTGTCCGCAGCCTCCGATGGCGTAGCCACCCGGCGCAGCCGTCAGCGGCACAACGCCGTGATAGACATCGGGCGCCAGCCTTCGGTTCAGCGAAACCTCAGCGCGGCAGGCGTCTGCGCGGCGCTCAAGGCTGGAGAAATCGAGATATGGAAAATGAACCGGCTTCTTGAGCTTGTAGACGCGCTCGTCAACCATGAAGACCCAGGACATGTGGGTCTCCCGCGTGATCACGGCGTCGGGCGTCGGGACATAGCTGTCCGGCCGGCTGAGAAACGCCACCTTGCGAGCAAGAGCGGTCGCGCTGCTATTCTCAGCGTCATCGTCCCAGGGTTCATTCTGCCATCCGGGCATATGATGCCTATCGCCAATCGCGGCTGTCGGCAGCTTGATACGGATCAATAGCAGTGGCTGTCCGGCTCATATCCTGCGCCTCTTCCGCGTGAGGTCTGCCATGCTGTTCCAGAACCGAACCGATGCCGGCCGGCAACTCGCCGAGGCGCTGCTCAAATACAAGGGGCGGCGCCCGGTCGTTCTTGCGCTGCCACGGGGCGGCGTGCCGGTTGCGGCGGAAGTCGCAGCAGCCCTCGATGCGCCACTCGATCTGCTGCTGGTCCGCAAGATCGGGCTGCCGGGGCAGCCGGAGCTCGCAATGGGTGCCATCGCGGATGGGGAGGGCATGACCACCATTCGTAACCAGGACGTGATCGAGCTGTCCGGCGTCACTTCAGAAGAGTTTGAGGTCGTCTGCAAAAAGGAACGTGCTGAGATCGAACGGCGTCGCGAGCGCTATCTGGGCGATCGGGCTCGTGCCGAAGTCAAGGGGCAGGTCGCGATCATCGTCGATGACGGCGTTGCGACAGGCGCAACCACCCTTGCTGCCATCAAGGCTGTTCGGAAGCAGGAACCGAAAGAGCTCGTGCTTGCGGTCCCGGTCGCGCCGCTGGACACCATCAGGAAATTGCATGCGGAAGTCGATGCGGTCGTCTGTCTGCATGAGCCTCAGGAGTTTGGCGCGATCGGCTATTTCTATCGCGACTTTCATCAGGTCGGCGACGACGAGGTGATTGCCACTTTGAGACAGTTTCCATCAAACAGATCCATGCCCGCTTCCTGACGAGCCGGCGGTCTAATGATCGTGGGGCAGCGGTTCCCAGCGGTCGCCGACCTTCACGTAGGATCGCTTCACCGCCGCCCAGGCTATGCGGTGAGCAATCTCCTCCTGCCGTTCGTCTTCCGCATGGGAGGCAAAGGCGTGGTTGAACGCTTCGCGATAAATGTCCTGCGCGTGCGATGGGAGGTGAGCGCGAACAGGAGGGGGAAGATCGATGTTTGTGCGATAGGGCATGGCTGGTGCCTCGGACGTAAACTGCCGCGCCTTGCTCGGGACGCCGCGGCGTTTCCACCAGAAAGGATAGACGCAACTTGCTTCCGCCTCTTGACCGGCGTCAAACAGGAAATGCGCATAAATCGACAGGATGACCGACGTCATGTGAGCGCCGAGGAACATCGATGGACCCGTCACCGAGCGCGCTGCTAACCGATCTGTATCAGATGACCATGATCGAGGCGTATCTTGAATCGGGCCAGACTGATACAGCCGTGTTTGAGTTCTTTGTACGCAAGCTGCCGCCGCAGCGCAGCTTCCTGATGGCGGCCGGACTGGAGCAGGCGCTCGACTTCCTGCAAAACATGCGGTTCTCGCAAGACGAACTCGGCTGGCTTGAGCGAACTGACAGGTTCAGCAAGTCGTTGATCGACTATCTCGCCAATTTCCGCTTCACCGGCGAGGTCCACGCGATGCCGGAAGGCACCGTGTTCTTCGGCAATGAACCGATCCTTAGGGTTACAGCTCCTTTGCCGGAGGCGCAGCTTGTCGAGACGCGCCTGATCAACACCCTGCATTTTCAGACACTGATTGCCTCCAAGGCCGCGCGCATGGTCTTACTCGCGCCAGACAAGCTCCTGATCGACTTCGGCTTGCGTCGCGCCCATGGTGCCGAGGCAGGGCTGCTGGCTGCCCGCGCGAGCTATGTCGCGGGATTTTCCGGCACGGCAACCCTCCTGGCCGAGAAGTCATTCGGCATTCCGACCTATGGAACCATGGCGCATTCGTTCGTTCAATCCTTTGATGACGAAGCTGCAGCATTCGAAGCGTTTGCGCGCGCCCGGCCGAAGAATCTCGTCCTGCTGATCGACACTTATGACACCGAGGCGGCCGCGAGGAAGGTCGTCATGCTGGCGCCCCGATTGAAGGAGCTTGGAATTGCCGTCAGCGCCGTGCGGATTGACAGCGGGGATCTGTCTGCGCTCGCCAGGAACGTGCGCTGCATTCTGGATGCCGGCGGACTCCACGACACCGGCATCTTTGTCAGTGGCGGAATAGAGGAGGGCACCCTGATTGCCTTCGCTCGGGACGCGGCGCCGATCGACGGTATCGGCATCGGCACGGGCCTCGTCACGTCGTCCGATGCGCCAGCACTCGACTGTGCCTATAAGCTGCAGGAGTATGCGGGCTTGCCGCGCCGCAAGCGCTCGCCGGGAAAGGCCACCTGGCCCGGCCGCAAGCAGGTTTGGCGCCGGTATGACAGCGATGGCCGTATGCTCGCCGACATTCTTTCGACCGAAGAGGACCAACAGGAGGGGGAAACGCTGATCCAAGTTGTGATGCTCGGCGGACGCCCTGTCGCCTCTCGACCTTCACTTCACGACATCCGGGCTCACGCGCGCCGGCAACTGGATCAACTGCCGCCGGAGCTGAGAACCGCCAAGTCGGCTGCGCACTATCCGGTGCAGATTTCAAGCCGTCTTGAACAGCTGGCAGCTGTCGCCGACCGGATAGGCTCGCGTCCCTGAATTCTGATCTGCATCAAGGGAAACAGCTCGATCCGTCTCTAGCCTGTCGAGCGACGGAGGTGCATCGATGCCGGTACAGAATGCCGAAATTGCAGAGATGTTCGACCAGACCGCCGAACTTCTCGAGATCAAGGGCGGCAATCCGTTTCGTTCGCGGGCCTATCGCAATGCTGCGCGGGTGATCGAGCGCCTTCCCAAGAGCATCACCAACCTCTTGAAGGCGGGCGAGGATCTTTCCGAGCTGCCAGGTATCGGCAAGGATCTGGCAGGAAAGATCGAAACGATCGTCGCGACCCATCATTTCGATGTGCTGGACAAACTCAAGCGTGAACTGCCCGGCGATCTCGGTGAGATCGCGGCGCTCCCGGGCCTGGGTCCGAAGCGCGTCAAACTGCTCTACGACAAGCTGGGCGTGCGGTCACTTGAGGACCTCAGGCGCGCGGTGAAGTCGGGTCGGCTGAGAGAGCTTCGAGGCTTCGGTGCCAAGAGCGAGGAAAAGCTCGCCGCGGCGCTGGCCAAGCCTCGCGCCGAGAGGCGCTTCAGATTATCCGAGGCCGAAGCCGAAGCGGAAGCACTCCTCAGCCATCTGAGGCCGAACGCGAGCAACGGACGGGTGATCGTCGCCGGAAGCTACCGCCGCAGGCGCGACACCGTCGGCGATCTTGATATCCTGATGGTGGCGCGTGACGGCCACGCCGCCGGCGAGAGACTCTCTCGATATGACAATGTCGCTGATGTGCTTGCTCATGGCGATACGCGGACGGCGGTGGTGCTGCGCTCCGGGCTGCACGTCGACCTGCGCGTTGTTCCTGAGGCAAGCTACGGCGCCGCGCTGATGTATTTCACCGGATCCAAGGCGCACAACATCTCCTTGCGCGGACTCGCTAACGACCACGGCTGGAAGCTGAACGAATACGGCCTTTTCGCCGGTAAACGGCGCATCGCCGGAGCAACCGAGGAGGAGATCTACGGCAAGCTCCGGCTGCCCCTGATTCCGCCCGAGATGCGCGAGGATCGCGGCGAGATCGCGCTCGCAAAGGCAAAGAAGCTCCCGAAACTGATTACGCTGTCCGATATTCGAGGCGACCTGCACGTCCATTCCAAATGGACCGACGGCACCGCCGCGATCGCCGAGATGGCGGCTGCCGCCAAGGCAAGGGGCTATGCCTATATGGCTCTGACCGACCATAGCCAACACGTCACTGTCGCCCATGGTCTCGATGCCGGACGTCTGTCGCGTCAGATCGACGAGATCGATCGTTTGAACGACCGGCTGGATGGCTTTACGGTGCTGAAAGGTGCTGAAGTCGATATTCTGGCGGATGGACGGCTTGATCTGCCTGACAAGATCCTGTCGCGGCTCGATCTGGTCGTTGCTTCCGTTCACTACAAGTTCGAGCTCTCGCGCAAGATGCAGACCGAGCGCATCATCCGGGCGATGGACAATCGCCATGTCTCGATTATCGGTCATCCGACCGGACGGTTGATCGGGGACCGCGAGCCTTACGAGATCGACATGGAAGCCGTCATTGCGGCGGCGCGCGAGCGCGGCTGTCATCTCGAACTCAACGCCGACCCGGACCGGCTCGATCTCAACGATATCCATGCTCATGCCGCCAAGTCCGCGGGCGTCAAGCTGGCAATCTCGACGGACGCACATTCGACGGCTGGATTCGCCAACATGCGTTTCGGCGTCGATCAGGCGCGCCGAGGCTGGCTCGAAGCAGCGGACGTCATCAACACCCAACCCTTGTCGCGGGCGAAGAAGATGCTGAAGCGCTAGCCGCATTGTTTGATCCTTCGCAACGTTGCGCACGCGATGTTGCGTTCTGTTAGGTAACAGCGCAGGAGGAATGAAATGAGCTTCGAGAAGAAGATTGGCACGGTTGCGACCGCGGCTGTCCTGACCCTCGCGCTGCTTGCACCCACGGGGGCCGACGCTCGCAACGGGCGCGTTGCCGCAGGAATCGTCGGCGGCCTGGCTGCCGGCGCACTGTTCGGCGCGGCCCTCAGCGGCGGCTATTGGGGGCCGTATCCCTATTACGGCTATCCGGGGCCAGTCTATTACGACCCACCGGCACCGTATTGGGGGCCAGGTCCGTTTTGGGGACCGTACGGATACGGCGACTGCCATGTCCGGGCGGTCCGGCACAGGCGGCACGTGCACTACGTGCGGGTCTGCTATTGAATTCGCTTGCACTCGAGCAACGTGCAGGGCTGTCATGTTGCTGCGTCTCATGCGGACGAAGGACACGTGATTGGCTGTCGCGTGCTGGATGACGTGCAACGGGCGACGGTATGCGGATCGGTCAAGCCGGGCCGGTGCCGATCACTTGCGGAGAGTCGGACGCATGTCAGGGCGTTTCAAGGTTCGGGCTCTGGGCCTCCTGGTCGGGCTGCTCTCGTGTTGGCCGACAAACGTGGACGCCGCGAACCTCAGCAAGGCAGCGCAACGAGGCAGGGCCATCCTGCAGGAAAAATGCGGGCGCTGTCATGCGATCAGATCGGTTGGCGAAAGCCCGCTCGAGAATGCTCCGCCGATGCGCGATATCTACGCCCGGTTCAATCGGCGCGAGTTGCAGGCGGAGCTGTCGGAAGGCATGGTGTCGAGGCACAGGGATATGCCGCAAATTGAATTTTCCGACGAGGACGTTTACGCGATCATGAGCTACCTCTACGTTCTTGCAGTCAGGAAATGAATGCTCGTTGCCCAGGAAAGTGCTGATCCCTGCACATCGAAGTTCACGTGGTCGGGCTGCGTGGGTCCATTCGACGGTCTGACGGCATCGCCACTGGTCTGGCGGCACGCAACTGGACCGGTATGAAGGCTTCCCGTCGGTGGGCGCTCGGCGGACGTGGCCAGATGCCCGGATTATGATTTCAATTCGCGGATCTGCGCCGGCAGATGGTGCATCAGTTTCTCAAATTCACCGGGATCGAGCTTCTCCCACGCGATCTCGAACACCCCGCGAATGACGCTCAGTGGCTCGATGGGAAATTGCTGGGGCAGCTCCATTGCGACGTGATCAGCAAAGTCGCTGGCATGTCGCTCCTTGGTCGGCGTTCCCGCCGCGTGCCAGTTCTCGTAGTAAATCCCGCGCAGGAGGATCGGCAGCTGGGCGCCAAGCTTGGTCGCCACCTCCGGAGGTACGCGATCGCGCAACGCATGCAGAACGGCCCGGAGCGCGTTGTAGGCCTGTTGACGGCTACCGAGCTCCAGCTGCTCCTCGATCGCCTTGAGCCAGAGATTCGTCTCCTGAATGGTGTGATCCAGCGCGGTAACACCTGTTACGCCCATGATGCGTTCTCCTAGATTGGCACATCAGAATAGCGGCATCCCGGATCGACGGCGTCACCGCAATCACGCCCATTCTCATGATCCGGTGAGCACGGATGCCGGCCTCGATTCAATGCGACAGCAGGGTCGGGATCGTCATCGTCTTCAGCATTTCACGGGTGACGCCGCCGAAAATGCCTTCCTGCAGGCGGGAATGCCCATATGCCCCCATCACCAGCATGTCGAGACTTTCGTCGGCGGCCAGGGACAGGATGGACGGCTGAATCTCGGAATGCTCCGCCGTCAGCTCAAGCAGCGTTGTCGTAAGTCCGGCACGAGCCATGTGTTCGGTCAATTTTCGCGCTGAAGCCTCGGTGGGAGCAACCTGCGCCTCATTGATCGAAATCGTGACCAGCGCTTCTGCCTGAGAGAGAAACGGTGTTGCGTCCTTGAAAGCACGGGCGGCAAGGCGGCTTCCATCCCAGCAGATGCCGATACGGTTGGCCTTGAAAGTGCCGCGGAAAATATGCGGCACGAACAGGACGGGTCCGCCCGCCTGGAGCAGGATCTCGGTCGCAGTCCTATTGTCGTGACTGTCCTGTGTTGCGTCCGTCTGCAGGACCACCGTCAGCTCATAGAGCCTGGCCGCAGCGCCGAGCGCGGACGCGGCTTCACCGGGCAGGTCCTCGACCGAGCGGCTTGCATGAGAGATGTTTGCATTCCGGGCTTCCGTCTCGAAAATGGCGAGTGCGGCCGCGCTGCGTTGGGCGGCGCGTTGCCGCTCCATTTCGAAGATCTCTGAAGAGACGACCGCTGCGCCCGCGCCTCCATCGACCACATACGCGCTACCGGGCGGGATGTATCCGACTGCAATCGCATCGAGATGGGCGTCGAACCGGGCAGCCAACGAGACTGCGGCAGAAACGACAGGCTGCGGTGGCCGCTCGGTCGGAATGTAGACGAGAATGTCGTTGATCTTGATCATGACGACCTCCCTCCGGGACCAAATCCATACTCTCAGTCGGATGAAGCGGCATGTTGACTTGAATCAACAGTCAATGACCGGCCGTCACTCACCGGTCCCGCAAAGTTGTTGCTCCGCTCGGGGGGGGGCACAGCCCCGTCTTCATGGTTCAGCGTCACGCCGGCATTTCCGATTCCGCTAGCCGTTCGCGCTTTGGCTCCGCGATTTCGGTCATCGTCGCCTCGGTGAGCAGGAGGATGCCGGCAACCGACACCGCGTTCTCGAGGGCTGTCCGAACGACCTTCGCGGGATCGACAATGCCGGCCTCGACGAGATCGACATATTGCTTGCGCGCGGCGTCAAACCCGAAATTGCCGACGCCACTCAGCATGCGCGCCACGACCACGCCGCCATCCGTTGCGGAGTTCTCCGCGATCTGGCGAGCGGGGGCCTCGAGCGCGCGCTTCAAGATCTGTACACCGGTCTTTTCGTCGCCTTCGCAGAGTGCTTCCTCCCTGCCGACGGCTTCGACGCATCGAAGCAAGGCAAGCCCGCCGCCTGGCACGATACCTTCTGCAACGGCCGCCTTTGTCGAACTGATGGCGTCGTCGAGCGCCTCTTTTCGTGACTTCATCTCGGCTTCAGTCGGCGCTCCCACACGGATAACGGCAACCCCGCCTGACAGCTTGGCGAGCCGCTCCTCAAGCTTCTCCTTGTCGTACTCGCTGGTCGTTTTCTCGATCTCGCGGCGAAGTTGTTGCATCCGCGCATCGATCTGGCTGCGTTCGCCTTTGCTGCCGATCAGCGTGGTGTTTTCCTTGTCGGCAACCACACGGGCGACATGCCCCAACTGCTGCAAAGTAGCGTTTTCAAGCTTCGAACCAAGATCGTCGGAGACGACCTGGGCGCCGGTGAGGATTGCAATATCCTGCAACATGGCCTTGCGTCGCTCACCAAAGCCGGGCGCCTTGACGGCGCAGCCTTTCAGCACGCCGCGAAGTTGATTAACGATGAGCGTGGCCAACGCCTCGCCTTCGATGTCTTCGGCGATGATCAGGAGCGGTTGTGCCGATTTTGCGATCTGTTCGAGCAGCGGGATAATGTCGCGCAGAGCGCTGATCTTGTGGTCGCACAACAGGATGAGCGGCTCTTCGAGAACCGCTTCCATGCGATCGGCATCGGTCACGAAGTAGGGCGACAGGAAGCCGCGGTCGAATTTCATCCCTTCGACCACGTCGAGCGACGTTTCGATGGTCTTGGATTCCTCCACCGAGATCACTCCATCGCTTCCGACTTTCTCGAGCGCATCGGCGACCAGCGCGCCAATGGACGGATCATTATGAGCCGAGATGGTGGCGACCTGAGCTCTTTCCGCCTTTGTCCTGACGGGGCGCGCCATTGCATGGAGGGCCGCTATCGTCGCGCGGGCAGCGCGGTCGAGGCCCCGTTTCAGATCGATGGCACTGGCGCCGGCGACGACGTTCCTGACGCCGTCGGCAAGAATCGCATGTGCCAGGATCGTGGAGGTGCTTGTTCCGTCGCCAACGAGATCGCCGGTCTTCTCCGCGGCCTGACGCAGCACCTGCGCTCCGAGATTCTCCTCCGGATCCTTGAGGTCGAATTCCTTGGCGATCGTGACGCCATCGTTGCATACGATCGGGGTGCCCCAGCTCTTCTGGATCAGTACTGATTTTGATTTCGGGCCGAGCGTCACCCGCACTGCGTCCGCAAGCAGCGAGGCTCCGCGCAGGATCTTCTCGCGGGCCGCGGAATGAAACAGCACCTGCTTGTGAGGCATCAATCGCTCCTCAGAAGGACGGCTTTCATCGGATCAAGATAGAAGTGACGCCGTTTCGAACGCTTGATCCTGATCAAGGAGGAGTCACTGGTACGCCGATCGATCAGGCGCTAGGTCGCAATGCTCGATTGCAGAGCCTTCGCAGAGGCAAAGCTCTCAGAGCACGGGATTGCGCCGAGATGGCGGACGTCCGTTGGCGTCCGTGATCATATCCGTTTCTTGCTCGGCCTGCGCCGGAACGGCCGTTCGGTGGCTTGAGGCAATTCCTGCTTGCGCCTGCGGCATCTTGGTGTCTCAAAGAATCCGCTGCATTGCTGATCAGTCTCCCATCGAAGGAATGCATCGTGGCGTCCGACGACTGGCTCCGAGAACCGCTTCAAGACCGCTCGCCACGTCATACATGCAGCCGCTGCCGCACGATCACAGCAGGTCCGGTGCCGATACTCGGACGATTCTTGGCGCACATGCGGTGCTGGCATCGCGGCGTCGTGCGTTCTCACTTTGTGGAATGGAACAGCCAGCCGGTCAAATCCGTGAAGACCGGGCTGGCGACGGCCGGGCGGCCGTCAGGGCTGTCGCTGAAGGAGGGGAAGATCTCGCCGCACCCGCTGCGCCACATGGCGGCGACGTGCTCATACAGCGGCGCGCGATCCGTGGGAGGCCTCAGGCTTTCTCGGAATGTCGGTCAGCATACCCGCTAAGCCGTTGAGCTCATTGGTGGGCCCGGCAGGACTCGAACCTGCAACCAGACCGTTATGAGCGGGAGGATATCGGGCGGTTTCGTTGATTTTGCTGTGTTTTCGTTCGATTTTGATTGCGTTCGTTACGTCTCAGTCGCCTCGTTTCTGGTGCGAAACTGGTGCGGCTTGGTGGGTCGGGCCGGTCAACGTTACCAATTCCGATCCAGTTCAGTCGTCGAGGACGGCAAGCATCCTGCTACCAATTGCACTCGATCTCCTGGCGCTCCTGTGCAATCCGGCCGATGGCGCCAAGCTTATCCTCGCCGGCGGTGAACGACTGCCCTTCGGGGAGCGTCGACTCTCAGTTGACACCGGCCGCTTGGTTGGTAGCACACGGATCAACAAACCCGGCTCGCGCTGATTGCACTCTTGCGCCACGTTCGCCCGTTGTCAAAGCGAGCATGTCAGGTGAAGCACAGTTCTTTGATGAGCGTCAGCACCCGCTTCCTCCATTAGACCGGCACGCCGCCCGCAGGAGCGTGAGCATAGCGACGCCGCAGGCGGCACGCGGGACCGGGTGCCCCGGCGTGGGGCTCGATATCCCTTGCGAGGGATCAAAGCCTGCAGGGCCGAGACGCCGTTGCCGCTCCGTTCACGCGAGCCCGGTCCGGCAGAGCCGGACGCGCCCGCAAATAGTTGACCCGCCCTCCATTCCCTCGCAAATTGAGCAATGCGCCTTCTCACCACGTCCGCATCCCTAGAAACGACCTTTGAGCGGCTAATCGACCGGCACAAGAAATTGTCGTTCGCGGTCGCATGGGCATCTCATAATTTTCCGGGACATGACCGACTGCTCAAGCACAAGCGAAAAATACAGCAGGGGATCGTCGGCATACATTTCTATCAGACGCACCCATCGTTCATTGAGCATTTTCTAAGCGATGATAGGGTGAAATTCTTCAAAGATAGTTCGGAGCTGTTTCATCCCAAGTTCTATCTTTTCGAGACTTCGGCGGCGGACTGGTCGTGTATCATTGGAAGTGCCAACTTTACCGCTGCCGCTTTCAGCACGAACGTGGAGGCTTGCCTTCTTTTCGATGCGAGCGACGATCCATCCGGGGCCACAAAGAAGGGTCTGGACAAGGCGCTGGCTCGCTATTGGAAGTCGGCCGAGTCTTTCGAACCCGATGAACTCGAACAGTATCGCTCGCTGTGGAAGCTTTTCCACCAACGCCGCAAAGGCATGGCGGGCGACTTCGGCGACAAGAGCGGCGGGAGGCCGCCGCTCCGCACTCCGCTGCTAAAGACGCCATGGCACGCCTACTATCAGCGCGTGCTCGCAGACGAGCACCATGGCATCGATAAGCGGATTGCCGTCCTTGAGGAGGCGCGCCGGTTGTTCGAGACAAAGGGCTCGCTGTCCCACATGTCCAAGGCCGAACGTCAGGGAATTGCCGGGTTTGCGCCGGACGGAGCTATACCTTGGGGCTGGTTCGGCTCTATGTTCGGCGCGGGCGTTTTCAAGAACCTCGTAAACGCGAATAGCCCGGATCTGTCGCATGCGCTTGACGCAATTCCAATGCGAGGCGAAGTGCGCCGAGATGACTATCTCCAATTTATTGATGCGTATTTGGGCGCATATCCGGGAAATCGGCGTCACGGTCTGGCAACGGCGACCAGGCTGTTGGCGATGAAGCGCCCGGACTACTTCGTATGCCTTGATTCGGAGAACCGCGACGGCCTGTGCAAGGCGTTCGGCATCAAACTCGGCCATCACGACTATCAGCGTTATTGGGACTCCGTCATCGAACGGATTCTCATTTCTGAATGGTGGATGTCGCCACGTCCGGCGGTCGCGCGGGCCAGGGCAATTTGGGACGGGCGCGCGGCGTTTCTGGATTCACTCTACTACACACCAAAGCCGAGGACTCGGTAGGCTAACCTCAGTAACGCGCCACCGACCGTCTAGAAGCCGCGGCCAACGGGATTTTAGAATAGCGATCGGCAGCTGAATCACTTCGAAAGTCTAACAAGTTTGGCCGCACCGCCCGTGAAGAATGAGTTGACGGGCCTCGGCGATCAAATCGGGATCGAACGAAAAGTGCATAACCGTGCCAAGAACCTACTGCGGCAGTTTTTGCGCTTCAGAGGGATCGGAAACAAGCTTTACCCAATCGCCGAGACCCGGCATTGCTTGACGGAATATATGGTTCTGCCTAGCGTCTCCGCACTCGCTGCCTGAGTGACTGGACATCATGAATTACGGCTATCAATGGACAATCGTTGCAAGCCGCATTCGTGGCCTGATGCAGGCTGCCGAATTGCATTCGCGATTTCTTGCCGTCCGGTCGAGTGATTCGTTTGGCAGAACACAACGCATTCGCGAACAGGGCGAACGCATTATAGCCGAAGTGTCTGGCTTCCGGGATCGTTTTCGTCAATCGCTGCCAACGGTTGCGGTTGATCGGATCGATGAATTCGTGAAACAAGCGTCCCCGCTGTTTCGGAAAGCCGACGGCACGCCCGACACCCGCGAGGAGTTAGTATGGGCAGGATTGGTCGCGCTTGGCGCGTTCGAAACCGAGCTATCCTATCTTCTGGCCGATATCGAGCAGGCGATACGCTCGCGATCGGAACTGGCCTTCGCGCATTTGCAGAGATCGATCGTCGTCGATGAGGCCTTTCGTGAAAAATGGCAAGAAGCGTTTTCGGCTGGCGAGACCGCGTGCGAAAAGCTTGGTGCTGTCCACCTGCTTTCGCATGGCATTTGGGCCTTTAAGGTGACCGCCGAAGGGGAGCGAACCGATCTCGTCTATCAGGAAGCATCCGCGAGATTTGAGCGCGAGCAAGGTTTCGCCAACGGTCTCGTTCTGACAGAATGGAAGAAGGTGACGTCGAAGAAGCAGGCCGAGGGAAAGTTCGAAGAGGCGCGTGACCAGGCACATCGATATGGAAAAGGGGTTCTCGCCGGGAATGAGTTGACCCATTACCGATATGCTGTCGTTGTGTCCGAAGAGCAGTTGGAAATACCGGATGATATCGTGCGCGACGACATCACATACCGCCATATCAATATCGCAGTGAAACCGAAGCCGCCGTCGAAGAGCAAATAGACGCATCATGCCAAAGCCGCCGCTTGATCCGGACTTTGCAGACACCGCACCTACGATTCCGGAACTCACGCCTTACGACGAAGAACACCTCGTGACCTATCTGCGCCTGCTCGACGCGGACAACGAAGGTGCCGACTGGCGTGAAGTCGCCCGGATCGTCCTGCACATAGATCCCGAGCGCTACCCGGGCCGCGCAGAACGGGCGTTCGAGAGCCATCTGAAATGGGGTTACGCTCAAATGTAGTTCGAAGTCGTTCAGCGTCTTGAACACATGCCCGAGCAGCGAAGAGTTCCCGGTCGTTTCCATCAAACATATGGACGTCAAACTCCTTCTGGCAGAGAAGTCGGCTCACATCTTCAAGCATTGCGTCGCCTTCAAACAGGGGGGACGTAATGCAGAGCGGCTCGTCGTGGTCATCGAAGAAGCACGTGATCAGCCCGAGCAACTGGTGATCGCCCTCGGTGCCCGGAACTAGGTATATCTTAATCTCCTGCCTTAGCTGGGCGGTTATGATCAGCTCTTTGGGTGCTTTGATGATTTGCGCGAACCGATCATCTGGCTCTATCCATAATGGGCACAATCCGCTCGGTAGTTCTCGGGCCGTGTGGAGCACAGATGGGCATCGGATTGAGATCATTATTTATTCCGCCACTTCCGCAATGCGAGCTGTGTTCTGACAAACTGTCCTATTCTGCTAGACAGACCGGTCTTGCACGACAGCAGGAGGTGCAAAAGGTGGCGCGTTCAATCGGTTTTGCCCCAGCACGATGACGGTGCAATGGCTCTGCGCGCGTGTGATGCCGTTGTAGAGCAACCTGCGTAGATGCTCCACACTACCTGTCGCGGTATGCGGCCAAAGAACGATGACATTCGGAAACTCGCGGTTCTTGGCGCGCTGTATCGTCATGGCTAGGTGGCCGCGTTGCCGCCGGAAGCCCAGACGCGAACGGTTGCGCACGGACTCCCGCAAGAACTCTTTAACTTGCCCGGCGGTGAAAGCCGCTTGCCCGTGCACCCGGCGCAAGCGGTCGATGCGGCTAAGAACATGCGCGATAGGCGCGTGTCCGGCCAAAGGCGTTAGGAGCGTGCGAAGGTCGGTGCAGGACGCCGTTTCCGGCAATGCGATATCGGCCAGCAAGGCATCGGCTTCTTCGTTGTCGTGGCGGTCCCACGTAAGCGGGTACGGCCCGAACGTCGCACCGTTGTCGCGCGTCCACTGTCTCGTCTGCACGGTGGCAAGCGCGGCGCGGATAATCGCATTGCCTGCGTCGGGCGTGAGAATAACGACCGGGCCTTGGCGCTGCGAGATGTCGTTGGCAATCGTCCACGCAAGGAGTCCCGTATTCCTCTGCGTTGCGACCGCATCTTGAAGCCGGAAACCCGGGCCGTTCCATGCCGTCCTGTTCTGCGCGGTTCTGGCGGTGAGAACGGATTTTACATCCTTCCCTTGGCGCACGGCCAACGCGGCGGCGAGGAGCCCCTGTTGAGTTGTGCGCCGAACCTGCGTGAGACGGTGCGTCTGGCCCGCGCCTTCAAGCCAGCCCATCAGGGGAGCGGTGTCGCGACCGTTGTGAAGACACTGAAAGGCATCCGCCGCCGCGACGATCCGGCAGGACGGCGAAAGCCCCTGAAGGACGCGCATCCGGTGTTCGTCGAGGTCTTGCGCTTCATCCACCAAGATCAACGGAAAACTTCGGGCCACCCATTTTTGAACAGCTTCGTTTTCCAGAAGACCCGCCGCCAGAGCGCACGGCCCGTCAAATTCGCTCAATGCGTCGGCCTGCGCCTGCATCGCGGGGGTAATCAGGCTCCTGCGCCGTGCGGCCACAGTCCTGGCGAACACATCGAAGGTCTGGCAATCGAAACGCCTGCGGAACGCCGGGTTCTCGCCAAGGCGAGCATCCAGACGGCGGCGCGCACCGTTCATGAAGGTAAGCGCCAAGAGCTTGTGCCCTTCGCCCAAAATCCCATCTTGAACGATCTCGCCCGCGCGGCCCACGAGATTGTGGGTCTTTCCCGTGCCGGCCGCGCCCTCGAAAAAATCGAATGTCATGGCGGCGGCATAAAATGGAAGACGTGCATATCGGCGGTCGAGTCCGCCGCGACGCGCGTGAAAAGCGGCGTGTTGGCGTTCGCAGGATCGCGCAGTACGGCGCACATCGCATTGAGCAACTGCGCGGCTCGGGTCCGGCAAGCCGCACTGGCCATAAGCGTGATGGCGGCGCTCTCATGGGTCGGCGCGTAGGATTTCTGCGTGAGCAAATGTGCGGCGAGCGCCTGCACGTTGGCAAATGCCTGACCGAGGGCGGTTCCCAACGCGGCAAGCATCGCGGCTTCGTCCGCGCCTGCAATCCAAGAAACCACATGCTCCATCGCCCAGCCTTGCGGCCAGAACACGACAGAGCGCGGCGGCGGATTGCTGGTCTTCACCAGATCGAAGTAGCCGCGCCCATCATTGTCCCCGTCCACGAGGATGCAGGGCCGTGCGTGAACGGCACTGACTAGCGCGAATGTGTCGGCAATCTTGGCGTCGATGGTCGGCACGACGCCAACGAAGGTAGAGAAAAGCGGTGCCCCGTTTTCAGCGTTCTGCCAACCCTGATGCAGTTCAAGTGCGGTTTGCAGCGCCTCAAGCCATGCCACGTCTGAAACGCCTTCCGGGATCAGGACGCATTCGTGCATGAGCGCGGCCACGAGCTTCTGCCGCCATGCAAAGAGCAAGTGCTGCTGGTGGTTGGTCGGCTGCGCGGGCATGGGGTCCATGAGTGGCTTGGCGTTCAGGACTCCCCCGCGCGTTTCGATAAACAGCGTATCGGGCGCGGGAAACATCGCGGCGACGATAGGCGAATGCGTGGTCACGATGGTCTGGTTGCACAGCGCATTGAGGCGGTTGACCAGCCGCTTCTGCTGCGAAGGCTGGATGTGCAGTTCGGGTTCCTCGACGGCCAGTACGAAGGACTGGCCCGTTTCCGCACGCGCCTTGCCGAACTGCATGAGCAACAAAAGGCTTTGCAGCGAGACAAGGCCCGTGCCCTGCCGCTGCGAGGGAAGGGTTGGCCCCGTACCTTGAACGAAGTGCGGCACCACGCTTTCTAGAACGGAATCGCTATCGGTCGAAGTCAGGCGCAACTGGAGTTTGGGCGCACTTGCCATGAGCGCGCGCAACTCGTCATTGGCCGCGCCGACGATCTCAGACAGCCCCGGCTGGTCTTCAAGACGGGTGCCTTCGGGCGGAGTCCAGAGGCGCTGACGCTCGGCGCGCACGGCCTGCGCGGGCATGTCCCCGCGTGTCGCCACCACGCGGCGGAACAACTCCGACGAAAAGGAAATCCAGCGGTCCCATGTGCGCGACGCCGGGACCAGAAAGAAGCCCAACTCTTGAAGCACCTTGGCGTGGATGGTGCGCAGGTGCGCGTCTTCCGCGAACGGATCGCCCAGTGTGGCCTCGTCGTCCACGAAGAAGCGGATCGTTTCGGCTTCCAGTTCGTCCAGATCGAACCGCGCGGCGAAGCCGATCTGCACGGCCAGGCCGGTATGCTGAGCGTCCGGCGCAGCGCTCAGGGTCTTGGCGTTGGGATCGAACCATTTCTCAACGCCGCGTTCAGGGCTGAACCAAGAGGAATGGTGATGCGGGTCGTTGAGCGTGAATCCCGTCACGGTCGCGATACACAGGATACGCACGGCCTCATCCGGCGAACTGCCGTGAAAATCATGCTCTGTAAGCCGGCGCACCAGACGGTCGCGCCCGAACAACAATGCCAGCGCCTCGATGATGGTGGTCTTGCCGCTGTTGTTTGGCCCGACCAGTACGGCGTGGCGGCCCAGCGCGATGTCCGCCGAACGAACGCCCCGGAAGCCGGAGATTTTTAGGCGGGCAATGTGCATAGATAGCCGTGTTTGAACGCAGAAGTAATTCGAGACGTTATGGTGCGGGCGGCCAGAACTGAACCGGCACGGGTTTACCCCCAACGGATTTTAGGTCTGGCGCACCCTTCGACTGACATTCTGAAGGCAACGGGGAG
Source organism: Bradyrhizobium sp. SZCCHNS3002 (assembly GCF_032377435.1). NCBI lineage: Bacteria > Pseudomonadati > Pseudomonadota > Alphaproteobacteria > Hyphomicrobiales > Nitrobacteraceae > Bradyrhizobium > Bradyrhizobium sp. SZCCHNS3002. Next base: position 22,632 of record NZ_JAUHHY010000022.1, read on the forward strand.
GTTTTTCAATGACTGGTTGTGTTTGTGCCCGGCGGGCGAAAATTTACTTTCGGGATAGGTAATGGCCTAAGGCCGAAGAAGAAGGGCCAAGCCCCAGGAGGCGCTGGCCGCAAGGGGCGCGCCTACCTCACCGGCAAGCGGTTCGGGATTTCAAAGGTCATCATGAGAATCGGCGCGACTGGTGGTCGCGAGTTCCTTCTTTTTGATTTTGGCTTTCGGTTTTAGGACGTTGATCACGGACGCATCCAACGTGTTCTTGAGATGGATTGCGTAGTTCTTTTCGATCATTTCAACGCTGGTGCGGCAGTTCTTGGCGATTTGATAAATATCTGCCCCCTCCATCAATCGCATACAGATGTAGGTGTGACGAAGGCTGTAGGCTGTCCTTGGTTTTCCATCACGGTCGAGCTTGAGGCCGATACGATCTAAGAGATTGTTAAGCAGCTTGATATGATTGCCAGGAAAAAGCAGGTCAGTCGGTTTGGGGTATTCGACCGTTAGCGGCGGCGGTGACTCTCCCCCTTCCTTGCGCCGCTGTTGCCGTTGCCGGCGTGTCTCGCCTTGAATGGGTTTCGGGCACTTCAGTAAGCGCTGATAAACGCGCACAGCGCCGGGCATGCTCTTGCAGTGGCCGACGCCGCGCTTGCCGCGCACTTCGATTTCCAGAATCTGACTGCCGTTGGCGTCGTCGGTGACAATCGTCACGTCGCGGTGCTGAAGATTGAACGCTTCATCCGGGCGAAGCCGCGTGTTCGCCATGAACAGTATGAAGTCGTAGGCTTGCTCGGCAATGAGACCCGATCGTCGCAACGATAAGTAGGGCCCTTGCGTGGGAGCGTCCGAACCAGCGGTGAACGCCATCTCTCGAAGCTTGTCCACTGAGAGTCGATTTGCCCACACGTCCTCGATCAGGTCCGTCCTCACAAACTTTGGATCCAGTGATTTGAGCCACGCGGGGACAGGGATGAGATGTCACCGGCCCGATACGGAAAGTTGACACAACCTGATCGTCATCAAAGATGTGGCACGGCACGATCTCGATCCGATCTCGCAAGATGCCGGATACTCTCGCGTCGAGTTTCTCCTTGAACAGGTCTGTGATGAGCGTGACCCAATTGTCGTCGTTCGCGTCCTCACGATTGCGTATGCCCGAGATGCTGTCACCGACGGCATGAAGGGCCGCCTTGGCGTAGGTGTCTTTGGACACCTTTGCCTAAAGCGCTGACGATTCCCGTTGATACCGGTTACCAAGCTCGCCGTTCGCCTAGAACGCTTCATCACTCATATCGATCTGGCCGGACGCGACAGGGATCGCCGGAGGAAAGGGACCGCCAAGCTTATGCTCAGCCATTCTTTCGGAAAAAATAAAATGCTGTACCCGAACGCATTCCTCGACGATCTTCTCAATCAGCGGTTCCACTGCCGACGGCACGGAAGCGGCGCGCGGCGCTCTTTTTCCGGGTTTAGGTTTCGACAATTGCGACCTCGACTGTTGTTCGGCGCGGTCGTCCACCGCATTGCACACCGGAGACACGGGGGTATTGCGCACACAACGAGCCTAAAATAAGCATGCCTACTCCCTGCCTTTCGAAGCCGCTATTAACCCGTCAAGCGCACGGCACTTCCCACCCGCATGGATCATGACGTGGCAATTCGCACATACGATTGCCAGATCCTTCAGCTTGGTTTCCCGCCCATTCTTCGGCGACTTGCTGAGGGGAAGCAGGTGATGCACCTGCGCGTAGCCTTCCCCCAATGTGCCGTAACGCTCGGCAAAGTCGAAGCCGCAGTTCTGCACTTCGCAGATGAGCTTTCCTCCATTGGCGCGCAACGCTTCCTGAATCTTCTCCCGCCGCGCCTTTGCCTCGCGGCGTCGGTGGTAGATGAACGCCCGCTTCGATTTTTCGCCTTCGAACCAGGCCAGTTCAAGATCGGATGAATCGACTGCCGGCAGGACCGGTGTCTTTCCCCGCTCAAGCAGGCATTCTCCCGTTGCATAATCGTACTCGGTCACGGCCCACCCGACCGGGTCGAGCAGTCGGGCCTTTACAATCGATGCCTTTGGCTTGAGATCGGCCGGATTGCGTTGTTCGCCGTCGACGACGATCACCCGGATGGGAAGTTGCTGGCGGTAGGCAAGCTCAAGGTTCTTGCCGAAATCGGCGTCGCGTCTATTCCATACGTTTGCGCCGGGCCCTTTGCGGAGCGCAGCAAACCCTCGTGGCTTTCGACGGAACGAGACGCCGCCCTTGCCCTGCTTCAGGCTTCGATGCCAAAGGCAGACCGCAACCGCTTCGCCAGGTTGTTCAAACGACCAGTTGTAGCAATATTTGGGATTCGCGGCGGGACGGTTGCCCTTGTAGTTCTTCCACGGACCGATCTCGAACCCAGCCTCGTTGAGCAAGTCCATCACCAGACGCTTCCGGGTCGGCTTTAGTTCATCTAGGACAGACATCGAGGCCCCCGCAATGTTCAGGGAAATTTTTCTTGCGCGTTCGCGGTTTGCTGTCAAAAGCGCCCAATTATCTGGACCTGGGGCGTCTCCGCACGTTGCACGGGTAAGCTATCGAGAACGGAGCCGCAGGCGTCTCTGCACTCGGGCTTCCATCCCTGACACAAGCCGAAATTCTCTCGTCACGCCCAATTTCTATACGCGTACTCGATCAGGTCACGCACCAATTCGAGTAGTCCGGCGTAGGGGAAACCGTCAAAAGGATAGCCATGGGCCAGTTGATTCCGAATTTCAGCGAGCCCCGGACGAGTCTTGCCGTTGAGCATACCTGTTGCGGAGCCACCGCATCTTTTGACCATCGGTATCTTTTCGTCGGTCAGCCCGTCATGCTTCGGCAAGTATGCCAGCAGCCGGTGGAAATAAATTCTTCCCTTTTTGTCCCGCACCTTGTGCCCGTACTTGTCGGTAAGCGCCAGTTCAAGGGCAGTTAAGGCGACGAGCTCGCCAGCCTTGATCAGGTCGAAATCAAGCCAGGCCAACAAATGCAATTTTTGGGCACGCTCAAATTTCGCCGCAACAATTTCTGGCACGGGACGCGTGAGGCTGAGCCGCTCGACAAAGTCGTGCCATTCGGCAAGGGTGTAAAACGACACCCATGCTACCGGGTTGCCCTGCATCGGCCAAATCATTCGTACCGGATCGGCTGACCGATCCGCCGTGGCTTCGAGAGCATGAAGGAAGTCAGGTGCCAGCTTCATCTGTGGGTGCGATACCTCCGAATCCGGTTGCAGCTATCGTCAATTTGCCGAGTCCCTCGGCTCAGAGGCGGCAGGAAAGAGCCTCCTCGCATAGCCGCTAATGTCATCCCTGACGACATGATCCGTTTCACGCCACAGACGTTTCAGTGTTTCGCTATATCCCTCCGGGGGCGTATGCAAATCGCCACCGCCTTGAATGATCGCCTTGATTAGGATCACCCGGCAACGGCCCGCGCGATGCTGCTCTCCGATCGTCCCCTGGCTCAGTTCACGTAATGTATGCATGACCATGCCGTGGATGCGCTTCTTGAAACGATCGTCAACAGATTCCGCTGTGAGCAGGGATTCCAAGCAGGATGCCAGCGCAAGAATTGCGGATTTCGGGATATTGCCATTCTGATGGGCCAGATTGTCATTCAGCGCCAGATGCGGCGAGTCTCTCGGAACATCTTTTATGTTCTCAATCCATCTGGTCAGCGCGCTGAAGAGTTGGTAAATGAGGTACGCTGCTCGCGTCGGCCACTCATCGGTGAGATCGATATTCTCTCCCGACGCATCATAGATCCTGAGAAGCTCCTCGATGAAATGCGGAAAGTAGTAAAGCCACATGTGCCACCGAATGCCTTGATACTGCGCGGCCGTGACCATGAGGTCGAAAAACCGGATGGTAACGAAGGTTCTATCGGCCCATTTCTCGTCTTCGAAACCGTCGGCTGCGTCATTCAAGAATTGCACGTAAGCCGGATCGTTCCCAGGACGAAGGGCAGAGATTAGATAGTCACCTATGGGCTTCCATACGCCTAGACGTTCGGCGGTTTTGGCATCACCGAACAGAAAATGGAGAAGGCGATTTTGCTCCGGAAACCAGTAGCCTTCCTTGGATGAGATATTCTGGTTCTGCTTGATTTCGGCATACAGAATGCTTCGGCTATTCGAGATCATCACCCGCAAATATTCGTCGCAGAATTCCTGGACGCCATGTACCGAGCATGAAAGAAGCCGGATGCCGAAGTTAGGTCGGGACAAGGCGATGAAAGAGATCAGTTCATGTGTTTGCAGCAGGAGGCGGAAGACCTCGTTGGCTGCATCTTCTGCGCGGCGACCAGCCGGCATTAGCTTGGCGAGCCGCGCTGCCGTTAGTGCCGTCGCACGATACCAAATCGGCCGTTTGGAGAATTCCGGGATGCCAGCCGCCAGCCTTTCAACGTGCTTATGCATCGGAAGATTTTCTGGATCGAGTTCGAGCACGCGCTCACGAAGGGCTGGGAGTGCGAGCTTGCGGGTAGCGGCTCGATCCAGCAGCTCAATATGAGGTTCCAAGAGCTTGGTAAGTTCCGCATACCGACCTTCGTAAGCGAGCTCGGATGCCAAATTGGAGAGGGCCGGCAGAGCACGTGCCGAAAGCCTTATTCTCGAAAGAGCCAGCCAGGCGAGAGCAAGCCAGCAGATGACGACTACGAAGGCTGCCTGCCCGGCATTGATCCGGCTTTCGCTTGAGATTGTCAGATAGCGGCAAGCTCTGCCGATTGCTTCGGGGCACGGCAACGCCAGAAGCGAAAAGAATTCGAAATAGACAACAAGACAAAATCCGATAGCGGAAATTACCAGCGGCGCCACCATGCGCAAACGCAGGCGAAGGCGATCCACACTTGATAAGATCGCATAGGCGGCAATGATGAGCGTGAGAAAAGTGAGAAAGCCGTCGAGTGTCACTGCATGCCCAGCCTGGCGTTCGTGTTAAACGACCTGAAATCGGATATCCTCCTACCCTAGCACCAAGCGGACTCAATACACGCAAAAATTGTTCTGGCGCGTCCGGCGATGCCGGAACGGGCTCGATGGCGCTTTGGTTTCCGGGGCGAGCTTTGGTTGCGCTTCCTCGACGCGTCCAATGTCGCTGTCGAGGTCCTCAAGGCCGAGTGCAAGCTGATCGGGATCGATAGGCTCGGAGCTGCGTCCGAACTGCATTCGCTGCAGCTGTTTGATGATGGACTTGAGCCGCTCGATCTCGGTGTCGCGATGGTCGACCGCAGCGGCAATGTCGCGCACCAAGCGCTGCAGAAGGTCAGTAACGGAGGGGAGATTGGCGATATCGAGCTGCATGTCCGATGGGTACTCGAACACGCTGATTCGTAGAAGAATCGCAACTCAGTTCAGCACTGGCTTTTGCAGATCATCCTGCAGTCGCAGGCTTCCAGACACGCTCTGGCGCACGCCGGTCGATGCCTTCGATCAGCATCGCGAGTTGGGCTGGTGTGAGTGCGATCGAGCCGTCATAGCCCGCCATCACCGGCCACACCAAGCCGCCCTGGTCGATGCGTTTGGTGAACAGACAAAGGCCGTTTCCGTCCCAGAACAGGACCTTCAGGATCGATGCCTTCTTGCCGCGGAAGGCAAACAGATGACCGGAGAACGGATCCTTCTTCAGCGTGTCCTGGACCAGTATTGCGAGCCCGTCCATGCCTTTGCGGATGTCGGTGTAGCCGAGCACCAGGTGCACTTCCACGCCTGCAGGAACGAACATCGTTGTGCGGCCTCCTTGCTCTCGATCTGCGCTCGCACGGCGTCCGGATCGCTGCTGGCGGGAGCTAAGATACGCCGTCCATCGACGAGGTCGACGGCCACCATGCCCTCCGGTGGACGCACGAGATCGCGCAGGGCGCGCGCGGTGGGCATGTCGTCGGGCAACACGACACGGGCGAGCTTGGAGCGCTTCCTTTGCGCGATGCCGAACTGCGCGCGCCAGCGGAACAGAAGCCCGGTGACGATGCCGTGCTTGCGCGCGACGGCAGAGACTTTGGCGCCTGGTAGCTCGGTTTCCTTGGCGATCGCGAGCTTTTCCTCGTCGCTGAAGAAGCGCCGAACCGGTGCTGACGGCGGCGCCGGATCGCCAACTTCGGCGGCTGTCAGCGGCGTTCGGGCTGTGAGTTCCTGGCACTAGTGCTAACGGCCGGACGGGCGGAGGGGTGAAGATGGGCGCGCCAGTCGATCGTGACCTCCCCGGAGGCCAGTCGGTCGCGCCATTTGCGCAGCGAATGCGGCGACAGCTGTATCAGAGCGGCATAGGCGCGGAGCTCCATTCCGCTCCAGTTCAGCGGCTCGTCATGCATTGCCCAGAACGCCTGAGACGCCCGATTGCGCACATCCGAGGTGACGCTGACCTGCGCTGCTTCTGCTTTCGGAGCGCCTTTTCTCGCTCGTCCCGAACGCGCTCGCGGCGCAATTCCGTCTGACATTTCTCGAGCTTAAGCGCAGTCTCGTTGCCGGCCAGCCGCTTCAGCTAACGCCGCAGAGTGTTCTCGGTCAGACGTTGTTGTTGGCAGTATTTGCGGATCCCGAGACCGCTTCGACGCCACGGCTCGATGTGCAGCAACCACCATTCGCGCCGCGCCTTGTTCTCGAAATGTTTGGACCCCACCGGAGATTCTCCACAGCAGCAGAGAACTCGAAATGGAACGACGACACACGAGGGGGAAGGCGTGCAGAGACCGGACGCTTACGGGACGACGTTTCCGTGCCGTCCATAATCGGCCTGACTGTCCTGCTGCTGACGCGGCAGCGGCGGCCATGCAGAATGAGCGCTCTCACCAACACAGGAGGCGCGTCATGAAGTTCTTCTGCGGACTGGATGTCGGTATGAATCAGACCGCGATTTGCGTAGTCGACGACAAGGGTGGCGTGCTACTGGAGGTCGCGGTGATGACCGACCCGGACGCGATCAAGGGCGCACTGTCGCCGTATGTCGGCCGGCTGCGGCGGCTCGGCCACGAGGCTGGCGCGCTGTCGCCGTGGCTGCATCCCGAATTGCTCCGTCTCGGCCTGCCGGCGATCTGTCTGGAGACCCAGCACGTGCGCGCCGCGCTGCATGCGCAGCGCAACAAGACCGACCGTGCGGACGCGCTCGGGATCGCGCACATCATGCGCACCGGCTGGTTCCGGCGCGCGCACATCAAGACCGCGCCGTGCTACCGGCTGCGCCTGCTGCTGACGCATCGACGCAATCTCAAGCGCAAATTCCTCGATCTCGAGAACGCGATCCGGCACTCCTTGAAGGCGTTCGGGATCCGGCTCAACCGCGTCGGCCGCGGCGCCTTTGCGCAGGCCGTGCGCGACGCGGTGGCCGGCGACGCGCTGATCAGCGAGCCGATCGATGCCATGCTCAACGCCCGTGCGGCGCTGTGGAAGGAGTACTGTCGGCTGCACGGCCTGGTCGTCAAGCTGGTCGCCGGACACGAGCTGTGCCGGCGCTTCATGCAGATTCCAGGCGTCGGGCCGATCGCCGCGCTGAGCTTCATGACGGCGATCGACGATCCGTCGCGCTTTCGGCGGTCACGCGATGTCGCGGCGTATTTGGGCCTGACGTCGCGGCGCTGGCAGTCGGGCACCTCGATCGATGTGCAGGGGCCGATCAGCAAGGCGGGCGACGCCGATGTGCGGCGCACGCTCTACGAGGCAGCGAGCGCGCTGCTGACGCGCTTCAAGCGTCGCGACAAGGTGAAGACCTGGGGACTGGCGGTTGCCAAGCGGTCTGGACACCGCAAGGCGGTGGTCGCGGTGGCGCGCAAACTCGCGGTGATCATGCACGCGATGTGGTGCGACGGCACGGCGTATTGCGGCGATCAGGCCGTCAGCGCCGCCGACGCGGCCGCGCATGCCAAGCGCAAGGACCGCAGGCTGCTGGGAGCGCTGGCATGAACAATAGCAACAGCCCGGCAGCAACGAACAGGCGTCGCGGACGACGCGCGAAGTGATGGAGTTCCGCTGTCAGCGGATGAGGACCAGTGCAGATCCAAGACGACGGAACGCACGCTATCTTGCCTGCGAGGCGGTGTCCGAAGGGACGGCGCGATCGCGCAAAATTGCCTGTGACGCGGCTCCGTCAGACCGATGGAAAATTGCGCCGCGACGGCTATGCTGCTGCCATCGTGCAGCCGCGCCATGCCGCCGCTGAGCGCGGAAAGCTGCACGGCGCACTGGGACTCCTCGCTGTCAACGAGCTGCAGATCAGAGCGCGCTGCAGGCGTGCTTTTGACGATGAAGATGGAGAGCACCAATGGCGAAAGCGACGAAGAAGATCGTGGCAGAGAGGCAGAACACCCGGCCGATTAAAGCGGCAAGATAAAAGCGGCTCGCCGGTTGAACTACAAACCACTGACGTGGCTTGCGTTCAGCCGTGCCGGTCGGTCGTTGGGCGTGCCGCCACTGGGCCTTTTGCCAACGAAGGCAAACGTCGTTGCGGCACCAATCGTAGCGTAGCGAGCTCCAGCGCAAAACTCGGATCAGCACCGGGCCCAGCGCTGGAACTGCGAAGCGGAGTGTGCGTGGGCAGATATCTCAGAGTACGGTCATCAGGCCCCAAAGCCTGCGCCGATGCCCAGCGCACTGCGCGTAGGCAAGAATATCGTGGCCGATTCCCCGGACCGTTTGGCAGCCGCCAACTCCCGTCCGATGAGCGGTCGCATCGACCTCCGTTTTCTGGTTGCAACCAGAGGCCAGGTACCTGATCCAAGAGCGTCCGATTCGGCGGATGACGGAGGACCACAGCGGAATGCTTGGATCTGTAACTTGTCTTCGAGCTTATCGAGTACGCCCTGCAACGGACGGCTCGCGTATTACTCGCGACTGTTTGCGCAGTAGTAGAGATTGGTCTGGCCAATTGAGGAGGCGTCGAAGAATGCGCTGCGGCGGACGTCCCTAAGACGCGTACGGTCAGGAAAACAGTCTGAGCGAGTATTCAGGATGGGCAGACGGGCTCAATAAGGCGGTGGCGATGTCTGGGCGGCTGCCAGTTCCTGGGTAGACCGGCGACCGTACTGGCTTGATGATCGGCGAGTATGCCGAGTATAGGTAGTACGCTGGCGATCCGAGCATGCGGGTCAACGCGGCTGAGCTTGGCGGTCCAGATCAGTGTGTAGACGGTGGCGGCACGGCGGCCGCCTTCCTCCGAGTCGGCGTGGCGGTTAGGCCTTCGCCGAGCTTGCGCAGATTGTCGCCGCTGCAGCACGGGCAAGGCAGAGGCGGATGCACGATGCGCTCGCGCGCCAAATGCTCGGGCTGCGGCCTCCCCGGCGGCCGCCAACGCTCGAACGGGGGAACGTCGGTCTTCTCAGACTCGGCCCGCTCGGCTGCCATCTTGGCGGCCCCGTCATGCTCGGCCGCATGCCCCTCGAGATCGGCAAATTCGAGCTCAAGGTGGTCCAGCCCCGATGCACGTTCTAACGAGGACCCAAACGTTCGTGCTTGAGTTTGGCTGGTTGTAAGGATGATTTGCTCGATCAGCAGCCTGCGAGCGCGGAGCTCAGCTTCGAGATTGTGCACCTCGGCCTGTGCCGCCAGCGGGATGCAGTCGGCTCGGTTAGCGCCTCCGGGCCTGCGGAGCGTCTCGATATTATCGGGAAGCAAACCGGCTGTCACGATCACCGGCGATGGAGACGCAGCTCCGGCTGGCGCCTATCGCGTCGCCACCTCCTAGCGCTCAACCAACAGCTGTCGACCGCCAAGTCCGCTGCGGATGCTGCCAGTCCCAGCGGCGTTCGGGTGATCGTCACAGCCCCATCCGCCGCCGATGGATGGCATGATGAAGCGACCGCTCTCCAGCCCACGACGAAGAGACTTACGCCCTCGCCGTTCTGCCACAGTACCTTGTGACGGCCACCACTGCGGTCCCGGAGTACGAACAGAAGGCTGCCACGGGTTGACGCTTAGGCTCTACGGGACCTTTAGCGCCGGCCCATGGTAGCTCCTGCGCATATCCGGTGCCCGGCCGATAGCCACACCTGGGTGTCGGAGGGGAGGATGGTCCGCCCGAAGCGCCAGGATCAATGGCGTTAAACGTCCTTTCAAAACTCCCCACTTGACATTACCGATGCGCACCTCTCAGCTAAAGACCTGTTTTTAGATCAGTTTGGATAGGTGCTATAATGATGAAATTGTCCGATGAAAGATTGATTGAGCTGGCGCAGACATACCGTACTCCGCTCTACGTCTTCCAAGAGAGTATTATTCGGTCTAGGTGCAAGCAGCTTAAAGACGCCATAACATACGAAAGCTGCAAGATCCGATATGCTTGTAAGGCGCTGACCCTTCAAGCTGTTCTTCGCATTATGTTGGATGAGGGATTTTGGATAGATGCTTCGTCCGTCAATGAGGTTCATCGCGCTCTTCGGGCAGGGTTCAATCCGGAGGAAATCTACTATACGGGTGAAGGAGCAACTGCCGCCGTATACAAATTTTTGTGTGACAGAGGGATTTTGATCAACTGCACATCCATTGATCAACTGCATCTTCTTGGAACAAATAAGAGAGGGCATCAATGCTCTATAAGAGTTAACCCAGGAAGAGGTCACGGGGAAAGCAACAAGACAAATACCGGCGGGCCCGGGAGCAAGCACGGAATCTATCTTGATCAGATCGATGAAGCACGGTCAGTTGCAAAATACTACGGATTGAAAATCATCGGCATCCATTCGCACATCGGCTCGGGAGCGAAAACCGAAGAGTGGAAGAAATGGAATGAAATAAATGAGACGACTCTGGCTATAGCGCGCGATTTCTCTACTGACCTTGAGTTTGTCAATTTAGGCGGTGGTCTTCCTGTTTCGTATAGGCCTAGCGAGAAGCCGATGGATATCATCCAATGGGGTCGTGAGGTCTCGCGTAGCATGCGTCGACTTGCCGACGACATTGGACGCAATGTCACACTTTTTATTGAGCCAGGCAGATTCCTCGTGGCAGAGTGCGGACTATTGCTGGCAGAGGTTCAATCAATAAAAACGACGCCTGCCGATGATGAATGCTCAGGGTATAGATACATAATAGTAAACACGGGTCTCAATCATAACATACGGCCTGCTATGTACGGCAGTCATCACGAAATTAGATTCGTTTCTTGTTCGAGTACGCCAAAGTCAACGCAGTTGCAGTATGTCGTCGCAGGGTATCTATGTGAATCTGGAGATGTGTTTACCGTCGGCAAAGATGGTCGATTGCTGCCTCGCGAATTCCCGGAGGTGCGAGTTGGAGATTTGATGGTTATGGAAAATGTCGGAGCTTACAGTCACGCTATGAAGAGTGAGTACAATTCCATGAATTTGCCCGCCTCGGTCCTGATTGACAATTTGGGACGAGCGCGCGTGATTGAGAGAAGGGGAACACTAGACGACATCATGCGCCGGGAAGTGGAAGCGTACGATGAGGGACGTGATATCGGAATGTAGTGTGGTCGAGCGCACGTAGCGCCGCCGGCCTCCGGTCCATCGGGCGGCGTATTCAGTCGTGGAACGGGCAGCAGGCGTCATCGCCGGGTTTTCTGGCGCTGATGCTTAGAACCCCTTGGGTACCAATTGCGGCAAATCTCCTACGGTGACGCCTTGCTGCCAGTTGGTGATCCAGCTTGCGCTAGACTCTCGCAATCGTGCAATGCAATGATGGACATCATGCGACCGTAGACCGTGGATTTATCCTTGGCTGATCGGCGGGCGCTGAAGAAGAGGTCGGGCTCAGAACAGGTATCATGTGAGTCCACCCAGACTTCTACAGCCTCCCGGCAAAGCTGGCCCTCAATGACCCCCGATAAATCAAACAGCCATTTCAGAGGTGCATTGGGGTCCGGCAGGAAAAACCGCTCATTGAGTGGGTCAGCTTGGCGAAAGGCGTCGAAAACGTCTTGGCTAACTTGGTACGACATTTGCCTGATCGAGGGTCCTATCGCCGCAACTAGATCTTGTTTGCCTGAAAGTTGACGAAGTGCGCCAAGAACATTTGCAACTATGCCACTTAAGCATCCTCGCCATCCGATATGAGCGGCTGCTACGGAACGTCCGGACTTGGAGGCAATTAGAACCGGCACGCAATCGGCAGCAAAGATTGTTAAGGCGAGGCTAGGTCTATTTGTGACCATCGCGTCTGCGCGGGGATCGGGTCCGCTTACAGCTTCTTCAACGGTCCAGACTTTCGCAGAATGGATCTGAAAGCAATTCACAAAACGATAGCTGCCGATGCCTAGAGCATTTAGGGCAATGCGCCGATTTTCTTGTACTAGTATCGCGTCATCACCTGAAGCAAGGCCGCCATTCAGGGTGGCGAACTCGTGCTTGCTCACCCCACCTTGTCTCGTGAAAAAGCCGTGAACCACCCCAGGTATTGCGGAGAGAAGAGGAGATGTGATGTGCTTCATGGGTTTCCAACGTGCCCCTTGTACCATTCAAACCTAACTGCGCTACCGCGATCGATTAGCCCCGTAAATGTGATGCGCGCTTGATTCCTGCGAGATGACGTGGCCCAAATCTCGTCAGCTACCAATTGGATTGGAAGAACCTCGGTCACTTCCGAAACAATAGGGCTAATTTCCTGAACAGGAATTTCGTCCGAGATGACATAGATCATCTCCCCGTTCATGGCAGGTCGATAGAATTGGCTAGAAGTGTACATTCGGCCCGAAGGCTGTTCAAACATTCTTGCGCGAATCTCCACCTCGAAACGAGCGCTCGTTCCTTCAAATTCTGCGGGCACTGCATAGATTAGCTCGCGCGCGTCTCCCCCCTTAACTTCAACTCGAGTATTTGAGAATGGCGATAACGATCGACCGTTTAAGTACAAGCTGCCCACTGCAAATACCGTAGGATCGTCGATGTTCAATGGGGAGCCCGGTGTCTCAATTTTCCAGACAATGCCTTTTTCGGGATCTTGTGACCATGGGGCAAGTGCTTTACCTGCGTTCGAGACGCAGCCAACTACCTTGATCTGTCTAGGAATATCCGGCCATGTGTAGCTTAAGCGTATGATCTGTACGTAGTAGTCGGAACCAGTGTCACAGGAAGAGGGGCGCTCAAGTCGCACATACCATTTGTAGTCCGACAAGGCGTCGCGTCTGACGTGGGCCTGAATCGGTGAGACGACCTGATCGAGAGCGCGACGAATAACTTGATGTATAAGAAGAGCGTTTGAGCGCTGAGCGAGGGCGTTGAAGAGCAAAGCCGCGACGGCTCCGCCGGCGATTACCGTGCCGGCATCTTTGAGAAATCCGTAAGTGGAAAAGTACCCGACCGCATATGTAGTGATAGAGAGCACAGCGATGAGCAGCGCCCAGAGTAGCGCAAACCGATCAATCCACTGTCGAGTCGTGCCTTCACTATCATCCATGGACGACTTCCTTCGATTTTGCGGATATTGCAGCGCGGACTTCAGGCAGAAGAGCTTTTCCGCAGCTGGTCACTTTTTCTGGCAAGATGGCGCGATAAAGAAGGGCATCGTCCTCGATCGCGTTCCCATCATAAGTCAGGTCAAAACTGATAGTTGTCTCGCGCTCGATGGCTGACAACCCAAAATCAGATTGTCCTGACTGGTAGACAAATATTTGGGAAATGGAGCCGCCAATGCGAGCTAGCTCGCTTATTGGTATCGCCGCATGAGTTGGTTCTAGTCCTACCTGGGCAGAAATATGATCCTCATGAACAGTGGAAAGGCCGGCTCGATTCAAAAGGTGTGACGCTAACAAGGCGGAGGCTTGAAAGCGAGGGTTCAATTCTGAGATTAGTATATTGTTGTCGTGCAAAATGAAATCGAGACCGAAGACGCCAATGTAGCCAACAGTTCGAAGTATTTCTGATGTGCGTAGGATAATGTCTTCGAGTATCTGATAATGGTGAGTCGTCAAATAATCATCAAGCCGTCCAAACTCATTTCCGCAGTAGGAAAATGGATTTGCTGAGCACGCGGAGTCACCTATGATCTGAAGGCTGGGAGGGTGATACCGGACCGCGCCGCTTCTGAACCTGCAAGCGCTTACGTTAAATGATAGAGCTCCCAACAAATACGGCGCAACTGACATTATGTCTCCGACAGGAAGCGTTGTGCTGTTTAGGTCGGAGAGTAGCCCAAGGCGGTGGCCGGTGCCGCCAGTGCCGGTTGGAATGCGAGTCATTACGCGGCCCTCAGCGATTGAGAGTGGAATATCGTATTTGTCGCCAAGCCCGAGCAGAAAGGACGAGTACGGAATCGTTCGAATTCCTTGATCGCTCAGAAGTCGTTCCACGTACGGCTTGTAATTCAGAAAGGTTTCGATAGAGGGGTTGTTTGCCAAATATCTACAATGGGGCCGAACACAAAATATATTGTATAGTACGCGGGAAGAAGAAAACGGTACGATTCCGCATACGGTGCCGTCTACGAAGTCAACGATGGTGGCGCAGTACTTGCGTTGTTCGTCCTCGTTCAATTTCTCAAAAGAGAAGACGTCGTAGTTGACCCGTCGATGAATAAGCCGTTCGAGAGAGGTGGCTCTGCCGAGAAATGGGCATGCATCGAAGTCGCCGATCAGTGAGAATGCCGTCAATTCCTGGTTCAGGGTCGATAGTGCCGCGGCATCCGTCGATTTCGAGCTGTTCCAGAAGAGTCGTTGAATTCCAAGTTTTCTAAGATGGTCGGAAAGAAGGATGCTTCTTGAGGTAGGAACAAAAGAGGGTGAGGTGTTCATTTTTTCATCTGGGTGAGGAATTGCTTGATAACTGGAGGTGCGGCGCTCGCTGAGAATGCAGCCAGGATGTCGAAGGATTATTTCATGGAGCCATACGGTTGAAACTGGCGAGCTTTACGCTCTCTACCGGAATTCCCCGTCGATACTTCTGAGAGTCTGGAATAGAGAGCAGAGGCTGCATACAAATTGACACTTAGGCCGGTATACCTCACGATTATGCAGGGCGTACTCGGGAGCCGCCTTTCTGGTCGGGATTGTCAGATCTACTCCGCAGTCCCAAAAACGAGCTGCCGAAAATCTATCCGCGATTGTACATATTTTTCTTTTCGCCTCAATGGCGCCGCTGCTTGAATGCGTTCGCTTTTGGTCCGGAAACGACGATCGACCCCGTCGAACCTGGTATCTCTGCCTCTAGGAAAGGCGGACGCCGTCCCCATTGGTGCGATGCAGAGGATACGCCTTTGCGTCGCCTTTGCCTTCTGTTGCACGTCTCTGATTGACCTGCCATCGAAGTTTCATCCAGCAGCATTTGGAATCCGAGTGGATTTTGCGCCGATTGGCGCAGGTAGAGCAACGGGCGAGCGGCGGAGCTGGTCGGGGTTGCGCAGCCGATCGCCCGTTGCGGTGAATGTGGCAGCGTAGGCCGCCGGGGTCTGGTATTTCAGCGAGGAGTGAGGCCGCTCGCCATTGTAGTCGGCGACCCATGCAGCAATCTTGCTCCCTGCCTCGGCGATGCCGAAGAACAGCGTATCGTTCAGCAGCTCGTCGCGCATCCTGCCGTTGAAGCTTTCGACGAAGGCATTCTGGATCGGATGGCCCAGCTCCGGGATGATGAGGCTCGCCTGAATCCGGCAATCGTCGAGCTCTTTGACGATGTCGCTGAAGGGGGGAAATTGATAGCCGCGCTTCCGGACCAAGCGCGTGCTGAGCTGCGTCAACGCTACAGACGGGGTGAACTCGATCGGTTGGCGATCCTTGAGCTCCGGAACCGATATCGGCATGTGGTGGGTGGCGGTCGCGGCAAAAGGTGATCGCTGCTGCCGGGTTCGAGCGCCCTCTGATCCGTGCCGTGTCGCCGAGCTCCAGACATGGCAAAGCGGGCGAAGCTGTCGAGCCTTGGACCGAAAACGTTCCTCCGATCCGGCGTCTTGACCCAGACCGACCGACCATACGCCGCAGGCCGCAGAGCGGGCCTAGGAGACCGAAGCGGCTGCGGCTGGCCTGGTCAGTCGCCAAACTCCATTAAAGCTAGCTAGAGGCGCCGGAAGGGTCCGAGAGCCATGGATCCCAGAGCGCGGCTAAGCGGAGCCTTATTGTCGCAGATCGGGATCAGCGTTCTCCCGCGCTCTTGATGGTCCGATGTCCGCAAGGTCTGCGGCTCGGCCGTCCAGAAACTCGGAAGATCCGAGGAAGCGCGGGCCTTCGCGTCGGAACAGCTCGATAAGATAGTCCGCTACCGCGCGGACACGGGCGACCCTCCGGAGGTCAGAGCGAAAGAGGAGCCAAAGCTCGCGTTCCAACAGCGGCTTGTCGCAGGCAATCTCGGCAAGGCGCGGATCGTTGGCAGCGAGATATCGGGGCAGAAGCGCGATGCCAAAGCCCGCCCGCGCTGCGGCGGCTTGGGCGGCTTGGCTGTTGCCGCGGAAAGAGAAGCGCCGTCCGGCAAAATGCCGTGCCAACCACTCAGCTTCGGCGATCGAGTCGCCTGCCTTGTCGAACCCGATGAGAGGAAGCCGCGTCGCCACGTCCGATCCATAGCGCAAGCTCGAAGCGATATATAAGCCAAAGGCGATAGTGCCCACTCGCCTGGCGGCGAGTTCACTGTTCTTTGGCTTGCCGAAGCGCAAGGCGAGGTCAGCCTCTCCTCGGGCGAGGCTCAATAGCCGAACGTCGCCGATGATTTCGATGTCGATTGCGGGGTGACGCCGACGCAACCCATCTAGGCGCTCGACAAGGAAGCCCTCGGCAAGGCTGCGCCCTGCCGTAAGGCGCACCAACCCGCTCAGTCCGGTGCTTTCATCGAGCCGTCGCAGCACGGACGACGCGGCGTTGTCCATGGCGGTTGCCTCATCAAACACGGCCTTGCCGTCCAGGGTGAGGGAGTAGCCCCCGGCGCGGCGCTCGAACAAAGGGCGTCCGAGCAGCGCTTCGAGGCGGGTGACCCGTCGCGATACCGTCGCATGGGTGACACGAAGCGCTCGCGCGGTCGCGGACAGCGAGCAGTGACGCCCCAACGCAAGAAAATAGCGGACGTCTTCCCAGTCCAAATCGTCTGTGAGTTTTTTATCAGGCATTGGCAAAATATAGCGAATTCCTCCACAACCTAGGAGTGGCATAGCCTAAAGCAACGCCTTTTCGCAACGGTTGTGGGCCAAGGGATATGCCTAAGGGGGCAATGATGATGCCTAAGGAAAGCCAGAACGGTTCCGTGGCATCCTATCTGGTGTCACGGCTTGAGGAGTTGGGCGTTGAACATCTTTTCAATGTTGCGGGCAGCTATTGCAGCGGGCTGCTGGCGGAGCTCCCTAACAGCCGCCGGCTAAGGGCGGTCTTCACGACGTACGAAATGGAGGC
The DNA here is from genome assembly GCF_032377435.1 of Bradyrhizobium sp. SZCCHNS3002. NCBI lineage: Bacteria > Pseudomonadati > Pseudomonadota > Alphaproteobacteria > Hyphomicrobiales > Nitrobacteraceae > Bradyrhizobium > Bradyrhizobium sp. SZCCHNS3002. The sequence goes on from NZ_JAUHHY010000022.1 coordinate 39,889, forward strand.
GGCCTACGCCGCCGACGCCTATGCCCGGATTCGAGGCTTCGGTGCGATTTGCGGCACCTATGGTGTGGGCGCCCTGAGCGCGCTCAACGGGATCGCGGGTGCGTTCGTGGAGCGCTGTCCAGTGCTCGTCATCAATGGAGGACCCTCGTCCAAGCAGCAGGAACGGCAGCTCGAATATGGCATCATGTTTCTGCACTCGACGGGACCATTCAAGACAGATTTGGAGGTCTATTCACGGGTGACGGTCGCAGCCATCGTGATCGCGCGGGCTGAAGATGCGCCGGTCAAGATCGATGAGGCCTTGATCGCCTGCATGACGCACAAGCGGCCGGTCTACCTCGAGATCAGCCAGGACTTGTGGCACGAACCGTGCCCCGTCCCGGCGGGGCGACTTCAGGCACCGGTCCCACGCGTCAATCAATCTTCATTGTCGGAATGCTTAAACGAAGTGGCGGCAAGATTGGCTGGCGCGCAACGCCCGATTCTGTGGGCGGGCGAAGAGCTCGACCGATGGGATTTGCATCGCGAACTTGGTGAACTGTTGGATCTCAGCGGACTTCCATATGTCACGACTTTGGCAGGTAAAGGTCTGTTGCCAGAGACGGCAACTGGCTTTCTCGGAGTTTATGATGGGCGCTTCGCAGCGACCGATCTTCAGGAGACGGTCGGCAAGGCCGACCTCGTCCTTGCGCTAGGCACCGCGATCACGGATTTCATCGGCGACATCGTGGCCAAGGACTACGGATGCATGGTCCTGGCATCGAACGGCGGCGTGCGTATCGGACATCATTTCTATGTAGACGTGAGGCTCCGCGATTTTGTGGTCGGATTGACGGAGCGGCTGCGTGGGCAGGCTAGGCCGGCGTCCTGGGCTCCGGTCGCGGCTGCGCCGCAACCGCAAGTCGTCCCTGTCCGGGATCTCAAAGATGCACCACTCACGATCGATCTGTTGTTCGCAAACGTCTCGGAGTTCGTTCGCGGCAAGCGCGTGATCGCCGACACCGGGCTCGCCCTATTTGCCTCCGCCGGTCTCCCGATATCCGCGCGCGGCGGTTACATCGCGCAATCAATCTGGATGTCAATTGGTTATAGCGTGGGAGCATCGGTCGGAGCGGCCTGCGCCGGCGGCGAACGTCCGGTGGTCTTCGTCGGCGATACCGCTTTCCGCGAAGGGCCACAGGCGCTTTCGACGCTGGTCCAGTACGGGCTGCCCACTGTGATCTGCGTTCTCAACAACGAGATCATGGGGATTCAGCAATTCATGGGCAATCCCCGGTTCTACCAGGATGCCGGGTCTGAGCCGGATTACTACAACATCCTGCCTTCATGGGATTACGCCGCGTTGGCGCAGGGATTCGGGGCTCGCTATGTGCGGGCAGCGACACTGCGCGAATTGCACGAAGCGTTGCGAATCGCCGCCGAAATCGTCGATGGACCTATCCTGATCGATGTTGTGCTTGACCGGAGAGATATTCCTGCCGTTGTCCGCAAAGCAATTGGACCGCACGTTCCGGAAGCAGTTCGCGCAGATTTTGATGGGTTGTTGGTGTCACGTGCCGTCTATTAGGACTTGGTAGCAAGCGGATTCCGCCTCAGGGCTCGTCAGCAGGCGGTCATCCACCGCGATCCGGATCGATCCTCGGGAGAGTTACTGGCATGACTATCTTCCGCGTCCACCCGGCCCTTGGGGTTGCAAGGGTTGGCAACAGCTCTGAATATGTTATCGCCCCCGAAACGATGGCGGGACATCCGGATCCCCATGCGCCCGATGTCATCGGTGGATTGCCAATTCGGCCGGGCACCGAGCATGATCTCGTGACCAGCAGCGATCTCCGCGACAGGGAGGGCGCACTCAAGCGTCATGCCGCCCGATTCCGGATCTTCGCCTATGAAAATCTCGCGGTTGAAAGCTGGCCGCGCGGCGGCGGGGTCGAGGTGAAGATCGGCGACCGGGTCGACGGCAAGACGGTGACCGATATCATCTGGACCGTGCATGTCGCCAACAAGAAGGCAAATTGGTTCGTTCTGACAGAGGAGGGGCCGATCCAGGGGATCGACAGCTACTCCAACGGCGCTCTTCCCCAAATCCGCAATGTTCGCCTGACAACGGCTGACGAGCCGGAGCAGCCCCCAGTCGATCGACGGATCGCGATCCTGGACGACCCCGCCCGTGTAGCCAGATTGACGATCGATCCGGGGCCGCGAGCCATCTCCGGTCGAACCAACACGACGGTTGCCTTCGACCGGGTAACAACGCCATGCGCCTATGATCCGGCGCAGCAGCGTCCCGTCATTCTGCCGGATTATCCCGTGGCCTTTCCCGCATTCGCCGACATGGAGATGCTGTCCGGTCCGATCGATACGCTTGGGGAACTTAAGGCGGATGGTTCGGGGCGCCTCCTTGTTCTCGGTGGCTATGGGCGGGCAGTTGGCTGGAGGATCGACGGACAAATCGCGGTTGCAGACGATGTCAACAACAACCAGTGGTTTGACGATACGTCCGACGGTCCAGTCTCGGCGACGATCGTGTTCGACGACGGCACGCAGGTGGAGGCGGCGGGCGCCTGGGTAACCACGGCCGATCCTTCGTTCGCGCCGCAGATCCTCAACTCGGTTTCAGCCTGGGACGATATCTACGACAGTTGGGTGCGCAAGCTCGATCTTGCGCCGGATATCTTCGACCGCAACTTGAATGCCTACAGCAACCAATACAAGCCGACATTCGACGATCAGATTGCGCCAATCTTCCGCAGCGCCTCACAGCAGCGATGGGTCGTCAATCTGAGCCCGCACGGGGCATCCGCCCATGCCAAGCTTGCCGATATTTCGGCCGCGGATGATCCGCACCATAGCGAGCTTGCGGGCATCGTTCCGATCTTCCGCAATCCATTCGAGCTGGACGATCCCGAAAGCCCGCAGCACACCAACACAACCATGATGCCGCTTGCGCTCGGTGACGGTTATGAGCCGTTCCTTTCATTGCGCAAGACGCAGTACTTCTTCCTCCGGCGCTGGAATGAAGGCCGTGATGCATTTCGGCCCGGCTCCGGAACTCCGCTTGGGCCCGGTGAATACCTCGATAAAGCGGTGCTGGTGAACTGCCTGGGGGGACGGTTCAGCCCTGGCATCGATGTGACATTCGTGGTGCGCGAGCCCACGATCTATGTTCAGCCCTGGCAAACCGGCGGTACTGGGCCGTTTCGCATCAAGGGCAAGAGGCTTGATTATTCCGGCGGGCTTCGTCGCGACCGGCCGTTGCTCACCATTGGCTATGTCCCGCGACATCGCGAGGAAGATGGCCTGGAGCCCGGCGACCTTGGGAAGTTCATGGCGGTGCCGTGGCACACTGACTATAATTCCTGCGCAACTCATCCGCCCTATCCCAATCCAAAGGGCAACCGGAAGGTGTTCTGGTCCTGGCCGGCCCAACGCCCGGTGGCCGTCAATCTTGCCTCCGACGTTCACTGGGTCACGCAGCCCACGAATCCCGGCCAGCCGCCCGCCTTCAAGCCGGTGATCGGAGCGCAACGCTGGTCGGTGCGCGGCTATGGCACCGACTCACCCGAAGCCGAACGATGGGGACGATATCAGGAGCGCGTCGACATACTCGACAATTGGCACCGCGTCGGCGTGGTCTTGCAGGCAACGCGCATCGATGATCCGGCCGTGCGTATGCCGCCGAATGCCACCCTGCCACAGGACTGGTTTTTGGAAACCCGCGGTCAGCTGCGCGATACGGGCCGCACACCCGTTGTTCCATTCCCAAATAACGCGACCTACCTTGAGCAGGTCAGTGATCCCAGGCTCGCGGCGAGCGAACTCGATCCAAGGATGCTGTACCACAGGCTCCTCAACATCTCGAGTTATCCAGGTGTGCTGCGGCCCGCGCGTGCCTTCGTGGATTACTGGCTCGACCAGGCCGAGCGTCTCTCCAACGATCCCGACAAGGCCGAGCAGGACATTCGGTTCTTCGAGTATTCGGACCAGGCATTCGCGGACCGGCTCGACCTGATCTACAACGACCTCGCCGAGAATGCGGACAAAAGCGATCCGGGAGATCCCGGCAATACTGTGCGATCACGTGCTGACGCGGTCGAGCGCATCAAGCAGCTTGCACCCTTCAACCTGCTTGACGGCGCATGGCTTCGCTATATCGGCCGGGCCGGCCCGCAGGATGAGGTGCGCGCCCTGCTGTTTTCGGTGTGGATGGATGAGCTCGGAGACGGCGACGTCTCGATGCATCACTGCAATATCTACCGCGATCTCTGCCGCAGCGTGGGCTACGCACCGCCGCCGATCAATAGTCAGGAGTTCGCCTTCGATCCGACCTTCTTGGACAGCGCGTTCCAGGTGCCAGCCTTCGAGTTGGCCATCTCCCAATTCACCGAAGAGTACATCCCTGAGATCATCGGGATGACGTTGCAGCTTGAGTGGTGCGTACTGGAGTTGAAGCCGACGCGCGATATCATGGAGTTCTTCGGTATCAATCCGCACTTCTACGTCATGCATATCGGGATTGATAATGCAGTCAACGGGCATGGACAGCGAGCCGCCGAGGCGGTTCGGCTCTATCTTGGCCAAATTCGCGAAGCCGGCGGAGAGGGCGCGGCGCAGCAGGCGTGGCGACGAATCTGGAATGGCTACGTCGCTTTCGGGTCGGTTGGCACCTTCTTCGAAGACTTCAAGAAACATCTGCGCAACCGACCGACCCTGCGCGACAGGATGATCGCGCTGATCAGCGATAAGGCCAAGTTTGGCAGCCGAAACCACCAGCGTTACATGCTGGGGCCGACACGGCTCGACCAATGGTTCGAGAATCCTCCTGGCTTTTTGGATGCCATGGTCGAACATGGCTATCTCACGCCCGGAGACTGGCGGAACAGCCGGATGCGCCAGTTGCTCGATTTCCAGACAGGTCCGATGTACCGCGTCTTCACCGACGCCGAGATTGCCCTCTGGGAGGAATACACCGACAGCCTCGGTCATCCTCAACCGCCGCCGTCACCACCGGAGCCTTCGCCGGCGCGAGAAATGGCTGATCTGGTAGACAGCCTCCGCGTCGCGCAGCGCGGGGCGCTCGGTCACGAGGGAACGATTCTGGCCGATGCCACCGGTGTCACTCACAGCCTCGCATGGTGGTTCGAGCAGCCGACGACCGACTTCTTGCGGGCGCTTGCCGAGCCGCGCAATGGCTATGTCGTGCCAGGTCATCCGGAGCTCAGCGTGCTGTTCACCAGGCTGGCTGCTCCGGCCGGCCCGATGGGCCCAGTCTTCGATCAGCCGGCATCAGGAGGTGGCACGCGCCGCAACGTCTTGTTCCGCTGGATCCAGGATAAGTGCCCGGTAGCGTCAATGTTAGTGACTTCGCTGCGCATGAGTACGCCGGTGCGCAAACAAAACCTGCACCCCAGCGGTGTGGTGCGTGGAATGGGCACAATCCATTGAAGCCTGATGCTTTCGATGTCGTGATCCTCGGCGCCGGCGTGGCAGGTTGCGCTACCGCCTTGGCGCTCCATGCTGCCGGAATTACCGATATCGCCGTTGTTGAAGCGGCTTCATCGGCCCGGAACGATTGGGTCGGTGAGTCCCTGCCGCCGGATGTCTCGGAGCTGCTGAAGGCGTTGGACATGTGGGATCGATTTCGGGCCGCAGGCCACGAACCCTGTCTGGGCAGTTGTGCCTCCTGGGGCAGCCCGCTTCTAGGATATAATGACTTCCTCACCAACATTAGCGGTTGCGGATGGCACATCCATCGTCCGCGCTTCGATGCATCGTTCCGCGAGGCTGTAGCCCAACGCGGCATCCCGATCCGCCCCGGTCATCGGCTCGCCGGCGCCGAAGCGTTGATCCTGGATAGCGGCTTCCGGCTGCACTTGCGCACCCACTGCGCCGAAATTCCGATCGTTGCCAGGCACGTCGTTGATGCCACCGGTCCGCGCGCCGCCTTTGCCCGCTGCATCGGATCTTCATCGATCCAGCATGATCTGTTGGTCTTCATCACCGCTACGGCCGCGCTCGCTCCAGGAGCATGGCCTTCACGTCTGACCATGACTGAAACTGCCGAAGCAGGATGGTGGTACGCCGCGGGGCTGCCCGGAAACCGCCTGTCGCTTGCCTTTGCGACCGATCCGGAGATTTCCCGGACTAGGCGCCTCGACCACCCGACGGAGTGGCTCAACGCGCTGGCCGGGACCCGTCATATCGCTCCGCGTCTTGCCAACACGCCATTCGACCTAGGGCCGCTGATCGTGCGCGCAGCGCCGGTAACCCAGCGCCAGAGGCCCTGCGGTGCACGATGGACCGGTGTGGGCGACGCTGCTTCGATCTTCGATCCGCTCGGGTCCGAGGGCATCTACAAGGCGCTCGAGGACGGCATCCGGGCTGCCGAGGTGATCCACGCATCGCTTCGCCACGGTCAGGATCGGTCGGCCGATTACGCCGCGCGTATCGCGGCGAACACTGAAGATCATTTGAACATGCGACGACATTTCTATGCGCTGGAGCGACAATGGCCCGATAGCCCGTTCTGGACACGAAGACACATCAAGGAGCGCTCAGATCCCTCTCCCGCGCGACGCGGGATTGGTCTCTGAAATTCGTTCAGCTTTTGCGAAATATTTCTCAGGATCTTGCCACGGAGGAACTCATGACGCGAATTCTGCTGCCGTCGAACGTGGTGCCAATTCATTATGACGTTGAAATCGTGCCTCGCGTGAGCGCCTTGGCTTTCAAGGGACGATCGACCATAACGATCAAGGTATTGGAGCCAACGTCGATCATCACCCTCAATAGTGTCGAGCTCGAATTCGAGGCGACCGAGTTGAGAAGCAGCCACGGCGTCCGCACAGGAACGCCCGCGATGGATGCGGGAAGCCAGCGGGTCAACCTCCATTTCGACGAACTGGTTGAGCCAGGAATTTACGACCTGGCTATCAACTATCTCGGGAAGATCAATGAAAGTGCCGAGGGGCTTTTCATTACCAGATACGACACCGCCGCAGGCCCAAGGCACATGCTGCTGACCCAGTTCGAGGCCGTGGCGGCGCGTCGCTTCATGCCGTGCTGGGATGAGCCCGCGCACAAGGCAACATTCACCGTCAGCGTTGCGGCCTCCGCGAACGAGACGGTCTTGTCGAACATGCCGATCGAGCGAACAGAAGCGTCAGAGTCCGGGTTCCGCTTGGTGCGATTTCAGCGGACCCCGGTGATGTCCTGCTACCTACTGTTTCTATGCGTCGGCGAGCTGGACCGTCTGGAAACCAATGCCGGCGGTGTTGCCGTGTCCGTGTTGTCGAGAGCGGGGAGCTCCCATAAGGGCCAGTTCGCTCTGGAGAGCGCCGTCAAGCTGCTCGAATATTACAACGACTATTTCGGCACCCCGTACCCATTGCCCAAGCTTGATCTGCTGGCCGCCCCCGGCGGTGGCGGTTTCTCTGCGATGGAGAATTGGGGAGCTATCCTTTACTTCGAAACATCCCTACTGATCGATCCCATGCTCTCGACCGAGTCGGATCGGCAGCGCGTTTTCGTAGTCGTGGCGCACGAGATGGCGCACCAATGGTTCGGGAACCTGGTGACCATGCAATGGTGGGACAATCTTTGGCTCAATGAGGGATTTGCGTCGTGGATGGAGAACAAGGCCACGGACAAGTTCTATCCGCAGTGGATGATGTGGCTGCAATCGGAGTCGGCGCGGCAAAGGGCAATGAAGCAGGACTCGAGGGCGACGACCCATCCGGTGGTGCAAGAAATCGAGAGCGGGGAGCAGGCAGACCAGGCCTTTGACGACATTACCTATCAGAAGGGGCAGGCGGTCATTCGCATGCTCGAAAATTACGTCGGAGAAGATGTCTTCCGGCAGGGCGTTCGCACCTACATGAAGCGGTACGCATACAAGAATACAGTGACCGACGACCTATGGGCCGAGCTAACGGCCGCCGGGGCAAAGGACATCAAGACAATCGCCGATGATTTCACGCTGCAGGCGGGGGTGCCATTGATCAGCGTGGAAGGCGCTGCGAACGTTGGAGATGCTGTCAAGCTGTCGGTGAGACAGAGTCGTTTCGGACTGGATGTCGAGTCCCGCAAGCCCCTGGTCTGGCATGTTCCGGTGATCGTGGCATCGGTGCGCGGTGACAAGCCGGCCACCAGCATAATCACTTCCAGTCTGGAATCGATGCAGGCCGACGTGGCTGGCACCTTGCCCATCAAGATAAACTATGGTCAGGGGGCGTACTACCGGAGCAAATATTCCGGGGAGTCCTTCCAGCAATTGGCCGGCGCATTTGATCAACTGGCGCCTGGCGACCAGTTGGGCTTGCTTTATGACGTCTGGAGTTTGGGAGAGGCCGGAGAGTCGCCGATCGCAGCCTATCTCGACCTGACGCGCCAGATCAAGGTTGATGCCCATACCGTGATCTGGAGCCAGGTGATCGAGACCCTCCTGTCGATTGACGGCCTCTATTGGGGCCTCGGCGGAAGACAGCGCTTCGACGAGTTTGCGATTGGCATCCTCAAGCCTGCTTTTGCCCGGATAGGCTGGGACCGGCGGTCCGGGGAGGCTGACAATGTTGCTGTCTTGCGGGAGCAACTGATCGGAGCGCTCGGCCGATTGGGAGATCGGGCGGTAATTGATGAGGCCCAGACGCGGTTTGCCGGCTCCCTGGCGCATCCGGACGATCCCGGCAGTTTGCCATCTTCGATCAGGCAGCCAGTTCTGAGGGTCGTGGGATTACGTTCCGATCTAAGCGTTTATGATCGGCTCTACGAACTTGCCAAGGCAACAGTCGATCCTGTGGCCAAGGACCAGTATTTCATGGCTCTCGCAGGCGCACGCAACACAGACCTGGCTGCACGCAGCCTTGACATTGCGCTTGGAAAGGATCCGGCGACAGCGACCGGACCGACGATGATTTCGCGTGTCGCCGGGGAAAATGCTCCGCTCGCCTGGACCTTTGTTCTGTCTCACCTCAAGGAATTGAACGCCAAGCTCGATGCGATGCAGCGGGTGACGTTCGTTCCATCGATCGGCGCGCTGGGCCTCGATGCGAGCATCTTGAAGCAACTTCGGGAGTTCATTGACGTCAACGTACCTGAAGCAAACAAGGCGCAGGTGGAAAGGTTCTACACGGGAATGGCATTCCGGCTCTCGGTTCGAGAAAAGCGTATCCCGGAGATTGACGCTTGGCTTGCCGCTAGCAGCTAAGGGGTGCGAGCCAAGAGACGTGCACGATTGGCGCTACAGCCATACAGATAATCGGAGCTCCTCCTCGTTCCAGTTGGGGAGCTTCTGAAACGCCTTGAAATACAAATGAGGCGTTCCTTGCCCAAATAAACCGTAACCATTGAATGTGCTGTTGTCCCGCTCTCCTAGGGAGTGCCTGCGAGCAGGCTATCCGAGATGCTGACCTTGTGCCGCGGAGTGGCCTTTGGTCCCGGACGTGTTAGGCGAAGGACTGGATGAAATGTCGTATGTGATCGTGTCCCCGGGCGTGGTGTAATTGGCGGCGGGGCACCGCGTTCACCGGCAAGAGCCGGGCCGGTCAGCTGGCGATAGCCGGAACGCTGACGGTCGGATCATCGCTCAACAGGGCGATGGTTTCCAGCGTCATGTAACGGGCACGCTGGACGGCCCATTCATCGTTCTGCTCGAGCAGTATCGTGCCGACGAGGCGGACGATGGCGTCTTCGTTGGGGAAGATGCCAACCACCTCAGTGCGTCGCTTGATCTCGCCGTTGAGGCGCTCGATCGGATTGGTGGAGTGTAGCTTGGTCCGATGCGGTGGCGGGAAGGTCATGTAGGCCAGCACATCGGTCTCGGCCTCGCCGAGGAAGTCGGCAAGTTTGGGCAGCTTGGGGCGAAGCTGGTCGGCAACCTTCCGCCACTGCGCTCGTGCAGCGTCGGCGTCGTCCTGAGCAAGTGCGGTGGCGATGAAGGCGGAGACGACGCGGCGTCCGCTCTTGCCGGCATGGGCCAGGGCATTGCGCATGAAGTGCACGCGGTACCGCTGGCACGAGGCGTGAGCACCTTGGCGACGGTCGCCTTGATGCCCTCATGGGCGTCGGAGACGACCAGCTTGACGCCGCGCAGGCCGCGACGGGCGAGCTTGCGCAGGAACGCGGTCCAGAACGTCTCTGCCTCGGAGGGGCCGACGTCCATGCCGAGAGCCTCGCGCCGGCCGCCGCTGTTGACGCCGACCGGGACAATCACCGCGACTGAGACGATGCGGCCATTCTGGCGCACCTTCACGTAGGTGGCGTCGATCCACAGATACGGCCAGTCGCCCTCGATCGGACGGGCGAGGAACGCTTTCACCTTGTCGTCGATCTCCGCGCACAGCCGGCTCACCTGGCTCTTGGAGATCCCGGTCATGCCCATGGCCTGGATCAGATCGTCGACCGAACGGGTCGAGACGCCCTGCACATAGGCTTCCTGCACCACGGCGGTGAGCGCCTTCTCGGCCATCCGGCGCGGCTCCAAGAAGCCCGGGAAGTAGGAGCCCTTGCGCAGCTTGGGAATGCGCAACTCGACCGTGCCCGCGCGGGTCTTCCAGGTCCGGCGCGGTAACCGTTGCGCTGGGCCAGACGCTCGGGGCTCTTCTCGCCGTCGGCCGCGCCGGTCTGGCCTTCAACTTCCAGCTCCATCAGGCGCTGGCGGCAAAGCCGATTATCTCGCGCAACAGATCGGCATCAGGGGTCTTCTCCACGAGCGTGCGCAGGTTCATCATGTCGTCGGTCATCGGTGGTTCCTCGGTTGCGTTGGCGTGTCGCAACCCGATCCTACCGGAGAACTGCCGGTCACCGCCGCAAAGCCGCCCGCCCGCTACGGCGCTGTCTGGGAGCGCGCGTCCGGGCGGCTTTGCTCTACCGAGCTACACCATCACTGGGGACACGACCTCGTATGTTCGGTTAGTGTGGGGGAAGGCGGTGAAGCTCCAGCCCATTGAATTCCCGAGTGAGAATCCGCTCATCGGCCTGCTTGTTCAGCGACCATATCTGCAACTCGACCTACCGCACTTGCGTGGTTGCGGATCATCATGCTCCAAGACGGATCCTCCCACCTTTGGCCGGCAAGTGGTCCTCCCAAGATCATCGTCACGAAGGTCGCGGAGGCTGCGGGAGGCTTCGAGCTCCGGGCTTCATGAATTAAGCTGGCGACAGTGATGACAATGTTGTTGTGTTCGATTGCTGTTACCGCAACGGTCCGGTCGGAAGGACTTCCTGGCATCGCACTTCTCCGTCGCATTCAGCTTGGGGGGCGGCGTTGCACGCCTGAAGGGCTGCATCCACTCACCCCAGAAGTCTTCCGGCCTGAGGATATCGATCGTAATATACGTTATTACGTATAGATGGCAAGCGCTTCAAATGTGTCTCTTGCCTCATGGTTCGGCGGGACATTCATGCCGCGCGGCAGATTTTGGCGCGCAATTTGCGACGTTTTCGGCTTGATAAGGGCTTGACCCAAGAGGAACTGGCTAATGCAGCTGGTCTCCGGCAGGCGCTGATCAGCGAGCTGGAGGCAGGAAAGCTCGATGTTCGGCTCGACACGTTGAGCCGAGTTGCCCTCGCCCTGGATGCGACCGTGGCTGAATTGTTTCAAGAGAGCAAGCATAGCTGAGGTGATGAGCGTGCCGCGGGGTACTCTGCTGCGGCAACTCGGAAGGCCGCAATCCCGCAGCATTTCGACAGGCGGGAGCGCCCTTCTACTCCGATGGATGGAGGTTAGGGCCTCTATTTTCCCGTTTGCAGTGAAACAGGTCTGAGGCGGAGGTCTTTCGCCTTTCCTGCTCTTTCCGATTGCGCGCGTACACACTTCGTTGTGCGCTAGCCTGGGCTCGCCAATTCCTTCAGCGTCCCGCTCCAGCTAGTTTGATGCTACCCGCGTTCTAGCTCTGATGAACCCTGATGCCAGACTGTCAGCAACCAAAAATTGCGCCTGACACGCCGCTTCGTCTTGCCGATGCTGTGAAAATCGCGTTTCCTCTGGGAGGAATGACAGTTGCAGGTCTGCGACGGGAACGCGACCGTAATCGGCTGGTCATCGAGAGAATTGCCGGCAAGGAATTTACGACGCTGGCTCACATTCAACGGATGCGAGAGCTATGCCGCGACGAAGCAAGGGAGCTCGACTCCAGCTCAAGGCCGCCCGTCGGGACGAGCGCGGGAGGATCACCCACCGAGCAACCTGGATTATCAGAGACAACGGTCGGGATGTCAGCACAGGCTGCGCTGCGGATGAGGTTGCAGCAGCCGAGAAGAAGCTAAAGGAATACATAGCGTCCAAATATACACCGAAGCGGCGCGTAAGGCACATCGACGACATCCCGATCGCGGACGTCCTCTCGATTTACACCGATGCTCAGCTCCAAAAACTTCGGGATCGTTTCGTGGTGGACGGCGAGGTTGAAGACACCGTGCCGGCGATCCGAAAGTTCAAAAAGCGGATCGAGCGATTGAACGATTGGTGGGGCGCCAAAACCCTTGGTGAGGTCAACGGCGAGGAATGCCGAGCCTACAGGAAGAAGCGCTGCAATCGGGGTGGCGCGCGACGCGATCTGGAGGATTTGCGCGCCGCCATTGGCTATCATGCATCGGAGGGATTTCATCGAGAGATCGTCAAGGTCTCATTGCCGGAGAAGGGGCAGCCTCGGGACAGGTGGCTCACGCGCAGTGAGGCTGCAAAGCTGATCTGGACGTGCTGGCGCTATCGCGAAAGGCAAAAGGCGTCGCGCCGCTCTGGGGACGAAGTCAAGGCTCCAACGGCGAAACGTCCGCTGAGACATCTGTCTCGCTTCATCCTGATTGGGATCTATAGCGGGACGCGCGCAGGAGCCATCGCATCAGCCTCCCCCATGCCGGCGGTAGGGCGCTCTTATGTGGATCTGGAGCGGGGGCGGTACTATCGCCAGAAGCGGGGCGTAGCGAAGACGAACAAGCGACAGCCGACGGTTCCGATCCCTTCGCGCTTGCTCGCCCACTTGCGGCGCTGGCACCGGATCGATCCGGAGGCCAAGCATTTCGTCGAGTTCAATGGCAAGCCGGTGGCGTCGGTCAAAACCGCCTTCAAGAGCGCTGTAAGGTTTGCCGAGCTCGGTCCTGGAATATCGCCCCATACGCTCAGGCACACTGCGGCTACGTGGCTGATGCAGCGCGGTGCGGACCCCTGGCAGGCCGCGGGCTATCTCGGCATGTCGCTCGAGGTCCTGCTGAATACCTATGGTCACCATCATCCGGACTATCTCTCAGACGCTGTCGAGAAGATTGCGAAGCGCGATTCCGCACCTAGGCAAGCGGTGACGGCGGCCGGATCGGTGATTGCGTTGCACCGGCCGAAGTCGGAATGAACGCCTCGCGGTTTATAGCGCCGCGATCCGCCGATATCGCGTGGACATTTGCTGTGTGATGCTGGCCATGCGCCTGAGCGGCGTGGCTTGCCAGATCGTGGCTCTCATCTGCTGGGTCGGCGATGCTGTCGCTGGGGCAGGGCAGCGTCCCTGCGGCCAAGTGTTCTCCTACACCGTCGAACCTTCCCGCTGCTGGCGTGAGTCAGCAGAGGCTGAGCCGTGCGGCTTCCAAACGAACGAAAAGTGGACGTATCTGGTGCGGTTTCTGGTGCGGAGACGCAGAAGCGCCGAACTGAAAGCCAGCAAGTCTTTGACTTTGCTGGTGGGCCCGGCAGGACTCGAACCTGCAACCAGACCGTTATGAGCGGTCGGCTCTAACCATTGAGCTACAGGCCCCCGCGACGCCGAGGTCTTGCCGGCGGCGGGCAGGAGCGGGCCTGTCCGGCGCGGCATCGGAACCCCAACGACGGCTCGGGCTCCGTTTACAGCCTGGCCAGCAATCCGGCAATGCCGCTGCCCGATTGTTTTGGCGCGGCTCCGTCGCACGGTCCGTTCAGGCCCGCCGCGACGCTAGTCCACCGAAACCCCGGCGAATTCCACCACCTTGCGCCACTTCTCGGTCTCGTCGACGACCAGCTTGCCGAACTCCGCCGGTGTCATCGCGCGCGGGATGCCGCCGGTCTCGGTGAGCCGCGCCACCAGCTTGGGGTCCTTCAGCGCCTCGCCGACGGCCTTGTTGAGGATCTCGACGATCTCGGGCGGCGTGCCCTTGGGCGCCGAGATGCCGTAGAAGCCGACCGATTCGTAGCCGGGCACGGTCTCGGCGATCGCGGGCACGTCCGGCACCGTCGGCCAGCGCTGCGGCGAGGTGACGCCGAGCGCGCGGACGCTGCCGCCGCGCGACTGTTCCAGCGCCGTCGGGAGGTTGTCGAAGATCAACTGCACCTTGTTGGAGATGATGTCGGGAAAGGCCGGCGCCGAGCCGCGATAGGGCACATGCAGCATGTCGCATTTGGTCATCGCCTTGAACAGCTCGGCCGCCATGTGCACCGAGGTGCCGTTGCCCGAGGAGGCGAAGGCGATCTTGCCCGGGTTGGCCTTGCAGTAGTCGATGAACTCCTTGACGGTCTTGGCCGGCACGTCGTTGCTCACCACCAGCATGTTGGTGAGCTGCATGATGCTGGCGACCGGCACGGTGTCGCGGATGAAGTCATAAGGCAGCTTCTTGTAGAGCGAGGTGCTGATCGCGTTGTTGGGCGCGACGAACAGCAGCGTGTAGCCGTCGGGCGGGGAGTTGATCGCGGCCGCGGCCGCGATGTTGCCGCCCGAGCCGGTGCGGTTCTCGACCACGACCTGCTGGCCCAGGTGGTCGGACAGCCACTGCGCCATGATGCGGGCGACGATGTCGACCGGCCCGCCGGGGGCGAAGCCGATCAGCCAGCGGATGGGACGGTCCGGATAGGCGGCGAGCGCCGGTCCCGGTTTGGCGGCGAGGCCCGCCGCGACGATCAGCCCGAACAGCAGCGCGCGCGCCAGCTTCATGCCCGTCTTCCCCCATTGATTGTTGTCGTTCAGCTCGCATGCGGCGGCCCGGTCGCCCCGGCCGCCGATCGTTCAGTGCGCCGTCACTTCTTGATCAGCGGGCACGCGGGATCGGGCGGGCCGAACGCGTCATCGCCTTTGATGGTCGCGAGGATCTTGTAGTAGTCCCAGGGATATTTGCTCTCCTCCGGCGATTTGACCTGCGCCAGCACGAGATCATGCACCATCAGATTGTCGGCGCGCAGCTTGCCGTTGCGGGCGAAGAAGTCCTCGACCGGCGTCTCACGCATCTTCGCGGCGACCGCGAGCGGATCGTCGCTGCCCGCCGCCTTGATGGCGTTGAGATAGTGCATGACGGCGGAATAGACGCCGGCCTGCCACATCGTCGGCATCCGGTTCATCTTGGCGAAATAGCGCTTCGACCATTCGCGCGTCTTGTCGTCCATGTCCCAGTAGAACGAGGTGGTGAGCAGGAGCCCTTGCGCGGCCGGCAGGCCGAGCGAATGGATGTCGGTGACCAGCGCGAGCAGCGCCGCCATCTGCTGTCCGCCCTTGAGCAGGCCGAACTCGGATGCGGTCTTGATCTCGTTCATGTTGTTGGGCGGGCCGGCGGCGATGCCGATGATCTTGGCCTTGGAGGCCTGCGCCTGCAGGATGAAGGACGACAGATCGGGCGTCGCGAATGGCGGCCGCACCGCGCCGACGACCTTGCCGCCATTGGCGGTGACGACGCTCGAGGCGTCGCGCTCCAGCGAATGGCCGAAGGCGTAGTCGTCGGTGATGAAGAACCAGCTGTCGCCGCCGCGCTTGACGACCTCCTTCGCCGTGCCGGTGGCGAGCGCGCGGGTGTCGAACACCCACTGCATCGCGTAGGGCGAGCAGAACTTGCCGTGGAAATCGGCGGCGCCGGTCGACTGGGTGATGAACAGCTTCTTCTTCTCGGTGGCGATGGTCTGCACGGCGAGGCCCACCGCGGAGACCGGCACGTCGACGATGAGATCGACCTGCTCGGTGTCGTACCAGCGGCGCGCGATCGCGGCGCCGATGTCGGGCTTGAGCTGATGATCGCCGACGATGACGCTGATCGGCTTGTCCAGCACCTTGCCGCCGAAATCATCGACCGCCATCTGCGCCGCGGTGACGGAGCCCTGGCCGGTCGGCGTCGAGGCCGGGCCGTTCATGTCGCTGAGCACGCCGATCTTGACGACGTTGTCGGAGATTTCGGCCTGCGCGGCGGTCGTGACCAGCAGCGCGGCTGCGGCCCACGCCGCCCGCTTCAAATAGCTGAGTTGCAATCAGTCCTCCACCGGTACCGGCGTGACGCCGTTGTTTGTTCCGGCTCTGCCGGCCGGTCCGCCTATCTGCAATCAATCCAGGGCGGCCGTCAATCATGCCGGACGGCGGAGCGGTGGAGCGGTCCTGTGCGCTGCAATGCCGCAAGGAGTGAGGTCGTCGCGCACGCGCGCGGGATGCTCGGCCGTTCAGGCCTTGGCGGTCTTTTGCTCCTCGTGCGCAGCCTCCCACACCTCGCGCGCGGCGTCCGCATTCATGAGCGCGATACCGACACCCACGATCAGGTCCGGCCAGATCGAGGGCCACACAAAGGCGGTCACGAGACCGACCGCGATGATCGCGATGTTGGCGAAGGCGTCGTTGCGTGCGGACAGGAAGGCGGCGCGGGTGAGGCTGCCCTGGTGGTCCCTGACCCGCGCCAGGATCAACGCGCAGCCGAGATTGACGATCAGCGCGCCGAGGCCGGTCACGGTGAGCGGCAGCGGTGCGGGTGCGATCGGCGTGAAGAACTTCTCGCCGGCGGTCCACAGTCCGGCGACCGCGGGCGCCAGCAGGATCAGCGCCAGCGCCTTGCCGAGCAGCGCCCGCTGCGGCGCGCTCCAGCGCAGCGCCAGCGCAATCAGGATGTTGACCGAGGCATCCTCCAGAAAGTCGACGCTGTCGGCAAACAGCGACACCGAGCCGATCGCCAGCGCCACGGCGAACTCGATGCCGAAATAGCCGAGATTGAGCGCGGCAACGGCAAGCACGGCGCGGCGAACGATGGTTGTCGCGTCCATCAGGCGTCCTCAATCATCGAGAGCCGCGAGCCGCTCCGCCTCGGCGAGGTCGAGCGCGGTATTGGCATTGAAGAACGGATCCAGCGGAACCGACGGCCAGCTCACGGTCGCGACCTTGTAGCGCGCCGTGAAGCGGGTGACCTTCCGGATGTCCTCCGCGACCAGGGCGTGCCGGAGATCCTCGCGCAGCCCGACCGGCCACAGCCCGATCACCGGATGGGTCTGTCCGCCGGACGCCGCCACCGCCAGTTCGGCCTGCTCCGCCGCCCGCGCTGTCGCCAGCCGCGCGACCAGATCGCGCGGCAGGAAGGGGCAGTCGCCGGCGGCGCTCAGCATCCAACGTGCCTCCGGCATATGCGCCGCAACCCAGTCGAGCCCGGCGAGAATGCCGGCGAGCGGGCCCGGGAAGCCGGCGACGCCATCCGGCACGACGGCCAGGCCGTTGCCCGCGAAGCGCGCGGGGTCGCCGTTGGCATTGAGGATCAGCCGGCTGCACTGCGGCGCCAGCCGCGCGATCACGCGCTCCAGGATGGTGCGGCCGTCGACCATGCGCAACGGCTTGTCGCCGCCGCCCATCCGCTGCGCGCGACCGCCGGCGAGCAGCACGCCGGGGATCGAAGTCGAGGTCATGGCTGTCATCGCGGGCTCGTTACCACGACTGCTGCCAGGGCGTCAGCGTCGGCCCGCGCGCGATCCACCATTTGCGCCTGCGCGGCGGCCGTACCGGCATGCCCCTCCCCGACGAGCCCTTGCCTGGTCCGCGCGGCTGCTGGCATGACATCGCCAAGAGTGGATATGGCGTTCCACGGGGCCTTCGGGCCATCGATCGATCCCGCGCTCCTGGCTGTGCAAAAGCGCCGGGGCCTTTCTGGAGACTGCGATGAAAGTCATCGGCCTCGCCGGCTGGAGCGGCGCCGGCAAGACCACGCTGCTGACGCGGCTGATTCCTCATCTCAGGGGGCAGGGACTGCGCGTCTCGGTGATCAAGCACGCCCATCACAAGTTCGACGTCGACGTCCCGGGCAAGGATTCGTGGCGGCATCGCGAGGCCGGGGCCGAGGAGGTTCTCGTCGCGTCGGGCACGCGCTGGGCGCTGATGCACGAACTGCGAGGCGCAAGGGAGCCGGCCCTCGCGGAGCTGCTGGCGAGATTGTCTCCCGTCGATCTGGTCGTCATCGAAGGCTACAAGGCCGGCCCGCATCGCCGCATCGAGGTGCATCGCACAGCCAACGGCAAGCCGCTGCTGTTTCCCGACGATCCGGGCATTGTCGGGCTCGTCAGCGACGGCGATGCCGAGACGGCGTTGCCGCGCGCTCATCTCGACGATATCCCGGCGGTCGCGGCACTCGTCCAACATCTGGCGATGCCGCGGGCGGACGTTCTCGCGCTGGGCGACAAACCTGGTGTTCCATGATGGAACTCGCGAGTTCGCACCCGCATCTTCTGGCATTCATGGAACCCAGTTCCGGGTTCCATGGGATGATGCGACCCGGGTTGACGTGCCGGAACCGCTTCTCCATGGTCGCGCGCATGATGATGACGAGGCTGGATCTGACGGGCCTGAAGTGCCCATTGCCGGTGCTGAAGACCCGGAAGGCGCTGCAGACGCTCAAGGCGGGAGAGCGGCTCGAAGTGTGCTGTACCGATCCGCTTGCGGTGATCGACATCCCGAATCTGGTGCGGCAGACCGGGGATCGGGTCGAGAGCGTCGATCGCACCGAGCGCGGCATTCTGTTTCGGATCGAGAAGGCCGCGGAACCGGCCGGATGATCCGCGCGGCGACGACATCCTCTGCTGCTGGCTGCTCGAACTACATAGTTCGCGCGATGTCTCGGCGCATCGATGTGTCAAGGGATCGTGCTGCTTCCTATCGTCGCAGGGGCGCCAACCCGAGCTCACAACAATGCCGCGTTCTCAGTCCAGGCTTGCGATGCTGTTGCCAGGCAAGGACAAGTTGTTCCTTCTTCACGTTTCCGCGAGCGCGCGCATGCGGCGTCGAGCCGTGTCCGTCGCTGATGGTCCGCACATCTCATTAGTTGATTCCATCAGGGATGGCCGTGACGCGTCGGGAAAGTAATCGAGAGCAACATTACTACAGCCGTGAGTGGCGGTCGCGTTGGTTGCACGTGAATTTGTGTGTTTGTTAGCAACACATTCGCGCTGCAGTGCGATCAATCCACCAAGATTGACCGATTATTACCATTTTACTATCGACAATTTGCCTCGGTTCTGCACCAATTGGGGCGCTTCCGCGGAGGTTGCGGGGGGCGAGTCATGCCCGCTGGGGAGCGGGCCAGGCAGAACAGCGGCACAAGCAAGAATGGTGACGGCATAACGTCTCGGGCGGGGTGTTATGCGCATCGAGGCAGTGATGAACGTTTGTGCGTTGCAAGACTGCTCTGGTACGCGATAGCGGGCGGGGTGAGTGGGCGTATTGATTCTGATCAAGGGGACAGAACATGACGTTGTTGCGTTGGGCGAGAGTCCGTAGGGGAGGAATGCATGGCTACCATTGAAAGCGCGGGCACGCTCCCGGGCGCGCAGGCGGGAATCTTCGATCGTGAGCACACGGTCGCCAAGGCCGGGTTCAACCGCTGGCTGGTTCCTCCGGCTGCGCTGTGCATCCATCTGTGCATCGGCATGGCCTATGGCTTCTCGGTGTTCTGGCTGCCGCTGTCACGCGCGATCGGCGTGACCAAGACCCAGGCCTGTCCGGACATGTCCCTGGTGCAGGAGCTGTTCACGACGAGCTGCGACTGGAAGGTCGCGAGCCTCGGCTGGATGTACACCCTGTTCTTCGTGCTGCTCGGCGCCTCCGCGGCGATCTGGGGCGGCTGGCTCGAACGGGCCGGACCGCGCAAGGCGGGCGCCGTCGCGGCCTGCTGCTGGGGCGGCGGCCTGCTGTTCGCAGCGCTCGGCATCTACGTGCATCAGCTCTGGATGATGTGGCTCGGTGCCGGCGTCATCGGCGGCATCGGCCTCGGCCTCGGCTACATCTCGCCGGTGTCAACCCTGGTGAAATGGTTCCCGGACCGGCGCGGCATGGCGACCGGCATGGCGATCATGGGCTTCGGCGGCGGCGCGATGATCGGCGCCCCGCTCGCCAACCTGCTGATGAACTACTTCAAGACCCCGACCTCGGTCGGTGTCTGGGAGACCTTCGTCACGATGGGCGTGATCTATTTCGTGTTCATGATGATCGGCGCCTTCGCCTATCGCGTCGCTCCGGTCGGCTGGCAGCCCGAGGGCTGGACGCCGCCGGCAGTGAAGAAGGCGATGATCTCGGAGCACCATGTGCATCTCGACAACGCGCACAAGACTCCGCAGTTCTGGCTGGTCTGGTGGGTGCTCTGCTTGAACGTGTCGGCAGGCATCGGCGTGATCGGCATGGCCTCGCCGATGCTGCAGGAGATCTTCGCCGGCAAGCTGATCGGTTTGCCCGACGTCAGCTTCAACCAGCTCGACGCCACCCAGAAGGCGGCGATTGCGGGCATCGCGGCAGGCTTTGCCGGCCTGCTGTCGCTGTTCAACATTGGCGGCAGGTTCTTCTGGGCGTCGCTGTCGGACCACATCGGCCGCAAGAACACCTATTACTGCTTCTTCCTGATCGGCATCGTGCTCTATGCGCTGGCGCCGACCTTCGCAGCGATGGGTTCGAAGCTGCTGTTCGTGGCGGCCTTCGCCATCATCCTCTCGATGTATGGTGGCGGCTTCGCGACGGTCCCGGCCTATCTGGCCGACCTGTTCGGCACCCAGTTCGTGGGCGCCATCCACGGCCGTCTGCTGACGGCCTGGGCCACGGCCGGCATCATCGGTCCGGTGGTCGTCAACTACATCCGCGAGTTCCAGCTCGCCGCCGGCGTGCCGCGCGACCAGCTGTACAACACGACGATGTATATTCTCTGCGCCATGCTCCTGGCCGGCCTGATCTGCAACTTCCTGATCAAGCCCGTCGATGACAAGTGGAACATGAGCGCGGACGACGTCGCGAAGTACCAGGCGGAGCTCGCCAAGAACGAGTCGGCGATCCAGCACGGGTCGTTCGGCATCGGCAAGGGTGGCCTCGACGTCAAGGCCGGCTTGTTCTGGGCCTTCGTCGGCGTGCCGCTGGCATGGGGTGTCTGGAAGACGCTGGAAAGCGCGGTCAAGATCTTCTGACCGATCGACGATGAGACAAGCGGGGCGGCCGGATCGGCCGCCCCATTTTTTTGCGACGCAGGGGCTCAGTTTCCGGACGACTGAATCAGCGCCATCGCCGCGCAATAGAGCGCGGTGTAGCCGATCATCTCGTCCCAATGGTTCAGGCCCGCGGCGAATACGCGCTCGCGGCGCAGCACCGCCAGCACGGTACACAGGATGATGGTCATCCAGAGCAGGGCGGCGAGGCTGCGACCGAAGCCGAAGCGGCCGAACGTGGCGAACAGGATGAGGATTGCTAGTCGCAGCACAAACCGCAGCAGTACTCTGGCCGCCGGAAGCTCAGCCGGCTTGTCGGTGGAGATGTGCATCGCGCAGGTAACACCGGCTCAGAAGTTGTCGCAGCAGAGCAGGTCGGCAAGCCCCGGTTCAGCCTGGACGCCGCGTCTTGCGTCAGTCGGCGAGATGCCGGGCTCGAGACGGCGGGCCTCGGCCGCTGCGTGGAGAATGGCGAGGGCGAGATCGGCGTGGCGGGCTTCGACGCAATGATCGAGCCAGTCCGGCAATTCGCGCTGTTGCGACAAGGCGCAGTGCCATTCGCCGTCATCATAGGCGATGCGGCGGAGCGACCATCGTGGCAATTGCAGCGCGACCAGCTCCAGCGCGGCGTCGATCCGTGCCTCGGTCTCCAGCAATCGTGCGATCCGCAGCCGGCGTCTCCCTCGCGCCGACAGCGGTGAAACGCCCTCGTCGTCGCCAAGCAGGGCCGTCAGCATCGCCGTCGTGGTCTGCGCGAGTTGTGCCCGCTCCGGCACATCCGGTCGTGTCGTCAAGGCAGCCATGCCGGCCTCCTGTCGTCAGTGAGCGATGGCCCGGTGGGCCTCGATCGGCAATGTGGTCGACGGCCCCGTAGGAATGCGAGAGGGGCGAAGGCGGAGAGAAATAGCCGGCGCATAAAGACGCCTCGGCGGTATGGCCGGCTCATATGCGGCTGCGGCCGCGCGATTCTGCCGAGGAGGGAATCCCGCGGTCCTTATGAGATTCCTATAACTCTGTCGGCGGTGCTGTCTCGAAAACCTATGACGTCGGATGCCATCTGTCCGTCCTGGAACGGACCGTGGCGCACCGGCGCTCCCGGCCGCTCCACGCTTTGCGCGCCTCGCGCGCATGAGGAGCACACCATGCTGGACATCCTGATGCTGGCGCTGGCCGCCGGCTTATTCGCCCTGGCGATCGGCTACACCTACGCCTGCGAGCGGCTCTAGGAGACGAGCCATGATCTTCGACTATTCGCTCGCCGGCGCGGTGTCGCTCGGCCTTCTGATCTACCTCACCTACGCGCTGTTGCGGCCCGAGCGGTTCTGACCGCCACCGTCGCACCTTCAAGGACAACATCCCCATGACCGTGATCGGCTGGATCCAGATCCTGCTCTACTGCGCCGTCATCGTCGCGCTCGCCAAGCCGCTCGGCTGGTACATGACGCGCGTCTTCAATGGCGAGCGCACCTTGCTGTCGCCGGTGCTGCGGCCGGTGGAGGTCGCGATCTACTGGATCGGCGGCGTCGACGAGCGCCGCGAGCAGCATTGGCTGACCTACACGGTCGCAATGCTGCTGTTCCATGTCGGCGGCTTCCTGATCATCTACGGCGTGATGCGGCTGCAGGCCGTGCTGCCGTTCAATCCCGCCGGACAGTCCGCGGTCGCCGAGGATCTCTCCTTCAACACCGCGATCAGCTTCCTGACCAACACCAACTGGCAGAACTACGGTGGCGAGAGCACGCTCTCTTATCTCGTCCAGATGCTCGGGCTCACCCACCAGAACTTCCTTTCGGCCGCGACGGGCATCGTGCTCGCGATCGCGCTGATCCGCGGCTTCTCGCGCGCCTCGGCGCGGACCGTCGGCAATTTCTGGGTGGATATCACACGCTGCACGCTCTATGTGCTGCTGCCGCTCTGTATCATCTACACGCTGTTCCTGGTGTCCCAGGGCATGCCGCAGACGCTCGGGCCCTATGTCGAGGCGACCACGCTGGAAGGGGCGAAGCAGACCATCGCGGTCGGCCCGGTGGCCTCGCAGGTCGCGATCAAGATGCTCGGCACCAATGGCGGCGGCTTCTTCAATGCCAACGCCGCGCATCCGTTCGAGAACCCGACCGCGCTGTCGAACTTCATCCAGATGCTCTCGATCTTCGCGCTCGGTGCTGCGCTGACCAACGTGTTCGGCCGCATGGTCGGCAATCAGCGCCAGGGCTGGGCGCTCCTCGCCGTGATGGGCGTGCTGTTCATCGCCGGCGTCGCCATCACCTACTGGGCCGAGGCCAACGGTACGACCACGCTGAACGCGCTGGGACTGACCGGCGGTAACATGGAGGGCAAGGAGGTCCGCTTCGGCGTCGTCGCGTCGTCGCTGTTCGCCGTCATCACCACGGCCGCCTCCTGCGGCGCGGTCAACGCCATGCACGACAGCTTCACCGCGCTCGGCGGCATGATTCCGCTGATCAACATGCAGCTCGGCGAGATCATCGTCGGCGGCGTCGGCGCCGGCCTCTACGGCATGCTGCTGTTCGTCGTGCTCGCGATCTTCGTTGCCGGCCTGATGGTCGGGCGTACGCCGGAATATGTCGGCAAGAAGATCGAGGCCCGCGAGGTCAAGATGGCGATGCTGGCAATCCTGGTGCTGCCCTTGATGTATCTCGGCTGGACCGCGGTCGCGGTGGTGCTGCCACCGGCCGTCGCCTCGATGGCCAATGCCGGACCGCACGGCTTCACCGAGGTGCTCTACGCCTACACCTCGGCGACGGCCAACAACGGCTCGGCGTTCGCGGGCCTCACCGGCAACACCTTCTTCTACAATCTGACGCTCGCCTCCTCGATGTTCGTCGGCCGCTTCTTCATGATCATCCCGGCGATGGCGATCGCGGGCTCGCTCGCGCAGAAGAAGTCGATCCCGCCCTCGGCCGGCACGTTCCCGACCACCGGCGGCCTGTTCGTCGGCCTCGTCGTCGGCGTCATCCTGATCATCGGCGGCCTCACCTTCTTCCCGGCTCTCGCCCTCGGTCCGATCGTCGAGCATCTCGCGATGGCCGCCGGCACCGTGTTCTGATTTCGGAGCGACCTCCATGGACACCATCAAACTGCAGAAGCGCTCGTCGATGTCGACGATGCTCGACCCGAAGATCGTGCTGCCGGCCATCAAGGCCGCGGTGGTCAAGCTCGACCCGCGGCTGATGATCAGGAACCCCGTGATGTTCGTGGTCGAGGTCGTCGCGGCGCTCACCACGGTGATCTTCCTGCGCGACGTCGCGACCGGCGGCGCGAATCTCGGCTTCACCTTCCAGATCATTCTCTGGCTGTGGTTCACCGTGCTGTTCGCCAATTTCGCCGAAGCCGTCGCCGAAGGCCGCGGCAAGGCGCAGGCGGATTCGCTGCGCAAGACGCGCACCGAGAGCCAGGCCAAGCTGCTGACGGGCACGAACCCGGCCGACCACACCTACAAGCTCGTGCCCGGAACCAGCCTGAAGGTCGGCGACCTCGTGCTGGTCGAGGCCGGCGACACGATCCCTTCCGATGGCGAGGTGATCGAGGGCGTCGCCTCGGTCAACGAGGCTGCGATCACCGGCGAGTCCGCTCCGGTCATCCGGGAGTCCGGCGGCGACCGCTCGGCGGTGACCGGCGGCACGCAGGTGCTGTCGGACTGGATCCGCGTCAGGATCACCGCGGCCCAGGGCTCGACCTTCATCGACCGCATGATCAAGCTGGTCGAGGGAGCCGAGCGGCAGAAGACGCCGAACGAGATCGCGCTCAACATCCTGCTCGCCGGCCTCACCATCATCTTCGTGTTCGCGACGGTGACGATCCCGAGCTACGCGGCCTATGCCGGCGGCTCGATCTCGGTGGTGGTGCTGGTGGCGCTGTTCGTGACCTTGATCCCGACCACGATCGGCGCGCTGCTGTCGGCGATCGGCATCGCCGGCATGGACCGCCTGGTGCGCTTCAACGTGCTGGCGATGTCCGGCCGCGCGGTCGAGGCCGCCGGCGACGTCGATACGCTGCTGCTCGACAAGACCGGCACCATCACGCTCGGCAATCGGCAGGCGACTGCGTTCCGTCCCGTCCGGGGCGTCAGCGAGCAGGAGCTGGCCGACGCGGCGCAGCTCGCCTCGCTCGCCGACGAGACCCCGGAGGGCCGCTCCATCGTGGTGCTCGCGAAGGACAAATACGGTATCCGCGGCCGCGACATGGCCGAGCTCGGCGCCACCTTCGTGCCGTTCACGGCGCAGACCCGCATGAGCGGCGTCGATGCCGGCGGTTCCTCGGTGCGCAAGGGCGCGGTCGACGCCATCCTCAACTCCATCGGCGGCGGCGGCCCGACCCAGCCCGTCTCCGGCAACACGGCGCGCGCGGTCCAGCCGGTCGAGAGCGAGCTTGTCCGCGAGATCCGTGCAATCTCCGACGACATCGCCAAATCCGGCGGCACGCCGCTCGCGGTCGCCAGGGACGGGCGCCTGCTCGGCGTCATCCAGCTCAAGGATATCGTCAAGGGCGGCATCCGCGAACGTTTCGCCGAGCTGCGCCGGATGGGCATCCGCACCATCATGATCACCGGCGACAACCCGATGACCGCGGCGGCGATCGCCGCCGAAGCCGGCGTCGACGATTTCCTGGCGCAGGCGACCCCCGAGGACAAGCTCAAGCTGATCCGAGACGAGCAGGCCAAGGGCAAGCTGGTCGCCATGTGCGGCGACGGCACCAACGACGCGCCGGCGCTGGCGCAAGCCGATGTCGGCGTCGCCATGAACACCGGCACGCAGGCCGCGCGCGAGGCCGGCAACATGGTCGATCTCGATTCCAACCCGACCAAGCTGATCGAGGTGGTGGAGATCGGCAAGCAGCTCTTGATGACGCGCGGCGCGCTGACGACGTTCTCGATCGCCAACGACGTCGCCAAATATTTCGCGATCATCCCGGCGATGTTCCTGGCGTTCTACCCGCAGCTGAACGTGCTGAACGTCATGAACCTCGCGAGCCCGCAGAGTGCGATCCTGTCGGCGATCATCTTCAACGCGCTCGTCATCATCGCGCTGATCCCGCTGGCGCTGAAGGGCGTCGCCTACCGCGCCATCGGCGCCGGCGCGCTGCTCGGCCGCAACCTGATGATCTATGGCCTGGGCGGCATCATCATCCCCTTCATCGGCATCAAGGCAATCGACCTGATCGTGACCGCCTTGCACCTGGCTTGAACCACCACCGGCGTCATTGCGAGCGAAGCGACGCAATCCAGAGTCCCGTACACAGCCCTGGATTGCTTCGTCGCTTCGCTCCTCGCAATGACGCCGCGACACAGGAGATCTCCCATGCTCAAAGAAATCCGTCCCGCCATCCTGGTCCTGCTCGCGCTGACCTTGATCACCGGGCTGCTGTATCCGCTCGCCATGACCGTCGTCGCCGGCACCATCTTCCCGGCGCAGGCCGAAGGCAGTCTGATCACGCGCAACGGCCAGGTGATCGGCTCGGCGCTGATCGGGCAGGAATTCAAGGACGACAAATATTTCCACGGCCGTCCGTCGGCGACCTCGGCCGCCGATCCGAACGATGCGACCAAGACGGTGCCGGCGCCCTATAACGCCGCCAACTCCTCCGGCTCTAATCTCGGCCCGACCAGCAAGGCGCTGGCCGACCGGGTCAAGGAGGATGTTGACAGGCTGAAGGCGGAGAATCCTGGGCAGGCCGTGCCGGTCGATCTGGTGACGACCTCGGCGAGCGGGCTCGATCCGGACATCTCGCCGGAGGCGGCGCTGTTCCAGGTGCCGCGGGTGGCCAAGGCGCGCGGCTTGCCGGAGGCCAGCGTTCAGGGCCTGATCGCCCAGCAGACTAAGGGCCGTCTGCTCGGACTGCTCGGCGAACCCCGCGTTAACGTGCTGGCGCTCAATCTGGCGCTCGACGCTGCCAAGCCGTAGTGAGGCCTTAGAGGTCCCGGCCTTGGCGCCGAAGCTCCTCCGTCTATAATGCCGCATGGCCAGTCAACGCCGCGATCCTGACCAACGTCCCTCGCCGGAAGCCCTGCTCGAAGCGGCCCGGCGGGAGGACAGTCCTGCCGGCAAGCTCAAGATCTTCGTCGGCGCCGCCCCCGGCGTCGGCAAGACCTATGAAATGCTGTCGAGCGCGCATGCCAAGCTGAAGGCCGGCGTCGATGTCGTGATCGGCTTCGTCGAGACGCATGGCCGCGCCGAGACCGAGGCGCTGGTCCGCGGCCTGGAGGTCGTCCCTCGCAAACGTATTTCCTACAAGGACCAGATCGTCGAAGAGATGGATCTGGATGCCGTGATTGCGCGCCGTCCCAAGCTCGCCATCGTCGACGAGCTCGCGCACACCAATGCTGTCGGCAGCCGCCACCCCAAGCGCTATCTCGACGTCGAGGAGCTGCTGTCGCACGGCATCGATGTCTACACGGCGGTCAACGTCCAGCACATCGAGAGCCTCAACGACGTCGTCGCCCAGATCACCCATGTGCGCGTGCGCGAGACCGTGCCGGATTCGATCCTCGACCGCGCCGACGCCATCGAGCTGATTGACCTCACGCCCGACGACCTGATCCAGCGACTGAAGGAGGGCAAGGTCTATGTGCCCAAGCAGGCGGAGCGCGCGCTGGAGCATTATTTCTCGCCCGGCAACCTGACCGCGCTGCGCGAACTTGCGCTGCGTCGGACGGCCGAGCGCGTCGACGAGCAACTGCTCACTCACATGCAGGCCAACGCCATTGCGGGGCCCTGGGCGGCCGGCGAGCGGATCCTCGTCTGCGTGTCGGAGGATCCGCGGGCGACAGGGCTGGTGCGCTACACCAAGCGGCTCGCCGACCGTGTCCATGCGCCGTGGACCGCCGTGACCATCGAGACCCGGCGCAATCTGCAGCTCAGTGACAGGCAGCGCGACCGGCTCGCCGATACGCTGCGGTTGGCCGAGACCCTCGGCGGCGAGGCGCTGACGATTCCGGGCGTCGGCCGGCGTATCGCCGATGACCTCATCGGCTTCGCGCAGGCCAACAACGTCACCCAGATCATCATCGGCAAGTCGAGCCGCTCGCGCCTGTTCGAGATCATCAGGGGCTCGGTGGTGCATGACCTGGTCAGGCGCGCCGGCAACATCAGCATCCACGTCATCGCCGGCGAGGAGGCGCCCGACACCGCGGGCAGCTCGGTGCAGACGCGGCCGCGCAGCGAGCCGCTGCAGCCGAAGCCCTATGTGATGGCGCTGCTGATCACGGCTGTCGGCCTTGGCCTCGCCGAGCTGATCCAGCCCGTCTTCGGCATCGAGAACGTCGATCTCGTGTTCCTCACGGCGGTGGTCGGCGTCGCCGCACGCTACGGCCTGGGACCGTCGCTGCTGGCGAGCCTCGCCGCCTCGCTCTGCTACAACTTCTTCTTCCTCCCGCCGCTGTATACGTTCACGATCACCGATCCGACCAACATCGGCGCGTTCTTCTTCTTCATGCTGATCGCGATCCTGGTGTCCAACGTCGCCGCGCGCGTTCGCGTTCAGGCTGACGCCGCCACCCACCGCGTCCGGACCACCGAGCAGCTCTATGCCTTCAGCCGCAAGCTTGCGGGCACCGCGACCCTCGATGACGTGCTGTGGGCCACGGCCTATCAGGCGGCGTTGATGCTGAAGGTGCGGGTCGTGCTGCTGTTGCCGCAGGACGGCAAGCTCACGGTCATGACCGGCTACCCGCCGGAGGATCAGCTCGACGACGCCGACCTCGCCGCCGCGAGCTGGGCCTGGAGCAACGACCGCGCCGCCGGCCGCGGCTCCGACACGCTGCCGGGAGCCAAGCGGCTGTTCCTGCCGATGCGCACCGGCCGCGGCCTGATCGGCGTCATCGGCATCGACGACGACCGCACCGGGCCGCTGCTGACCCCCGACCAGCGCCGGCTGCTCGACGCCCTGGTCGACCAGGGCGCCCTGGCGATCGAGCGCGTTCTGCTGGTCGAGGACATGGACAAGGTCAAGCGCACCATGGAGCAGGACCGGCTGCGTTCGGCGCTGCTCACCTCGATCTCGCATGATCTGAAGACGCCGCTCGCCTCGGTGCTCGGCGCGGCCTCGACGATGCGCGATCTCGCGGCCAGGCTGTCCGACAAGGAGAAGCTCGACCTGCTCGCCACCGTGATCGACGAGTCCGAGCGGCTGAATCGATTCATCGCCAACCTCCTGGACATGACCAAGCTGGAATCCGGCGCGATCGTGCCGAACGCCGCCCTCCACGACGTCGGCGAGATCGTCGGCAGCGCGCTGCGGCGTGCCGGCAAGATCCTCGCCGGTCATCATGTCTCGCTGGTACTGGCGCCCGATCTGCCGATGGTCGAGGTCGACGCGGTGCTGTTCGAGCAGGTGCTGTTCAATCTGCTCGACAACGCCGCCAAATATGCGCCTCCCGAGACCTCGATTGCGATCCGTGCGGCCCGCGACAGCAACTGGATCGTGCTCGAGATCCGTGACGAAGGCGACGGCATTCCCGCCGCGGAGGTCGAGCACGTGTTCGACAAGTTCTATCGCGTGCAGAAGGGCGACCAGGTGCGGCCCGGCACCGGACTTGGGCTTGCGATCTCGCGTGGCTTCATCGAGGCGATGCATGGCCGCATCTTCGCCGGCAACCGTACCGATCGGCGCGGTGCGGTCCTCACCATCCGCCTGCCGGTGCCGGCGCAGGCCAGACCGCTGGATACGGCCGCATGACCGGCGCTCCGATCAAGGTGCTCGTGATCGACGACGAGCCGCCGATCCGCAAGCTGCTGCGGATGGGCCTGACCACGCAGGGCTACGAGATTCTCGAGGCCTCCAACGGCAGGAACGCGCTGGAGCTGCTGAGCCAGGAGCCGGCGCTGATCATTCTCGACCTTGGCCTCCCCGACATCGACGGACTCGAGCTGCTGCGAACCATCCGTGGCCGCAACGAGGCCGTGCCGGTCGTGGTGCTGTCCAGCCGCGGCGACGAGGCGGGCAAGGTCCAGGCGCTCGATCTCGGCGCCGACGACTACATCACCAAGCCGTTCGGCATGGATGAATTGCTGGCGCGCCTGCGCGCGGCGCTGCGGCACCAGCTGCAGGTGCAGGGAGAGCGGCCGGTGTTTCGCACCGGCGACCTCTCGGTCGATCTCGTCCGCCGCATCGTCAAGGTCGGCGAGCGCGAGGTCAAGCTGTCGCCGAAGGAGTACGATCTGCTGCGCGTGCTCGTGCAGCACGCCGGCAAGGTGCTGACGCATCGCTTCCTGCTCAAGGAGCTGTGGGACGAATTGACCGACGCGCAATATCTGCGCGTCTATGTCCGCCAGCTCCGGCAGAAGATCGAGACCGATCCCGAGCGCCCGCAATTCGTGTTGACCGAGACCGGCATCGGTTATCGCTTGCGTGGGCCGGATTAGCGCTTCTTCATGTGAGCCAGTCCCTCAAAGCGGAACCATCGCTCACCCTCGTGATTTCTGTGATATCACAGGGAGACCATGTTGATGGCACGCAAAACACGCAAATATTCCAAGGGCGCGTCCAAGGACGTCGAGCGCGCGATGAAGAAGCGCAAGGCAGGAACGTTGAAGAGCGGCGGCTCGGGCCGCAAGGTCAAGAGCCGCAAGCAGGCGATCGCGATCGGTCTGTCGGAGGCGCGCCGCGAAGGCAAGAAGGTGCCGCCGAAGAAGAGCGCCAAGTCATCGGCGAAGAAGTCCGCCAAGAAGGCGAGCAAGAAAAGCACGAAGAAGACTACCAAGAAAACGACGAAGAAGAAGTCGAAGAAGAAGAGCTGACGAGGCGATCATTCGGGCTACGATCATCGCGCACGCCATGACCCGCAGCCGTCGCAAAATTCTCCGCTGTCGTCCCGGCGAACGCCGGGACCCATAACCCCAGGGAGATGTTATTGCGCGGGATGTTGGACGAGTCTTGTCTTACAATACCCGCCGCAGAGTATGGGTCCCGGCGTTCGCCGGGACGACGGGGCGGTGGTGTGGAGGCCGCTTGCGCCACGCAGGCAGCTGCTGGCCTTCACCCCGCCTTCCTCTGCCGCGCCGCCGACCGATGCGCCTTCTTCGCGGGGCGTCGATGCGCGCTCGTCCGCCGTGACGTCGCACGCGCTGTCTTTTTTCCGCCCTTGCCCAGGCTCTGTTTTAGCGCGTCCATCAGGCTGACGACGTTGTCGGGCCGCTCCGCCGGCTCCGGCAGCTTGATCGGCTTGCCCGAGGCCTTGCGCTTCACCAGCGCCTTCAGCGCGGTCTCGTACTGGTCCTTGAACTCCGAGGGATCGAAATGCGCCGCCTTGGTCTGCAGGATGTGGCCGGCGAGCTCGACCATGTCCTTGGTGATCCGGGGCGACTTGATGTCGTCGAAGAACTCGGCCTCGTCGCGCAGCTCGTAGGGAAAACGCAGCGTGGTGCCGAGCATGCCCTTGCCCATCGGCTCGATGGCGATGACGTGCTCGCGGTTGGTCAGCACGATGCGCGCCAGCGCGACGCGATCCTGGTCCTTCATCGCGTCGCGAATGACCGCGAAGGCGTCGACCGCCGCCTTGCCGTCGGGAGCGATATAATAGGGATGGTTGAGATAGCGCTGGTCGATCTCCTCGCGCGGCACGAAGCTGTCGATGTCGATCGTATGGTTGCTCTCGATCTGGACCGCCTCCAGCTCCTCCGGCTCGATCTCGACATACTGCCCCTTGGAGAGCTCGTAGCCGCGGCCCTTCTGCTCGCCTTCGACGATGTCGCCGGTCTCAGAGTCGACCATCTGCTGCTTGAGCCGGTTGCCGGTCTCTCGGTTGATCATATGGAAGCGCGTCTTCTCGACCGAGGTCGACGCCGGATAGAGGACGACGGGGCAGCTCACGAGCGAGAGTTTCAACGAGCCTTTCCAGTAGGCGCGGGGGGCCATCATGGTCTCCTTGGATAATCCAGACGAGCTGCAACGAGCACGGCTCGGTGCGGGTTCCACCGAAGTCGGATACAGCCGAATTCGGGAAATGATAAAATCACTTGACGACTTCGCCAAATCAGCATTATGGTCCCGCCCATTCCGTTGCGTCGGAGGGGACGTATCGCGGTCGTCACGGACGTCGGCAGCGGAATGCGATGGGCGTGTCGGGTTGCAGCGTGATTCAGTCGCGCCGACGAACGATCCGGCACGCACGGTCAAGTCGCGCGGTCCTGGCCTCCCGACGCTGAGGTCAAGTTTGCGAGGATGCTTTGTGCATCGCGCGGATGACGGTGGCCAACAAGCCCGGCGCACCGGGGAGAACGCGAAGCAGCTGTTAAAACCGTCGCGCAGGGAGGGCCGGGATGACTCGGCTGCACCTGTGGTACCTGCCGCCTGCATTTTTTTCGCAGGCGGGCCATGGGGGCGGCGAGCTCCCGGCCTTCCCTGCGCCCTCTCATCGGCAGAGGGTGGACCATCGCAAGACCCGGGCTTTCCTCAGCCGCGGGAACGGGGAACTTTGCCCGGTGTTATCAGGTCGATGCGAGCCGGAAGCGGGCTGGCGCAGCGCCAACGGCGAGGCCGGTTCCAGGACGCGCCGTGCTTTGCTACGCTCCGATCAACGCGAGGGATCATCGTGGCGCTCAAGAAGCTTTCCACCTACCGCAAGAAGCGCGATTTCGACAAGACTGCGGAGCCGTCGGGCGACACCAAGGTCGCGCGTGCCGAACGGCCGCGCTTCGTCATCCAGAAGCACGACGCGACGCGGCTGCACTACGACCTGCGGCTGGAGTTCGGCGGCGTGTTCAAGTCGTGGGCGGTGACCAAGGGCCCCTCGCTCGATCCGCATGACAAGCGGCTCGCGGTCGAGGTCGAGGATCATCCGCTCGATTACGGCGATTTCGAAGGCACGATTCCGGAAGGCGAATATGGCGGCGGCACGGTCATGCTGTGGGACCGCGGCTATTGGGACAGCGAGGATCCCGAGCGCGGCTTCAAGAAGGGCGACCTGAAGTTCACGCTCGACGGCGAGAAGCTGCACGGCAGCTGGGTGCTGGTGCGGATGCGCCACGACCGCAGCGGCGGCAAGCGGACCAATTGGCTGCTGATCAAGCACCGCGACGAGTTCGCCAGGGAAGGCGAGGCCAACGATATTTTGGATGCGGACAGGTCGGTCGCCTCGGGCCGCACGATGGAGCAGATCGCGGCCGGCAAAGGCAAGGTGCCGAAGCCGTTCATGCTCGCCAAGCAGCGCATGAACGCGGATGCGGTGTGGCACTCCAACCGCAGTAACGGCAATGCCTCGTCAAAGAAGGCGTCGCCAAACAAGGCGCCTCCGAAGAAGACGGCGAAGTCCAAGGCGGCGAAAACGGCCGCTGCGCCCCCGCGAACCGTGTCGTCGCTGCCGGACTTCGTGCCGCCCGAGCTCTGTACGTCGGTCGCGCAGCCGCCGAGCGGCGAGGGCTGGGCGCATGAGATCAAGTTCGACGGCTACCGCGTGCAGATCAGGGTGGAGGACGGGAAGGCGACCTTGAAGACCCGCAAGGGGCTGGACTGGACGGCCAAGTTCGGCGCCATCGCCGAGGAGGCGACCAAATTGCCGGATGCGATCATCGACGGCGAGATCGTCGCGCTCGACAAGGATGGCAACCCGAATTTCTCTGCGCTGCAGGCGGCGATTTCGGCGGGCGAAACCGACGAGCTGATCTTCTTTGCCTTCGACCTGATGTTCGCGGAGGAGTTCGACCTGCGCCGCCAGCCTTTGCGCGAGCGCAAGGCGCGGCTGGCGAAGCTGCTGAAGGCGCACATCAAGGGCAAGGCGCCGCGCATCCGCTATGTCGAGCACTTCGAGAGCGACGGCGAGGCCGTGCTGGAGTCGGCGCGCAAGCTGTCATTGGAGGGCATCGTCTCCAAGAAGCTGGACTCGGCCTATCATTCGGGACGGACGGAGAGCTGGACCAAAGCCAAGACCAGGCCCGGCCACGAGGTCGTCATCGGTGGCTGGAAGACCACCAACGGCAAATTCCGCTCGTTGATGGTCGGCGTCAACAAGGACGATCATCTTGCTTATGTCGGGATCGTCGGCACCGGCTTCGGCCAGGACACGGTGAAGGAGATCATGCCGGCGCTGAAGGCGGCGGCCTCCGACGAGAGCCCGTTCGGCGGCAAGAACGCGCCGCGCAAGACGCGTGAGGTGCATTGGCTGAAGCCGGAGCTGGTCGCCGAGATCGAGTTTGCCGGCTGGACCGCGGACAACAACGTCAGGCAGGCCTCGTTCAAGGGACTGCGCCAGGACAAGCCGGCCCGCGAGGTCGTTGCCGAGCCGCCGGTGGTGACGACGAAGGTTGCCCGGCCGGTGGCGCGGGCCGCGGCGAGCGTCGCGACCGTCGGCACCACGCTGCACAAGACGCCGTCACGCACGAAGGGCGCGGCGACCGTGATGGGCGTTGCGATCTCCAAGCCCGACAAGGCGCTGTGGCCGGACGCCGGCGACGGCGAGCCCGTCACCAAGCTCGATCTCGCCAACTATCTGGAAGCCGTCGGCGACTGGATGATCGATCATCTGAGGGGACGGCCGTGCTCGATCGTACGTGCGCCTGATGGCATCGGTGGCGAAAAATTCTTCCAGCGGCACGGCATGCAGGGCATGTCGGACCTGCTCGAGCTGGTCAAGGTGTCGGGCGACCGCAAACCGTATCTGCAGATCGACCGTGTCGAGGGATTGATCGCGGTCGCCCAGGTCGCCGCCGTCGAGCTGCATCCATGGAATTGCGCACCCGACGCCTATGACGTTCCGGGCCGGCTGGTGTTCGATCTCGACCCGGCGCCGAACGTCGCCTTCGGGGAGGTGATCGCGGCCGCCAAAGAGATGCGCCAGCGCCTGAAGAGCCTCGGTCTCGAGAGCTTCTGCAAGACCACGGGCGGCAAGGGTCTGCATGTGGTGACGCCGTTGCTGCACGGCGCGCGCGACGGAGTGAGCTGGCCCGAAGCGAAGGCGTTTGCGCAGGGTGTGTGCCAATGGATGGCGAACGACAGCCCGGAGCAATACCTGCTCAACATGTCGAAGAAGCTGCGCGGGGGAAAGATCTTCCTCGACTATCTGCGCAACGACCGGATGTCGACGGCCGTCGCCGTGCTGTCGCCGCGCGCCCGCGAAGGCGCCACCGTGTCCATGCCGCTGACCTGGGCGCAGGTGAAGAACGGGCTCGAACCCAAGCGCTACACCATCCGCACCGTACCGGCGCTGCTGGCCAAGACCAGGGCGTGGGATGGTTATGAAGATGCCGCGGGCTCGATCAAGGCGGCCATCAAGAAGCTCGCAGAGACGTCGTAGTCGCTCGGGCAGACGTGGTGTCTGCCCGAGCCGATCGCCTCAGAAGGATCAGATACGTCCGAGCAGGACGAGGATCAGCACGATGACGATGATCAGGCCGAGACCGCCGCCGCCATAGTAGCCGGTGCCGTAGAACGGACCGCCGCCGATGCCGGAAAAGCCGCCGAGCAGGGCGATGATGAGAATGATCAGGATGATAGTTCCGATGGACATGTGCTTCCTCCAGTGCCCGGCAGCGGGGCGACAACGTGCTCTGCCTTCGCCGAGGAAACTGGTCGGAACTTCGAAAGTTCCGTGCGGGAAACAGGTAAAATTCGGAGCGTGTCTTTGCGGTCGTAACCAGCAATGACTACCTAAGGGCAGTTGTTAGTCAGGAGATCGCGATGTCAAGACCGCTTGTCGTTTCCATTCCGCATCGCCTCGGCAAGGACGAGGCCGTGCGCCGGCTCCAGGCCGGTCTCAGCCGCGCCGCGACCAGCGTTCCGGTCCTGAAGGTCGACGAAGAGCGCTGGGAGGGCGACAAGATGATCTTTCGCGTTCGCGCTCTGGGTCAAGCGGCGTCGGGCCATGTCGACGTCGCCGACGATCACGTGCGTGTCGAGGTCGTGCTGCCCTGGCTGTTGCAGCGCTTTGCCGAGGCGGCGCAGTCCGCGATCCGCAGCCGCGGCCAGCTGCTGTTGACGAAAAAGAGCTGATCAGCCCGGCGTCGATGCTGTCTGACGTCGACCAGCCGGGTGGGTTGCCGCATCGGTCCGCGCTGGGATCACTGCTGCAGGCAAATGTGTGAAGACGGAGGACACCGCAAGGATGCCGTCCTGTATGTCCGCAGATGTGTAGCCGCGGGCATGAACCTCGGCTTCGAAACCATCTGGGTGGGGCCACACCCGACCACCGTCGGTGAAGGGCGCAAAGTTGCGCACAGTGACGACGACGACGGCGTCCCGCCCATGCCGCCGTGCGAAGGCAATGATGTGATCGGCATGACGTCCGCTCACCTCGAGCGGCTCATGGGAACCGTCGGTGAAGACCGCGGGCATCTCGTTGCGCAGCCGGAGCAGCCGCCGTGTCCAAGCGAGCTTGATGCGGCCATCCGGCCAGTGGTCCGCCAGGCGGGCCCAGTCGGGACGCTCGCACTCGCGCAGCGCCCGTTCGCGCGCGGCGAAGTCCACCGGGCGGCGATTGTCGGGATCGACCATCGAGAGGTCCCAGAACTCGGTGCCCTGATAGATATCCGGCACGCCGGGCATCGTCGCCTTCAGCGTGAGCTGTGTCAGCGAGTTCAGCGCGCCGAGCAAAGCGATCCGCCTGGAAAGCGTCTCCAACGACTGCAGGAACTCGGGCGAGCGGTCGCGATCCAGGATGCGGTCGATGAAGCTGCGCAGGCCGTTCTCATAGGCCTCGTTTGGATTGAGCCAGCTGGTCTCCTCCTTGCCCTCCCGCGCCGCCTTCAGCGCATAGGCCCGCAACCGCTCCGCAAGGCTCGGGTCGGCGCCAGTTGCGGGCCAGATGCCGACGAGCGTTTGGTACAGCATGTATTCGAACGCCGCCGAGGGCGCGCGCATTTTGCCATCGGTGATGACGTGCGGCGCGTTCAGGGTCTTCCAGCGCGCCATCGCGGACGTCCAGTCGTTGGGCAGCTCGGTGATGGCCGCCAGCCGCGTGCGGGCATCCTCGCCGCGCTTGGTGTCGTGGGTAGCGGTGGCGGTCATGCCGTGCGGCCAATGCCTGGCGCGATCGTGCATCAGCTTGTGGAAGTCGGCGATCGTCAGAGCATGCGCCGCCGGATCGCCGCCGACCTCGTTGAGCGCGAGCAGCCGGTGGAAGCGATAGAAGCCGGTATCCTCCAGCGACTTCGCCATCATCGGGCCGGTGAACTGCTGCACCTTCAGCGCGAAGCGGCGCACACGTGGGACGCTGTGGCTGGTGCTGCGGTCGCGCTTGATCAGATCCATGGTGAGCGTATCGCGCAGGAAGTCGAAGATCGAGCCGTCGGAGGCGAACCATTCGGCGCGGGCGCCGGCTATGGCGTGATCGATCAGCTTGCGATCGGCCTCGGTCGCCCCGGCCGCGGTGAGATAGGTGCGATAGACCGGGAAGTGAAGAACATACAGTTCGAGCGCCTGGCGCAGGCTGTCTTCGGAATAGTCGCGCGTCGAGTAGTGGCCGTTGGCGATGCGCGCCAGGAGGCGCGTCAGCACGGTGAACTCGCTGGTCAGCAGCGTTTCCAGCACGCGCCGCTTGGCCTCCTTGATGACGGGCGCGAGCTTCGGCGGCTTGTTGCTGATCTGGCGCCAGATCTCGTCCAAGGGCTCCAGGCCGTTGCCGTCGATGAGCAGCTGGGTGATGACGTTCATCCACTCGTAGCCGGTGGTGCCGTTCACGCCGGCAAAGCTCGGCAGCTTCTCGTGCTCGCAGAGAATCTTCTCGATGACGACGTAGAAT
Source organism: Bradyrhizobium sp. SZCCHNS3002 (assembly GCF_032377435.1). Taxonomy (NCBI): domain Bacteria; kingdom Pseudomonadati; phylum Pseudomonadota; class Alphaproteobacteria; order Hyphomicrobiales; family Nitrobacteraceae; genus Bradyrhizobium; species Bradyrhizobium sp. SZCCHNS3002. The sequence continues at coordinate 77,706 of NZ_JAUHHY010000022.1, forward strand.
GGCCCGGCCGCGGGCCCCCGAGCGTCGCGGATCAGCCGCCGCAGCCGCTGGAAATATTGTGCGGGATCGCGCAGGCCGTCGATATGGTCGAGCCGCAGACCCTGCAGCTGGCCATCCGCGATCAGCTTCTTGACCAGCCGGTGGATCGCTTCGAACGTGCCAGCATCCTCGACGCGCAGGCCGGCCAGCGTGTTGACGTCGAAGAAGCGGCGGTAGTTGATGTCGCTGGACGCAAGCCGCCAATGCCCGAGTTTGTAGTTCTGCCGTTCAAGCAGATGGTGCAGGGCCAGCGTCTGCGTCGGTCGGCCCTCGCCTGCCTGATACGCCGAGAGGCCTCGCGCGATAATGTCGCCAGCCCCGGGAATGGCCTTGAGTGCGGCCTTGAACGCCGGGGCTTCCTTGCGGTTCGGATGGCGCAGGCCGCGATAGCGCGACGCCAGGTCGAGGATCGCCTTGCCGGCCTCGCTGCTCTCCTCACCGGCCTCTTTGACGATGATGCGCAGCACCTCGCCATAGCGCTCCGGCGCGATCGGCAGGCGATGCTCGAAGTACCAGCAGGAGAACGAGCCTTCGTCCGGGTCGTAGCGCAGCTCGATCTCACCATGTTCGAGCGCATGGCCGTAGGACGTCCCGATGATCGGCAGCAGCACGCCGCCCCGGGCGCGATACGGCAATTGGTCCCAGTCGATGTCGAACGAGGCTGCATGCGGCGACGCCTGGCCCCATTCGAGCACATCGAGCCACCATGGATTGTCGTCGAAATGGACGCCGACATGGTTCGGAACGAAATCGAGGATGAGCCCGAGATCGTGCGACTTCAGCGCGGCGCTCAGCTTGGCGAAGCCGTCCTGACCGCCGAGCTCAGGATTGAGCTTGGTGTGATCCGTGATGTCGTAGCCATGCGTCGAGCCCTTGCGCGCCGTCATGAACGGCGAGGCGTAGACATGGCTGATGCCGAGCGCCTTCAGATACGGCACGACGCGCGCCGCTGCTTCGAAATTGAAGTCGGCGGTGAGCTGCAGGCGGTAGGTCGCGAGCGGAATGGCAGGAGGCATGATTATCCTCCGATGCTCCAGAACACCGACCAGGGTGGCAGGCGATCGCCGGGCGTGCCACCCCAGATCGGCGTGCCCGCCGAGCCGCTGCGCGGCGCGGGCACCTCGTTGTCCGAAACGTTGGCGACCAACCGCAGCGTCGCGCTGTCCCCCATCGTCCAGTGCGCAGTCAGGCAGCCATCCTCCGTCACGTCGGCCTTGCCGAAGGATGCGCCCGGCAGCCGCGGTGCCACCTCCCTGTGGCGCACGGCGAGGAGCCCGCGCACCAGCGTCAATCGCTCGCGTCCCGGCGATGCGTTGCGGGCGTCCCAATCGATGATCGCGGATCTGAACGTCTCGATGTCCAGCGGGTCCGGGACCTCGTCGCCATATTTGGCGTATGCCCACTCATATTCCTTGCGGCGCCCCTTGCGCACGGCGTGCGCGAGATCGCCCTGGAAATCGCAGAAGAACGGAAAAGGCTGCTTCGAGCCCCATTCCTCGCCCATGTACAGCATCGGCACGGTCGGTGCGAGCAAGGTGACGGCCAGCGCAGCTGCGATCCCTTCCGGCGGCGCCAGCGATTCCAGCCGGTCGCCGAACACGCGGTTGCCGATCTGGTCGTGGTTCTGCAGGAAGTTGACGAACGCCGCGGGGGCCAGATGACCGCTTGGTTCACCCCGGGCCATGCCACCCCAAAAGGCGGCCTGCTCGCCTTGATAGACAAAGCCCGAGGCGAGCGCGCGGGCAAGCCCGCGCCGCGGCGATTGTTGGTAGTCGCCGTAGTAGCCGCCGGTCTCGCCGGTCAGCATCACATGCCAGACGTGGTGATAATCATCGTTCCATTGCGCGCGAAACTTGCCCCGCGGCGGATCTTCTGCCGCGTCGAGCATGCTGGCCCGGTTATCACCGTTCTCGAGCACGAGATGGATGTGACGCCCTGTCTGCTCGACGAGCCTGCCGACGGCGGCGCTGAGATCATGCAGCATCGGGATCTCACCCTCGTTGGCGAGGATGTGGTTGACGGCATCGAAACGCAGCCCGTCGAAGCGATAGTCCGTCAGCCAATGCAGCGCGTTCTGAATCGCGAAGGCGCGCACTTCGGGGTGCCGGAAGTCGATCGCGCTGCCCCACGGCGTGTGAGCGTCCGTGAAGAAGGTCGGTGCATACAGGCCGATGTAGTTTCCTTCGGGGCCGAAATGGTTGTAGACGACGTCGAGGAAGACCATCAGCCCGCGCAGATGCGCCTCGTCGATCAGCGCGCGCAGATCATCGGGACGCCCATAGACGCTGTCCGGCGCGTAGAGCAGGACGCCGTCATAGCCCCAGTTGCGGGAGCCGGCGAAGTCCGCCAGCGGCATCAGCTCGAGCGCGGTGATGCCGGTTTCGACGAGATGATCGAGCTTGTCGATCATCGCGCCGTAGGTGCCTTCCGTCGTGAAGGTGCCGACATGGCTTTCGAGAAACACGGCGTCCTGCCATGGACGGCCGCGCCATTTTTCGGAGCGCCAGGTGTAGGCGCGGTGGTCGATGATTTCGCTCGGGCCGGAGACATCCTCTGGCTGGAAATCCGAGCCGGGATCTGGAACGTCGAGCTCATCATCAATACGAAACTTGTACCGCGTGCCGGCGCCGACCCCGGCGACGTCGAGCGAATACCAACCACCATCCCCGCGCTGCATCTCATGCTTGACGTCGAGGATCAGATCGACGCGCTTGGCGGCGGGCGCCCACAGCCGGAACGTCGTGCCGTCCTGCGTGAGCCGAGGTCCGAATTGACGGCCGTTCATGACTGGCCCGCATACGCCAGCACGGAGCGGGGCGGGGCCTTGAGGTCCGTGCCCGACGCGAAGTCGATCGGCGTCTGCTGGGCTTCGGTGGTGTTCAGGACCTGTTGCCACGTCTTGTATTCGGCGAGCTTGGGCAATTTGAATCCGATCTCTTCGGGAGCCGCGTTCAGAACGATAAGGATCGGAGCCTGCTCCTGTTCCACCGGAGCGAGCACATAGGCGAGAAATCGTCCGTCAGGAAAGGTCCAGTCGGTTTGCGTCATCTCCTCCGCCGAAGGCGTCAGCCACAGCACGCCGAAGCTTCCGTCCGACCGGCGGCCGTCGAGCCAGCGGCGCGCGCGAATCTGGCCGAAGCGGCGGCGCAGCTCGGTCATGTGCGCGATGAAGTCGATGAGATCATCGCCCTCGCGGCCCATGCCGCTCCAGTCCACCCAGCCGACCTCGTTGTCCTGGCAATAGGCGTTGTTGTTGCCATGCTGAGAGTTGCCGACCTCGTCGCCTGCGAGCAGCAGCGGCAGGCCCTGCGCGAGCAACAGACAGGCGAGCTGGTTCTTGCGCGACTGCCGCCGCAGCGCTGTGATCGCCACGTCGTTGGTCGGCCCCTCATGACCGAAATTGTTGCTGAGGTTGTCGTTGGAGCCGTCGCGATTGTCCTCGCCGTTCGCCTCATTGTGCTTGCTGTTGTAGCTGAAGAGATCGGCCAGCGTGAACCCGTCATGGACGGTGACGTGATTGACGCTGGCGCGCTGGGTGCGGCCGTCATGGTTGAAGATGTCGGAAGAGCCGGTCATGCGGCTCGACACCTCGCCGATCAGGCTGCCTTCGCCGCTCCAGTAGCGACGCATGGCGCTACGATAGCGGTCGTTCCATTCGGACCATTGCGAGGGGAATGCGCCGACTTGATAGCCGCCGAGACCGACGTCCCATGGCTCTGCGACCAGCTTGACGCTCGCCAGCACCGGGTCCTGGCGGATCGCGGTCAGGAAGCCGTTGCGCCGGTCGAAGCCGTGCTTTTCGCGCGCGAGCGTGGTGGCGAGATCGAAGCGGAAGCCGTCGACGTGGCAGACTTCGACCCAATAGCGCAGCGAGTCCATCACCATCTGCAGCACGCGCGGATGGGTCAGGTTCACCGACGAGCCGCAGCCGGTGAAGTCGTCGTAGAAGCGTGGATTGTCCGGCTGCAGCCAGTAGTAGGATGCGTTGTCGATGCCGCGGTAGCACAGCGTCGGGCCGAGATGATTGCCCTCGGCGGTGTGATTGTAGACGACGTCGAGCATGACCTCGATGCCGGCATCGTGCAGCCTTGCCACCGTCGTCCGGAAGGCATCGAGCGGATTGTCCTGCGCGTAGCGCGGCTCCGGCGCGAAGAACGAGATGGTGTTGTAGCCCCAGTAGTTGACCAGCTTCTTCTCGACCAGCATGCGGTCGTCGATGAAGGCGTGGATCGGCAAGAGCTCGATTGTGGTGACGCCGAGCCGCTTCAGATGCTTGATCATCGCCGGCGACGACAGACCGCCATAGGTGCCGCGCAGGTTGGGCGGCACGTCGTCGCGCTTGTTGGTCAGGCCCTTGACGTGAGCCTCGTAGATGATCGTGTCCTCCCACGGGATCTGCGGCCGCATCTCGCGCCGGCCCCAGTTGAAGGTCTCGTCGATGACGACCGCCTTGGGCATGCCGCGGGCGTTGTCGCGCCGGTCGAACGAGAGGTCCTCGCGCGGCGAGCCGGCGCGGTAGGCGAAATGGGCATCGCTCCAGACCAGCCGGCCGGCGAGTCGCTTGGCATAGGGGTCGAGCAGCAGCTTGTTGGCATTGAAGCGGTGGCCGCGCTCCGGCTCGTACGGGCCGTAGACGCGGTAGCCATAGAGCTGCCCTGGCGAGACGTCGTTGAGATAGCCGTGCCAGACATCCTCCGTCCGCTCCGGCAATTCGATCCGCTCGATCTCGCGCCGGCCCTGGCTGTCGAACAGGCAGAGCTCGACCTTCTCGGCATTGGCGGAGAACAACGCAAAGTTGGTCCCCCGTCCGTCCCAGGTTGCTCCGAGGCGGGCGTGGCTCCCAGCGGCCAGGCGCATTGCGTCAGGCTTCCGGGAGGAGAAATACCGCTGCCATGGGCGGGAGGATGAGGTTGAGCTGGTGTTCTTCAGAGGCATGGACCTGGCCGACATTGCCGACATTGCTGCCGCCATAATGCAGGGAGTCGGAATTGAAAGCTTCCCTCCATCTGCCGCCGAACGGCACGCGGACCCGATAATTGTAATACACGTTGGGCGAAAAGTTCACGACCACGACGCAGCGCGCGTGCTCATCGAAGCCCTTGCGCACCCAGGCGAAGACGTTGCGGTCGGAGTCGTCGGTGATCAGCCACTCGAAGCTGTCCGGCTCGCAGTCCCGCTCATGCAGCGCCGGCACGTTGCGGTAGAGGTGGTTGAGGTCGCGGATCAGGGCCTGGATGCCGGCATATTTGGCGTCGCCGAGCAGGTGCCAGTCGAGCGAGGTATCGTGATTCCACTCGCGCTCCTGGGCGAGCTCGCAGCCCATGAACAGGAGCTTCTTGCCGGGATGCCCGAACATGAAGCTGTAATACGCGCGCAGGTTGGCAAAACGCTGCCAGTCGTCGCCGGGCATCCGGCCGAGGATGGAGCGCTTGCCGTGCACCACCTCGTCATGCGACAGCGGCAGGATGAAGTTTTCCGAAAAGGCGTAGTGCAGGCCGAACAGGATCTCGCCGTGGTGATATTTGCGGTGGATCGGGTCCTTGCTGATGTAGCGCAAGGTGTCGTGCATCCAGCCCATGTTCCACTTGTAGCCGAAACCGAGCCCGCCCATGTCGACCGGGCGGGACACCTGCGGCCACGCCGTGGATTCCTCGGCAGCCGTAGTCGCCTGCGGGAAATGGCCGAACACCTCGATATTGGTCCGGCGCAGAAACTCGATGGCCTCGAGGTTCTCGCGCCCGCCATATTTGTTCGGAATCCAGCCGCCGGAGGGACGGCTGTAGTCGAGATAGAGCATCGAGGCGACGGCGTCGACGCGCAGGCCGTCGACGCCGTAGCGCTCCAGCCAGAACAACGCGTTCGAGCGCAGGAAATTGGCGACTTCGGTGCGGCCGAAATTGTAGATCAGCGTGCCCCAGTCGAGATGCCGGCCCTGCATCGGGTTGGCGTGCTCGTAGAGCGCGGTGCCGTCGAAATGGCCGAGGCCGTGCGGATCATCCGGGAAATGGCCGGGCACCCAGTCGAGCCACACCGCGAGGCCCTCGCGGTGGCAGGCATCGACGAGCGCACAGAAGTCCTCAGGACTGCCGAAGCGGCTGGTCGGCGCGAACAGGCCGGTCGGCTGATAGCCCCAGGAGCCGTCGAACGGATGCTCGCTCACGGGGAGGAATTCGATGTGCGTGAAGCCCATGTCGCGTGCATAGGCCGGCAGCTGCTCGGCGAGCTCGCGATAGGTCAGCCATTGATTGTTGTCCTTGCGCCGCCAGGATCCGAGGTGCACCTCATAGATCGAGACGGGCCTGTTCAGCTTGTTGATGTCATGCGGCGCCGGCCGAGGGCGCGGCAGGCTGGTCTCGTCGACCACGATCGACGCGGTCTTGGGACGCATCTCGGCCGCGAAGGCCATCGGGTCGGATTTCAGCGGCAGGTGCTCGCCCTGCGGACCGATGATGTCGAATTTGTAGTGGTCGCCGGCCCTGGCGCGGGGAATGAACAGCTCCCAATAGCCGTTGCCGCGCACGCGCATCGGGTGGCGCCGCGCATTCCAGAAGTTGAAGTCGCCGACCACGCTGACGCGGCGCGCGTTCGGCGCGAGCACGACGAAGCCGACGCCATCGACGCCGTCGATCACCATGGGATGCGCGCCGAGCTTGTCGTAGAGCCGCTCGTGGTTGCCTTCGCCGAGCAGGTGCAGGTCGAAGTCGCTCAGGATCGGCAGGAAGCGATAGGGGTCCTCGAGGTCGGTGACGTGGTCGCCGAATGTCGCCCGAAAGCGATAGCGCTGCAGCGATGGCATGGTCCCGGTGAACAGGCCGGCATCATGGATGCGCGTCAGCGGGGCGACGTCGCCGTGCTCGCCGACCACTTCGACGCGGGACGCCTCGGGCAGGAAGGCGCGCACGACAGCGCGCCCGTCGACATTGTGCTGACCGAGATAGCGAAACGGGTCGGCGTGCCGGCCCTCGATGATCGCAAACGCCTCGGGAGAAAGATGGGTCATGAGGACTCGCTGACTGATGCTGGCTCGGACAGGACGCGAAGCAGGTTGCTCAAAGCGATGCGCAACCAGTCCGGCCGGTGAGCCAGATCATATTCGAGCGCTCCGAGGGCTTTTTCCAGCATGAAAAAGTTAAGGAGCGCCTCCGCCGTATGCGGATCGTCCGGCCAGAGGCGCTGATTGGCCTTGATCTCGCGATAGCCGGCCAAAAAGGCCGTCGCGGCCTGGTCGCGCCATTCCGACAGCGCCGCGGCGATACGGCCGTGATCGTCCGGGCCCGCCCTCAGAGCGCGCTCCTGGGCGACGCGGACCGAGCAATCGATCGAGCGCAGGAAGCCTGCGATGTCGCGCGCCGGCGGCGCCTTGCGCCGACGCTCGGCGAGCGGCTGCTCCTCGTCCCCGTCGAAATCGATGATGAAGATATCGTCCTTGACGATGAGGATCTGGCCGAGATGGAAGTCGCCATGCAGCCGGATGTCGCAGCCGCCGATCTGGTGCGGAATCAGGCTGCTCAGGCGCTCCGATATCTCACCACGCCTCGCGAGCACCTGATCGGCCAGCCCTCGTTCCGGGTCCTTGAGGCGATCGCGGCGCTCGCTCAGGCCCGTCAGGACTCGGCTTGCCTGGGCGCGCAGCCGGTCGATCCAGTGATCGAGATGATCTGCGGTGGTCGGCTCCGGCGCAAAATCGGCGATGTCGTTGCGTGAGGCCAGGGCCGCATGCAGCTCTCCGGCCCGCCGTCCGGCTTGCGTCATGTAGCGCAGATAGGGCGGCAGCTCCTCGCTCTGGCGCGCGTCGCCGCTCGCGGCAAACACGCGCTGATCGTCGATGTAGCGGTCGAGATAGGCGGCGGTGACGGTCCAGCCGTCACCCTGGTTCTCGACAAAGCCATGGACGCAGCCGATCGTCTGCCGCTCACCGTCCTGGATCACTTCGACGCTGCCGAGCAGCGGCGGCACGTTGGCGAAGCCGATGGTCTCGGTCAGGAAGCGACCGACGTCGATCTCCGGATGCGATCCGGCCTCGAGCTCGCGATGGAGCTTGATGAAGAACTCGTTGTTGACGACAGCCTTGCTGCTGCAACGGTCGGTCTCGATGATGCGCACCTGTTCCGACTCGCGGATCGGCTTGTCGGGAAATCGCGACGTCGGACGGAATTCCAGTCGTATCCCGTTCTCTTCGACCACAAGTGACTGTGCAAGGTTGCGCAGCAGCAGCGCCAGAAAGATGGGATTGGTGGCGGCATCCAGCAGGGTGCCCTCGCGGGCGCCCTGGCGCACGGCGGCGAATGCCTGCGGATTATAGCGCTCGCGGTCGAAGCGGACCCACTCGATCTGCATCGGCAGCAGGTAGCGCTGCTCGTCCTTGCGCTCGGCCGACTTGAAGAAGATCAGCCACGGCCTGTTGTCGCCGATGTCACAGAACGGGATCGCGGAGGTCAACGTCGGATGGATCGCCTCAGGCGAGCGTTCGGGATACCAGCGCGTGCGCGCGAGGTGGCCGGGAAGCACGTCGCGCTCGAACAGGCTGCGGGTGCGCGCCAGCGACACCCAGGTCGAGCCGAGCGGGACGACCAGCGTCTCGAATTCCGGCACGGCGCGCTGAACGACCGGCTCGGACTTGTCGCGCTCCTTGAGCTGGAACCAGTAGAAGCCGTAGGGCGCGAGCGTGATCATGTAGGGCAGCTCGCCGATCGCGGGAAAGCGCGACCGGCCGAGCATCTCGATCGGCACGCGATCCTTGAACGGCGAAAGATCGAGCTCGGTCGCCTGTGCCGAGCGCGACAGGTTGGCGACGCAGAGGATCACCTCGTCCTTGTATTGCCGCACATAGGCCAGCACCGACCGGTTGGCCGGGCGGATGAAGCTCATGGTGCCCCTGCCGAAGGCCAGCGTCGACTTGCGCACCGAGATCAGCTTCTTGGTGGCATTCAGCAGCGACGACAGGCTGCGCGACTGCGCTTCGACGTTGACCGCCTCGTAGCCGTAGACCGGGTCCATGATCATCGGTGCGTAGAGCCGTGCGGGGTCGGCACGCGAGAAGCCGCCATTGCGGTCGGGCGTCCATTGCATCGGCGTACGCACGCCGTTGCGATCGCCGAGATAGATGTTGTCGCCCATGCCGATCTCGTCGCCGTAATAGATGATCGGCGTGCCCGGGAACGACATCAGCAGCGAGTTCATCAGCTCGATCTTGCGCCGGTCATTGTCCATCAGCGGCGCGAGGCGGCGGCGAATGCCGACATTGATGCGCGCGCGCGGATCGTTGGCATAGGTCGACCACAGATAGTCGCGCTCGACATCGGTCACCATTTCGAGCGTCAGCTCGTCATGGTTGCGCAGGAACAGCGCCCATTGGCAGGTCGAGGGGATATCGGGCGTCTGGCGCAGGATGTCGGTGATCGGGAAGCGGTCTTCCTGGGCGATCGCCATGTAGAAGCGCGGCATCAGCGGGAAGTGATAGGCCATGTGGCACTCGTCGCCCTGGCCGAAATACTCCTGCACATCCTCGGGCCACTGGTTGGCCTCGGCCAGCAGCAGCTTATCCTTGGCGTAATTGTCGAGCTCGACACGCAGGCGCTTGATGATCGCATGCGTCTCCGGCAAGTTCTCGTTGTTGGTGCCGTCGCGCTCGCAGAGATAGGGAATGGCGTCGAGCCGGAAGCCGTCGACGCCGGCATCGAGCCAGCGCTTCATCACCTGGACGATCGCGTTGACCACGCGCGGATTGTCGAAGTTGAGATCCGGCTGGTGCGAGAAGAAGCGGTGCCAGTAGAACTGGCCGGCCTCGGGATCCCAGGTCCAGTTGGACTTCTCGGTATCGGTGAAGATGATTCGCGTGCCGAGATATTTCTGGTCGGTGTCGCTCCAGACGTACCAGTCGCGGGCGCTGGAGCCGGGCGGGCTGCGCCGGGCGCGCTTGAACCAGTGATGCTGGTCGGAGGTGTGGTTGACCACGAGCTCGGTGATCACCCGCAGGCCGCGCCGCTTGGCCTCCTGGATGAAGCGCTTGAACTCCTTCATGGTCCCGAAATCGGGATTGATGCTGCCGTAGTCGGCGATGTCGTAGCCGTCGTCGCGGCCGGGCGAGGGGTAGAACGGCAGCAGCCACAGTGTGGTGACGCCGAGGTCCTGCAGATAATCCAGCTTGTCCGTGAGGCCGGCGAAGTCGCCGACGCCGTCATTGTTGCTGTCGGCGAACGCCTTGACGTGCAGCTGGTAGATGATCGCGTCCTTGTACCAGAGACCGTCGCCGTCGGTCTCGGTCTGCAGGCTCGGCGAATCCAGGGATGACATCAGGTTCATGAGGCCCTCACCTAGGAGAGAGGATGATGATGCGGCTGCGATCGGAGGCGTCTCGAAAGATGTCTCGGCCTCGACAGATGCGGCTCTCCTCAAAAGAGGGCAGAATAGGGGAGAAAGCGTCTTTGAGGGCGACGCTCTCGAACGTGTGCGCAAATTTGTTCACGGTGATGCCATTGACAAGAAAACGGCGTCCCGGTTCGCTAGAAACCGAGACGACCCCCTTACAAAGCGGCAAGGCTCGTTTTGTTCCCCGGGGAACGACGGCCTTGGCGCGGCGTTAGAGGCTTATCCTCTTGCTGTCCCACAACAATTTTACGACGTACGACTTGCCGTTACGTCCAGATCGCGTGCCGAATGGATCTCTATAGCGAAGCCCATAGTCTCGGAATCCTGACAGAATTCTACGATGGTCAGGGGCAGCGTCGCGTCACCGACGAAGCGGCACTCAAGATCATCGTGGAGGCCTTTCCCAGGCCCACGCCGCACCGGCTGCTGAGCGGTGCGATCGTGATTCGGTCCGGCCAGCCGGCGCGAAGCCGCCTGAACGAGGCGGCGAAGCTGCCGGTCAGGTGGACCATCAGGCGTGGCGACACCGAGATCGCAAAGGGAGACGCCGGCGAGGCCCTGGTCGAGTGGCCGGGTGATCTGCCGGTCGGCAGCTACCGCCTCGAGCTGGTGGATGCGTCGTCGTACCGCGAGGAGCTGCCGCTGCTGGTCGCACCGGCGAAGGCCTTCGCCGGCGATTTCGATCGCGTCTGGCTGCTGGCGGTCCAGCTCTACGGCATTCGATCCGGCCGCAACTGGGGCATGGGCGACTTCACCGACCTTGCCAATCTCATCACGCTTTGCGCCAAGCTCGGCGCCGATGGTGTCGGGCTCAATCCGCTGCACGCGTTGTTCGACGACCGGCCGGGTGACTTCAGTCCCTATGCACCGAACAGCCGGCTGTTCCTGAATGCGCTCTATGTCGATGTGGAGCAGGCGCCGGGCTTTGCGAAGGGGCCCGGCAGCAAGGTGCTGGAGCCGCTGCGACAAGCCGAGCTGGTGGACTACAAGGGTGTGGCGGCGTTGAAATGGCCGGCCCTGCGCGCCGCCTTCGACGCCTTCATGGCCGCGCCCGACGCCGCGGCCGCTGCGGAGTTCAAGGCCTATCGGGCCGAGCGCGGCGAGCTGCTGGCGCGCTTCTCCTGCTTCGAGGTGTTGCGGCATCGCTTCCAGAAGCCCTGGTGGGACTGGCCTGAGGAGTGGCGGCGGCCCGATGCCGCGCGCTGTGCGGCGCTGCTCAGCGGCCCCGACCGGAGGGAGGCCGAGTTCATCGCCTATGTGCAGTGGCTCGCCGAGCGACAATTGCGCCATTGCCGGGATCTCGCGCATCGGCTGGGAATGAAGGTCGGCTTGTATCTCGACGTCGCAGTCGGCGTTCAATCCGACGGCTTCGATGCCTGGAACGAGCAGGGCGCCATCTCGCGCACGCTGTCGGTCGGAGCGCCGCCCGATCCGTTGAACACGGTCGGGCAGAACTGGGGATTGGCCGGCTTCAACGCGCCGGGGCTGGCGCTGAGGAATTTCGAGCCGTTCCGGGAGATGATCAGGGCGTCGATGCGCCATGCCGGCGCGATCCGGCTCGATCACGTGCTCGGTTTGAAGCGGCTCTATCTGGTGCCGCACGGATTTCCGGCCAAGCAGGGCGCGTATGTGCAGATGCCGTTCGATGCGCTGCTCGCCGCGACCGTCATCGAGAGCGTGGCCAACGACTGCATCGTCATCGGCGAGGATCTCGGCACCGTGCCGGAGGGCTTTCGCGAGCAGATGGCCGATTGGGGACTGTGGTCCTACAAGGTGATGATCTTCGAACGCGACGACAACGGCCGCTTTCGCGACGTTGACTTCTATCCGCCGAATGCGCTGGTGACGCTGAACACCCACGACCTCTCGACCTATGCCGGCTGGCGCTCGTTCGGCGATCTCAAGACCAAACGCGGGCTGGGCATCGATCCCGGCGAAAGCGACCAGGATCGCTGGGACGCCTTGGGGCTGTGGGACGAGGTGCTGCGCCACAACGGCATTCAGGCCAACGACGTCCACTCGGCGATCGCCTTCCTGTCGCGGACGCGGTCGCGGCTGCTGGTGATTTCCCTGGAGGATCTGCTGCAGGTGGTCGATCAGCCCAATATTCCCGGCACGATCGACGAGCATCCGAACTGGCGCCGCAAGATGCCGGTCAAGCTCGAGGACATCACGGGTGCGACCAGCGTCGCGGCGTTGAAGGCGGCGACCGCCGAACGGATCAGCCCGGCCGGCGTTTAGAATGCGGGGATCGAGGGGGCAATTGCACGCGGATGCCGAATGTCCTGCAGGATCGAAGATTACGCGCTGATCGGTGATTGTGAGACGGCTGCCCTCGTAAGCCGAAACGGTTCGATCGACTGGCTGTGCTGGCCGGCGTTCGATTCCGACGCCTGTTTCGCTTCCCTGCTGGGCGATCGCAGCCATGGCCGCTGGCTGATCGCGCCACGCGGCGATATCCGCTCGACGTCCCGCCGCTATCGTGGCGACAGCCTCATCCTCGAGACGCGGTACGAAACCGCGACCGGCACCGTCGAGCTGGTCGATTTCATGCCGCCGCGGGGCAGCGCCTCCGACGTCGTCCGGCTGGTCCGCGGCGTCGCCGGCCGGGTCGCCATGCGGATGGAGCTGATCATCCGTTTCGGCTTCGGCATCGAGATTCCCTGGGTCAAGCGCTCCGAGGATCGCTCCGCGCTGCTTGCCATCTGCGGCCAGGACATGGCGGTGCTGCATACGCCGATCGCCACCCGCGGCGAGGACATGACCACGGTTGCGGAGTTCGAGGTCGCGGCCGGCGACACCGTGCCGTTCGTGCTGACCTACGGTCCCTCGCATCTACCGGTGCCCAAGGCGATCGATCCGCTTCAGGCGCTTGATGACACCGAGACCTTCTGGGCCGACTGGTCGCGCCGCTGCACCTATCAGGGCGAGCACCGCGAACTCGTGATGCGCTCGCTGATCACCCTGAAGGCGCTCACCTATGCGCCGACCGGCGGCATCGTCGCGGCGCCGACCACGTCGCTGCCGGAGAAGCTCGGCGGCCGGCGCAACTGGGACTATCGTTTCTGCTGGCTGCGTGACGCGACGTTCACGCTGCTCGCGCTGATGAACTCGGGCTACACCGAGGAAGCGCTGGCCTGGCACAACTGGCTGCTGCGCGCCGCCGCCGGCGCACCGGCCTATATGCAGATCATGTACGGCATCATGGGCCAGCGGCGGCTGATGGAGTGGGAGGCCGAGTGGCTGCCCGGCTACGAAGGCGCCCGGCCGGTGCGGATCGGCAACGCCGCGCACGCCCAGCTCCAGCTCGACGTCTACGGCGAGCTGATGGACGCCTTCCACCAGGCCCGCATGACCAGGCTCAAGCTGGAAGACGGCACATGGGACCTGGAATGCGCGGTGCTCGATCATCTCACCGACGTCTGGGACCAGCCCGACCACGGCATATGGGAACGCCGCGGCGACGGCCGTCACTACGTGTTTTCCAAGGTGATGACCTGGGTGGCGTTCGATCGCGCGATCAAGAGCGCGGAGAAATTCGGGTTCAAGGCGCCGCTGGAGCGCTGGCGGCGGCTGCGCGAGACCATTCATCGCGACGTCTGCGCCAAGGGTTATGACGAAAGCCTCGGCAGCTTCGTCGAGTCCTATGGCTCGCGGTTGCTCGATGCCAGCCTGCTGCTGTTGCCGGCGGTCGGCTTCCTCCCCAGCTCCGATTCGCGCATTCGCGGCACGGTGGACGCGATCGAACAGCATTTACTACGGGACGGCTTCGTGCTCCGGCACGATCCGCGCGATGTCCCTCCGGACGAGCAGCAGCCGATCGAAGGCGCGTTCCTTGCCTGCACGCTGTGGCTGGCCGACGCCCATGTCCTGGCGGGCGATACGGAAAAGGCCGAGACGCTGTTCCGCCGCGTGGTGAACATCGCCAACGATGTCGGACTTCTGGCCGAGGAGTACGACAGCGAGGCCCGGCGGCAGACCGGCAATTTTCCCCAGGCGCTGACGCATATCGCGCTGATCAACACGGCGCAGAATCTGAGCAGCGCCAGGAAGGCCAGCGACAAACCCGCAAGGCAGCGGTCGGAGGCCTGAGCTCCCGCACGTCAGCTTGCGGATCAGCCTTGCGCGTTTTCCGCCAGGATCATCTCCATGGCATTGGCAAAGCCTTCGTCCTGATTGGACGTGGTGATGCGCTTGGCTTTGCTCTTCACCTCGTCACTGGCATTGCCCATGGCGATCGACAATCCGCTCACCTCGAACATCGCGACATCATTGTGCATGTCGCCGATGGTCGCGACTTGGTCGAGCGGGATACCGAGCCGCTGAGCCATCGCGCTGACGAAGGTGCCCTTGTCATGTCCGGGCGGAGTGATGTCGAGATAGTAGCTCTGCGAGCGCACCGCTGTCGCTTCCGCGCCCAATGCCTGCTGCATCTGGCTCTCGCAGCCCGCCAGCAGCGCGAAATCGCTGCTCGCGCCGACGATCTTGCAGGCGTTCGCCAGATAGGGCGAGAAATCGCCGACGATCGTCGGCTCCGCGCGTATCGCGCGCCGCTCGTTCGGGACGTACTCACCGTCCGGATTGCGCGTCACCCAGGCGTCGTTGGTGAAGACCCAGATGTCGACGCCGGCTTGATGCAGCAGGTCGACGCAGCGTGCGGCGGCCGCGGGCGGGATCAGGCTCTGCTCGAGCGGGCGCATGGTGGCGTCGACGATTGAGCTGCCGTTGAACGGCCCCACCGGAAGGCTGATCTGCAGCGGCTCGATCAGAAAGCGCATTCCGATCGCGGGGCGGCTCGAGGTGAGCGTGAAGCCAACGCCGGATTCGTGCAGCCGCCGCGCCGCCTTCGCGGCCCGTTCGGTCAGAACCTTGTCCTTGGTCAGCAGCGTGCCGTCGACGTCGGATACGACGAGAGCGATGCGGGTCATGAGCCCTTCCTGTTTGCGGTCAGGCTCGTCCCTGACCGCTGTGAAGCTGTTGCAGGATGTCGTCCACGATCGCCGCGACCGGCGCGTCGACCGAGACCGTGATGGGATGCTCGCGGGCGCCAGGCGGTTCCAGGGTGGCGAACTGGCTGGTGAGCAGGCCCGGCGGCATGAAGTGCCCGGCGCGATGCTTCATCCGCTCGCCGATCAGCTCCTGAGTGCCTTGGAGATAGACCATGCGGACATCGTCGCGGCCGCCGACCAGGATATCGCGATAGGCCTTCTTGAGCGCCGAGCAGGCGATGATGATGTGCTGGCCCGCGCTGCGGCATTGCGCGATCTCCGTGGCAATGGCATGCAGCCAGGGCCAGCGATCCTCGTCGGTGAGCGGGTGGCCCGCGCTCATCTTGGCGACGTTCGCGGGCGGGTGAAAGCTGTCGCCATCCTCGAAGCGCCAGCCGAGGCGTTGGCCCAATGCTTGCCCGATCGTGCTCTTGCCGGAGCCGGAGACGCCCATGATAATGAGCGCATGGGGCAGGTCAGATGTCGCCACTTTGCCTCTCCGGCCAGGCCTCGCTGTCGATCAGCAGGATCGTCTCCCGAATCGAGCGGGCGCGATTGGCGGGCAGGTCTTCGCCGGCCAGCACGCGCGTCATGATCGCGCGCTTGTCGGCGCCGGCGACCTCGAACAGCATGGTTCGGCAGGAGGCGAGCGCAGGCAAGGTCAGGCTGATCCGCGGCACGAAGGGTGCGACGTGGGCCTTGTCGACGCCGACAACCCAGCGATCGGCGATATCAACAGCGGGAAAGCCGGGGAATAGCGACGCGACATGGCCGTCGGAACCGATTCCGAGCAGCACGAGGTCGAACAGCGGCCGCGCAGAGTCGAGCCGCGCGGCGCCGTAGAACGCTTCCAGCGCGCGCTGATAGTCGCAGGCACTGGCCTCCGGGTCCGATCTATCGGTCGCGATCGGGTGGATGTTGGCGGCCGGCGCGCAGGCATCGAGGAACGCGTGGCACGCCATGGTCATGTTGTGCAGGGGATCGCCGGGCGGAACATATCGTTCGTCACCGATGAACCAGTGCACGCGCGTCCAGGGAATCCGCTCGCGATACGCGTCCGTCGCCAGCAGCTGATAGAGCTGCTTCGGGCTCGATCCCCCGGTGAGGCAAACGGCTATCGTCGCCGGATTGGCATCGATCCGGGCCAGGAGATGTTCGGCCGCGACCCTCGCCATCGTCGCCCGGTCGGCGACACGCACGAGGTTGCGGTCCTGCGGTCCGACCACGGCTAAACCAGCTTGCGCCAGCTGCGGCCGTCGCGGGCCAGCAGATCGGCCGCCGCCTCAGGTCCCTCGCTGCCGGCCGCGTAGGAATGCAGGCCATCGCGGCCGGCCTTCTTCCAGGCCTCGATGAATGGCTCGACGGCCTTCCAGCCGGCCTCGACGCTGTCGGCGCGCTGAAACAGGATGTTGTCGCCGATCATGCAGTCATAGATCAGCGTCTCGTAGCCGGTGGCGGGCTCGGCCTGGAAATAGTCCTTGTAGTTGAACTTCATCTGCACGCCGTCGGTGCGGATGGTCGGCCCCGGGATCTTGGTGTTGAACTGCAAGGTGATGCTCTGGGTCGGCTCGATGCCGATGACGAGATAGTTCTCGGCCAGGGTCTCGATCGGGGTGCAGCTGAACATCGCGAACGGCGCCTGGCGGAACTTGATCGCGACCTCGGTGCGCTTGGCGCCGAGCGCCTTGCCGGTGCGCAGATAAAACGGTACGCCGGCCCAGCGCCAATTATCGATGGTGAGCTTGAAGGCCGCGTAGGTCTCGGTGGTGCTGTCGGGGCGAACGTCCTTGCTCCTCACATAATCCGGCAGCTCGGCGTCGCCAATCATGCCGGCCGTGTACTGGCCGCGCACCGAGTTGAGCAGCGCCTCCCGTTCGCTCAATGGCTGGATCGCCGACAGCACCTCCGCCTTCTCGGAGCGGACGGTATGCGCATCGAACCGCGCCGGCGGCTCCATCGCCACCAGCGAGAGCAACTGGAAGAGATGGTTGGGGACCATGTCGCGCAGCGCGCCGGTCGCGTCGTAGAAGCTGCCGCGTGTGCCGACGCCGAGCTTCTCCTCGACGGTGATCTGCACGTGGTCGATGTGATGCCTGTTCCAGATCGGCTCGAACATGCCGTTGGCGAAGCGCAGCACCAGGATGTTCTGCACCGTCTCCTTGCCGAGGTAATGATCGATCCGGTAGATCTGGTGCTCGGTTACGAGCTGCAGCAGCGTGTCGTTCAGTTTCTTGGCCGAGGCGAGATCGGTGCCGAACGGCTTCTCCACCACGAGGCGGCGCCAGGCCTTGCCGTCCTCGCGAAGCAGCCCGACGCGCCCGAGCTGTTGCGCGATCGGCGCAAAGGCGCTCGGCGGCGTCGCCAGGTAGAACAGCCGGTTGCCGTGGGTCTCGCGCGCGGCCTCGAGCTTTTCCAGTCGCTCCTTCAACTGATCGAAGCTCTCCGGCTCCTTCGGATCGGCCTCGATCGCGGTCACGCATTGCAGGAGGCGCTGGGCGATCTCGTCCTCGATCGGACGCGTCGCATATTTGCGCAGGCCCTCCATCAGGTTGTCGCGCAGTTGCTCGCTCGACATGCCCTTGCGGGCAATGCCGACGATGCAGAACCTGTCCGGCAGCAGATGATTGGCCGCGAGATTGTAAAGCGATGGCAGAACGAGCCGATGGGTCAGATCGCCGGTCACACCGAAGATCACGAAGGCGCAGGCGTCGGGCTTCTGATGTCGCGGCTGGTGCGGATACAGCGGGGTCACGCGCGGTCGTCCCTGGGCTTGACGATCCCAGGCGCGCTCTGGCGCGCCGGATCTGGGTGCTGTTCGGGCTCCTTGTGCCCACCGAAGCCTTCGCGCATCGCCGAGAGAATCTTCTCAGCGAAGGTGTGCTCCTGGCGCGAGCGGAAACGCGCGAACAAAGCGGCCGTCAGCACCTCGGCCGGCACGGCCTCGTCGATCGCCGCGTTCACGGTCCAGCGGCCTTCGCCGGAATCCTCGACATAGCCGGAATATTTCTCCAGGCCGGGCTGCCGCGCCAGCGCGCTGGCGGTGAGGTCGAGCAGCCAGGACGGAATGACGCTGCCGCGGCGCCACACCTCGGCGACGTCAGCGAGATCGAAGTCGAAGCGATGTGCCTCGGGCAGCGCCTCGCTGTTCGCGTTCCTGAGGATGTCGAAGCCCTCGGCATAGGCCTGCATCAGGCCATATTCGATGCCGTTGTGGATCATCTTGACGAAGTGGCCGGCGCCAGTCGGCCCGGCATGGATGTAGCCCTGCTCGACGCGCGGGTCGCGGCCGTGCCGGCCCGGTGTGCGCGGGATGTCGCCGATGCCTGGCGCCAGCGTCGCGAAGATCGGATCGAGCCGGTCGACGACCGGCTTGTCGCCGCCGATCATCATGCAGTAGCCCCGGTCAAGGCCCCAGACTCCGCCGGAGGTGCCGACGTCGACATAGTGCAGACCGCGCTCCCTCAGCGCCTTGCCGCGGCGGACGTCGTCCTGCCAAAAACTGTTGCCGCCGTCGATGACGACGTCGTCTTGGCTCATCAGCTTGGTGAGCTGCTCGACTGTGGCTTCCGTGATCTTGCCGGCCGGCAGCATGATCCAGGCGTGCCGCGGGGGGGCGAGCTTGCCGACGAATTCCTCGAGGCTCGCGGCGCCCACCGCACCCTCGGAGACCAGCGCGGCGACCGCCTTTGCGTCGCGATCATAGACCACGCAGGCGTGTCCCGCGCGCATCAGGCGGCGCACGATGTTGCCGCCCATCCGCCCGAGACCGATCATTCCCAATTGCATCGACGACGCCCTTCCTAGCTCAGCGCTTCACTGATCGCGCTGTCGAGCATCTTCAGGCCCGATTTCAGATTGCCCTTGAGATGGACCCGAAGAGCCCGGCGCCCGCGCTCGGTGAGCACGTCGAAATCGCCGCGCGCCTGCGCCGCCTTGATCACGCCGAAGCTCGCCTTCTGCCCGGGGATCGGCAGATCCTCGGCGTCGTCAGCCGTGATCTGGAGAAACACGCCGCTGTCCGGACCGCCCTTGTAGGCCTGGCCGGTCGAGTGCAGGAAGCGCGGACCGAACTCGGCGCAGGTGGCGAGGTGCTTGGCATCGCGCAGCCTCAGCCGGATCCGCTGTAGCGTGTCGATATTGCCGGCGTTGCGGTCGATATAGCCGAGCAGGGCGATGTAGTCGCCGGCGCCGGCGCGGCCAAGATGCGCCTTCAGCCAGGACGCGAGCGTGCCGTCGGCGCCATGCTCGCGCAGGCTCTCGGCGTTCTGAGCATCGGTGTAGAGCTCGCAGCCCTTGATCGATGCAACTGGCTGCTCCTCCGGCAGCGCGCCGGTTTGCTCGAACGCCGCGGTCAGCTCGCGGGTCTTGATCTTGGCCGCTTCGACGTCGGGCTGGTCGAACGGGTTGATGCCGAGTACGGCGCCGGCGACGGCGGTCGCCATCTCGAAGCGGAAGAATTCCTGCCCGAGCTGGTCGATCGACGTCATGACGATGCGCACGACCGGATGGCCGGCCTCCTCGAGCGCGGCGAGCTTCGCATCATGGCCGGTCACGTCGTCGCCGTCGACCTTGATATCGATGAAGAAGCGGTCGCTGCCATAAAGCTCAGGCGACGCCACCGGTTCGCCCTCGATCGGGACCAGGCCCTTGCCCTCCTTGCCCGTGGACTCCGCGATCAACTGCTCGGCCCAGGCGCCGAAATCGGCGATCTTGGGCGAGGCGAAGATCGTCACCTTGTCGCGGCCTTCGAGGCCGGCAAGACCCATTGCCAGACCGAGCTGCACGCCCGGGTTCTGGAGCGGCGGCACGTCGGGCCCGCAGGAGCGCACCATCGACAGCGCCTGCGTGATCAGCTTGCGCACGTCGATGCCCGCGGTCGCGGCCGGCACCAGGCCGAACGGCGACAGCACCGAATAGCGGCCGCCGATGCTCGGCTCGCCATGGAAGATGCGGGCGAAGCCTTGCGCCTTGGCCGCCTTCTCCAGCGACGAGCCGGGATCGGTCACGGCAATGAAGCGGTGGCCGGCCTTGTTCGGCCCGATCGCCTCGGACACACGCGCGAAGAAATAGTCCTTCATCGCGTTCGGCTCGGTGGTGCCGCCCGACTTCGAGGAGACGATGAACACGGTCCTGGCGATGTCGATCGCCTTCTCCATCGCGCGCACCTGCGCGGGATCGGTGGAGTCGAGCACGTGCAGCCTGGGGAAGCCGGCCTTGCGCGGAAAGGTCTCGGCCAGCACCTCCGGCCCGAGGCTGGAGCCACCCATGCCGAGAACCACGGCGTCGGAAAACTTCTGTCCCTTCACCCGCTGCGCATAGTCCTCATAATCGGCGATATCGGCCTTGTCAGCGCTGGTCAGCCAGCCCAGCCATTTGTGCTCGTCATGGCCGGTCCAGACCGTCGCATCCTTGTGCCAGAGCCGGCGGATCCTGGCGTCCTTGCGCCAGTCCTCGGTAGCGGAGGCGACCTTCTTCTCCAGATCAGCAGCAATGGCGATCGTCTGCTGCCCAAGTCCTGCTCCCAGCACGACGGCGCGCTTGTGCGCAACCGCGCCGTAGAGCTTGTCGGCGGCGTCCGCGAACTGCTTGACGCCGTCGACCACGAGATCCGCGGTGATGTCGTCGAGGGATATGCCGGTCTTCGCCAGATCCTCCAGGGCGGCCCGGGCGGCGTCGACGTCTTCCTCCAGACTGTCGCGCACCTCTCCGTGATCGCGGAAGGCATCCAGCGTGGCCGGCGGCACGGTGTTGACGGTGTTCGGTCCGATCAGCTCCTCGACATAGAGGACGTCGCGGTAATCCTTGTTCTTGGTGCCGGTGGAGGCCCAGAGCAGTCGTTGCGGCTTGGCGCCGTGCGCGGCCAGCCGCTCCCAGCGCGCGCCGGCGAACAGCCGCTTGTAGTCCTGATACGCCATCTTGGCGTTGGCGATGGCTATCCTGCCCTTGAGCGCGGCCAGCCGCTCCTTCTCCGAGGGATCGTTGGCCTGGGCGATCTTCGCGTCGAGCTGCTTGTCGACCACGCTGTCGATGCGGCTGACGAAGAACGACGCCACGCTGGCAACATGCGACGGATCACCGCCGGCGGCGACATAGGCTTCGAGGCCGGCAATGTAGGCTTCGGCGACCTGCCGGTAGACTTCTTGCGAAAACAGCAAGGTGATGTTGACGCTGATGCCCTTGGCGATCAGGTGCTGGATGGCCGGCAGGCAGGCGTCGGTCGCCGGCACCTTGATCATCAGATTCCTGCGGTCGACCGCCTTCCAGAGCTGCTCTGCCTCGGTGATGGTCGCTTTGCTGTCCATCGCCAGATAGGGCGAGACTTCGAGGCTGACGAAGCCGTCATTGCCATCGAAGCGGTCGTAGACGGGCCGCAACACGTCGGCGGCATTCTGGATGTCCTCGACGGCGACGGCCTCGAACAGCTGCGTCGGCGATCGATCGCCGTTCTTCAGCGCCGCGGCGATCGGCGCGTCATATTCATCGGAGCTGCCGATCGCCTTCTCGAAAATCGCGGGATTCGAGGTGACGCCCTTGACGCCATCCTCATCGATCAGCCGCTTGAGGTCGCCCCTGGCGACGAAGCCGCGTGCGAGGAAATCGAGCCAGACCGCCTGGCCGTGTTCTTCGAGAGCTTTGACCGGATTCATGATGCCTATCTATGTGCGTCGGCTTGCTTTTTCGGGTTCCCGCCTGGCGGCCTGCCAGGTCGTGGACCTCACATGAACAACTATGCGCCAGCCCACAGGAGAACGCCATTCATAATGGATTGATCCCTCTGGAATCCCAAGAGCTTCGTACCGGGTGCGACGTGCCGGCGGCGTGCGCTCGGCGGGAGACTTGCAGGCACTCTGAAGCAGGCACTCTGAAGCAGGCACTCTGAAGCAGGCACTCTGAAGCAGGCAGTCTGAAGCCTGCGGCCGGCCGTACGACCAAGGCGGGGGAAAGGCCCGCCAAGCGCGGCCGGTGTTCGGCTCGCGTCGGTCTCTGCGACTCCCGCGCCGGAGGTCTCCCATCGTGGGCGAGCAAATGCCGCCGATCAAACCTTCTCCGCCTTGCAATGCTGGAAAGGGGCCACATGTGTTCTGGGTAATGGTGCCTCACGTCACAGATCAGGGCGAGCGTGTTGCGATTGTCGCCTCGGCTGCGCCTCGTGATTGGCGGATAACCCATGATGCTTTCTGCTTGCAGACATTCGGTGGCGAGCCGCACCCTGATCATGGCAATGATCAGCATCGAGTGATCCGTCCGGCTTCGGCGGTGCGTTGCGTTACGACATTCGGTTCTAGCGGTGAACATGTGTGCGGATGGCGCTGTGAGATGCGCGCGTTCATCGCTCGCTGGGTCATGATGACATCGTATGAGCGCTGGCCGACGCGCTTGCAGCTTGGCTGTGTCTGTTTGACCAGCCGTGGCTGGCGCGCATCACGTCGCGCCACGAATGAGACATTCGCTGCCTGGCGCAGATGCGCGACGATTGGCGTTCACTCGCGGTTCACTTCCGGAAGGGAGACTGATTACGGAGCTGTCACGCCACCAGTTCACGTGGCTTCACAACACCTTGTGCGGCGCAGGAAGACTACGGTGCCGGGGTATTGCGGATGTTGCGAAGCAGAGACAATGAGGTACAAATGGGGAGAGTCGGCCGGCTTTTGCCGAACTATTGAGCGAAGTGCATGTTGATAGGGCATATGCTGCATGCACTTTGCGTTGCGGAAAAGGACGAAGACGGTGCCCAATGGGGGCTAGCGCGCTTCACTCTGAGTCGGTTCGGGATCAGCAGGAACGTACTTAGATCTCGGCCCGTTGCAGCAGTGCGGCGGAACCTACGTGGAGAGGGATCATGTACAACGATTCGTTGTTCAACGCGTTCGCAAGGTCGTTCGAGGCACGCAGCCAGACCGACATGTCGATGCAGGAATATCTAGAATCGTGTCGAACCGACCCGATGCGATACGCGAACGCCGCTGAACGACTACTAGCTGCGATCGGTGAGCCTCAGATGATCGACACGGCCAAGGACCCACGCCTTGGCCGTATTTTTTTGAACCGGACGGTTCGGCTGTATCCCGCGTTCGCCGGCTTCTATGGCATGGAAGACACGATCGAGCGCATCGTCGGCTTCTTCCGCCACGCCGCGCAAGGTCTCGAAGAGCGCAAGCAGATCCTCTATCTGCTCGGACCGGTCGGCGGCGGCAAGTCGTCGCTCGCCGAACGGCTGAAGCAGTTGATGGAAGCTCATCCGATCTACGTGCTCAAGGCCGGTGATGAGCTGAGCCCGGTCTTCGAATCGCCGCTCGGCCTGTTCGATCCCGACACGCTGGGCCCGATGCTCGAGGAGAAATACGGCATTCCGCGCCGCCGTCTATCCGGTTTGATGAGCCCGTGGTGCTACAAGCGACTCGAAGCCTTCGGCGGCGACATCTCGCAGTTCCGCGTCGCCAAGATCCAGCCGTCGCGGCTGCGGCAGATCGCGATCGCCAAGACCGAACCGGGCGACGAGAACAACCAGGACATCTCCTCGCTGGTCGGCAAGGTCGACATCCGCAAGCTCGAAACCTACGCCCAGAACGATCCCGACGCCTACTCCTATTCGGGCGGCCTCAACCGCGCCAACCAGGGCATCCTCGAATTCGTCGAGATGTTCAAGGCGCCGATCAAGATGCTGCATCCGCTGCTGACGGCGACGCAGGAGGGCAACTATATCGGCACCGAGAACATCGGCGCGATCCCCTATAATGGCGTGATCCTCGCCCATTCCAACGAGGCGGAGTGGCAGAGCTTCAAGACCAACAAGAACAACGAGGCCTTCATCGACCGCATCTGCGTCATCAAGGTGCCGTACTGCCTGCGCGTCACCGAGGAGCGCAAGATCTACGAGAAGCTGATCCAGGGCTCCGAGCTCGCCACCGCGCCCTGCGCGCCGGCGACCCTGGACACCCTGGCCCGCTTCTCGGTGATGTCGCGCCTGCGCAAGCACGAGAACTCGACCTTGTACGCCAAGATGCGGGTCTATGACGGCGAGAGCCTGAAGGAGTCCGATCCGAAGGCGCGCAGCGTGCAGGAATATCGCGACGCCGCCGGCGTCGACGAGGGCATGGACGGCATTTCCACCCGCTTTGCCTTCAAGGTCCTGGCCGCGACCTACAATCACGACACGGCGGAAGTGTCCGCCGATGCCGTGCACTTGATGTATGTGCTGGAGCAGTCGATCAAGCGCGAGCAGCTGCCGGAGGAGGTCGAGAAGCGCTACCTCGAATTCATCAAGGCGGACCTCGCGCCGCGTTACGCGGAGTTCATCGGCCACGAGATCCAGAAGGCGTATCTGGAATCCTACTCCGATTACGGCCAGAACCTGTTCGACCGCTACGTCGACTACGCCGACGCCTGGATCGAGGATCAGGACTTCAAGGATCCCGATACGGGACAGCTGCTCAATCGCGAGCTGTTGAACCAGGAGCTGACCAAGATCGAGAAGCCGGCCGGGATCGCCAACCCGAAGGACTTCCGCAACGAGGTTGTCAAGTTCTCGCTGCGCTCCCGGGCCCAGAACGGCGGAAAAAATCCGTCCTGGACCTCCTACGAAAAGATCCGCGAGGTCATCGAAAAGAGGATATTCTCGCAGGTCGAGGATCTGCTTCCGGTGATCTCGTTCGGTACCAAGAAGGACGGCGAGACCGAGAAGAAGCACGACGACTTCGTCGCGCGCATGGTCGAACGCGGCTACACCGAGCGGCAGGTCCGCCGGCTGGTCGAGTGGTACATGCGGGTGAAGCAGGCAGGTTGATCGCGGTCCGGCGCCGATGTTCACTGCATGTGCTGCAGGCCATCGGCGGATATTGGCGCCGGGACGACGAGGCGAGCGGAACGTTCGACGCTGAACTTTGATGGGACGCGTCGGGCAGCGAATGATGCGGGTCCGGTATCGGGTCTGATACTGCACCGCGGCATCGCGGCGGGGGAGAGCAGGAGTCGAAACCGCTGCAGCAGGAGGCGTATGGAAACGTGGTCATGCACATCATTGATCGGCGCCTGAATCCGGGCGGCAAAAGTCTCGAAAACCGTCAGCGATTTTTGCGCCGAGCCAAGGCGTTGGTTCAAGGGGCCGTGAAGAAGACGTCGCAGGACCGCGACATCAAGGACGTGCTCGAGGGTGGTGAGGTCTCCATACCGCTCGATGGCATGGACGAGCCGCGCTTCCGCCGTGAGGGCGGCACCCGCGACATGGTGCTGCCCGGCAACAAGAAGTTCGTCGAGGGCGATATCCTGCCGCGCTCCGGTGATGGCAGCGGCCGCAAGTCGGCGCCGGGGCAGGGCGACAGCGAGGACGCCTTCCGCTTCGTGCTGAGCAAGGAGGAGTTCGTCAACCTGTTCCTCGACGATCTCGAGCTGCCCGATCTCGCCAAGCGCAAATTCGCCGAGGCCGAGAGCGAAGGGTTGGTGCGCGCGGGCTATTCGACGTCGGGTTCGCCAGCCAATATCTCGATCAGCCGCACCGTCACCCGCGCCTTGGCCCGCCGCGTCGCGCTCCGCCGGCCGCGGCCGGAGGCGATTGCCGAGCTCGAAGCCCAGCTGGAGCAGGAGACCGACGACGACAAGCGCGCCGCGCTGCTGGCCGAGCTCGAAGCGCTGAAGGCGAAGGCCAAGCGCATCCCCTTCATCGATCCGATCGACATCCGCTACCGCCGCTTCGAAGCGGTGCCGAAGCCGATCGCGCAGGCCGTGATGTTCTGCCTGATGGACGTGTCCGGCTCGATGTCGGAGCACATGAAGGACCTCGCCAAGCGGTTCTACATGCTGCTCTACGTGTTCCTGACCCGGCGCTACCGCCATGTCGAGATCGTGTTCATCCGCCATACCGATCGTGCCGAGGAGGTCGACGAGCAGACCTTCTTCTACGGACCGGCATCCGGCGGCACCCTGGTGTCGAGCGCCCTGCAATGCATGCACGACATCGTCCGCTCGCGCTTCCGGCCCTCGGACTGGAACATCTACGCGGCGCAGGCCTCCGACGGCGACAACGCGACCTCGGATTCCGAGAATGTCGCGCGGCTCCTGACCGACAACATCCTGCCGGTGTCGCAGTTCTTCGCCTATCTCGAGGTCGGCGAGTCCGGCACCTATTCGTTCGAGATGCCGGACTCCGCGCTGTGGTCGCTGTATGAGCGGCTGCGCGCCAATGGCGAGCCGCTGTCGATGCGCAAGGTGCGCGACCGGAGCGAGATCTTCCCGGTGTTCCACGACCTGTTTCAGCGTCGCGGCACCACGCAGGAGAGGGCGGCGTCATGAGCGGACTGCTGTTCGAGGGCGCCGACTGGAATTTCCTCACCTTGCAGCGCATTCACGATACCTGCGAGAGGGTGGCGCACAAGGAGCTCGGGCTCGACACCTATCCCAACCAGATCGAGGTGATCACGGCCGAGCAGATGCTCGACGCCTATTCCTCGGTCGGCATGCCCCTGTTCTACAAGCACTGGTCGTTCGGCAAGCACTTCGCCTATCACGAGGCCTCGTACCGCAAAGGGCTGATGGGCCTCGCCTATGAGATCGTGATCAACTCCTCGCCCTGCATCTCCTATCTGATGGAGGAGAACACGGCGACGATGCAGACCCTGGTGATCGCGCATGCCGCGTTCGGTCACAATCACTTCTTCAAGAACAACTACCTGTTCAAGCAGTGGACCGATGCCGACGGCATCCTCGACTATCTCGACTTCGCCCGCGGCTACATCGCGCAATGCGAGGAACGCTATGGCCGGCTCGCGGTCGAGCATACGCTCGATGCCGCCCACGCGCTGATGTCGCATGGCGTCGACCGCTATCCCGGCAAGAAGAAGCTCGACTTCCGCGAGGAGGAGAAGCGCGCCGGCAAGCGCAGGCTCTATGAGGAGGGCCAGTTCAACGATCTCTGGCGCACGGTGCCGACCGGCCCGGTCAAGACCAATGCGATGCTGAACGTCGAGCGGCGCCGCGCGCTGCTCGGCCTGCCGCAGGAGAACCTGCTTTATTTCCTGGAGAAGACCGCGCCGCGGCTGGCGCCCTGGCAGCGCGAGCTGCTGCGCATCGTCCGCCACATCGCGCAGTATTTCTATCCGCAGGGCCAGACCAAGGTCATGAACGAGGGCACGGCGACCTACGTGCATTATCGCATCATGAACCGTCTGCACCAGGAAGGACGACTCACCGACGGCAATTTCCTGGAGTTCCTGCAGTCGCACACCAATGTCGTGTTCCAGCCGGAGTTCGACGATCCGCGCTACTCCGGCTTCAACCCCTATGCCCTTGGCTTTGCGATGATGCAGGACATCGAGCGCATCGTGAAGGATCCGACCGACGAGGACCGCGAATGGTTTCCGGACATCGCCGGCACCGGCGACGAAATGGCGGTGCTGCGTGACGTCTGGGCGAACTATCGCGACGAGAGCTTCATCAGCCAGTTCCTCAGCCCCAACCTGATCCGGCAGCTCAGACTGTTCCACCTGCATGACGATCCGGCCGAGCGCGCCGGCATTCTTGTCGATGCCATCCATGACGAGCGCGGCTATCGCCGCATCCGCCGCGAGCTGTCCAAGCAGTACGACGTCGGCTACATCGACCCCAACATCGAGGTGGTCGATGTCGATCTCGCCGGCGATCGCCGCCTGATGCTGCGGCATACGGTGGTCAAGGGCGCCCAGCTCAACGAGACCGACACCAAGCGCGTGCTGCAGCATCTCGCCGATCTCTGGAGCTACGACGTGTCGCTGGTCGAAGTCGATGCCGCCACCGACAAGGTGCTGAAGGAGTACGTGCTCAATCCCCGGATACAACCGGCGGCCGCCTAGCGCGGCCGCCAAGCCTTAGATATCAGCTGTTAGATCTCCGCGTACACTTCGAGCAGATTGCCGTCCGGGTCCCTGAAGAACAGGGTCCGGTGCCCGAAGGGCTGGTCCGTCGGCGGCTCCATGAGAGCGACGCCTTGCTGGTCAATTCTGCCGCGCAGCGGTCGACATCGTTACGGCCCACCTTGAACGCGAGCTGCAGCGAGGCGGCGCCTCGGGGCGTCAGCTGGTCCGATGCGAGCCGCTTCGGTTGCGCCAGCGCCAATGTATTGGCGCCGATCCGGTATTCGATCCAGCCCTGCGACAGCTCGCGCGCGATCGGGAAGCCCAGCACGTTCTCATAGAAGCCGCGCATCGCCGTCCAATCGCGGACGAGGATGATCGTATAGTCGATGGCGCGAATGGCGTTGAAGGCGGACTTGATCTCTGGGGTGCCGGTCATCGGGTTCTCCCTCTCTGTCAGCCCACTCTAGACCATGAAGATGATGTGCGTGTCCAAACCTCGCTTCGTCATGGCCGGGCTTGACCCGCCTGCGCGGCCGTAGCCGCTTCGGCGCGGCGAAGGCCCGGCCATCCATCTCTTCGCCAAGTGCATGGATGCCCGGGTCAAGCCCACGGCTGTCCGGTTCAGACAGACTGGACATGGTGCATGGCGTGGATTCTTCTGCGGTCTTGAGCATCGCC
>NZ_JAUHHY010000023.1:0-102836 GCF_032377435.1 Bradyrhizobium sp. SZCCHNS3002
TCCCTCTTGCTGCCACAGGTCATCCTCGGAATGCCTGTCACTGAGATTATCGTGTCTCACTTGAGGGGTGCAGTCCATTAGAATCGCGAGGCATTCGGCGAAAACCACAGCAAGTGGAAACCGCCGCTGAAAATCCTGATCGTCTGCGACCGGCTACTGACTGGCTTCGATGCGCCGGTCGAGCAGGTCATGTATCTGGACAAGCCACTGCGCGACCACAATCTGTTGCAAGCCATTGCCCGAACCAACCGCCCGCTGCCAGCGATGAATAAGCGCACCGGCGTTGTAGTGGATTACTTCGGCGTGTTCAGCAATCTCACCAAGGCGCTAAACTTCGACGAGAATATCCGCGAAGAGGCGCTGATCGACTGGGACAAGCTCAAGGCCACGGTCCCAGGCGAGGTAGAGCGCTGCATAGAAAGCTTCAAGGACATCACAATTGCGGACACGCGCGAATGCCTGCTGGCCGCCCTGCGAGCGATCAAAGACCCGGACGCGGCCAAGATTTTCGAGCACAACTTCAAGAGCCTGGAACGGCTATGGGAGGCGGTGTCGCCCGATCCCGTGCTGTACGAACACCGCTACACCTACAACTGGCTATGCAGCGTCTATATCGCTCACCGCCGCAGACAGAGGGGCGCGAGCAAGCAGGGTACCTATGGCGAGCTTTCGGCCAAGACGCGGGCGTTAATCGAACAAAACACCCAATTCATGGACCTGGCCGACTCGTTGCCTGTGTTCAAGATCGATAAGGATTACGTCGCCAAGCTTGAGGAGCTACCCAGTCCGGCAGACAAGGCCGCGGCGCTGGAAGCGATTTTGACGGCGGAACTCGCCGAGGACGATGGTGGCGGCTTCACCTACCGGCAGCTTGGCGAGCGGCTTGCGCGTTTGAAGACGAGAAAGGACGCGGCTGACAAGGCCGCCGAGGAACGCCTCAAGGAATTGCAAGCCATCGCCGACGAAAAGGCCACGGCCGACGAGGAGCCCGAACGGCTGGGTCTAACGCAGCCGGGCGAATATGGCCTGTTCACGGTGCTCCGTGAATACTCCGCCAGCAAAGACGAGGCATACCTTGCCGATTGTGCGCGGCGCATGGTGGCGCATTTGCGGGGCAATCAGTTGCTTCCCGCTGGCTGGAGCAATTCCAAGGGTGGGCGGATGCGCGTGGAACAGTCGCTATTGGCGGAATCATGGAATCCGACCTACACCGCGTTGGGCTTTGATGCGGACGATGCAAATCCGCCGTTCCTCGGGCCTGCGATCGAAGAACTGGTGAATAGCGATGGCCTTGGCTGAAAATGGCCGTACGGTCGCACTCCACCGCCTTCTGCTCGACGGGCAGGTGGTGGAGTGGAAGCTCGTGCATTCCCCCACGGCCAAGAAACTTCGCATCAAGGTGGGCCCTGATGGTGTCGTAGTCGTCCTGCCTGAAGGGCGCGACGACTGGGAAGCCACGGCTTTCGTTGACAATCAGCGCGCGTGGTTGTCTGGGCAACTGATGCGGGTTCGTCAACTGCATGCCTTGCGCCGACCATTAGTGCGGGATGATGAACACATTCTGTTTCAGGGCGATAAGGTGGCAGTGCGAGTCGTGCGTTCGCAGAATTGGCGCGCCCCGAATAAAGTCGCGATCAAGCACGACGCAATAACGGTCACTTGTAACCCGGGTAGTAGGACGGCCCCCGCCCGATCACTCGAAAATTGGTTGCGCAAGCAGGCGCGCGAACGCATCGAGCAACACATCACCAATGTAGGCAAACGGTTGAAACGCGCGCCGAACCGCATCTACGTGATGGGCCAGCGAACCAAGTGGGGCAACTGCTCTGCGCTCGGCAATCTATCGTTCAACTGGCGGCTTGTGATGGCTCCGGAATTTGTCATGCGCTACATCGTCACGCACGAAATGGTTCACCTGGCCGTTCCCGACCACTCCCGGAAGTTCTGGCTGACGGTGCAGAGCCTGTGCCCTGAGACAGAGCGCGCACGTCAGTGGCTGGTGGCAAATGGCCCACGGATTCAGTTGATGCAACCAGCAGCAGGGACCGACTAACGTAGGCAGAACCGCAAGCGGTCTATCAAGGCGGCGTGTGCGCTACGCTTGCCCGCCCCCTGCGTTGGTGAATTCGGCGCTCTCCAAAGCGGCCTTCCGCGCCCCCATCCTCAATCTGCCCGTCGTGCCAGTTTGTCGCATTCCGTCGGGCAAATCCGGCCTTGTGTCGTCGGGCAAATCAGATCGACACTCTTCGCCGTCTCCTGCTCACAGAAGGGGCGTTTCGCGATCGTCACGGACCGTGGAGCGGGAGATGCGGTGGCCGCCTGGGGTCGCAGTGCGCGTTTCGCGTGCGGACGAACGAACCCTGGACGGACGGTCAAGCCGTGTGGTCCCGACACCCCGACGCTGGTGTCTTGGTCGGTGACATCCCGATGACGGGGGCAAGCAAGCCCGGTCCCCTGGGAGAGCACGGAGCAGCCGTAACCCATCGCGCAGGGAAGGCCGGTTGTTCGGCCAATCCTGTGGTGACTGCCGCCTGCTTTTCTTTCTGCAGGCGGGCCATGGGTGCGGCCTGCACCCGGCCTTCCCTGCGCCCTTCTTTATGAAGGGTGCCTCGATGAGCAAAGCTCGGACGCGAATGTGCGCCGCGAGGCCGAGGAGCCGCGCGCGCAGGTCGGAGAAATTTGTGTTGAGCGTCGGTAATGGCGCTCCCCAGTGGGGCTTTATGACCTTAGCTTTGCAACAACTGAAGAGTGCCGCCATGGCAAAGCTGGGAGGCTGGACATGAGTAGTGACGATAGTCTCATTCCAATTCCGGACGAGCAGGCAAAGCTCGGCCAGGAGGCGCTCAAAACACTTCAAGGTGTGGGCGGGTTTTTGAAAGAGACGTTCGGAACAACCCCGCAGGACATCGTTGCGCTGCTGGGTGGCAACTACCTCAAGGTCAAGCGCACAGAGAATCTAATACGCACAATCGACAAGGCGAAAAAGCGCTTGGAAAGGGATGGCATAAAGGAGCCTGATGCGTCGCCTGCCCTAAGCATCCCGATCATCGTTGCCGCGGCGGATGAGTCTCGCGATGAGCTTCAGGATATATGGGCCGCACTTCTCGCAGCCGCCGCAAGCCCGGAGGGCAGCCGAAGGTTCCGCCTGAAGTTCATCGAGATAGCAAAGAAGCTGGATGCCGTGGATGCGGGTATGCTCCGAGAGATTCAAGCAAATGGTGGGCAGGAAAACGGCGCGACGCGTGGCAACGCCAAGGTAAAGCTGGGCATTGGAGAGGATGAGGTATCGATCTCCGTGGCCAACCTCCTGGACTTGGGCATCCTGGCTTCACCTAGCGGGTCGATATTTCTGACGCCACTCGGGCGAGAGTTCCTAAAAGCGGTGAGCTAGGGTTGGACCAGAACACAGGCGGTCCCACTGCGGCTCGAGGCGGGACGCCACTGAGAAAAGCCGCTGATTAATCGACGTGAAAACTAATGGCGCTCCCTAGGGAAGAGTAAAAATGCCAACAATTCAAAACGTTTGCCAATTTTTTCAGCCAGAGTTCCGCCACTGAGCCACAACGACTATTTCGGCGATTGGCAAACAGGTTCGCTCGGCGATCTCACCCGGTTTGCCGCACCTCCGGCCCAGGCGCAGTCAACCTGCGACGCCGCGGGTCTCCGCAGACTGCTGTGCCCTCAGCCTTCTTCTCGGATCCACGGATCTTGAGCCCTTCCGGCGCCTCTTGGGGCTTCAACGGAGTTTGGCGGCCCAAGACCACCCGCCAGAGCCGCTTCAGTCTCCTCGGCCCGCGCTACGGCTTTAGGGATATGGTCAGGGGCGTTGAGGCGAAACACCAAGTCGGATGAAATTTCGTTTCAGACTCGACGGCCTCGCCCCGCGCTCTGCCTGGCGTGGATCATCGGCCGACACCGCAACGGTCAGAACCGGTCAGGGGCTCTGGAGCCGACAGCAGCGATCACCTCTTACCCCGACGGCCACCCAGCACATGCAGGTATCGGTTCCGGAGCTCAATGATCGCCGCCCGATCGAGCTCACCCCGTCTGAAGCGTTGGCGTAGCTCAGCCCGCTCTTGATCCGGAAGCGCGGCTATCAATTCCCAACCTTCAGCGACGTCGTCGAAAAGCCCCACGATCGCCGGATCGAGCCGAGCCTCGTCGTCCTGGAGCTGGTCAAGCCGATCTTGCGTCACGCCGATAGCGTTCGACCAAACGTCAGGTGCAAAGGCCGCCGGTGGAGAGGGTCTGTTTTTATCTAGTTCTTTATAGGCAGGTCCCTTAGGGCCCCGCGGCGAGTCTTTATACGCAGGTCCCTTTTGGACCCGCGGAGCCGCAGGTCCCTTTCGACCCCGCGGACGCAACGACTTATCCACAGGCACAGGCACGTCATGGACGACATAGTCGAGCTCGCCGAACCGGTGTCCGTCGACGAAGCGTTGCGCTTCGCGGGCGACATAGCCGGCGGCGATTAACTCTCGAAAGATGCGCTGCAGCTTCTTGCGGCCAACGACCAGGGTCCGCCCGACGTGATCCAAGCGGACGTGCCATTTGTGGGGACGCGACAGCAGATAGCCGAGCACGCCCTTCGCCTCGACAGATAGGCGGGGATCCGCGAAGACAGCGTTCGGTACAATGGTGAATTGCGCCCTGTGCTCGCGACGGACGATCGTCACTGGCGGTCGACCATCCAGGGGTGTGCGTCCAGATCGCTGCAATCTTCAGCCGGCCGGAGGGACCCCTCTCTCCCTGCAGGATGGCGTGCGAGGCTTACACGAGTATTCGCCTCTTTCAGGAGTTTGCCGGATCTCGCATTCCCGGATATACGCAACTCACTCCTGCGATGGCAGCCCGGCAACATAAGCCGATTGTGCCATATCAATTGCGGGCTGGCATATCGCCGAGTATTCGCTGTGCTCCGCCGCTATGCGATTGGGCTGTCAACGTCCAACCGAGGGATACGAACAGCATCAGCCGCATTGAAGGCAGTCGGGACGAGGCCCGTGCATAGAAGGTGAGCGGACAGACGAATAGCCGCGTCAGTGGCCGTACAAGCCTCAAACTACGGCGCGTGTACCGCTCGGAGAGGGATCCACTTGCTGCCTAGCCGGCTCGTCCACCGCAATTCCAAACGTTCTCGTCTAGGAAGGCGGCTTCAGCAGATCGGAGGGCTCAACGCCCAGCGCTACGGCCAGCGCCTGGACGTTATCGAGGGTGAGATTAATCAGCCCTGCCTCAATTTCGCTGATGTGCGGCTGGTCGAGCTCGGTCAGCTCTGCCAAGCGTTCTTGGCTAAACCGTTTTGCTTTGCGAAGCCGCCTAACATTCTCGCCGAGAACGCCGCGCGCCGCCTTTGGGTCCGACCAGTTCATCTGGACGGTAGGACCAAAGCAGGGCTGGAAATTCTATAGGTTATAACCTATAATACGAAAATACCGCCGCCTCTTTTGGATTGGTGGGGCGAATTCCGATGGGCCGCATGCCCCCTTTGAGCTCGGAGGCAGAGCGATGATGCAGAGGCGCGAAGGTCAAAAAGCTAGGCTCACGAGGAGACCGGGGGTCGGCACAACGGCCCAACAGCAGCAGGCAACAGCAGCCTAAGCGAATATTAGCCACCATCGGAATCGCAAGGGCCCAACGGCTAGGGCGATCCACGACTGTGAGGGCGTGCGCCGCCCGCGACTTTTCCGGAGCTCAAATGGACACGCGAACATCGTTTAACAGTCTTGATTCTGGAACTTCGTCGGACCCTGATGCTAGTCTCAGGGCTCTTGAAGAACAGCTTATTGCGCTGGCGGCAGAACTCGATCGCAGCGTTTCCGACCTGTCGAAGCGAGCTGACGAGTACGTTACCGCACATGACGAGGCGTTGCTGGCCCGCCTTGATCCCGTCGAACGAGCGATCATGGAAACGCCCGCCAGCACTTTGAAAGGCCTGAGCATAAAGGCGCGCCATTTGGCCTACGTCCTATCAGAGTATTGGGAATCTCCGATCGATCAAATTGATTGGCAAGGGCGAGCGGTACGTCTCCTCGTTGAGGAGATCTGTAAGATTGCGCACGTGCCCGTAGACATTCGCCAACCGAACTTCGGCGAATAGCGCCGCCTTCTCCTCGTCTTTGGCTAGCCGCGGCATAGCGAACATCCGCAAGGCGGCTAGTTGTTTATGAGGAGGGCGGATTTGTCGGCGGCGGCTCGCCTGACGTTGCTCCCCGCAGGTCGGCCCTGCCCTGAGACAATCTCTACTCCGCTAATCGCCTTGAAGACGACCACCCCCTCCGATTTCGGATAGTGTGATCTTCGTTGCCAACTCCTCAAACCGGCAGAAGCCGCTCGCCCAGGCCATCTGCTCGGGCGTGCGGCAATCGGGTTCGAAGAGACGTGGATTCGCAACAACAATGACTATGCCGCGCGCCCGGCTAGTCGCCACATTGTACCGATGCGGGTCGTAGAGGAACGCCATTCCGCGCGGTGCGTCCTCAGGTGAGGAACTTGCGCATGAATAAATTACTACTGGCGCTTGCTGACCCTGAAATTTGTCGACAGTCCCGACGCGAACTACATTAAAGCCGGCGAGTGCACGCCTCAGCGCACTTACTTGAGAATTGTAGGGAGCGACGACTAGGATGTCTTCCGGCTCCAAAAGGCGGCGTTCTCCGTCGGCGTTTGTCCACGTGTTGCCGGGTTGCAGCAACGAACGAGCGATCGCAACGACAGCCTCAACCTCTTCAAGAGATTGGGCTTGGTTGCCTTGATGGGCCACCTCCACCAGGAACAGCCCTGCACCGGCGAACAGCGTGGCGCCATCGATACATTGGCGCTCTAAACCGCGATGAGACTGCAGCCGCCCTTCGTAATAGGCCTCCGACGTGAACGCGCAAATGGCGGGGTGTAGCCGGTAAGTGCGGTCGAGGAACAGGCCTTGGTCGGGGCGCAGGGTCGCCTGCCCGGGACCTAGCAGGTGCACCAGTGCGGCAACGTCCGCGCCGTCTTCGTGGGCGCCCCGCGTGGGCTGTTCAAGCTGCTGCGGGTCACCGAGCAACAGCAGATTTCGGGCCGCGCGCGCGGCCGCGAGCGCCTGTGCAAGAGCCATCTGTCCAGCCTCGTCGATGACCAGCACGTCCAGGCGGCCGATAGCGTCAGGATGCGCCCACAGCCAAGCGGTGCCGCCGACGATGGTGCCCGGGGCAATGCGATCGAGCGCCTCGCCTGACGATTTAGCAAATTCAATGCCGTCCACACCGTCGTGCTCATCATCCTTGTGCACCAAGTGCAGATTTTGGAGGCTGTGCGATCCGCGGTTAGCTTCGCCCACGGCAACCAACAGGTTGTCAATGACTTTGTGGCTGACCGCTGTAATACCTATCGTCTTGCCCGCCGCGGCAAGCGCCAGGATGGCATTGGCACCTTGCGTCGTCTTGCCGGCTCCTGGCGGCCCCTGGACGGGCAGCACGCCGCCTTCGATTTCGTTACACAGGCGCACCAGCGCCCGGCCAGCCTCTTCCTCGGCACCGCGGAGCTCGTAACCGACGCCAGCGATCCGGCGCGGCGGACGCGCTCGCAAGAGTTCACCAGCAACGGCGTAGGGGCTGTCGTGATCGAACCCGCTGTTGCAGACATACTCAGCGAAGGCCAGCACCGCTTCCTCAAGCGCCTTGGCACCGACCACCGGATCTTTGAAAACCGAAATAGGGAGGGACTGCATGGCCTTTTCGCTGATACTCAGCACGATGGTTCGGTCATCAAGATCAACCGCTTCGACCGCGGCCCTGATTGTTTCGGGTTCCCGACCCGGCTCTGCTGGGAGCGGCCATACGACGTTGTCTCCGGGCTCGACAGCGGTTTCCTGGATGGGGAAACGGAAACGGCATCGCGCATTCCGCTCGCGCCCTTTTTTCGGAAGACGTTCGACGAACTCAAGCCCGGAGAGCATATGGCGCTCGTCGAGGTGTTCATCGTCGGGAAGATCGCGAAGCCGAAAAAACTCCCACCAGGCGTTCTTTTCTTCCTGACGGAAGTACCCGAGCATCGCAGCGAGGAGCGCTCGCGCCCTTTCGTCCGCCGTCCAGGTTTCGAGGTCCGCCGGCAAGCCCTGCCGCAAGACGTCCCTGAGCGCCGCAATGCGCTGATCGCGGGCGCTGACGTCCTCACTTGGCGCCAGCGTGCCGGGCACCGGCCGATCAATGTACTGGCCGCGCGCGAGACAATCG
The DNA here is from genome assembly GCF_032377435.1 of Bradyrhizobium sp. SZCCHNS3002. NCBI lineage: Bacteria > Pseudomonadati > Pseudomonadota > Alphaproteobacteria > Hyphomicrobiales > Nitrobacteraceae > Bradyrhizobium > Bradyrhizobium sp. SZCCHNS3002. The sequence goes on from NZ_JAUHHY010000023.1 coordinate 8,211, forward strand.
TCGCGCTGGCGCTCGAGCCAGCCACGCAGGCTCTCCGTCGAGAGGCAGTCGTCCGCGTTGTACGCAGCGACGCGGTCACGAACTTCGTCTGGGAGGACTTCGATATTGCCCAGTTCAAGCGCTAGTTCGAGGTCACGCCGTGCGATGCCGGCGTCTCGAAGGTCCAGCCGCCGCTGAAAGCCATGCAAGGCTTCCAGCTCCTTGAGACCGTAGCGCTCCACGCCTATGCGAAAGCTCTCGCGCACGACGGCGTGCAAGTCCACAAATCGCCGGCCGCGCAGCAATTGGTCCAGCTCAGATCCCCGGGTCGCATGACGGGCTGAGAGCCTTTTCAGGGCCGCGGGCTCGTAAGCGCCGTAGTGATAGACATGGGTCCCGGGGTGCTCCTGCACGCGAGCCAGCGCAAAGTCGATGAAGGCCTCAAAAGCAGCCTTCTCCTCGCCCGTCTGTAGCGCCCACTGTTGGTTGAACTCGACGTTTCCGGCCTTATTGGCGAAACACACCCCGGTGAGGTACTCCAGGCCGTGCGGGGCGACGAACGGATCGCCCTCAAAGTCGAGGAAAATGTCGCCGGCCGAAGGCTCTGGTAATCTTGCCAGCCCGCGGCCTGGCTCAAGCGCAAGCGCCTCGATCTGAGGCATCTCGGCACCTCGGCTTGCCACTTGCAACCGGGCTTGTTGTCCGAGCCGTCGGTAGGTTTCTTCAGCGCCTCGCTTGGGCTTGTCAGGAAGCCGCCCCTCTCCTTCGGCAATGGCAGTCACCGTGAGAAGTCCCTGCTGCTGGAACTCACGCACTTGAGCGCCGCTGATGCCTGCGACCAAGGAAGGGTGGTCGTCAGCACGCCTCTGCTGGTCGCAATAGCGCCAATAGGTGCAGACGTCGCAGTGAGCCACAGGTTGCGGATACGTGCTCGGCGCCGGAACTGCGCTTACTGCGGTCAACAGGCGGGTACGTACCAGACGGTAGTACGCCGCAAACTGCGCAGTGCGGTAGGTTTCCTGCTGAAGCGGCGTGATGACGTGGATGGATTCGGGTTCCAGCCCCTGCATCGGCTTCAGCAACTCGGCGTAAGTGCACAGTTGGAGAATCGTGCCTGGCTTGGTCTGAAGTGAAAGCTTAGTGTCGGCCGGCTCGTAGGCGTAGCCGGGCAATGACGAAGTCGTGCTGTCGACGCGCAGCAACACGTCCGCAATGCCGCTGAAGACATCATTGGCTAATGTCGCCTGCACGATAGCGTCGAAGCCGGCCTCCATCGCTCGCTGGGTTGCCCTGGGATCGCGCTCGTCACGCAGGTCGCAGATCGAGCGGCCAGCACTCCGCAGCCGCTCGACATAGGCCCCTTCGTGCTGGCGGCCTCGCTCACGGAGGGACTCGAGGCGTGGGTCGGGGCTGTACTCGACAGACAGGAGCCCCTCACGCCTCTGGCGCTCGAGTTGAGTGAGGTGGGGACAAGCCAGATGGGCCGCGAGTTGAGTCGGGGTAAGGTGGCCGGGGCGTCCCTTTGCCGACGGATTAAGGATGGCGAGCTGGTCCTCCAGCTGGTTCTGTGCCGGTGCTGTTCCTTGAGCGTCCCGCGTCTCTTCCATGGGCTTTCCCGGCCACAGTTAGGGCGCCAATCAAACTACAAAGGCGCTGATAGACTTTACCTCAAGCTCACTGCTCTCGACACTTTCCAGTCGTCAACAGCACCGCAAATTCTGCGCGGCCTCGGCCCGAAGTCGGACCAATAGAAATTGAGCCGCCGCCGGGATTGCTGGCCTCGGCCGGCACAGAAGGAGCCCTGCTATGCCGGAGAATCGCCCTGACCAGCTCACGGATGAAGCACCCAACACTGCTAGGGACCGAAGTTTTGAACCAGCGCCTTGGACATGGCAACGATGGCGTCTGCAGTTTCGGCCGGACTGAGAGTCGGGTGAAGATGCGTCCCGTCCAGCCGTACGACCGGCCAATCGCGATGCCGGGCTTCAGCAGCCGAATGATTATGGATTGCTGATGTTTGAATGAACCCAGCCGGGATGTGGTCCCACTCGGAAAGCTCGATGATATCGTCGAACTATTTGATCGAAAGCTCAGGCAGGTCGCTTTCGAAGGCAGCTAGCGCGGAGGGGTCGCGCCCTAAAATATCGAGCCCAAGGAGAGCATCTCGTCGTTGATCCCCCTGCCACCTGGACCAGATCGGAAGCGTCCCATCTGGTCTTGCGAACCTCTCGATGAGCTCACGCAATGCCGGTCTAATCGGGGCGGCCGCTCCCTTCGACGGCGGCACTTCGCCGTCGACCATGATCAAGCAGCGGCACGGCAGTCTCACTGCCAGATCGGCGATCAATGCGGTACCGGAGCTGTGCCCGACAAGTACGGACCTCGGGCTCAGGTCCAAGAGGGCCGCCAAATGGAAGGTCCACTCCCTCCAGGCGGGTGGCGTATGCCGATGCGCCAGAACATCGGGCAGCTGAATACGATGTCCCAGTCCCTCTAAATGGCACGCGGTTGGCTCAAGGCTAGACGCACGAACCATGGGTCCTGGCACAAGAACAAATTCCATTGGCATAGACCTCGGCGGATTGCATTCGGCGTGCGGAAAAGCTCCAATCATACCACAGAAAGCGAGCGTGACGCACTGCCCGCTCGGCATCGGCTGCGGCCCCGTTGCGCCGGTTACGTCAGAAGGCAAATGGGCAAGCAGACTCCTTTTTCATTGCTGGTGAGCCCTTGTGACGGCTCGGTCGTCACAGCCTTCAATGAGCCGTGGCCGTTGAACGTCCGCCGCTCGCGCTGAAGATCCGCACTATGAACGATCTATATGAAATTTGAACGGCCGTTTCGCGCGCCAATGAGCGATCTGCACCAACGTACGCCCGACTTCGCCAATCTACTACGAGTGCCGTTCGGGAGCTTGAATCCTCATCGCTTTCTTCTGTTAGCAACACCGCCATTCCCGGAATGGTGCCACGCTGTAAGAAAACGAGACAAGAACTTACGACCGCCGATTCTACGCCGCGGAGAGGCGCTTTTATCTTGCCGGGAGTAATCGGGCGCTTCTCCGCGTTCTGCTCCGACATGATCGTCTCCTCTGCTTGATATTATACGGCTGCACACGAGCGGTCGACAACGTGGCATTGGTCCGGCTTTCGTCATGATCTCGGGGTGATGACATCTGGTGGTCCATCCAGGAGTTCGTGCTCAGCCCCACTAGCCATGCGGGCGCACATGTCGTCGTCAGGATCGCGGGGCAACACAGACACAGTAGCGCGCTCGACGTCTCAATCGAGCTGTCGTCGCCGGCAAGATAACGTGCTCTCCGCATCCGCTTCGATCCACCAAACGCCTCTCCGCCGACCGGCGGAAGCTCAGCCAATCTTCTGTCGTCGCACTGTCTGTCAGACGGCGCTCGCCAGAGCTCTCACATAGCGGCGGCGAGCGCCGTCGGGTTGCTAAAACTCGGTTCGGCTGCACTTTCATCTTCGGCTGCGAACCGGAACACAGATCCATCGATCCACATGCGATGCATGACCACCGCCAGCTTACGCGCGACGGCCACCACCGCGCGTTTGTGGCCACGTTTGGCTGCGATCCGAACACCCCAGGCCTTGATGCCGCACCATTTCTTGGAGCGCACCAGCATCGCGCTCGCAGCCTCGTAGAGCACGGTACGAACCTCCCCATCCCCGCACTTCGAGATGTGCCCTTCGATGTCGATCGATGTGCCCGTCTGTATGCGGCGGGAGGTCAGCCCAAAATGCGCCCCCACGGTCTTGGACTTGCTGAACCGGTGCGGATCGTCGATCGCTGCCTTGAAGGTCAAAGCAGTCACGGGACCAACGCCTGGAATGGCGCAGAAGCGCCTGCAGAGCTCGTCCCGGCCGACCATTTGAACCAGCAAGTCGTGCAGCCTCTTGTACTCGGCCCATAGTGCTTCCCAGGCCCGCAACATGCATTCCGTTATGCCCCCAATCAGACTGTCATGAGCCACCAGGTCTCGCACCCGCGCTGTAAACGAGGCCCGCTGAACCCGCGGTCCAACCAACAGACCGAACACCTTCAGCGACTGTCTGATCTCGTTTTCGATGTCGAGCAGCTTGCGCTTGAGCGTCCGGCGGTGAGCGAGGAGCAGCCGTAGTTTATGGCTCTCCGGGCTCTTGACGTGGACCGGCCGATACCATCCCGCCCTCACCAGATGCGCCAGACCGCGCGCGTCATTCTTGTCGGTCTTGTTGCGCTGGGCCTGCAGGGCAGCCGCTGCCTGCCGTGCTTCCAACAGCACCATGGGAAGGCCCAGGGACACGAGCTCACGGTGCAGCCAAGGTGCTACACTGCCTGCTTCATGACCGACCTTGTCGAGCCGCGGCAGATACGGCGCAAGCGCTTCAAAGATGATCGCCGGATCTGTCAAAACGCTGGATTCGAACACGATGTTGCCGTCGCGGCTGTTCATCACGCAGATCGCGGTCTTGGTGCTCGAGGTGTCGAGTGCTGCTGAGAGTTTCATCGGCGGACGTCCTCTTCGGCGAATCAATGTTGATTCACCGCAATGCTGCGCCTTTGCCGCCAACACTGTCTCGTCTTGCGCGCGCCCGATTACGCCGACAGAGTAATCGGGCGGTAACCGTCCGGTCTCTGCACATCTTCCCCCTCGTGTGTTGTCGTTCCATTTCGAGTTCTCTGCTGCTGTGGAAAATCTCCGGTGGGATCCAAACATTTCGAGAACAGAGCGCGCCGCGAATGGTGGTCGCTGCACATCGAAGCGTGGCGTCGCAGTGGTCTCGGGATCCGCAAATACTGCCAGCAGCAACGTCTCACCGAGAACACGTTGCGGCGTTGGCTGAAGCGGCTGGCCGGCAACGAGACTGCGCTTAAGCTCAAGAAACATCAGACAGAATTGCGCCGCGAGCGCGCCCGGGAAGAGCGAGAAAAGGCGCTCCGAAAGGAGAAGCAGCGCAGGTTCACGATCACCTCGGATGTACGCAATCGAGCGTCCCAGGCGTTCTGGGCGATGCATGTCGAGGCGCTGAACTGGAGCGGGATGGAGCTCCGCGCCTACGCCGCGGCGATGCAGCTGTCGCCGCATTCGCTGCGCAAATGGCGCGACCGACTGGCGGCCGGCGAGATCACGATCGACTGGTGCGCCCATCTTCATCCCTCCGCCCGTCCGGCCGTTAGCACTAGTGCTAGGAACTCACAGCCCGAACGCCGCTTGACAGCCGCCGAGATCGGCGATCCGACCGCGCCAAAAATGCCAGCCCGCCGCTTCTTCAGCGACGAGGAAAAGCTCGCGATCGCCAAGGAAACCGAGCTACCAGGCGCCAAGGTCTCTGCCGTCGCCCGCAAGCATGGGATCGTCACCGAGTTGCTGTTCCGCTGGCGCGCGCAGTTCGGCATCGCGCAAAAGAAGCGATCCAAGCTCGCCCGTGTCGTGCTGCCCGACGACATGCCGGCCGCACGCGCCCTGCGCGATCTCGTGCGTCCACCGGAGGGCATGATTGCCGTCGACCTCGCTGACGGGCGGCGTGTCTTCGCTCCCGCCGGCAGCCATCCGGACGCCGTGCGAGCGCAGATCGAAAGCGGAGAGACAGCATCATGATGTTCGTTCCAGCGGGCGTGAAAGTGCACCTGGCGCTCGGCTAGGCCGACATGCGCAAGGGCATGGACGGACTTGCGATTCTGGTCCAGGACACGCTGAAGAAGGATCCGTTCTCCGGTCATCTGTTTGCCTTCCGCGGCAAGAAGGCATCGATCCTGAAGGTCCTGTTCTGGGATGGAATCGGACTTTGTCTGTTGACAAAACGCATCGATCAGGGCGGGTTCGTGTGGCCAGTGATGACTGGCTATGACGGCTCGATAACGCTCACCGCGCAGCTCGCAAGGGCATCGACTGGCGCGCGCCAGAGCGTGTCTGGAAGCCAGCGATTGCAGGCTGATCTGCAAAATCCAGTGCTGAACTGAGTTGCGATTCTTCTCCGAATCAGCATGTCCGAGTACCATCGGACATGCAGCTCGATCTCACCAACCTCCCGTCCGATCCTGAGCTTCTGCAGCGCTTGGTGCGCGATATTGCTGCTGCGATTGATCACCGTGACACCGAGATCGAGCGCCTCAAGTCCATCATTAAGCAGCTGCAACGAATGCAGTTCGGCCGCAGCTCCGAGCGCATCGACCCCGACCAACTCGCACTCGGTCTCGAGGACCTCGACAGCGACATTGGTCGCATCGAGGAAGCGCAACCGAAGGTCACTCGGGAAGCCAAATCTCCGCCGCGACGTCGTGTGCTGCCCGATGACCTGCAACGCGAAGACGTTCTACTTGATGTGGAGGGCCGGATCTGCAGCTGCTGCGGCGGTGCTCTTCATTTGATTGGCGAGAGCGTCAGCGAGATACTGGATTGAAGCCCGGCGCAGCTTCGCGTTCTGCGCACCACGCGTCCGAAATACGCTTGCCGGACCTGCAATAAGGTGGTGCAAGCCGATGCACCGGAACGGCTGATCCCTGGCGGCCTGGCGACGCCCGCGCTGCTCGCGCACGTGTTGATCAGCAAATACTTCGATCACCTTCCGCTCTATCGACAGTCGCAGATCTTCGACCGTCACGGATCGATCTTTGCCGCTCGACGCTCGCGGGCTGGGTTGGTGATGCATGCTGGTGGCTCGAAACTTTGCACGGGCGGCTGTGCAAGAACGTGTTCGCCTCCAACCATCTCTTTGCTGGCGACACGCCAATCCCGGTGCTCGATCCTGGCCGCGGACGAACCAAGATGGGACGGCCCTGCGTGTACGCCCGCGACCAGCGGCAATGGAGCGGCCCGAACCTCCGGCTACCATCTATCTGTTCGCGCCGGATCGCAGGGCGGAGCGACCGGTCGTACACCTTGCTGCCTTTAAGGGCATCCTGCATGTCGACGGATGCGCTGGCTTCGAACAGCTGGCCGACAAGGAGGGCATCACGCTCGCAGCGTGTTGGAGCCACTCGCGACGGAAGTTCTACGATGTGGCCGAAGCCACGACGTCCCCTGCAGCAAAAGAAGCCCTGCGCCGGATCAGCGAGCTCTATGCGATCGAGGCGCGGATCCGCGGTCGGCTACCTACCGACTTGCCGAGCACAGGACGTTCTCCAAGCCAATCATCGACGCACTGAAAGTCTGGCTCGATGCACAGCTCCGCCTGGTCTCCGGCCGCAGACGCTTGCCGAGGCGATCCGCTATGCGCTCTCGCGCTGGCATGGCCTGACGCGCTTCTTGAACGATGGCCGCGTCGAGCTCGACACCAATCCAGTCGAGCGCGCGATCCGTCCTGTCACCCCTCGGCCGCAAGAAGCACCTTTTTGCCGGCAGCGACGGTGGTGGACATCGTTGGGCGGTCGTCTCCTCGCTCATCACGACGTGCAAATTGAACGACGTCGAGCCCCACGCCTAGCAGCGGGGCGTCCTGCAGCGGATGATCGACGGATACGCCGTCAACCGCCTCGATGAATTACTGCCGTGGAGCTGAAAGCTGACTGATCATGTCAAGAGCTGGGCCACGTGCAGTGGCGGGACGCTCACGGGCATTCGTAAGCGTTCGACTTCTGCAAGTCTCAAGTTTGATCCGCCGGGGGCGCTTCATCTGCTGAGCGCTGACGATCTGCGCAGGCGTGCGGAAGATCTACGGAACTTGTGCTAGAAACAGCCTCGACAGCTGCCGAAGAGGCGCAGTCCAACAAACCCAAGGGGCGTTAGCGCAATCGCTACAGCATGCGGAAGGATATCAGTAGCTGTCCAGGCGTTCTGGGTCTTCATTGTTGAAGCGATGAATTGGAGTAGCATGGGGCACGCCAATTATGCCGCAACGCACCAAATGATGGCGGCCCCGAGTACGAGTGTCTCCGGGCGATACTCTATCGTGCGAGGGATCGATGCCGGAAGCCGGGACGCGCGACAGCGGCTCGGTCAAGTCAGTGCTATCGCCGGCCAGCGGATGAGCCATGTTAACCTACGGATTTTGAGTATCCAGAATACTCCTTTCGCAAGAATCGCTTGACCTATCGAAGGTTGTATAAAAAGATCGACTATCTCTGGGGGGAGCTGCAATGGACCACGTTCGCCTGGGTATTGAAGAGGTTGGCTTTGGACCTAAGCGACTCGAATTCCACTTCTCGCTGCCTGACGATAGGAAGCAGTATCTGAAGGATATAGTACTCTCGATCGTAACAAAGCCTGGCCCCAATTTCAACGGAGCCGGTGCCGATAATGTTCGTTTCTACATTGATGGCCACGATCTCACCGACGCGATTATCGCCGAGATCAAAGATCTCATCGATTCATGGGACCAAACTGTGGCACGGCAAAGTTATCGAGCCGCGATGTCTCGCTGGCTCAAATTCGCCGACGCGCTTGGCGCGGGAGAATACGGAACAGCACTTCAGCCTGAACATGATCGCGCCAATGTGCTGGGTCAAGTTACGCCTCTATCGTCGCTAGTAACTAGAATAGGCGATGACCGCCATGGCTGGAGTGGCCATCTGCACATCCTGAACTTTGTCGATCAGTTCGGCTTACCAGCGGATATAAGCCTTGGAAGCGTTCTGCGACGCTATAATTCTAGTTCAGGCCAGCCACCACTGACGGCCGTCACAGTCAAACAACTAACGATATCGTCAGGGCCATCGCCCAGTTTCGACCCGGCATTCAGTGCTCATCCCGCCGCACCCCGCGGAGCAGTTCTGATGCGGTTCGAAATGATTTATCACGACCCGCTCGAAGACGAGATAAAGGCACTGCGCGAGCAATTCGAGCAGCTCAGAGACAGGATCGACCAACAACTCGCTCTGATTGCTCAAGCCGTATCTTCCGGCGGACCAATCCAACGCAGACTCAATTCCGTGGAGCAACAAGTTACAGCAGCAAGGCAATTGGTCGAGAAGGCTGGAAGAGACGTTATTAGCCAGGAGCAACACATGACCACCCTCGAGCATACACTAACCGAGATAAAGAATACCGTTCAAGGGCTCTAGTTTTGGTTAGGATCGACCGTGGATTTTCCCGATTGGCTCATCAACCTTGGCCAGAAACTGGATAGCATTCAGACTTCGTTGACTGAGTGCGAGAATCTCGCGGGCGCCGAATTGACGGCAGCCCAGGCATTTCGAAATACCGCCATCTTGATCGCAGCAACCACGACGGCCGCGGAAGGCCGCGATGGACACCTATATGCTTGCAACACGCTGGCATTAGCTAGTCTGATCGATCTGTTCCAACTGTACCATGACGTGGAAATGGTGGCGTCCTGGGACTACGTGCTCAACAAGGCCGGCGTTAATCCCGATCGCGTTATAGCGCCAATCTCCGGCAATATCGGCGGCGGGATGGGCTACAAGCTCGAACAGAGTGGTCGATTGAGCATTTTTCCTTCACCAGGAACAGCCGGTGATGTCGTTTCACCCGGAGAGGCCGGGTTAGGCGTTCCAATAGACCTTCAGATTCTCAGCCGCAACATGCAGGCACGACTGAGTATCTCCTGCGATATCTTCACGGCGAATGCATCGCCGGCGATTGTGGCGCTTGGTTTGGGCCGATTACCCCGCCTCTCATCCAGTGAAACGCTTGCGCCTGCTTTGGTATTTCAGATCGAGGATCGGGCGAAAACTGAGATCGAGGGATCCTTAGCCCGGGCTCGAATGATAACACCCATGCTCGATATTCTCCCGAGACAGCCTCAGTTCTGGGGAGCCTACAATGACGGCCTTATACGCGTCGTCGGGCATGTTGGAAGGCGCAGCAAATCTCGCCGTCCGTTCATCTCGGCCCTTCCTACGGGCTTTCCGATCGCTCTCCGATTTGACCTTTCGATTGTTACCAATCTGATCTCGCAAGAGATTTCCTCGCTCGGAGTTAGCTTGTTTGCCGGGCCTTTCGTGACTTCCGACAAAACATTTCGCTTCGTCGCGGGCATTCGAGAATCCATCAGCCTCAAAATCGGCTGTGAGGTTGCATCGGCCACGGTAACGGTCAGAGTTACGGTTGACACCTCTCTCTCCGTTCGGTTTGGCACCAGCCTTGTAATCGAAGCGCACCCTGTCGGAACTCCCGACATCGACGTCGACATCAGTCCGCGCATTCCATTTCTGACCCACTGGGTCGAAGGCCAAATTGCACGCATCGTCAACGGATTCGTTCCCAGCATCGACGGGTTCAGCCGGCACTTCTTTGTTTCCGGCGTCTCAAACTTCGACGTATGGCTTTCGTCCGACCACACTACGTTTGGGATCGTCCCGACTGCCTAGGATTTCGATATGCCCATTGTTTACGAGATCAAAGTACCCGGGAGGCCTTTCAAGGAATCGATGGATGCGATGCGCCATCGCATGATAGAGAGGACCTCGGTTCATGATCCCATCCCGATACAGATATTCTTCGACTATTTTAGGCTCACGGCCAGCAACCAATCCCTGGGCGACAAGCTTCGGGCACGTGGTACTTTTGTTCCGACCGCGAGAGCCTACCGAAACCAAGGAAATCTGGTCGATGAAATCATCCGCGATATTGGTCCGGAGCGGCGTCAAATGACGCTCTACATAGGGCCGATTCTGAACGTTGAAACAACGCTCTCGCCGATCGCCTCGCCCGACACATTGACGTTCGAGTTCACACAAGCCGACGAGAATGACGGCAACAATATCGTGCTAGGCGTCGACGAGTTGCCGCCCGAATTGGGATTCGGCAACACCTTTGTCTTGCGCAGGATCATATGGGATCCGACTGGCACGCGATACATCGCGATCGAAGATGGTGTTTCGGACCACCAGCTGGAGATCTTCGTCGATGCCGCGCTGGAGGACATGATCTTTCTGTCCGGCATTCGCGGGTTCACAGGCGCGATCATCAATCCGGTCCGAATGGTTCCAATGGCACTCGCCGGACAATGTGGGGGTTGTTGTGGAGGTTTCTGTGCCAAGCCTAAGCCCGCCCCTCAAGGCGAACTATGCGTCAATGTTCATGCCAAGATACTCGTCCCCCCCTACCATTCCATCCAGGAGCAGGTGACGGCGACCAATGGCGTCTATAGGGCTGGGAAGCTGACTATCCATCTCGCCTCTGTCGAAACTCTTCATCTGCCTCAATTCGAGGACTTGGACGTGGGAACCTGCGTGAGCAACACGGTCACGGCCGAGCAGGACGCTCTCTTCAGACAGTTCAGGGCCAATGCAGGGCCAACCGATGTTTGCGCTTACTGGGTGCGGACGATGACGAGCAATACTGGAAACACGATTGGCTGCGCCGCGCATCCTCCAGGGGTGCCTGCGGTAGCGCTGATGGGGGCGAGTTCAATGACACCTTGGGTACTGGCACATGAAATAGGCCATGTACTAGGCCTTTCGCACGTCGACCCTTCCGACGGTAACAATCTCATGCGTCCGATCGACTCCTTCTCCAATCCACCGCCGGTTTTGAATGGTGGCCAAATCGACACAATGCGGTGGAGCGAACTGCTCTTTTCATGCTAGGGTAGAACGATGTTAACTCAAGCCGCGATAATTTCCGAGCTCAACGCGATTGAGCCGAATCTGTCCCGCCTTGCCACGACCGCTGATCGTTCGGACGCTTCGACCGTGGAAGCCCTGACCGCGCACGGCGAGGTGCGAACGCGTGCAAACGCGGTGACGCTTATTTCACTGATCGATCCCATGACGTTCTGGAGAGTTCTCCCTCGAACGCTTAAAGATCCCGATGTACTAGTTCGACTTCAATCCGTAAGAGCCCTGGAGAATTTTACTCTCGCCGAACTAGAGCAACACGCCGATCTAGTCGAGCTCGCGCTTAAGGACGCCGATTCCGGCGTCCGAAAATACATTGCGCGCACAGCCGTGAATCTGTCAGCGAGTTCGGTGCGGCAAGCCCTCGAAAGCATGGCAGCTTCCGATCCGGAGCAATTCGTTCGCGACGAAATCTCGCGTTCCTTGAGACCGAATCGTTGATGCTAAGCTCTACATGGTTTAGACCTCAGTCCAATCCTCGGGCTGCGGCAGCTCTCCTCTCCGCGTCGGTGACCGTAGCGTTACTCGCTCTTTCGCCGATACCGACGGCTGTGGCGGCCCCGGCAATCCTGGTTACCGGAACCGCTCTTGCGATCGGTAGTTCGCTTCCTCTCTTCTTGCATCTCTACGTTCGGTCGCTGCTTCACCGCCCAGAACCTAGGCAATGGCGTTGGGGAGTATTCCTCGCGGCCGCTTCACTGCTCTTTCTCGCTGCGTTGGACGGCGCCGCAGACCAGACCCTTGCGGTGGGAGCCATAAGTATCCACGGCTTCTATGCCGCAGGAAAACTGGGATGCGCCAAGTTTGGCTGCTGTCAGGCAGTACCCTACCGGGTTGTAAATGCCACTGTATCTTTGCCCGCTTTTGAGACCGTTACCGCGATCGTTATTTTCGCATATTGTGCGCTGTTTTCGATGCTTGGCGATTACCGGATGGCGATCGCCAGCGGCTTCACTTGCCACTGCGTGACGCGCGCCATCTCCTATTGGGCGCGAGGTACCAACGTGAGCCTTCAGCACCCGTTTCGGACACCCGACGTGTTTGCACTCGGCGTGCTGGTCTTGACTTCCGCAAGTAATATCACTTGAACAAGAAGTCATTCAGTCAATCATCCGAAAGACCGAAAGGGGCTTGTGCGATTCGGGCATTATTGGGTTCGCGCCCCTACCAGGTGGAGGGCCGCATGCTGCTGGCCGGCGTTTAGGAAATCGGCAGCTCGGGCATTCACGGCGGCGTGGAGATCACGCGCTTTGATCGCGACGAGGCGCACCGGCTGCAGCCGCTCGGCGGGCGGGCGTCGTTCGGCATGCTGCGCGAGCTGACGCGGAGCGTCGGCAACGACTGCGCCGTCGAGGTCGACACCAACAGCTACTCGGTGCCGTGGCGGCAGATCGGCGAGCGCGTGGCGGTGACGGTCGCGGCCGGCAAGGCGCGCGTTGACCTTGCCCTCACCAAGTTTTATCTAGGCCTGAGTTCGTTCGGGCGGTTGGATGTGCCCATGCGGGCGGTGGTGGCGGCGGGAGCTGGCGCGGAGCGCTCGACATAGCGCAGCGCCAGATCCCGACGCGGATTGCAGGTGGCGGCGAACTCCGCTGGCGTCTTCCATCCGAGCTGGGAGTGTGGCCGAGCGTCGTTTTGGCTGCAGTATCAGCGGACGATAGCGGGTCGGGACCGCCATCGCGGACACGTTCGAGGCGAAATTCCCCATCATCACGGGTCGCACGGTGACGATCCTGTCGAGCGGCGAAGCACCTGATCGCGTCGCGTTGATCGACGGGATTGAAACAAGGCTTGAGCTTACCTCGGTCAAAGCCGACGGAGCCGAACAGATCATTGAAGAGCTTTTGCGGATCGCGTCCCAAAAACACGAGAGCTACGAACGCCGCGGAATTTTTCGCTCCCGCCCGATAATGCTTTTGTGAGCTTTGGATTGGCTGGCGCAAGATGTTGAAGGCGCTGCGCTTTACGAAGTGCGCGACGATCTCGCAGATGCGCTAAATGCAAGCTACTTTGCCGGCCTCGGCTTTTCCGAGATTTGGCTGATGGACGGTGGCGCCAAATATACCTCGCGAACCGACCCGCGCGCTCCCGCGGGCTTCTTCTGTTTCGCGCCGGCCGGCAAGATGGGCTTCTGGGAGCGCGAAAGAAAGCGGCGCCCCTATTTCGGTCTTGTCAGAGATTTTCTGACCTAGCGATCAGGGCTAGGCCTCACCAAAATCGAACTTCACCAGCTAGGAAATCCGGCTGACGGGACTATATCCAGGGGGCTGCTTGCCGGAGCGAAGGCATGTGCAACGCCCAGAATCACTCGTTAGATTGTCCTTGCGGATTTGGTGGCGACACGGGAGGTGGCGGCCCGCGAGCCGCAGCCCGCGCGCGTTGGTACGCCGAGGAGGTGCTTGAACGCCCGCTGTCTGCCGGATGGACTAAAGACGGCAGAGGGACGGTCGAGAGCTACGTTAACCCAAACGCACACTGTCCGGTGTGCGGGAAGCTGGTCTATTTCTATCGCTCGCCTTATGACGGCCGCGTATTCTTCGACGAGTTGGGCTGGCCTTGGCCGAAGCATGGTTGCACGGACAACGGCCGCCCGCCGCGGCGTGTAACGCACGATTCTGCTGAAGCGAAGGCGCCGAGGCTCGTACCGCAATGGCGGCTTGAAGGCTGGCGGCCGCTTTTGTCGGCAAAGGCCTACGCGACCGCGGAAGGTCAACGCGTGACCGGCGATTTTGGCGATGCGTTTCTCGAGCTACGGGTCGCACGCGCGGAGAAAATCGACGTCAAAGGTCCTGTGCTCCTGCGCGCGGCGAGACCGTATCTGTTCGAAATGACGTTTTTGCACGCGACGGCGCACGGTGTCCTAGAGCGGGTTACGTTCGCCTTCGACCCCAAAATCGCGCCTGTCGGTGAGGAAGTGATCGCCGAAGCCGCGGAAGGCAATCCCACCACAAGTTACGCGGTCGGCGCCTACATCCTATGGCAGCTCGACGATCCTGAGAATGCACGCCCTTACTTAGAAATTGCTGGCGAGGCTGGTGTGCCGGACGCGCTTATCGATCTCGCGGTCCTTGAGCTGCTTTCCGCATAAGAATTCGCTGCGGGCATCGTACTGCAGGCGGCGTCAGATAGCGTTTTTCCCCATCCCACCGCACCTATCGTGTCCTTCTCCGGCCTTATCGCGCCGGTCATCGGCTCATGAATGCAAGTGCCGTTGGCACTCCTCCACTGCGCTGCGGTCGCGCGCGATGCATCCGCCTCCTCCGTCGCAGGGGCCTCCGTCAGAAGGCGGCGATTGGCGCGGTCAAGCGATGGAGGAAGCGATGCTTTACTGGACGATTGCCGAACTGATGCACAAGACCGGGAACGAACTTTGCGATCTTGCCAATTATATCGAACATCTGCTGCCCGATCTCGAGGCAGGTTCGGTCCTGAGGCACTACGCGCTGCTGAACCTTGCCAACATCCGCAAAGTGCTGGCTCTGCGACATCGTGCTCCGAGCGCGCGTCCCCAGTCGCGCGTGGCCTACAACTTGCACGATCCTCGGCGTGTTCGCGTCGGCTGCCGCGGCGATGCCTCTGCAGGCGATTCGATTCCGTCCGGTGCTAATCTCTAAGCCTTCAAGAGCTGAGTGATGAGCTGGTCTATGTTAGCAGCGTCGATGCTACCGTTTTCGCCATCGCGCGTAACAATAAGAACACCGCGCGTGCCCCCGCCCTGATCGCTTGGCAGAATGTCGTTGGCCCGGTACCAGACTAGCTTCTCCTCCCAACGCTTGCGGTATTGAGGGACATGCAGCATGCCGCAATGCTCCCAATAGTAGTTTTCGCCACTTTCCATATCTTCGATCGTGAAGTCGGGATATTTCGTTGTGTTGCCGATGGTGAGGGGTTGCTCGTAAATGTAGTCAATGCCGTTTGCCGCGAGGCGATCTGCGATGATAACCTCAGATTTTGAGCGGACCATTTCGCGGCGCGACGTGCGGTGAATGAGCTTTTCTTCGTAGAAGCGCCCCTCAATCTCGATCGGTTGCGGAACCTCGAATAGGTTTGTGAGGCGCCGAGCCGTCTCCGACTTGTCGTCTGATGAATACTTACGCAATTCGGATCGCGGCCCCTGATGAAGGATAACAACGCGCTCAGTCTGGCGCGTGAGCGCCGTATAAAGCAGCTCACGCGAGAGCAATCGGCACGGGTTAGGCAGTATGAAAAACACCTTCCCGAACTCGCTTCCCTGCGCCTTATGAACCGTCAAAGCGTAGGCCAGTTCGAGAGCTGGATTTCCCTCTTCCTTGAAATCTCGGCTGAGGAAATCGTATTTGAACCCCGGTTGAGAGGAAAATTCCGCCTCAAGCTTCCAGCGGAAGTCAGCCGCTCCATTGCGCCAGAAATAGCCGACTACCATGCCAATCTCGCCATTGGCGATGTAGGCATTGTCTTTGGCGGGATAAACGCGACGATGCTTGTAAAGCCAGATGGACGGATCGGTGTTGATGAGGTTTATGATCTTGTCACCGTAGACGATTTCTTCCGTACCCATTGGCTTGGTGTATTTTCGGTTGCGCTGTTTGCGCGAGACGTCGACTTGTTGCGCGCGAAAGTGGCGATGGATCAAGCGGTTCAACGCGGGAACACCGTGAGGAGCGGTTCGCAGAGGAGATAGAATTTGCCAGCCCTCGGCGATTTGAGCTGCTCCCTTCGTTCCCACGTTGCCGTTCCACGGATTGAAGAAAGAGAGCTCCTTCCACCGCGTCCCGCCGAGCGAGGCATCGAACCCGGCCATGTCGCTGGGGCCGCTCAAGCCAAGCTCTTCAGTTAAAACAACTATAAGCTTCGAGTTGAGGTCGTCCGGCCCCGTCCATTCGACAAAGCGCACATGCTTGCTCGCGCCTTCGCGCACCACTTTATCGAAAACATCGTCTTCACCAGGGGCAATCGGCGAGCCGCTGAACCATTCGGCTAATTGCAGGTCCTCTCGGTCCGCTCCGCCTTGCCGGCGCCGGACGGTTAGCTCGGCGTACCCAGGACCTACGCGCGGAAACTTGGCTGTTACGCCTTCTGGGGTTAAATGCTTGACGATGTCCAGAAATGGACGACCGGCGCCGATTGGCGGCAATTGCCGAGGATCTCCAATCAGGATGAGACGTTGCACGCTCTTGAGCGCTTGAATGAGCGCCGCGAGCATTTCTTCGGTAAGCATGGAGCATTCGTCAACAATAACGGTACGCGCTCCTGGTTCGGCTGGTTTGTCTGACAACCTATATCGGCCTGTCGATCCGTCATACCGATGCGGCTTGAGGAACTGGGCGATCGTCTGTCCTGAGAGAAACGCGGCGGATTGCTCCATTCTCACGCGCGCCTTGCCTGTCGGCGCGAGCAATAAAATGCCGGCCGCCGATATCGTCGGATGCGAGCACAAAACAGACAATAGGGTTGTCTTGCCCGTGCCGGCTGGCCCGATAAGTACCGAAACTCTAGCCTCCGCCAGTTCCTTCAAAGCAGCTGTCTTTTCCTGCCGCGCGCTCTCCTCGAACTCGTCAATTTCTTTGGTGCCCTTTTGCTTCAGATGATCGTCGAGCAATGCCTGCCAGTCGGCATTCACCGCGAGGCGTTTGCCTTTGAGGCGCTTGTCAATCGCATCCCGGATGACGTCAGCGGTCTCCACCAACCGCTGCAGCTGTAAGGCTGGAGCACCATTGGCAAGCGCCGTTTCTGCTATCGTGCCCGGAAGGATATCCTTCGCGACATTCAAAAGATCGCCGTCGACATCGCAAGCAGGCTGGAGGCTCGCACCCCGAATTTTGAGCACGAGCTGGCTTTGCGGCATAAGCGTGCTTCCGTTCGCTGCCGCGTCTTCCAGGACGTTTATGGCCAAAGCGCGAACGCGTCGCGCGTCGGTCCCGGCGTCGAGTGCGCTCGGCTTTGGCAAGGGGTGCTTCTTACGAATGATCTCTTCCGGAAACACCCCGCGGTCTACAGTCCAAACGCTAATTGGATCGGCCGAAAGCCGCGTGCTCTCAAATAGGAGATAGGGGTTCGCAAGTAGTTCAGCATCAGTGCAGTCAATGTTTGCCTTCGCTCTCTCCTCTTGCACATAGGCAAGTGCAGCCTGCTGGGGCTCGATCTCAAACCGGCTAACTAATTTCAGCAAAGCTTTGCGTTCGTCCGGCAGACGCTTCCACTTCTTGCAGAGAGTCTCGCCGACGCCCTCGGCGAGGTGCTGCGGGAGAGTGTGAGCAGGATCTGAGAACATCGCCTCAACGAGCGGCCATGGGTCCTCGTTGTCGCCAGCTTTTGCGGCGATCTCTCGGGCGACAAATGTTCCTAGTCCGAGGCCGAACGCCGAAAGAGCAGCACCAAGTCCAGGAGAGGGACCGCGCGCTTTCCATAGCTCCGCGAGACGCGCATCAATCCATTTGAGGCACTGGCTCCAGGGGCCTGGCAAATGATCCTTTGCCCTGTGCAGGGCATCCGCGCTTGAGAGCAAAGCACCGATCGCACCGTCGTGGGTAACGAGCTCGGATGCGTAAGAAAACTCGCCAAAGCGGTCTTGCGGTACCAGAGCTGCTATATCAGCTGGATCGAAGGTAGAGTCGGTGGCGGCTTTGTCGATCGCGGCGTGATACGGAAAAATGAAGCCATCCTTGAATCCGGGCCGGATCGAATGCTGGATCATCATCTCCCACATCATCGAGCGAAGCTTTCCGGTAAGACTCTTCGTCTTGTACCGGTATTCTTGGGCCGGAGTGGAATGCAGGACGCGGCCTACGCCGATCAGAACTCGTGTACCCGCGGTGTCTTCGACGAAAGGCACCTGCTTGGCGTAGAAAAAGCAGAGAGAAGCCTCGTCCTTTAGGTGGTCTTTGAAACAGTCCAGGAGCGCTTTTTGGTTCTCTTTATTCTGGACCCACTCCTTGCCGAAATCCCCGAGGTCGGGTTCACGTTCTTCCTGCACATCAAGGGCGTGTTCCTCCGCCAATGCGGACATATTGTCCCGCAGGACCCATCGAAACGGAATAGCTGGCGCGGAGTATGCAGGTTGCCGAAGAGGCGTATCGTCAAAATGGCCGTGAGGCGTTTCCGGCCCGTGGTTGTATGGATGGTTGACCGTCCGGATCAGATCAAAGTCCGCGAGGAAGGAAACACGTTCCCCGACGCAGCAAGGTAGTTGATCCTCCGTCAAATCCGAAATTAGTCGCCCTTTGACTTTCCCTTCAGCAGAGTCATTCCTGCTTTGAGCAATGCGCCGTAGCTTGAGGCAACTGCTATTGAGATGTGGATTAGCGCAGACGTGGCCGTCCCAGGCGGTGTCATGCCATGGCACGCGCAAGGAGATGTGACGTAAAGGATACCCCATTGAAAAACCGAGCCCCCCGGACAATGCGCGACCAAGTTACCAGCCCGCAACCTAAAAGCGTAGAGCTAGAGCCGATTCTTTGGTATGATGGATGTCGGCTTCATTCGGCAACCTCAATGATCGTACGGGGACTTACGACAGAAGTTGCTCTAGGCGCTGCTTTCGCTTCCGCCAGTCCGGCATCAATGATTCCAGCAACTCAAAAAAGGCCGCACCGTGATGCGGATGAATCAGATGAACAAGCTCGTGCGTGATCACATAGTCGATGCAGCAGGTGGGTGCCGGAATGAGGTCGGGGTTGAGCGTGATGCGGCCACTGCCGCTCCAGCTGCCCCACCTCCGCGGCATCGCCCGAAAGATCGGCTCCGGTGGACGACATCCCATCTTTACGAACCGCGCCGAAATCGTTGCGAAGCGCTCCGTGATCCGGGCTCGTCCCTTGTCGCGATACCAACCCTGGACAAGCCGTTTTGATAGTCTGAGGCCGGCGATGATCGGCGGCCGTGACGTGGAGGAACCCGCGCTTAAGCTTCACTTCCTCCTCGGCGCCCTTGTGGAGCTTGAGGCGGTACTGGCGGCCAAGATAGAGGTGCGTTTCACCCCCGACGTAGCGGCGCTCGGGTGCGCGCGGCCGGAACTGCTCGAAATGAAAGAGTTGGCGGATGAGCCAACGTGCACGCTTGCGGAGGCGCTTCTCCAAGACTTGTCCTATGGCTTCTCAAGCGTGCCCTCCGGCGCAAGGCGGCGGTCGCCGGGAGCTTACGGCTTGGGCGCCTTCCGTCGTCGATACTTAGATTGGATTCTGGAGAGTACGCGCGTGGCGGATTTCATCAGCTAGTTGGTAAGCAGTACGTGAGGATCGCTTTCCTGACTGCAGCTCGCATTCCCACACGACGAAAACGCGCCAGCCTTGGCTTTCGAGTTCGGCCCTAACGCGGGCGTCACGGCTGACATTCCGGTCAAACTTCTCCTGCCAGTACGGCGTATTCGACTTCGGCGTCGTCGCAATGTTGCAGCCGGGATGGCGGTGCCAGAAGCAGCCGTGGACGAAGACCGCCGCCTTGTGACGCGGGAGGACTAGGTCGGGTTTTCCCGGTAGCCGCTTGTTTCCCAAAGTATAGCGGAGCCCAAGCCGATGGAGCTCTCGCCGCAGCACCAGCTCTGGCTTTGTGTCCCTGGAGCGAATGCGCGACATTCGTTCCGACCGCTGCTCTGGCGTCAGGAAATCAGGCATAGGCTAGTCGCCGGCCTCGCGCGCGCGCAGCTCGAAAAATGGCAGGCCGCGCACGATCTCGCCTTGGACGTCGAATGACTTGTAGAGGCACTGATGATTGCGGAGCATCTTGATTCGGTCCGCAAGCTCGGCAGCCAAAGGGCCGAGGCCAAGCGCTGCCAGCTCTGCCGCGGTCACGCTCGGCACCTTGTGCACGAACCAAGTCAACAACGGCTCGCGATAGTCCGTCGCCCCCGCCTTGAAGTGCCTGAGGTATTGGGAGGCCAAAATCACGCCGCAGCCGAACTCGCGACCCTGGAGGAGCAGCTTGCGAAGGACATCGAACTCGTAGCGCATGATGTTGTCGGCCTCGTCCACCAGCAGGAACGAGTCGATGGCACGAAGCTGCGGCTCAGTGCCAATGAACGGCCGCTTGGGCGTCCGCAGCATGTTCTCGTAGAACATGTTGAGCATGATGGCGACGAGCATGTTCTTGCTCCGGTCGTCCTGCCCGAGCGCGTCCAGGGAAATAACGACTGTGCCGTTCAAGAACTCGCCAAACGTCAGGCACTTGGCCGGATCGGACTCGAAGATTTCCATGTCAACGAGATCGTCGATGATGGACATCGGCGAATCCGACTTCCCGTCCAGCAGCTCTCCATAGGCGGCATGGACGTCGTAGATCGT
Source organism: Bradyrhizobium sp. SZCCHNS3002 (assembly GCF_032377435.1). Lineage (NCBI taxonomy): Bacteria > Pseudomonadati > Pseudomonadota > Alphaproteobacteria > Hyphomicrobiales > Nitrobacteraceae > Bradyrhizobium > Bradyrhizobium sp. SZCCHNS3002. Next base: position 28,964 of record NZ_JAUHHY010000023.1, read on the forward strand.
CGGGCTTTGCCCGCTGGCATAGGCCTGGCGTACGGCCTTCTTGAGCTTGTCCCGCTGCACGGGGCCGATGTTCGAGTAGATCTTGTCGAGCACATCGGCGAAGAACCTGAACCGGTCGAGCCAGGGCACACCAGAATCGCCGATATCGCGCGTATCGAACAGGTTGAGCGGAAGGCGTCGAGGCCGCACGACCCTTGCTCCCGTTGCCTCGACAAAGTCATCGCTGCTGTAGTCTCGCTTGTAGTCGAAGATCAGGACCCGGGGGCGGATTCCCCTGTTAACCGGCGCGGCCGAGCCGATCTGATGAATCAGCGACTTGAGCAACTGCGTCTTTCCGGTCCCGAGATCGCCGACAACTCCCATGTTGAGCTGGTTGAGCCGCGTGTCCGACAGAGCCAGCGTTACCTCGCGGGGCTGGAACCCATCAATCGTTCGGCCGACCTCGATGGCAACGCCGGCGTCGGTCTCGGAGGCAGGCTGCGGCTCGATCGTCGACTCGTTCGCTGGAATAACCTGCACATCTCCACCTCCGGAGCTTGGCCGCAGGAATGGTTCGTCGGCCTCTCCACCGGCAAGGACCCCGTCGTTCGCGTTTCCCGCCGAGCCTTGGGAGCCAACAGGCATGGCCGGAGCGGGCTCGCGGTCCGGAGGCATCAGTCCCCAATCCCCAACCTTAGCCTTCACACCGTCATAGAAGGGCTGGGCATCGCCGGCGACCACCCGGCCCGCGTCCTTGCCGCTAACGACAATGACTTCATCGAAGCCGTCCTTGTCCTTGTCGAACGCATTGCTGACGGGCGAGTCGTCGACAATGACGAGCCTGCCTCGAGGGTCGATGCTCACGGCGTGCGGGTCCGTCAGGATTGCCGAAGCTATCTGCTCATGGAAGGCCGACCAGACTCCCGCCCCGCCGGAAAGATCGTGATGCTGACTGTAAACGCGCATTCCGAAGCCAGCGATCGACAACAGCAGCTGCTGGTAGGCAAGCCGCCAGATTGACAGCTCGCCGTCATCGGCCGCAAGCGTCGAGAGCAACCCCGATAGAGATTTCGCCTGCCCAAGTGCATCCTCAACTTCACCTTGCGGGAATACTGCTCCGAGCCTGCACTTAACCTCGACCGGCGTCAGGTGAATCCTTGCACTTCCTGCTTTGAAGGTAGCGCAAATCACCATTAGGTCTGGGCGCGCAAGAGTGGCGTCGGGTCGCTCCTTGTGCAGCGCTCGGGCGAGATCATCCACGAACCGCCGGAAGGGATCCACTGGGACAACTAGCGCGATCCTCGGGTCGACGATCGTACCGCCAACGACGGGCAGCAAGCTCTCGGCGCTAGCCTCGCCCCTGAAGCGATCTTGCAGCAGCCGCGCAGCCACGAATAGTCCAAGGTCCCCAGCTGCTCCCGTGTCGTCGCCAGCGAGGCCACGAATTGTAGGAATGCCCCGGCGCGCGACCTCAAGCAGAATTGCGGCGACCTGATCATCGTTGAGAGCAGATCCACCTGGAAGCCTCGATAGTACCTTCTTTAGTCCGTCCCGGTCCTCCGATTTGATGCGCGAGAGGAGGTAGTAGCCGTTGGTATCGCCCGCGCGGTGGGAATAGGACGGCAAGTCGTAGTCCCAAAGGTAGGAATTCGGCAGCCAATCCCCGAGGAAGCAGGCCGGGTCGACGGCTGAAGACGAGACGGCGACGTAGTCGGCTTTTTTCTGCTCCAGCATTTCCCCGATGGCATGGACGTCTGGCGCGAAGCGGAGCCCGAGTAGTGTTGGCCCGGTGTTTTCAAGCGCTGATAGGAGCGCTGCGACCTTATCGGCCAGCACCTCGCCGCATTCAGGAGCGGCGAGAGACTGACGAGATTCGGAAAGGAAAGCAGATGGAAGTTGCTTTCGTACCCGGTGCCTTATCAAGCCGCCGAGGCCCAGTGCCGATCGCAACGTGGTCGGCGATGCCTCGGGCTCCGAAGATTCGAGCTGCGCAATGATGCCCAGGTCCAGCGTGCAGTCTGGCTGGGCGCCGACTAGCCACCGCACGCGATTGCCAGTGTCCTCGGAGAGGTTCGCGATGGCAGAGTCCTCAGGCATCTCGCCCGCGCGCCTGCCGTCGAACACGTCGAGGCGGCGTGCGCCGAGCCAGTGCCTCCGGTCAAACCTTTCCGGCTCGCCAAAGCGCTGCGAGGACCAAGCGATTAAGCCCTCGTTGCACGCTTCGGTCGCGCCGCCAGCGCTCGCCACGTGAACCGTCAGACGGGGTTTTGCGCAGAGGACATTGGCTACGTCGTCGAGCGCTCGCACTACCTGACTGGAGCTGAAGCCGGCCGAAATGCCCCCAATCGAGAGACCGAGGGCTGCGCCGAACGGTTCCTTCCCAGCGCGCGCCGGCAGGTTAGAAAGCTTGTTCCCATTCCAGAGCACCGACCAGTAGTCAGAATTCGCCTCCACGGCGAGAAACGGCACTTCGTCGAGCCCTTCCGGGGAGGTCAGGGGCAGGTGCAAGATGTCCGGAACAACGCCCGGATCAAGCACCCCCGCCGCCGGACAAGGCCGATTGCTGGCTGCGGTAGAGACGAGCAGCCCCTGGGCAACAGCATGCCAAGCTAGGCGCAGGGGATGAAGTGGCGACAACAGGATGGCGTCGGGGACTCGGGAGATTGTCCGGCCGCCAGGCTCCAGCGAGGCGATGCAAGTGACGTCGGCCCACCGCGCCGTTTCCGGGCTCGCCTTCAGCCACGATGCATAGGAGTCTACGTAGGTTTCGATGGCCGGCCCAAATCCGTCGCGGGACTTCAGCCATTCGCCCAGAGGGGCGGCTTCGGTCAGGTTCGAGTGCTCTTCGCCGCGGATCATTTCGGCGAGGGCGGCGCGCGACCTTAGGAATGCCGCCGGAGGGCTGAAGGCGCTCGCGGGTGGGCGGGGGTCGCGAAGGTATCGGGCACCAGACAAAATTCGCCCGCACTCTTCAGCCCAGGCAGGCTCCGACCAGTGGTCGCCATAGTCGTCCGCGAGCACTAGTGGCAGGTACGACAACGCAACTGACTGAAGCATCCAACCCTGCAGGGTGCTCGCCCGCGACCGGCTCACCTGGACTACCGGCTTGGCGCCGGTCGTCTCGACTAGACGCCGGTTTAGCTTGATCAACCGCTCAAACTCGCTGCCACAGCCATCCTCGGCAACGTCGTCGACAGACAGGTAGACTCGGCAGGTCTCCGGCTTGGCCTTGCCGCCATCTGTCCTGGAGAGCTGCAGGTCGACTTGGAAAGCGCCATCCACATCGACTTCGAGCTGATGCCGCCCAGCCTGCAGCTCTCGCACTGAGAGAGCAACAGCTTCAGCCGATGCAGTGCCTTCGCCTCCAGTTCCAATTGCCTGGGGCGCGAGCTCAACGCCATCCGCTAACAAAAGTAGGAGCTCGTAGCGGCCTGGCCCCGGCAGCGCGATGCTGGTCTCCAGCGCCACGTCGCGAGCCCGTCTACTGGGCGCCTTTGGCGGAACAACTTTTCGGGCGAGTCGGCACGCGACAACAATGCCGGGCGCCCAGCTGGCGAGGGAAATGACCTTTGTCGATGCCGGGCGATGGCCGTCGGCAACCCCCTTGTACTGGATGGGCGACCTGTGGCGTGGAGGTGTGGCGTCCACGTGCTCGGCCTCGCTGACGAACTCCAGCTCCAATGGAAAGCCGTCGCTAGTCTTCCCGGGCGACCGCTCAATGCGAACCGTGACGGGACCATCCCGCCCGACCGCCGTCCGAATAGCGAGCTCGATTGTACTCTCGACAACCAAGGGGACGCCCCGAGCGGGCGGCAAGATAGCGTTCTTGACCTCGATCTGGATGTCGCCCGCGATCTCGGGCTCGTCCGAGAGCAGCGAAGCCCAGACTTCCACGGTCAGGCCGGTCCACCATTGCGGGGGTGCCCCCAGTAGCCAGTCGTTGTTCGGCTGGTAGAATGGCTCTCCTCCACGCTCCAGGGCGGTGGGGACATCGCACACGTTGCGAATATGGCCCAGGAAAGCCTCCAGCCATACGCGCTGGTCGCGGGTTGCGAGCTGCATGGGCCCCTCTAGCCCTGACCGAAACCCATCAGACAAGGCAGCCACGACTCCGTCGAGGCTGGCCTGCTGCTCAGCCGCGGACAGTGTCCCAGCATCCATTGGAGGAACGCCGCAGGCCAAGCTTAGTCCCTCTGCCACCCCAAGGCCGGTTGCGGATACTGAGAATATTCTAGCGAGCAGTCGCCAGACGTTGGCCCGCATTCCCTGCTCTGCGTCGACAGCATCTGCGGCCGCGGCAGCGCGCTCGACAAGCGCCGAGGCCTCGGCCCGCTGCTGGTCATTGAGCTGGAGTGCGTCGAGGGCGGCGCCGACAGCGTCCTGCACAAGGGGCTCCGCCCACCAGTTGCCAAAGGACACGTCGCTGCCGTCGCTTGTCGCTGCCAACCCAAACTCGTCGGTAGTCGACGTCACCGACATGATCGCACGCACCCCAGGAGGCACGAGGGCGAGAAAGCTTGGGTTACTGGGCGAATTGCGGAGGTCAAGGAGGTGGCCCTCCTCGCACCTGCCGGACGCCCCGATCGGCGGGTTCGCCTGTCCAGGCGCGAGCGACGGCACCTGTAGGAGAATTGGTACCGGGATGCTCTCTCCGTCCTTCGCAAGGTCGTCGTAGACCGCAGCTAGCACTTCAAGCGGCGGGCCGTGGAAGATTAGGCGCACCTCGCTGGAGCCCCGCGTCGTCCCGGCGACCCTCCGCCGAACCTCATTTGCAAGCCAAGCTGCAAGCTCCATCATGTCGAGGCCTCGTCGGCGGCGTCAAAGGGAGCAACCAGCAGCATTCCCGTTTCGGCGTCTGGGCTGTCGAGGACGAGTCCGAGCATTCGCAGTTGATGGCCCAATACGTTTCGCGCAATGTCACGATGATTCACCGAGATGCCGTAGGCCGCCATGTGCTGGGCCAGACGCTGCACCGACCTTGGCCCCGCCACTCCTGCCAGGGAACAATGGACGAGAGTCAGGAGGGCGAGGGGGCCGGGCGCGCAGATCCACCGCCCCGTCCTGCCTGCACCTTTCCGGTGAAGCACGAAGCCCTTGTCATACCCCCTAAGCAGCGTGTCCCCGGGAATGCGCTGGTAAAGGACGTGCAGCGCAAATTCCTTGAGGTTGGACCCGATGCCCTTCGAGCAAAGGAGAGTGCGGGCCTCCGATTCCAGGAGGTCATCCACATGGTCGAGAACGGCGCCGAGCTTACCGGCATTCTTGACTACAAGGTCTCGGAGTTGCTCGAGCTCGGATGACGACCCCAACGTGCCTTCAAAAGGGATCCCTGCATCAGCCAAGGACCAAAGCACGGTGTTGATGCCGAGGCGCGCGCGCAGGTACGCGGAAGTTCGGTCCTTCAGCTCGGCCTGCGCTCCCATGCCGAAGGTAAGGAACGCGAGGGAGGATGGATAAAGCTGGTCGCGTAGCGGGGCTGGGTCCGTCCCGCCCGAGAGTGCGCGGCGGAGGATGTCCCACGCTCGCCGTTGAACCTCGCACAGCCAGGCGACGTGGGCGAAGGCAGCGATCCTCACCAGCGCTTCCAGCATGCTCGTCCACTGCCGGCGAGTCATGAGCGGCTTGGCCGCGACAACTGCCTTAAGGTCGCCCGCAAATGTCCGCGCCGGGAAGGGCTTGCCGTCGAGTTCCCCGGGAGGCAGAAGCAGGACTTCGCCCCCTGCCGGCATCTCGGCACTACTACTAAAGCGATGGCCAGTCCAAGCAGCAAGCTCGCGGCTTAGGAACCTCGCAAAGACGTCGTCGCCATCAGTGACCGAGAGTGCCTCGAAGAGGGCTTCCCAAGTCGCGCTCGCTCGCTCCGCCGTCTCCGACCCCAGCCAAACCATGCGGCGGAGCAATGCGCCAGCGCGCCAGGGATTTCCGGCGAGGCGTGCGGAGCCGGAGAACCAAGCGGTCTCACCGACAAGGGGCGTCACCTGGATGAAGCGTTTGGCCGACTGATTCTGGAGCTTGGGACTCTGAAGCACCCCATTGATGAGCGCTTGCGCGGATTCGCCATCGAGCGCCGCGTCAGGCGGCGGCCTTCCCCCATCGCGGGCCTTCGTGATCACCTTGTCTAGCTGCCTGCCATTGCCGGGCACATCGCGTTCCATCACTCCGGGCAGGCCGATGGTCCGATAGAGGCCGGCAAGTAGCACCTCGGCGTTCGCGTACTCCGGCGCCGGCGCGATGGACAGCGCAGACGCCTGGTAGGCAGTATGCGACTTGCTCCACGGCGACGACAGAAACTCAGCGAGGCTCATGAGCGCTGGCCCCTCTTGGTCGCGATAAACTTACCGCGGTGCCGCTCGATTGTCAGGGTATCGCCAATGTGGATTGTCGGGCGCTCCTGGACATGCCGGTCACGGACGATCGACCCCGCCATCTTAGCCCGCGTCATGTCGAGAAGGGCCTGGACGCTGTGGGGCAGCGATGCTGGCGAAAGGCCACGCTCCAAGTCGGATATTGCCTTGAACAGGTCGTAGGTCACTGCGATAGGCTGGGAACTCCCACCTGCCTCGACATCGAGGAAGCAAATGGACGGCGCCGGCCGGCCAGCTACGCACGCGTCGCGCGCATAGACCCTGCGCCTCGGAACTTCAAGGATCGCCCGGCCCCTAGTCGGCGGCATTGGCTGGCCGAACGTGGTGGTCAGCGAGACATCGAAGTTGGCGCCATTGTTCAAGAGGTTCTCGACCTGTATCGCGACCTCGTGCAGCTCATGACCCTGGCCGCCAGTATCGACAACTAGCCGATGGAAACGATCCAGGAGTGCCCCATCCGGGACGGCTGCCTGGCGCGCCCCTATGCTCCGGCGCACCATCCGGCAAGCGAAGTCGCGGGTCGCCCTCTGGATCCTTGTCGCGGCGGTTGGCCGGCGGCTGCGCAGGCGTGGGGTGGCCAGCAGCTCATCGAGCTCCGCGAGGCGCTCAAGGAGTGTGCGCTCTGCGACGCTGATCGAACGGATGCGGACCGCAAAGTCGAGGCCCTCCCTCACCGACCTGCTGAACCGCGCATCAAGGTCGCCAAGCGTTACAGCGCCTCCCCACGCCAGAACCTGCTGGTCCGGCGAGGCCATGGCGGGGTCGAGCAGCCTGTCGAGGTCGTCCAGCAGCGAGCCGATCATCGCCGGCTGATAGCCTGCCGAACGCGACTGCAGGAAGTAATATAGGCCCATGGCGGTGTTATTGGTCTCGTGCAAACCCAGCTCACGCACGTCCTTAAGCAAGGACGCCACGAGAGTTTTGTCCCACGAGTGGAACAGTGTGTGCTGGTATTGCGCGGATACCAGCCAATATAGCGCGGTCGATGTGTTCTTCCTCGGCCGACCGACAGCGGCGCTGTCGGCCTCGACTTGCGCCGCCGCCCACTGGCACGGGTCAAGCGCGCCATCCTTGGGCAACCCAGATCCCGCTAAAATGTGCGAGAACAACGAGAAGAGGTCGCGAAACGCCCAGCGCTTCCCGGTGGCGAGCTCGAACCAGCGAAGCATCTTCAGCAGTGATCCAGCCTCTCTCTTGTTGGACAGCATTTTGCGTGAACCGCAAAAGGGGCACATTGGGCCAGCCGCGCACGCCTGTGGCCATAGCGCTGGGTCGACAGCGCGGCTCAGGATCGCCTCGGCCGGCGGCCGGTCTCCCCAGCTCGTTCGCTCCGCCAGCGACTCCGCATCCATCGGCCATGCAGCCACTCCCTGGAAGCCATCCAGCGGCCAGCACGACGGCGCCCCGGCGGTCTGACTGACGGCACGTGCAACCGCCTCGAGCACGCGCCGTGCACCGACAACGTGGTTGTCGATGGCGTAGATCATCGCGTCGTCGAGCACGCCGCGGTTTACGCAACACAGGTAGGCCGTCGAGGATTGGCTAGAGGTCGCCCTCTCCAGCTCCTCGACCAGTAGCCGGGCGGCAGGGCAGGCCGTGGACCCACCAACCGACGCGTCCTGGACCACCTGCAGCCGCAGTTCGCGCGCAGGGACAGCCAGAGCTCCAGCATCCACCTCGACGAGGCGCCCTACAGGCATGCCCTCCGGTGGATGGAAGCGGGCCGCCAGCGCACGACCTAAAGCGCCGGCGGAGCCGAGCGCCAGATCCAGCTCGCCTATCGTCGCCTCGACGGCCTCCGTCTTGCCGTTGCCGGGTCCGCCGACAAGAAGTACGACCCTCGGCGCATCTTCGTGACCAGTGGCCAGCCGACGGGCCCAGTCCCGGAGGCGGTGAAGGAGGTTGGTCTCAAAGACCCCAGCTCCAGGGCGGCCGCTTGCCCGGTCGAAGAGCCGGCGGACACCCCCGCCCCGGTTTCCAGACCATCCGACGAGCCCCCGCGGGAACTCCTCCGAGGCGATGTTGGGCACGCTGGTGCTGCCGCTGGACATGCCTATGCCGCCAGCTTGCGCGCAACGGCACGCGCCTTCTCGTACGTGATGAGGACCTCGCCCCACATCTCGGCAATGAGCGGCGGAACGGCGTTTGCCACCTGGGTAAACCTTGGCACCTCGCGAGCTCGAAGATGGCCGCCCGTGGTGTACTTCCCCTTGAACTCGAACCAGTCGGGGAAAGTCTGGAGTCTGGCGTTCTCCCGCACCGTCAAGGTCCGGGGCTCGCTATAGTGCAGCAAGTCGTCCGGCATGCTGGTGATCGTCGGGGACGGAGCCGAGGGATCAAGCACCCTCGTCGCCATCTTCTTGATGCCATGGCGCTCTCTCATCGTCTGATTGAGCTGCACGTTCAAGCGGCCGGCAGCAACGCACTCAGCAATGATCTTCTTGAAGCGCTTTATGATATCGGGGCGGTGGTTCGCAAGCCTTGTGTCGCTGACCTGACCCTTGTGGCCGTCGCGCATCAAGTGCTGGAAATTCGATCGAGGCCGCGCCGTCAGGATTGCCTGGTAGCCCTTGGTGTCGGGGCTTGGGCCGACTCCGGCCATACCTTTCTCCAAATCCGATATCGCCTGCCGCGAGGTAACCTTCGACGTCAGCCCCCGCTTCTCGAGAAAGCGAGCCTTTGCGGCCCGCAGCCTGGCGAAAGGATCTTCTCCGTCGGGAAGCTTCTTGAACTCGGACTTCAGCATTCCCACGAGGAAGAACCTGGGTCGCTCCTGGGGAACGCCAAAGGCCGAGCATCTGATCGTATCTGCGTAGACGTGATACGCCTCACTGAGCCTCTCCACGAGTTCGCCCGCGAAATTCCGCCTGCTCGCAACGTTGTCGCCTGCGACGAAATCATAAGTAATGCCGCGGACGTTCTCCACGAGCACCAACCTCGGGCGCACCAACTCTACGAACTCGAGGTATCGCTCGACCAGCTGGTTACGGGGATCCGCTGTACGCCGCCGCCCGGCGCTCGAGAATCCCTGGCAGGGAGGCCCTCCGGCCAGCAGGTCGACCCGGCCGCGCAGCGCTGACAAGTGCAGGGCGTGCTGTTCCATGAGCGCCTCGATTGTCCATGGTTGCTTTTCAAGCCACTCGGGCCAGTCAAAGGCGTGGCGCGCTTTGTCGCCCGTGAGGTTGGAGCTCAGGGTATCGAACGCGAACGCGTCCTTCTCTATCGCAAAGAGGCCCCTCCATCCTGCGCGTAGGAGGCCAAGGCTAAGGCCGCCACAACCTGCGAAAGCATCGATGAAAACTGGTTTATGATCTCTGGCCTCCACACCCGCCCCTTTCTTGCCCCAGGCCGAATCGGAGCTGGGAGATATTGTGATGACTTAGAGGTTTGCCGCCAAGCAGATTGTGCTTCCATTCTCGCACTAGCGAGCGCCCGCCTTCGCGGCGATCGTCGGACCCAGCTGACTGAGGGAGAAGGTGTCGACTGTCACCGTTGCGATCTGGATATCCTGTTGTATCCAGGCCAACAAGTCGCCTCCCTGGACGTGTTTGACGAATTGATCTTGGGATGATCGCCCGCATTTGTCGATCCATTGATCAACATCGCAAGAGCGCGCATTGCCGGCAGTCCCGTCAGCAGCGCTTGCCAAACGATTCACAGGACTCGGTGACGCTCGGCCAAATTCCACTCGATACTCCTCGATCTTGCGATCAAAGCAGTCGACAGCTTCACCTCAGAATGCGGGTTTGCCAGATTGGCAGAAGACCATTCCGCCAACTCTTGAGCACCTCGATCAAAACGATGAAACGCGCGCCCCCGCGAATCGACATCTTGCCACTTTTGCCAGTTGTATTTGGCCTTGGCGAAATCGAGGCGGCCGCGGCGATCGGCGTCTCCGCGAGTAAGTTCCGCGCGCTGGTCAAAGAAGCTCGGATGCCGCGCCCTCGACGAATTGACCGGCGCTCTGTCTGGGACGTTGATGAGCTGCGCGCGGCGTTCAAGGCTCTTCCTCATGAAGGAGAGAGCGAAGGATCCGACACATGGGCGGACGTGGTATAATCCGGTTGAAATATGTTCACGCGTTTCGTGATCGTACCGGCCGCATGCGTTACTACTTCCGCCGCGATGGAAGGCGTACGCCCCTTCCCGGCTTGCCAGGCTGTCGTGAGTTCATGGACGCATACGCGGCGCTGTTGGCCAATAGGCCAAAGCCTGCTGAGCTACGACGGGCGGCAGCTCCCAAGACCTTCGCCGCACTTGCGATCCTCTATTATGGCTCTCCCCAGTATCGATCGCTGTCCACTTCCAGCCGCACCAACTATCGGCGAGTGATTGACGGCTTCCTGGAAGAACACGGCCACCGACGTGTCGATCAAATGACGAGAGAACATGTCGACATCGTCATCGGCAAGATGGCCGACAGGCCGGGAGCCGGCATAATTTTGCTGAAGCGAATCCGAACCCTGATCCGCTACGCCATGGCGCTGGGCTGGGCAGATCGAGATCCGACTGCCGGCGTGCGGGGATACAAGTCGAAGGAAATTCACACCTGGAATGAAAGCGAGATAGCAGTCTTCGAGCGTCACTGGCCGGAAGGCACACGGGAGCGCCTAACGTTTGCGCTGCTCCTGTACACTGGTCAACGCGGGTCGGACGTCTATCGGATGACGTGGGCGGACATTGCGGATGGCGCAATTCGCGTTGCGCAGCAGAAGACCACAACCAAACTCACTGTTCCGATCCATGAAGCGTTGGAGCGTGTGCTTTCGACCGCGAACCGTGGTCACCCGACAATCCTGGCCACAGCCTACGGCGAGCGGTTCTCAGTGAAGGGCTTCGGCCAGATGATTTCGGCCGCGATCCGGGAGGCAGGGCTCCCCCAGCGCTGCAAAGCCCATGGGCTCCGAAAAGCGGCCGCGCGGCGATTGGCCGAGGCCGGATGTTCTGCAAGCGAGATCGCTGCGATTACCGGGCACAAGACGCTAGCAGAAGTCGAGCGTTACACACGCGCGGCGGACCAAGAGCGGCTGGCGAGACAGGCGATCCAGCGGCAGTCCGAAAACCAAAGTGGCAAACCGCAAATTGGCGAAGTGGCAAACCCCACCGACGAAGCTATAAAGATCAACAGCTTAGCTTGGAATGTGGCGCTCCCTAGGGGAATCGAACCCCTGTTTCAGCCTTGAGAGGGCCGCGTCCTAACCGCTAGACGAAGGGAGCGTGAGGTGAACCGCATAGCCTTGAACGCGCCGCGCCGCAAGACGGGGGATGCAGATTTTGTGGGTGGAGGAGGAGAGAGTGCCCGTGGGGACCCCCACCCCCGACCCCTCCCCCCGCCGCAATCGCGAAGCGATTGTCGGCTGCGGGGAGGGCTCGGGGGTGGGGGCCGCGAGTCCCGCTCGACGTGGCGAGCGTCTGCGTCGCGTACCCTTACGGCTCCACCGCGAAGCGGAGGCGGCCGGTGGGTTTGAGGGTCTTGGCGTCGAAGGTGCGGATCTCGGTGGTGCCCCCCACATCCAGCGTGACGGCCAGGCGGTCACCGGCGGTGCCGGTGGCGACGATGCGGGCGCCCTTCGGGAGCATGGCGGTGAGGTCCGGGCCGGACGCGGAGCTTCCCTCGCCGCGGAAAAGGCGGTAGCCGATGGCGACCAGAAGCACGGCGATCGCGATCGAGGTGGTCACGCCCGCGATCATCATCATGCGCCGCAGCCGCGCCATCAGCTGGGCCTGCTCGGGCGAGGACGGCTCGGGCGCAACGGTAGAGTTCATGGACATCTCGACTTCACAATCCCACGGTCTGATGACGGTCACGGTCGCCGGCGACGAAGGCTCGCCGCGGCTCGATCGCGTGCTGGCAGCCAAGCTGCCGGAGCTGTCGCGGTCCCGGCTGAAGGCGCTGATCCTGGCCGGACAGGTGTCGCTCCGCGCGGCGTCGGTGCGGGACCCCGCTTATCACGTCACGGCCGGCGACACGATCACAATCGACGTGCCGGAGGCCGTCCCGGCCGAGCCCGCGGCCGAGGCGATCCCGCTGAAAATCATCTACGAGGACGACGACATCATCGTCATCGACAAGCCGGCCGGCCTGGTCGTGCACCCCGCGGCCGGGCACGAGACCGGCACGCTGGTCAACGCGCTGATCGCGCATTGCGGCGCCAGTCTGTCCGGGATCGGCGGAGTCAAGCGGCCTGGCATCGTGCACCGGCTGGACAAGGACACCACCGGGCTGATGGTGGTCGCCAAGAACGACCACGCCCACGCCTCGCTGAGCGCGCAGTTCGCCGATCACGGCCGCACCGGCGCGATGGAGCGCGGCTATCTCGCCTTTGCCTGGGGCGTGCCGCACCGGCCGCATGGCACCATCAACGCGGCCATCGACCGCCATCCGCATGCCCGCGACAAGATGGCGGTGCGGCCCAAGGGGCGCGAGGCCGTCACCCATTACGAGGTGCAGGAGAGCTTTACCGGCCGCGACGGCAAGCCGGTGGCGTCGCTGATCGCCTGCCATCTCGAGACCGGGCGCACCCACCAGATCCGGGTGCATCTCGCCCATCTCGGGCATCCGCTGATGGGCGATGCCGTCTATGGCCCGCATTTCAAGACCAAGGCCAACCAGCTCGCGCCGGGCGCGCGCGCGGCGCTCGAGGCGCTCGGGCGGCAGGCGCTGCACGCCTATCTGCTGGTCATCGAGCACCCCCGGACGGGAGAAATAATGCGTTGGGAATCGGAGCTTCCGGAGGATCTTTCTCTTTTAGGAGATGCCCTGCGAGCGGCGCTATGACGCAGGACCTTCAGAAAAACGCAAGCATGTCAAAAACTTAATGGAGCCACACGGGGTCGTGACCCCCGGAATCCTTCCACCGGGGGGCGAAAATGGTGTATGTTGCGCCTGCGTCGAATGGTCGACGCATGGAACGTCGCAAACCGGCCGGCTTTAACCAAGCGACCGCTTTGCCTGGCCCGCCGCTATCGGGGGCCTGAACCAACTGGAGGGCGCTCGATGGCCCGTACAGCTACTCTGCCGGTTCTCAACGGAGAATCGGGACTTTCACGCTACCTCGCCGAGATCCGCAAGTTCCCGATGCTGGAACCGCAGGAGGAGTACATGCTCGCCAAGCGTTGGCGCGAGCATGACGACAGCGACGCAGCGCATAAACTCGTGACCAGCCACCTCAGGCTCGTGGCCAAGATCGCCATGGGCTATCGCGGCTACGGCCTGCCGATATCCGAAGTCGTTTCGGAAGGCAATGTCGGCCTGATGCAGGCGGTGAAAAGGTTCGAGCCCGAGAAGGGCTTTCGCCTCGCCACCTACGCCATGTGGTGGATCAAGGCGTCGATACAAGAGTACATCCTGAGATCGTGGTCGCTCGTGAAGATGGGCACGACCGCGAACCAGAAGAAGCTGTTCTTCAACCTGCGCAAGGCCAAGAGCCGGATCAACGCGCTGGATGAAGGCGATCTGCACCCGGATCAGGTCAAGCTGATCGCGAAGCGCCTCGGCGTGACCGATCAGGACGTGGTCGACATGAACCGCCGCCTCGGCGGCGACGCCTCGCTGAACGCGCCGATCCGCGACGACGGCGAAGCGGGCGAATGGCAGGACTGGCTGGTCGACAACTCGCCCAACCAGGAAGCCATCATGGCCGAGCACGAGGAGTACGACCACCGGCGGCAGGCGCTGAACGGCGCGATCGGCGTGCTCAACGCCAGGGAGCGCCGCATCTTCGAGGCGCGGCGCCTGGCCGACGAGCCGATGACGCTCGAGGACTTGGCGGCCGAGTTCGGCGTGTCGCGCGAGCGCGTGCGCCAGATCGAGGTGCGTGCGTTCGAGAAGGTGCAGTCCGCCGTCAAGGGCGCCATCGCCAAGCAGGAGGCGGCGGCGCTGGAGGCCGCGCACTAGGTGCACGGCTTGCTTGAAGGTGGTCTTTGGATGCGATCGGAGCCGGCGGAGACGCCGGCTTCTTTGTTAGGTGCGATCAGTCCGGCGCGGCGCGGGCGAGCCCGGCGAGCGCACAGCCCTCGCAGTAGCGGGCGTCCTTGTAGTCGATCCAGTTGTGCGCATAGATCCGCTCCCGCGGGATGTTGTAGCGCAGCCGGAGCAGCTTCGAGAGGATGCGCCAGGCGGCGATCTGGGCCTCGGTGGGAGGCGTGGTGACGTCGGGATAGTTGCCGGCGAACTCCACGCCGATGGAATTGTCGCGCACGACCTTGCGATAGGTCGGGCCGTTGTCGATATAGCGGTTGTCGTTGCGGTTGGCGCCGTCGCCATGCAGCGTCACCAGGGTTTCCGGCACCGCCCAGTACACGGTGCCGTCGGTTTCCACCCACAGGGTGACGCCGCGCCGTTTCGGGTTCTTGGCCTGCGCCAGCGCCCCCGCCCGCGCCGACCCCGCCGGCCCTTCGGTCTGGTGGACGATGATGTTGGTCCAGGGATGAGCCTGGTGCGGATCGCCCCATGGCGCCAGCCAGACGATTCTGAGCCCCGGGATCTCCGGCGTGCCGGATGATCGGGCCAGTGCGGCGAGCTCCTCGGCCGAGGCCGGCGGAGGGAGAAGATTGAGAAGCAGCGCGAGCGCTGCGCGGAGGGAGAACAGGACCGGCCTCATGGCCGGCAATGATAGCACCGCCTACCCGGCGGCGGCATCCTGGCGGCGCGGCGCTGCCACCAGCGGCTCGATCTGGTCCGGGGCCAGCGCCGGCGTCTCGTGGTCAGGAGTGACGACGGCATACCGGTTCTTGCCGTCCTTCTTGGCGACATACAGCGCCTGGTCCGCCCGCGCCATCAGCCGGTCGGGGAATGCGCCGACATCCTCGGTCCATTCGGCGACGCCGATCGAGACCTCGATCGGGACCTCGGCGCCGGCACAGGCCTCGGCATCGTCGCGGCAGACCTGCAGGATGCGCCGCGCGATCATCGCGCCCTCGCGCAGCGAGGACGCCGGCAGCACGATGCAGAATTCGTCGCCGCCGGTGCGCGCCAGCATGTCGCCGGGGCGCAGTCGGGTCTGGGCCATCAGCGTGAAGTGCTGCAGGCAGGCATCGCCAGCGGCATGGCCATGGGTGTCGTTGATGATCTTGAAGCCGTCGAGGTCGATCACCAACAGCGCGAACGGCCGTCGCGAGCGCTCGGCGCGCGCGCACTCCTCGCTCAGGCGCTGCATCAGGTGACGGCGGTTGGCGACGCCGGTGAGATCGTCGAGCAGCGCGAGATCGGCGACCTCGTTGCGCAGCCGGTCCACCGCCATCAGCAGGAAGCCGAAATTGAGCGACATCGACAGGAAGATCAGCAGCAGCACCGCGGCGGCCTGGCCGCTGGTGGAGTGGCTGAAATTGAAATCGGCGCCGATGAACGCCCCGATCGACCGCGCAGCAAACACCGCGATGATCAGAACGGACAGCAGGCCGGCCAGCCGCGCTCCCGGATTGATGGGCCCGCGCCTCGCATCCAGCACCAGCCGCGCGATGATCGCCATGGGGACCGCCTGCCCGATCGAGTAGCACAGGATCCTCAGCGGACCGTGGTCGTATGCGTATTGGAAAAATGCGATCGACGCGCAGGTCATCGCGACGACGGTCAAGCTCAGCCGCCACGACGCCCTGTAGCCGTAGAAGCGCTCCACGCCCATCGCCGCGAGGCAGATCGCGAAGGTCATCAGCGAGCCGCCGGCCAGCAGCGGAACGAACGAGCCGAAATAGAACCGCGTCAGCGCGAATGTCGCCGCCGGCGCGCACATGAACGCAGATGCCGTCCAGTACCGTGCCGAATCCAGATTGGGATAGCTGCGCATCACGTAGGCCCAGATCAGGCCCAACGCGAGGAAATTGACCACGAAGGCGGTCCACAGCGTCGGAACGTTCAGCATCCCGACAGCAGGACGCCGCAGGCCCTGTCCTCGATGTTCAATAACGCCACGCTCATGAGCTACTCTGTTGTTCGGGGCAACATGGGCGCGGCGCAGTTAACGGTTCCTCAAGGGCGCAACCAAGATTGCGCCTTGGTTTTGAATCAATGAAGACACTTTTCACAATCCGCTAACCTTGTCAGGACCCGAGCGCCAGCGGCGCAACTGGCCGGCCAATGCATCGAGCTGTGGATAAGCGCAACGGCGCTGGTGACGGCGTGAGGCAGAGCTTCGCGAATCTGCTGGGATCGACACCCGAGGCTGATGCATGGCTGGCGTGCGCCAGCAAAGCCTCGAAGTCGCGTTGCAATCCATCAAACTCCTGACGAGGATTCCATGGCGAAGAAGGCGAAGAAGGCCGCAAAGGCCACCAAGAAAGCTGCGAAGAAGACCAAGAAGGCTGCCAAGAAGAAGTAGTTGCACTTCCCGGGTGGGAGCGCGGCTTCCACCCGGCTCTCAGTTGGCTCGACCGCTAGCCGATTCTACTACGTCTCCACCGGTCGGCGTTTGCCACGCATCACCCTTTGAGCAACGCTGGCGGCGCGAGACCTTGCCTCATCCGATATCGGGCGTGCGCTCGAGCGTCACCTCGGCCTCGCGCAGCACGTCCAGCGGCGCCCACGGCTTGCTCCAGAACTTCGTGCCGCCCGGCAGCGGCTGCGACAACGGGCGGCCAGACGTGACGACCACATTGATGTGGGGGTGACGCGCCTTGGCGACATGGGCAAGCTCGACCCCGTTCATGCGGCCCGCCAGATTGACGTCGGTCATCAGCAGCACGATGCGATGCCCCGGCTTGTTCAGGACGAGTTCGGCGGCCTCCGCGCTCTCACACGCGATCACGTCGTACTCGCTCTCTTCGAGCAGCAGCGTGATCATCTCGCGCTGCGCCAGATCGTCTTCCACGATCAGTGCGGTGGCGCGAAAAGGTTGCGACTGTCCCATGCAGGTCCTCCACGAATGTGTGCTCGTAAAGTAATGTGAGTTAAAAGCTGAACCGCCGGATGGTTCGGTTCCAATCAGAAAAAGTGGCAGAAAACCCAGCTGCAATTCAACCAGGCACGTGGAACCGGTCCATCAGGGGAGTGAAGCGACAATGACGATCATTCGAGGCGCAGCTGCCGCCGTGACAGGCGCAGCCAGCGGTATTGGCCGTGCGCTGGCGCAGGAGCTGGCGGCGCGCGGCTGCGATCTCGCACTTGCCGATCGCGATGAGGCGGGCCTCGCAAGCCTCGCCGCCGAGCTCACCGCAAGCGGCCGCAAGGTGACCACGCACCGGCTGGACGTCAGCGATGTGGCTGCGGTCACGCAGTTCGCCGAGGACGCGACCCGCGCGCATCCCGGCCTCAACATCGTCGTCAACAATGCCGGCGTGGCACTGTTCGGCAGCTTCGCCGAGATCGATCAGGCGGAGATGGACTGGCTGTTCAATATCAATTTCTGGGGCGTCGTGCACGGCACGCGCGCGTTCCTGCCGCATCTTTCGCGCCGGCGCGAAGCGCATGTCGTCAACCTGTCCTCGATCTTCGGCATCATCGCTCCGCCCGGCCAATCGGCCTACGCCGCGGCAAAGTTCGCGGTAAGGGGATTTTCCGAGAGCCTGCGCCACGAGTTCACAGCCGCCGGCAGTCCGGTGCGGCTGTCGGTCGTGCATCCCGGCGGGATCGCCACGGCGATTGCGCGCAATGCTCGCGCTGGCCACGGCATGACCGACAATGCGCGCCGCGTGCAGGCCATCGAGCGGTTCGAGCGGCTCGCCAGGACCAGCCCGCGCGACGCCGCGTTGCGGATCATCCAGGGCATCGAGCGCAATGAGCCCCGCATCCTGATCGGCAGCGATGCCCGCTTCATGGATCTCCTGCAGCGGTTCATGCCGGGCACCTATTGGCGCGTGATGGCGAAGCGGCTCGAGAAGGCGGCCGCGAAGCAGGCGTGAGCCACGGGACAGGAGGCCCCGCCCCGGCTCGCGCCCGTGGCGGATACGCCGGAGCGATCGGCGTGTCGGCAACCTTGATACGTCAGCCGCCCAACGAGCGGTCAGGCCGCTCTGATATGGGCCAGGAACTGGTTGACCTCGCTGCGCAGCCGGGTCGACTGCTGCGCGAGTTCGCCGGCCGCCGACAGCACCTCGTTGGCGGCATGGCCGGTCTGCACGACGCCGGACGTGACGCCCGCGATGTTGCGCGTGACGTCCTGGGTCTTGCCGGCAACGACGTTCACACTGCCGGCGATCTCGCGGGTCGCCGCGTCCTGCTGCGCGATCGATGAGGCGATGATGGTCGAGATCTCATCGACCTCCTGGATCGTGGCGCAAATCATGCCGATGCTGTGGACGGCAGCGGCGGTTTCGGCCTGAACCGCGGCGATCTGAGCCCCGATCTCTTCCGTTGCCTTGGCCGTTTGGGTCGCCAGCGTCTTCACTTCGCTGGCGACGACGGCGAATCCCCTGCCCGACTCGCCGGCGCGCGCGGCCTCGATCGTCGCATTCAGCGCCAGCAGATTGGTCTGGCTGGCGATCTGGGTGATGAGCGCGACGACCTCGCCGATCTTGCCGGCCGCGAGGTTGAGCCGCTGCACCTTGTCGTTGGATTGCTGCCCTTCGTCCGCCGCCTTGCGAACCACGGACGACGCACGCTCGAGCGTCTTGCTGATCTCGTTCATCGAGGATGACAGCTCTTCGGCCGCCGAGGCAACGGTGTTGACATTGTCCGATGCGGAGCCGCACGCCTGCGATACCGTCAGGGCCTGCTGTTTCGACTGATCGATCGTCACCGACATCGAACGGGCGGTCGCCTCCATTTCGATGGCCGCAGCCGACACTGCGTCGACGACGCCGCGGACGCTGGCCTCGAAGCCATCGGCCACCTCCATCAGCATGCGGCGCCGGTCTTCCTCGGCACGAGCCTGGGCCTTCTCCTGCTCCGCCTGCAGATCCCTCATCCGGACGGCGTTGTCCCTGAAAATCGAAACGGCGCGTGCCATCTGTCCGACCTCGTCCTTGCGCCAGTCGGCCGGGACGCGAACGTCCAGGTTGCCGTCGGCGAGCTCGCGCATCGCGCTCGTCATCTGGACGATCGGGCGGGAGATGCTGCGCGCGATCAACAGCCCGGCGAGCGCGATCAGCACGAGGCCGGCCAGCGTCATCCCGATTGCCAACGCCCCGGCGCGATTGCGAGCCTGGATGAACTCGCTGTTGTCCATGACGATCTCGACGGCACCGATCGGCTTGCCGGAGAAATCCTTGATCGGGCCCAGCAACGCGACGACCGGAACACCTTTGAGCTGTCCTTGGCGCGACAGGAAGCCGCCGGCCGACGCCTCCCGATAGTCGCCGCTTGCGAAGAAGGAGGTCTCCCCGATCGTCGTCGCGAACAGCTTGAAGCCGGTGTCGCCAGCCAGGCGGAACGCGACGTCGACACTGCGGCTGCGTTTGAACTCGTCGAAGAAGTTTTGGCCAAAGGTCAGGCCGAACTCGACCGAGCCCAGATGTTTGCCGGCGGAAACGATCGGTACGACGCCGCGGAGGCCGAGGCCGGCAACGCCGCCCTCCAGCCCGACGATCGGCTTGCGGTCGGTGTTGGCGGCCACCACCGTCTTGCGGAATCCCGACAGATCGTCGCCGAACTTGGCCGGCTGGTGCACCCGCAGGAAGGACATCGCCGGCGGCGTATGAAACTGAAACTGGTCGACACCGTAATCGGCCTTCAGGCTGGCCATGCCCGCACCGAACAGCCGCATCAAGGCGTCGCGGTCGTTCTGCGCCATGGCGTCCTGGACCGCCGGGATCTTGGCGACCACCGCGCTCATCGCTTCCGCGCGGGTCGACTCCAGCTGCAGGCGCGAATTGAAGGCGTCATATTGGGCGTGGAGTTCGCGCTCATTGGCGCGGTCGATGATGCCGCCGATGATCCACATGGCGACCAGCAGCACGAAGAGGGCCGTCGCTGCCGCACCGATCACCAGAGAAAGGGTGATCCGGGTTCTCAAGCCAACAAACTTCAACATGCGATCCTCGAACGTCGACTGGTGTCCGAGTATTGCAGCGCTGCAACTAATTATTCCTGAACGAGTCAGCCATTGTAGCGGACTAACAGCAAACTCTCGCGACGGGGCGGCGCGACGTTGCTAGCGAAACTCCCGTCCCCCGACTTGTTATTAACCTGCCGCAATCCCCGTTGATTGCAGACATGCCGACGTTCAACTTCGCATATCTTCGATCTCAGGCCATGACATCGCTGAATGTCGGGCTGGTCGGACAGTACGAGCCTACGCGACAGGGCCGCCCCGCGCCCGCCAGCCGCTCATGCCGCCGGCATAATGGCGGATATCTTGCCGCCCGGCCGACAGCGCCCGCCGCAGGGCGGTGGCCGAGCGGCCGCCGGCCTGACAGATCAGAACCACCGGCTTGTCGTGCACGAGGTTGCCCGGGTCGAAACGCGACAGCGGGTGATTGACGGCGCCCGGGATGTGGCCGCCCTTGAACTCATGCGGCTCGCGCACGTCGACGATGACGCAGCTTCGCTGCTGATGCGCCCGCACCAGCTCATCATGCTCGATCGCCGGCACGCTGGTCGACCCCGTCAACCTGCTGAACAGTCCTGATAGCATGGGAGGAACCTCTCACTGTTTGACGTAGGGGCACTCGGGCGACTCAGCCTAGCCCTGCGTCCGCTTCGCCTTGGCCTCGGACGCTTCGACCCAGAAGAAGAACGCACCTGCGCCGATCGCGAGCGCGGCGAACCAGACGCCATCCGGCACGCCGGTGATGTCGGGCAGCCGCACCTTGCCGAGCGCCCAAACATTCAGGACGTGGGCCTTCACCCAGTCGAAGCTCAGCGCGTAGAGGATCGCGCCGACGATCATGCCGAAAGCGCCGACTGCGGCATGCACGCTGCCGCTGGCGATGGCGCCGAGCGCGGTGCCCGGGCAGTAGCCGTAGACCACCATGCCGATGCCGAAAAGCGCCGCGCCGAGCGCGACCGCGAGCATGTTGGCGTCCTTGACGTAGTATTTGGTGTTGCCGGTGTCGACCAGCAGCAGCACGCCGATGCCGCCGACGACGATCGCGGTGCCCATCACCTTCAAGACGGTGAAGTCGCGCAGCCGGAACTGATTCTCGATCACGTTGCAGCTCGTGACCTTGCCCTGCTGTAGCAGATAGCCGAACACGGCGCCCATCAACAGCGGGCCGGCGATGCTCATCAGCGACGTCATGGCCCTTCTCCTACGCTTTGCGGAACATGAGGCGCGACACGAAAAGGCCGGTCGCGAACATCACGGCGAGGAACAGCCAGCTCGACAGCGCCAGTTGCAGACCGCCTGAAATGCCGTGTCCGCTGGTGCAGCCGCCGGCCAGACGCGCGCCATACATGATGACGATGCCGCCGAGAAACGCAGCGACGAAGCGCTTGAACACCGACGGACCAAAGCGCTCCCTCCAGACCTCCGGCACCAGCTCGAGGCGCCACGTGCCGGAGATGACCGCCGACAGGAATGCGCCGAGCGGAATGCCGACCAGAAACCAGACGCCATAGTCCCATTTCAGCGGCATCGACTTCCAATAGCTGTTGGCGGCGACGGCGTCGGATCCGATCACCGGCGCGGCGAACAGCGCCGCGATGCGCGAGAACGCCGTCGTCACGCCGAGCGGGTCGCCGAACCCGGCAAAGGCCACCCAGCTGAGGATGCCGATGCCGGCGCCGACCAGATAAGGCGACCAGTCGATCCCCCGGGACGTGCCCAGATCCTTGACCATGACGTCGTTCATCATTGCCACGACGGGTCCTCCTGCTGACGCGGCCCAGCGCCGCGACCGACGTACGCCACTATATGCATATATTCGAATTTATGCAATTATAATTCAGCGGGTGCCGATAGGTGACGATGCCGATAGGTGAAGAGGCGGGGCTCTGCGGCAGCGTGACGGTGAGGAAACAGCGGCACTGACGACTTCGGGAACGGCAGCCCCGCGCAAGCCGCGGCGGAGCTTGATCCGCCGCGGCCCCACGCGCTCTATTCATGTCGGCGCGGGCCTCGCAAGCCCATCGTCACCACGCGACTCGGTCGCGCAGCTTGCCGCGGCCGCAGGGAGAAGTCATCGAGATTGGGCTCGCAGGCCAACGCAGAAGCGATGGCCGGCGAGGGGTGGCCGGGGCCTGCGCACCTGTCCAGCACCCCCGACGCGGCCCGGCGAATGGCGGCGAGATCGGATCTCTGCGGCTCTCGGTCGCTGCGAGCTCCTAGGCGGCTCTCACGCCGGCGATGAACTTCTTCACTTCCATGCTCAGTCTGGCACTGTCGTCGGCCAGCGATTTCGCGGCGGACAGCACCTGGGACGCGGCGGTTCCGGTATCGACGGCGCCGCGCTGCACATCCGCAACGTTGGCCGAGACCTGCTGCGTTCCCGCCGCCGCGTGCTGGACGTTGCGCGAGATCTCCTGCGTCGCGGCGCCCTGCTGCTCCACGGCCGATGCGATCGTCGACGAAATCTCCTGCAATTTCTCGATGGTGATGCTGATGTCGCGGATGGCACCGACCGATTGCTGGGTGGCGGACTGGATGCCGGAGATCTGCTGGCCGATCTCGCCCGTGGCCTTCGCCGTCTGCTCGGCCAGCGCCTTGACCTCGGATGCGACCACCGCAAATCCGCGGCCGGCCTCGCCGGCGCGTGCGGCCTCGATCGTTGCATTCAGCGCGAGCAGATTGGTCTGTCCGGCAATCGTATTGATCAGCTCGACGACGTCGCCGATGCGGGCAGCGGACTTCGAAAGCTCGCTGACCTGTTCATTGGTCTTGCGGGCCTGTGCCACCGCCTCATTGGCCATCCGGGCCGAATCCTGGACTTGCCTGCTGATCTCGTTGACGGACGCGGAGAGCTCCTCGGTCGCAGATGCCACCGACTGCACATTGGTGCAGGCTTCCTCGGAAGCCGCGGTGACGGACGTGGCGAGGTTCTGGGCTCGGCTCGCCGTGTTGCTGAGCCCGCCGGCGTGACCCTCCAGAGTGCTCGATGCCGTGGACACGGTGTCGACGATCTCGCCGACCACGGCCTCGAAGCGGCCAGTGATCTCGTCGAGCCGCCGGCTGCGTTCCAGTTTCACCTCCGCCTCTTTCGAAGCGATGTCGTCGGCCTGCTTCTTCGCAATCAGGGCGGTCTTGAAGACCTCCAGGGCGTCGGCCATCATGCCTACTTCGGTCTTCTGGCCGCGATAGGGGATCTCCATCGCCAGGTTGCCCTCACCGAGCGCCTGCATCGGCCTGATGATGGAGGCGATGCACCGGGAAATGTCGCGAACGAACCAGCTTCCGATGCCGATGCCGGCGAGAACGGCAAGGACGATGACCGTCGACATCAATTCAAATGCCTCCGCATAGCCATCCGCGGCGATCTTGGTTTCGGCGTCGGCGCCACGATTGTTGAGGTCAATCAGCTTCCGAAGAAATTCGTCCGACTGATTGGCGACGCTCCGGACCGTCTTGTTGAACAGATCGCTCGCCTGCTTGGTCGTATTGCCGTTCCCTGCGCGCAGCACCTCGAGCACACCATCGGCAGCCTTGACGTATTGCTCCCAGCCCCGCGACCAGCTCTCGAACAGGCTGCGCTCCTCGGCCGACGAGATCATCGCCTCATAGGAGCGGCGCGCCGTCGCGATGACGACGAGCGTTGCCTTCATGTTGCGGTCGAGATTGTCCTTCTCCTCAGTCGTATCAGCCGTCATGTAGGCCCGGAGCTGCGCCCGATTGAGGTTGATCGCCGAACGCAACTCGCCGAGCACGCGCACGCTTGGCAGCCAGTTCTTGGCGATCATTTCGGTATGCGTATTGATTGTCTGCATGCCGCGGACGGCCAGCAATCCGACGATGGACATCGCCACCAGCAGCAGCGCAATGACGGCCGCCATCTTTGCTCGAATGGAGAGTTGCGACATCTCGCGTGCCTTTCGTCGTCCCGGCGATTCGTATCGGTCCGCCGCATGATTGCGCCGTCCCCCGCGCGACGGTAACACCCGACCTTCGCAAATTGGTTAACATGCGGGATCTCCAGAATGGGATCTACCAACGTGATGTTCGGGCGTGATGGTCCGAATGCCGTGTTCGGCGCGCATCTCCTGTAGCCAACCGCGGACTACGCGATCTGCGCGCCGGCGTGACGACGCAAAGACGCGTGTCTTCAGGTTCGATCCGATCTGATCAGACAGTATTTTTCGTCAGAGGCTGGAAGTGCGCCGACACACCAGGCATCGACGAGCCTGTGACCGGAGATTCATGAATGCTGCTCTTTGACGCTACATTTGCAATGCCGCTCGGCAGAGGCAGGCTCGCTTCCGCAGGATGCCTCAAGAAGGCATGGCGGAGGGCGACTGAACCGGGCTCTGCGCCGGCTTGGTGGCGAACAGCCAGCGGTCGACGACAAAATCGGTGACGGCCGCACCCAACCACATGCCACCGAGCACGATCCACGCTGTGAGCGCGAACACCGATGCCCCGGTCACGCCGGCGCCAACGGCGCAGCCGCCCGCCAGCATCGCGCCGAATCCCATCAGGACGGCGCCGATCATGTAACGGCGCATGCCGCGCCCATCCGAGAAGCCTTCGAGATTGAGTTCGCGCGCCAGCGCGGCCGCAACGAACGAGCCGATGAACACACCCGGAATGATGCCGAGATCGAAGCCCGGCTTCAGTTGCGGGCTGGCGAGCACCTGCATCAGCAGCTCCGCCGAAGGACCGCTGAATGTCAGGCTCTTCAGCGGCACCGGCGAGAACGAGGCCTGGCCGAGCTGATAGGTGAGGAGCCAGCCCCCGGCGACCGCCGCGCCCGCGGCCACCGCCGAGCGCAGGATCTTCGGGCCAACCTGAAACTTCGACACGGCGGCGAGCCCGGCCAGGAACCACAGCATGCCGAAGCCGAGCTTCTCGGGCGTACCGCCGCCGAACAGGCTCATGATGTCGCGCGACGGTCCGCCGTCAACGAGCCAAAGATTGGTAAGCCACTCGCGTGCCGGCGCGAGCAGTCCGCGATAGGCGGACTGCGCCGTCACCGCGAAGATGAGACCGGACAGCAGCGCCCGCAGATTGCCGTTGGCCGAGAGCACCAGCAGACGGCTGGCACAGCCTCTCGCGAGGATCATGCCGCAGCCGAACAGCGTGCCGCCGATCATTGCGCCGGAAATGCTGCCCTGCTGCGCCAGCTGGCGCGCTTCGGACACGTCGAGCAGGCCCATCGCCACCAGCGCCTGGGTGCCCAGCAGCGCCGAGGCGAAGGTGAGGAGCCAGACCGCAAGCCGCGGACCGCCCTGCCCGCGCGCGAACTCGATCGTGGCCGCCCGGAGGCAGAAGCGGCTGCGCTGGGCGAAGAAGCCGAACGCGCCGCCGGCCGCGAGCCCGCACAGCAGCGACACCAGCTCCTCACCCAGAAGGTCGATCAATGCGGTGAGCACAGGCGCTCCCGTCGTTCAGGCCGGCCGCTCAACCTGCCGGGCGGCATCGGCAAGGACGCATGTGCCCGTCACGGGCGCAGGTAGGCGTATCCACTCTGCTGCAGCTCGGTGAGGCGCACGACGCCGCCCTTCTCCGCCACCGCAAAGCCCGGCAAGAGATCGTCGAGCTTCACGCCCTGCGCCTTCATGGTGTTCGCACAGGCCTCGAAGCCGACGCCGGCCTTCATGAGGCGCTCGGCCAGAGCCGAGATGGTCTGGTCGGCCGAAATCGCATGAAAGGCCCGCAAGCCCGGACCGTGGATCACCAGGCGAATGTCTGCGCGTCCAGGTCCTCCGGTGCCATCGACGTGGTTCTGGAGGTTGCCGAGAACGAACAGGGCGCGGTCCTGATCGGCGAGATGATAGGCGACGCGCTGGCGCGGAGATTCCGTCGCCGCGCGTGCGCTGCTGACACCGAAGATTCCAAACAGGCTGGCAAGACCAGCTTGCATCAAAGATCGACGTTCCATGGTGGCTCCTAGCGCGCGGCTGCAATGAATCCTGCGATGCGATCAGCGGCATCCTCGGCGGCGAGATCGCGAAAGAAGTGATCTGCGTCGTCAATCGTCTCCAGTCGGACACGGCTGCCGGCGCGTGAGGCCAGCGGCGCGAACGACGCTGCCACGTCCGGCACCGTCTTGTCTTGCGCTGCCGCAAGCACCAGAACCGGCAGGCTCACATCGGCGATCAGCGCCGCCGTATCCTGGCGCCGGTCGGCGCGATAGAAGGCTGCAAATGCGCGCGCCGTCACCTTGGCATCGCGGCAATAGATGAAGCCCGGCACGGACATCCAGTCGCCACCACGGCCTGTTGACACAGCGGCTTCAGCCTTGTCGAGCAGCGGCGCCAAGGGCTGGCCATAGCTCTCTGCATAGGCCGCCTTCAGGCCGGTCTCGATGCCCACTGTGGCCGGTGCCAGCAAGACCGCGCCTTCGATCGCCGCTTTCGGGTTGGCAACCAGATAGCGTGCGAGCTGATTTGCGCCGCGCGAATGCCCGAGCACGAAAATCCGCGTCGAGGTCTTGCGCGCCTCGGCGAGCCAAGCGGCGATCTCTTCGATCGCATCATCCGGCGCGTAGTCGTGCGGCTTTGCGCAATCGTACATGCCAGTGCGGCGATCGAGACCGAGCACGAGATTGTGCGCGAGCGAGGCGATGCCCCGCTCGGCCAACGCCTTGGACAGGCCCTGGATGGTCTCCATGTCCTTGTGCGCGAGCGTGCCGTGCGTCATCAGCACCAGCGGCACATCCGGTCCAGACTGCGCCGGCAGTCGGAGCGTGCCGAGCGCCGTACGCCCGCCGATCGTGAGTTCGCGCGGCTCCTCGGCCGCGAATGCGATCGACGCAATGAACGAGACGACAAGAGCGAGCCACCACCGCATCGCAAATTCCTCAGGGACGCACGATCGTCCAGTTCTTCTCGGACAGCTCCAGCAGGGTCGCGACCCCGGTCTTGACGACCGTGACACCATCGAGCAGAGGCGGCCGCCGTCCCTCCTTGCTCGCGAGCGTCTCCAAGGTATTGCCGCAGGCGATGAAGCTCACATTGGGCATCGACTTGGCGAAGCCGAGCACCCGCTCCTTCACCGGCGAGCGGTCGGCCAGCAGCATGTCGAGGCCGCCATTGAACGCGACGATCACGATCTCGACCTCCGCGCCCTCGCCCGAATAGTGGCGGGAGACATTCGCGGCGACGTCGAGCACCGCGCGCATCTTGGCCGGATCCTCGTCGCTGATCTGCAACGCGAGCCTATGTGGCTCGGCTGCAGCGGCGATGGATGCAACCCCGCTTCCGGCCAGGGCGACGGATGCGGCCGCCAACAGCATCTCGCGGCGGCTGCATCCGGCAATCCTCACTCGACGCCTCGCGGCTTGCCGTCCTTTTCTTCCGGCGTGACGTCGACCGCCGTCGCGCGTCCGGTGATCTTGACCGGCGCGATGCAGTTCTTCATGCAGGGATCCTTCTGCCAGAACGCCTTCTCGCTCGTGGCCCGGTCATCCATGATGAACCCGCCCTCGTTCGGCATCTTGATCGTGGCGAGATTGCTGTTGCTCAGCTCGAAGTTCTGATCGGTGATCACGTCGTTCAGATAGAGCACATAGGCGACCAGCGCATAGTACTCGTCGACCTTCAGCGACTGCGGGCTGCCGAACGGCATCGCGTGGCGGACGTAGTCGAACAGCGTCGAGGCATAGGGCCAGTAGGAGCCGACCGTCTTGACCGGATTGTCTGATGTCAGCGATCCCTTGCCGCCGGCAAGCACCGGCCAGCGGCCGGCGCCCTCGCCGAATTCGCCATGGCAACTGGCGCAATTGTCCATGAACAGCTTCTCGCCCTGGGCGACGGTGCCCTTGCCGACGGGCAGCCCCTGTCCGTCCGGACGCACGTCGATATCCCAGCCGCGAATCTCCTCGGCGCTCGGAGCTCGGCCGATGTTGAAGCGCTGCGGCGCCTTTACATCAATCTTGGCCTCAGTCTTCTCGCCCGGGCCGCCGGCGAATGCCACCGAGCCCGCAAGGGTTGCGAGCGCTGCGGCGGCAATGATGAGCTTAGGCGACCTCGACATTCTCGACCTCACCGTTTGCCTGCACGTGCCAGGTCTGGATGCCATTGTTGTGATAGATGGAATTGTAGCCGCGCACCTTGCGCAGTTCGGCCTTGGACGGCTGGACGTAGCCGGTCTCGTCCTGGACCCGCGACTGCAAGAGCAGCGGCTCGCCGTTCCAGTCGAACTCGTAGTAGAAGCGCGTCAGCGCCTTGTCGAGCACCGGGCCGTCGATCCGCGCCGGCCACCAGTTGCGGCCGCCATCGAGCGAGACGTCGACGCGCTTGACCTTGCCGTTGCCCGACCACGCCAGGCCCGACACGATCGTAAAGCCCTTGCCATGCTTGATCGGCGCCTGCGGGCTCGGGCTCGTGATCACCGACTTCGCATCCATCGCCCAGGTGAAGCGTCGCGCCTTGCCGTTCGGCAAAAGATCCGTGTACTTCGAGGTCTCCTCGCGGGTGTGCCAGGGCTGGTCGCCGACCTTGATGCGGCGCAGCCATTTGACCCAGAGATTGCCCTGCCATCCGGGGACGACCAGACGCATCGGGTAGCCCTGCTCGGGATACAGCGCCTCGCCGTTCATCTTGTAGGCGATGATGCAGTCGTCGAGCGCCTTCTCGATCGGCAGGCTGCGATCCATCGACGCGGAGTCGGCGCCCTCCACCAGCAGCCATTTGCCGTTGGTCTTGACGCCGGCCTCTTCGAGCAGGGTGCGCAGCGACACGCCGGTATACTGCACGCAGTGGATCATGCCGTGCGTGAACTGGCAGCCGTTGAGCTGGGCGCCGCGCCATTCCATGCCGGAGTTGGCGGCGCATTCCATGAAGTGGATCCGGTTGACGCGGGGATAGCGCTTGAGCTCGTCGAGCGTCAGCAGCAGCGGCCGCTCGACCAGGCCGTGGATCATCAGCCGGTGATCGGCCGGATCGACGTCGGCCACGCCGCCGTGATGGCGTTCGAAGCACAGCCCGTTCGGCGTGATGATGCCTTCGAGCTCATGCAGCGGCGTGAAGCTGACCGAGGATTCGCGCGACGCCGTCAGCCATTCCACGTCGCGGCGGATGACGTCCTTCTCGAACTTCGACGGCTTGCCGTAGGGCCGGACGGCGACGCCCTCGCCGAGGGTGCGCGTCCATTCCGGCACGTTCGGCGGCTGGTTGGCGGGATTGCCGGCGCCGGCACGCGCCTGCGAGGCCAGCGCCGTGGCGGCAAGACCGCCGGCCGCAGTCAGGAAGCCACGGCGCGAGGCGCGTGGGGCTGAGGGAAGTGATTTGTCCTTGGACATCGTCGTCACACTCCGGAGACTTTGACGGCCCGATTGGGCTCGAGACGAACGGTTTTCTGGCGCTGCAGATAGCTCGACACGACCTCCCAGATCGGCGGCCCCTGCGTGCCTTCGTTGACGCTGGCCCAGCCCGCGACCTGATACTCGCGCGCCGGATCGATCGCGGCGCCGGTCTTGATCAGGCGCATGTCGGAGATGCGCTGTCCCTGCGGCTTGTTGACGTCGATCGCGTAGGACATGCCGCCGATGCGGACCATGTCGCCGCCCTGCTGGTAGTAGGGATCGACGTTGAACAGGTTGTCGGCGACGTCCTCGATGATCTCCTTCAGCCGCGTGCCGGTCATGCCCATGCGATAGACGGCCGGATAAGTGATCGCGGTGGCGTTGGTGACGTCCTCGAAGGTGATGTCCTGGCCCGGCATCACGCTTGTGCCCCAGCGGAAGCCCGGCGACAGCGCGATCTCCGCATCGCGCTCCTGCAGCAGCGCCTGGCAGATGAGGTCATCGAACGTGCCGTTGAAGTTGCCGCGGCGATACAGCAGCGTCTCGGTCCGTCCCAGGGGGCGGGCGAGATCGGCGGCAAACGGCTTGCGTACCTCGGCGATCTTCGCCGCCATCGCCGGATCCGGCGTGATCACGTCGGAGAACAGCGGGATCAGCTTGTAGCGATAGCCCTTCACCTCGCCGTCCTTGACGTCGAGATCGAGCCGCGAGACGAACTTGCCGGACGACCCTGACGCGATCAGCAGCGTCTTGCCGACCCTGACCGCTTCAGGCAGCGCATCATGGGTGTGACCCGTGAGAATGACGTCGAGACCCTTGACGCGGCTGGCCAGCTTGCGGTCGACGTCGAAGCCGTTGTGTGACAGCAGCACCACGAGGCCGGCGCCGTCCTTGCGCGCCTTGTCGACCTGGGTCTGAACATCCTCCTCGCGCACGCCGAACGACCAGTTCGGAATCATCCAGCGGGGATTGGCGACGGGCGTGTACGGGAACGCCTGGCCGAGCACCGCGATCTTGACGCCGCCGCGCTCGATCATGGTCGAGGCCTCGAACGCCGGCTCGTTCCATTCGGTGTCGCGGATGTTGAGGCCGAGGAAGGGGAAGCCCAGACCATCGACCGCCTGCTTGACGCGCTCGGTGCCGTAGGTGAACTCCCAATGCCCCGTCATCGCATCCGGCTTCAGCAGCGCCATGCAGTCGATCATGTCCTGGCCGCGGGTCTTCAGCGACGACCACGATCCCTGCCAGGTGTCACCGCCGTCGAGCAGCACGACCTTGTCGCCGCGCTCGGCACGGATGGCCTTGATGACGGTAGCGGCGCGGTCGAGCCCGCCGATCCGCCCGTAGGTCTTGGCGAGCGCCTCGAAATCCTCCGAGGTCAGCGCATAGGCCGACGACGAGCCCGGCGCGATGCCGAAGCGGGTGAGGAAATCCTTGCCGGTGACATGCGGCGGCTGGCCCTTGGCGTCGCCGACGCCGAGATTGGTCGACGGCTCGCGGAAATACAGCGGCATCAGCTGACCGTGGATGTCGGTGACATGCACCAAGGTGACGTTGCCGACCGGATCGAACGCCAGCAGTTCCTTCTCGGTCAGCTTCTGCTGAGCAAAGGCGCGGGTCGTACCCGCAAGACCGGAGCCACCCGTCAAGGCAGCCGCCGCCAATGCGACCTGAACGAATTCGCGACGCGATATCATGATGTGTCTTCCTTGTGGCCGCGGCTAGTTGCGGACCGACGGTGTCTCGACGGGCAGACCGATGCCGCGCCAGGCGACGTAGACTTCGAGCGCGAGGAACTCGTCCGACAGCGGCTTGTAGGGCACGCCACGAACGTCGAACATGCAGCCCTCGAACCGCTCGTGCAGCGGGACCAGGCGCTGATCGCGCAGCCGGTAGGTCGGGAAGCCGTTGGTCTGGCCTTGGCTGAGAAAATCGGCGCGCATGAACTTGCCGTTGTTCTTCTCGTGGCAGGAGGCGCAGGCGAGATCGAGCTGGCCGACCCGCGTGTAGTAGATCTCCTTGCCCTTCTCGAACCATGGCGACATCGGGCCGTCGGTCTTCACCGCCACAGGCATGCCGCGCGACTGATAGCGGACGAAGGTCGTCATGTCCGTCAGCTCCTTGGACTTGAACGGCCAGGGCTGCGCCTTCATGTGTTCGGTGCGGCAGATGTTGATCTGCTGCTCCAGATTGACCGGCTTGTTGAGCTTCTCGCTCCATTTGGGCATGGCCGCGCCGACGCCCTTCATGGTCTTTTCCGCCTCGCCGTGGCAGCTCATGCACGACTTGCCTTCGCCGCCATCGACCGTCTTCCAGACGTCGGCGGCCCGCTCCACCGCGAGGAAACCGGGATTCTCCAAGTCGTCATCCTGGAGCGCGCGCGTTTCCTTGGTGCGGAACTGATAGCCCGAGATGATGGTCTTGAAGACGTGGCCGGGAGGCGCCGGAATGCCCTTCCGTTCGGCCTCCTGGCCGAACGTCGCGATGGCCGACAGGGCCAGCGCAGCCGAAGCCAGGACGGCGAGAGAACCGTAGCGAATGGACATCCGTCACTCCTCCTAGCGATCACACGCTACCGATCAGGCCTTCAACGCGATCTTCTCTTCGGCCGTCACGACGGAGCCATCGTCATCCGTCCACGCGAACTTGAACGTGCCTTCCTCGTCGATCCTTGCGTCGAACTGGATGTACGGGTTGGCGGAGATCGCCGGCTCCAGAGCGCAGGAGAACACCGGCTTGCCGTTGAACTCGCAGGTGAACTTGTTGATGATCTTGCGCGGGATCGGCTTGCCCTGCGCATCCTTGCGCTGACCCGATTCCATCAGATGCGAGACCAGCGTCTTGATCTGGATGATCTCGCCCTTCTTGGCTTCCTTCGGAAGCTTGATGCGCGGCTTGTCTGCCATGTTCGTCTCTCCCCTGTCTCAGCCGCCGCAGCCGCCGATGGTGACCTTGACGGTCTTGCGCTCTGTGAAGAGCGAACCGTCACTCATCTTCGCGACCGCGATCACGTTCTGGGTCTGCGCCAGACGGATACGGATCGACGCCTCGGCCTTGCCGGACATCGGCGTGAACATCAGCGTGGCGACGCCGCCGTTCGGATTGCCGTCGGCCACGAACAGCACTTCCTTGACGTAGTTCTCGGCGGTCATCGGACTTTCGACCGAGAGCGCGAGCGGCACGGTGTTGCCGTTCTCGGCGATCTCAGGCAGATCGAGCGTGATCTTGCCCTTGGCCGCTTCCTTGCCGCCGGTGAACTTCTTGATCATCTCGGCCGCGTCGTTGCTCGGCTCGGCGTTTGCGGCCATCGGCAGCACCGTCAAAGCGACGAAACCGCCGCCGAGAAGGAACGCCTGTCGTCTGTTGATTGCGCCCATGCATCATCCTCCAGAGGCGGTTATTTCAATGTTTCGAGATAGGCGACGACGTCCTCGACCTGCGCGGCGGTGAGGACGGGTTTGCCGACGAACTCAGGCCTGACGCGATTGAGTCCGTCGTTCTTGTAGAAGGCGGGCATCACCGTGTCGGTGAAGATGCGCTTGGGATCGGCGACGATCAGGCGCAGTTGCGCCGTGTTGTAGCGGGTCGCGACGCCGTCGAGCGACGGACCGAACTCGCCGTGAAACTCTTCCGACTTCAGCGACGACACCTGATGGCAGGCGAGGCAATTGCCCAGCGTCCGCGTCAAGAACACCTTCTTGCCGGCATCGGCATTGCCGGGCGCGCCCGTCAGCGATTTCGGAATGGCGTAGTCGACGACATCGAGCCTGATCGGCTCGTCACCTCGCGCGGTTGCCGACAGCAACACGCACAGCAAGGCGGCCGGAATCAAACGGCGCATGTTTCCACCCTGACCGACGAGGCGTCCCCTCGCCTTACGATGACACGACGGACTTACGATCCATCATATTCAAGAATTATGATTTGATAATGTGATTGGTGTCAAGCGTATTTCGATGCCGCAGTGCACTCAACCCTTGGTCGAAGCGAGATAGTCGCGGAATGTGCCGCGCTCATAGGCCCTCTCGCGCACGAAGCGGAACATTGCGAGGAAATGCGGCGGCTTGAGATAGCCCGGCGCGCGCGCCACCTCGCGCGCGAGCGGCTCCTTCGTAGAGACGCCCTCGGCCGATGGCGGAAAGAACTGGAACGTCGGCGTGAAGCGGATCGCGTAGCGCTCGGCGAGCTCCTTCTCGGCGAGCTCCTTGCCGTCGAAGTCGATCACCTTGCGCGCGCCGAGCAGGTTGAGCTGCAGCACTTCGAAATTGGCACGGATGTAGTCCGCGATCTCTTGATCGGCAAAGTTCACCAGATGCGTCTCGCGGCAATACGGGCAGCCGCGCAGCTCCCACATGATCGCAAGCCGTTTGCCTTCCGATGCCGCGCTTTCGAGATCCTCGCGCAGGTCCAGGAAGCTGTTGAGAAACCAGGACTGGTGATAGAGCCCGTCGTCGCCCAGCACCGCGTCGGCCTGCGCCGGCGCTGAGGCCAGGCCGACCGCCGCCGCGGCAGGCAGCAGCGCAACCAGATTGCGCCGTGTCATCGTCCGGTTCGTCGTCATCAGCCTGCTCGCGCGCTTTGCCAAGTCACTGGCACCAAGTCCACTTTGCCAAGTCCACGGAATTTCGATACATGATATTCGAATAACAGAATGTGAAAAGGACATTCGATGCTGCGCCGCGTCATGATGCTGTCGCTCGTGCTGTCATGCCTCACGCATGGCGTCCGTGGGCACGCCGAAGGGAACGCGGATGTTGCTGCCTTCATGCACTCGGCGATGGCCAGCCTGCGCACAGCCGCGAGCTATGGCCGCACCGGCAATGTGGGCCTGGCGCAGATCGAGCTCGACGACGCCCGGATCGCCTGGGGCAGGCTCAGCCGGCTCGCCGAGCGCTCCCATGCGCCCTATTCGGCCAGATCCTTTGCAGAGCTGATCGCCACCGGCAACGATCGCCTGAAGCAGGCGGACGAAGCGCTGACCGCAGGTGACGGGGCACGCGCTGCGGCGGCCATTGCCGCGTTGCGCCGGTCGCTTCACGCCCTGAGGCAGGACGCCGGCGTGGTCGAGCTCAGTGATTGCGTGTTCGACCTGTCACCCGTCATGGACGCGTTGCGCAACGCCGCGGCGCGGTTCGCAGCGGGCAAGGCCGAGCCTGGCGAGGTCGTCCAGGCCGGCACAGCGCTGCGCGAGCGGCTGCAACGCTGCAACGGCCTCGCCACGCCCGACGTGGCGAGTCAGGCCGAATTCCGCCGCCTGATCGACGGCGCCACGACGAGTGCCAACGAGATCGGCCGTGCTGCGCGCGAGAGCGACGCCGGCCTGGTGCATCGCTATGAGATCGAACTGCAGTCCTTCGTCAATCTATTGGACTTCCGCTTCGGCTGATCAGCCGATGGTGGCGAGCGACGGAAAGCGCTCGAAGATCCATTCCGACATCCGTGGGATCACGCCGGCGAGAAAGGCAGCGCCGGTCAGGACGAGAAAGCCGCCCATCGTCTTCTCGACCAGGGGGAGATGCGGCTTGATGCCCTTGAGCATGGTCATGAACTGCCCCGTAAAGGCAGCGGCGATCAGGAACGGGATGCCGGTCCCGACCGAGTAGGCGGCGAGCAGCAGCGCGCCCTTCCCCACCGTCGCCTCCGCGCCGGCCATCATCAGCACGGCGGCCAGGACCGGCCCCGCGCACGGCGTCCAGCCGAAGGCGAAGGCCAGTCCCATCACGAACGCACCGAGCAGGCCGGCCGGCTTGCGTCCGACGTCGATCGTCGCGCTCCGGTACAGCAGCGGAATCCGGAGCACCCCGAGGAAGTGCAGCCCCATCGTGATGATGACGAGGCCGGCGAGGATGCCGAGCTGGCTGAGATGGCCGGCGATAAACCGTCCGAACACCGACGCGGTGGCGCCGAGACCGACGAACACCAGCGAAAAACCGCCGACGAAGCACAGCGCCGTCAGCACCGTCCGCCGCCGCTGGGCCATGCTGGTTTCGCCGATCGCGTCGGCCGCCGAGACGCCGGCCATGTAGCACAGGAACGGCGGGACCAGCGGCAGAATGCACGGTGACAGAAACGACAACAGACCCGCGGCCAGCGCGGCGCCCAGCGTGACGTCGAGATCCATCTTTCCTCCCGGTCGGCCAGCGCTGCGTGCCCGGCCTGCCGGGCGGGATTCGGAAATCGCGCACTAGTACATATTCGAATTTAATGATAGATTGACCGACAAGTCCAGAGAGGATCTCGGCATGACCGGCAGAACTGCATCGCGCGGATTCGCAACGCTCGCAGGAGCGGTGGTGACCGGCATTTGCCTCTCGTCGCCGGCTTTCGCCTCCGAGCTCGTGATGTTCGAACGTCCGGGCTGCGGCTGGTGCGCCCGCTTCAACGCGGAAATCGGTCCGATCT
Organism: Bradyrhizobium sp. SZCCHNS3002; assembly: GCF_032377435.1. NCBI lineage: Bacteria > Pseudomonadati > Pseudomonadota > Alphaproteobacteria > Hyphomicrobiales > Nitrobacteraceae > Bradyrhizobium > Bradyrhizobium sp. SZCCHNS3002. Next base: position 64,921 of record NZ_JAUHHY010000023.1, read on the forward strand.
ACGACAAGACCGACGAGGGGCGCGCGCTGCCGCTGCGACGGGTCGACCTTGCCAAGCCGCTGCCGACGGACCTGTCCGGTATCGATCCGGGAGCGTTCACCCCGACCTTCGTGGTGGTCGATCAGGGCCGCGAGATCGGACGCATCCGCGGCTATCCCGGCGACGCGTTTTTCTTTGGGATGCTGGGTCGTATAATGAATGCTACAAGCGGGGCGCCGGCCCGCTCCTGACGCCAACCGAGGGATCCCGAATTCATGCCGCTGCCGAACTTGAAGGACATCGAAACCTCTGCCGAGCTCGAGCAGATGATCGAGAAGGCGCGGGAAGCCAGCGAGATGCTGAAGGCGCTGTCCCACGAGTCCCGGCTTTTGCTGCTCTGTATCCTCGCCGAAGGCGAAAAATCCGTCACCGAGCTCGAGCAGTTCCTGGGCGAGCGGCAGTCGACCGTCTCGCAGCAGCTCGCCCGTCTCAGGCTCGACCGGCTGGTCACGACGCGGCGCGACGGCAAGACGATCTACTACAGCCTTGCGAGCGAAGATGTCCGCAAGATCCTGACGGCGATCTACGACGTCTATTGCGAGCCGGTCCGCAAGCGCCGCCGCTGACAGGTTCGCCCTCGCGGTCTCGGGCTTCGCATCGGCGCGCCCTGTAGCGGCGCAAGAGGTCTGGCGTCCCCGCCGTTCCTGGAGCACAATACCGGGAAACCAACGAGGACGTCGGAGAGGAATGCTCGGCCCGTCAGCACTGACGTTCATGTGTGGGCTGCTCGCGGGCGCCGTCCTCGGCGTCGCCGGCCGCGCCGGCCGCTTCTGTACGCTCGCGATGCTGGAGGACGCGTTCTTCGGCGCCGATACCCGCCGGCTCAAATCGTTCGCGCTCGCGGCCGCGGTGGCGCTGGTCGCAACCCAGTTGCTCGCCAGCTTCGGCCTGATCGACCTGTCGCGCTCGATCTATTTGACATCCTCGATTCCGCTCGGCGGCGCCATCATCGGCGGCTTGTTGTTCGGAATCGGGATGGCCCTCGTCGGCACCTGCGGCTTCGGCACGCTGGTCCGGATCGGCGGCGGCGACCTGCGCGCCATCGTCGTGTTCCTGGTGCTGGGCGTGTCGGCCCTGGCCGCGATGCGCGGGCTCACAGGATTCCTGCGCATCTCGCTGATCGAGCCGCTCTCCATCCGCCTGCCCGAGACCATGACCCAGGGCATGGATGCGCTGCTGTCGTCCGCACTCGGCTCATATGCGCGGCCGCTGACCGTATCCGTCGCAGCAGTTGCGCTCGCGGCCTGGGCACTGGCCGACGGGCGCCTCGTGAGATCGCCGCGCCTGCTGCTATCCGGCCTCGCCGTGGGCTTCGCGGTGGCGTTCGGCTGGTTCGCCACCAGCTGGCTCGGCAATGACGATTTCGATCCGGCGCGCGTGGCATCCCTCACCTTCGTTGCCCCGCTCGGCAACACCGTGCTCTACATCGCCACGCTTTCGGGCACGCACGCCGACTTCGCGATCGGCTCGGTCGCCGGCGTGATCCTGGGCTCGTTCGTCGCGGCGATGTTTTCGCGCGTCTTCCGCTGGGAAGCCTGCGACGACGCGCGCGAGCTGAAGCGTCACATGACCGGCGCACTGCTGATGGGCACCGGCGGCATCATGTCGATGGGCTGCACGATCGGACAGGGCCTCTCGGCCTTCTCGACGCTGGCGGTCTCGGCACCGCTGACGATGCTGGCGATCACCTGCGGCGCACGTCTCGGCCTCGAATACACCATGACCGGCGAATGGCGCCCTGCCGTGCGCAACCTGCTGCGTCTGACATCGTGACGGGCGGCTACGCTCGCGCAAGGTGCGAACTTGCTCCCACGCCTGGCCAATGACGCTGTGCCGCAGGCAAGCGGACCGTGGATTTCGTCCGTTCCCTCGACGCTTTCAGTTCAACGCAAGCTTCGCAAATTGACTGCCCACTCCCAGTGGCCGTCTGGAGCGCAGTCCCCCTGATAATCCTCGGATCGTCCGACGCCGCGCTTCACGAGGCGGCACCGTCCTCCTCAGCTGCACAGCAGCTTACGGGGATGAAACAGGGATGCAGAGGCACAAACCAAAACTCCCGCAGCCTCATCGGCTACGGGAGTGTCGGTCTCAATGGTTGCGGGGAGGTGCAGCCACTGCTGGCATAACAAGACTACTTCTTTGATTTTCCTGGGTATTAGAGAATTCAAGGATACCCATCAACTCGCCGCGCAGCTCGGCATGGACCTCGCCACGTTTCTTGCCGGGAGTGAGTACGATCTCGCCGATGAGCGAGCGGAGCGCCTCGGCGGCCTCGCGTCCGCCATCCGGATCGGCGAGCGCCTCGGTGAACCGGCCGACGTTCTTGCGGTAGACGTTGGCGATGTTGGGATGCATGTCGGGAATGTCGGCGGGAGCCTCTGACAGGCGCTGTGTGATCTCCGCCTTCTGCCGTTCAAGCTCGTCGATCCGCGCCTTCATCGACGGCTGGTAGAGGCCGTCCTCGATCGCTGCGATGATGCCGGCAACGGCCCGCTCGATCTTCTGAAGCGCACGGTGGTCTGTTTCCGCCCGTGCCCGCCGGTCGTGGTTGAGGCGGTTCATCTCCTCGGCATAGGCACGCACCGCTTCTGCGACCGCCTCGGAGGAGACGAGGCGATCCTTCAGTCCCGCCAACACCCGCGCCTCGATCTTCTCGCGCATGATGGTGCGGTTGTTGGCGCAAGTTCCGCGACGATGATGGTTGAGGCAGCCATAACGATTCGGCGTCAGTATGCCGATCTTGCCGCGGCAGCAGCCACAGGTGAGAAGGCCGGAAAGGAGGGAGACGGGCCGGTTGGCGAGGTGCAGCCGCTTGGCCCTGCCCTCCCGCGTATTGGCCGGGTTGGGGCCAAAGAGTGCCGAGATTTGCTGCTGCCGCGCCCGCGCGGCCTGCCACAGTTCATCGTCCACGATCTTAAGATGCGGCACCTCGATCCTGATCCACTGGCTTTCCGGATTCGGCCGTGACACGCGCTTGCCAGTCGCTGGATCCTTGACGAAACGCTGCCTGTTCCAGACCAGGACTCCGGCATAGAGTTCGTTGTTGAGGATGCCGGTGCCGCGCGAGACGTGGCCTCGGATGCTGGTGTCGCCCCAGGCCCGGCCGAGCGGGCCGGGAATGCCGTCCTTGTTCAGTTCGACCGCGATGGCCTTCGGGCTTTTGCCGGCGGCAAAGGCGCGGAAGATGCGTCGGACAATCCTCGCCTCCTCCAGGATGATCTCGCGATCGCCCCGGATCGGCTCACCGTTGGCGTCGAGCCCCTTCATGACGTTATAGCCGTAGCAGAGGCCACCGCCGGCCTTGCCCTTCTCCACTCGGCCGCGCAAACCGCGATGGGTCTTGAGGGCGAGGTCCTTGAGGAACAGGGCATTCATAGTGCCCTTGAGGCCAACGTGAAGCTCGCTGATCTCGCCTTCGGCCAGGGTGACGATGGAGACGCCCGCGAAGCGCAGATGCTTGAACAGCGTGGCGACATCCGCTTGGTCACGAGAAATCCGGTCCAACGCCTCGCCCAACACGACATCGAACAGACCGCGTTGCGCATCCTGCAACAACAACTGGACGCCGGGCCGCAGGATCATGCTCGCGCCCGAAATCGCGGCGTCGTGATAGGTGCTCGTAACCTTCCAGCGCTCGCGCCTGGCGTGCTCTCGGCAGAGGCGGAACTGATCCTCGATCGAGCTTTCTCTCTGGTTGTCGGACGAATAGCGGGCGTAAAGCGCAACGCGGGGCATAACGGTCTCCGTTCTGTCTAATCCTTGCCGGCCTCGTCCTCCGCATCGTTCTTGGCTTGAGGCCTGTTATCATTGGCGGCGCTGAGCGCCGCGAACTGTCTCCGTGCAATCCGGCGTCCGATCAGCCGGGCAATGGTCAACGTCACCTGCTCCAACTGTCGCCGCGTCTTGTTATCCGGCTTGCTCGTTCCATCCTCCGGACCTTGATTGTCGTTGGCCGGTCTGATGTCGTCCAGCTCCAGTTCTGTGTCATCTGCCATGCCGTCGCTCGCCCGATTGGTGAAGTCAAACGAGCATCAAGCGGACGAATTCAGGAACAGAAGACCAATAATCCTGCCATCGTACGGGAGCGCGCAGATACTTACGAACGGCCGTTTTGGCGTAGATTTCGAACGCATCACACAGCCTGCAAAGCCTTCTGCACTGCCTTCGGGCGCGCTGGATCGCGAGAAGATACACGCGTGTCGGCCCCTCCGGCTGTCGCGACCTTGCTCCGAATGGCATAGCGTATTGAGCGCTGAATCCGAAGCGAGCTGCGAACTCTTCCTGCGTCATGTCTAGGCGCACCCGGATTGCCTTCACGTTGATCTTGTTCTTCGTCCTTTTGTGGAGCCGAGATGTGGCACGATGGTCGTAGGTCGCAGATATCCGTTAAACCGCCTTCGTCTGGGGGGGGGGCGTCGCGGTTCGACCAGGACTTCGTTTCCACATCCCGCTCGTAGGAAGACGCGCAATCGTTAGCCAGGATCAACAACACGATGCGGAATAGCGAGACCAACGGCCGCACAAATCGCGCGTTCAGTCGAGAGCAGCAGCAGCCGGTAGCCATCCTCCTCGTAAAGGGGGTACTGGCCAACTTCATAACACTCGCGCACATACTTTAGCGCCGCGGCCGCGCCTTTGAGGCTTCCCGGCACGATGCCGGCGAGCTGACGCGAGGCCTTCATCTCAGCCCGGCCGAGTGCGCCTTCAGCCTCGCAGAGGCCACTTAACTTGGCCTCCAGCTCGGCCCGCCTGCTGCAGGGCGCACGGCGCAGCTCGCGCTCGGCAGCATCCTGCTCGGCGAGCAGGCGCCCCAGTTCCTCAAAGACTCGGCGGTGGCCCTCGATGGCATCGAGGACCGGGTCGGGCAAGGTCGAAACGCCAACACTTTCAGCCCGTGAGGCCGTGATGACCCCGGCCAGGATGGCGGCGCCGCCGGTGACAAACTGCCGGCGCCGAACGGCCGGGCTGGCAGGAAAGATTGAACGACTCGTGGTATAGGCAGAATCAGCCTGAGACATGGCACTCTCCATGTTGAGGGTTAGGCTCGTACAGGTGTCTTCAGCACCTGTGCGGGCCGCTTGCCTGGCCTGTAGCGGCCAGTGCCGCGAATCGAATCACGGCCGATTCGTTACGTCAATGGATATCCGGTTTTCACTCACGGCCAGGCCGTGTACCCATAAACCCTGCGGCGCGATGCGACTAAAGCAATGTCTGCTTTGTCCCTATAGCGACCGACTTCGTGCAGAACCGCAATATGTCGCGATGGGTCGATCGCGACGGCTTTGCCCGATCTCTGGCAGGTACGGTCTACTCCCTCACTCGCGTGGCGGTGACCTGCGCGACACTCGGGCCCTGAAACCCTCGTCGCCAACACAATCGCGGAGCGCGCGACGCTGGACAGCGTCGGGCAGGTGATCGTGGCCGAGTGTCGCGCGGCTTTGCGCGGACGGATCGGTGTTCGGCCGTTTGATCCCGCGCACGGCAAGCCCGTGGTGCCGCCGAAGGGGCGGCTGCGGGATCGTTCTCTCGCTTCGTCCTTCGCGAAAATGATCCCCCTGCAATAAACAATTGGTTGGCGAGTCTTAGGGCGACTGGTTGCGGCGCAGACCAGATGTGGTAACAATTGACATCGGTCGCTTTTTCTCCGGACGTGGTCTAGCTCCGAGATTGCTATGATTAATATCATCGCGAGTGTCTTTGGCTTCGCCGTTTTCTTAGTGACAATTATTGGCTTTTCGTTCTTCGCGCTCGACAAGTTTCTTAACTCTCAAAGCAAGGCTGGCCTCAAGCAACGGGTTATAGAGTTTTGGTATCGCACTGCCTCGCTCGAATTCTACCAACAGTTTACCGAAGCTATGAGGTCACGCTATAGCCAAGTTCGTCAGTTGCGAAGGGTGTTTTTGGTGGCTTTTGCTCTAGTTGCCGTTGCAATAGCGCTGCTAAATGGAATTGCCGCGTTTATTGCGCCACCCGACCAGACGATTTCGTATTATGAGGCGCGTTCAGAACAGTACTTTAAGAGTATAATCGAGACGGCTATCTCAACAGAGATCAACGCCGATCTAACAGATGAGTGGCCCCCAGATATTGGCTTAGGAAGCACAGGCGACCAATGCACGAAGGCCATGGGCACTTATTTTACTTGGGTGCTGTACTCGACACTAGAAAAGCGTGCGTCCTTTCGACGTTTCTTTGATGCCCATCGCAACGATAAATGGTCCATTCGACTTTTCGGTGGAGTGGTCAATTTCACCAGCCTTCTGTTATATTCTCTACCTTTGTTAATTGGCCTTCTTGCTTCGTTGAATCTAACCGTCTGGATCCTTTCGCGCATAGTTCAATCAAAGCTCGCATTCATTTTCATTCTATTCGCAGATCTCTTGCTTGCCGTTGCTGTGCCCGCTCTTCTTTCATCGGTGATGATAGTTTCGATGGTGGGGGGATGGAACGCAGCGTTGTTCGTTTCGAGGGTCTCTTCCTCTATGAACCCTTCGTGGACAACAATAGGACTTTCTAAGATCCAGGACGACGCGCTTCAAAATGCGCACAGTGCGCGCTTGGTTGTAGAGCTGGCGAGTGGATTGTTTTCGATCGCTGAACTAAACGTCGCCCAAAGATTCTGGCAGTTTACGGCCGGAAACATAGCGTTGTTCTTTAGTCACCTTAGCCGTGTTATGTCGTTCGACTTGGCGATTAGTCCGCATAAGGCGTTGGTCAGCTATGCTATCGGGATCGATCTACTATTCTCGCTCTTATACGTAGTACCGTGTTTCTTCCTAGTTCTGATGCGGCGCAGTCAATTTTCGCGAGCGATCTTCCTCAATTTTGTCCAGTGGGTGGCGGAGCATCCGAAAGGCGTTCTCTTGGCGCTCGAGGAGACTTGTACCTCGTTTACCCGATATATCAGCGGCATCGGTAAGCGATGACCTAAGTTTCTTTGTCTAACTTCGAAGTGCGGTTTCGCGGAACCTCCAGCCAAACAATTTCGTTACAATGCCTGATATTTCTTTTGATCCCGGTATGAAATTCCACCAGAGGAGGCCCGATTGGTCTCTCGCGTCGCGATGATATGCGACAGTCTCGGGTTATGGAAACTCGCGTCGTCAACACCATCCCTGAGTGGCGCTATCAGGCCGCCGTCATCGCCCGCCTCCACGACATGGAGCACCGTGGCTTGCCCTTCACATGTGCCGGTGACATGAACCGCGCTAAGCGCAGCCGTCGCGAGCGCATGGAGGCCAAGGTCACGGGGAGGACTGCCGGTGAGGCCGACGTGCGGGTCTATATGTTCGGCGGCCGTCTGCTCTCGATCGAGCTGAAGACGCCCGCCGGGTCGCGCTCGAGGGCGCAGAAGGATCGGCACAAGAAGCTGATCGCGCTCGGCTTCACCATCGTCACGCTCAAGGCCGACACCCCCGAAGAGATGGCGGACATGGTGGAGCAGATCGTGCGGGACCGTCGCTGATGCAACTCACGCTGAAGCTCGATGACGCGGAGTGGCGCAAGCGTATCGAGCATTTGCGCACGAGCAGCGTCAACACGGCAACGGCGAAGGCCCTCACGTTCACCGCGAAGAACGCCCAGGCTACGTTGAAGGCGGAAGTGACCGGCCTGTTCGTGCTTCGCCGCAACTGGATTCTCACCGGCATCCGCATTCGGCCTGCCAACGGCAACAAGCTCACCGCCGTCGTCGGCTCGATCGACATATACATGGAGCGCCATATCGTCGGCGCGAAAGCGGACAAGCAACCGGACAACAAGCTGTCGATCCGGAGCAGGCGAGGCCCATCAACCGGACGCCTCGCCGCCGGCGGCATCCTGATCAAGCCCTACGGCTCGATCGCCAGCGCGCCGATTAGGCCGTCCGGCGGGATTCCCACTGATACCTTTGGGGAAAGGTCTGGCTCCCAGAGGCGTTTTTCCTTTCTTGAACGTCAACTTCTGATAGCTTTCTGCTTGAGCCGATCATTTCACGTCAAATCCTATTTTGGCAAGTTCAAGAGACTGCTCATGCTCGTTCCGGTGAATCTCCCTGACGGCTCTCAAATACAGACCGATAGCGATAATCCTATTGTTCTGCTCGGACCCAACGGGGTTGGAAAGACGAGATTCGCGGTGGATCTCGCGCAACGAAATAATCCGAATACGGATAGGATTTCCGCCAACAGATTTATTGGCCTAACGGATTTGCCTCGCCAAGCCGATAGCGACCTCAAGAACAATACGCAGGGCGCGCTCCAGCGCCAGCTTCATCAATATTGGGACGTACATAATGAATACACTTACCTCATGTCCCAAATTCTTGAGGAAGATAAGTCACGAGCGCAAGACTACCGAGCGCATCATCTAGAAGGCAGAGAGATTCCAAAGGAATTATCCGACACGCGCCTTCGCACTATCACTCGTCTGTGGGAACGTCTGTTTCCCAACCGAACGCTCAAAATGGACTATACGCCAACAGTCACAAGGTCCGGGTCCAATCCCTACCCGACCGCGCAAATGAGCGAGGGAGAGCGAACAGCGTTGTACTTGATCACCCGCCTTGTCAGCTCCAGCGCATCGATCGTCATTGTGGACGAGCCGGAAATCCATTTTCACCCGCTGTTGGCGCGGCGCTTTTGGAACGAAATGGAGGCTCACAAGAAAGACACCCTGTTCGTCTACGTGACGCATGACATCCCGTTCGCCCTTTCACGCTCTCACCCGAAAATCTACGTCGTTAGATCGCCAGGAACGTTTGATGAAATCGCGGACACCCAGATCCCAGATGACGCGATAAATACAATACTTGGTGCAGCTTCATTCTCAATCACGGCAACTCGGCTGATATTTTGCGAAGGCGGCCTCGACGATGAAGATCATCGACTGCTCAAGGCTTGGTACGACTGCCCCAACACAGCCGTGATTCCAGTCGGCGGCTGCGGCAACGTTAAGCAGTGCGTTGACGTCTTCAACAGCAATCGAGCAACGAAAAACGTCGAAGCCTACGGTCACATCGACCGCGATGATTGGTCGGAGGCATACCTGACCTCACATCATCGTATCAAAGCACTCCCCATCAACGAGATTGAGGGAATTGTATGCTACGAACCAATATTTAAAGCACTAGCAGCTTTTTACAATCTAACCGACATCGACGGGCGCTATCAGGCTTTCCTTACTGCAGCCAGAAACTCTGTTCGCGGCTTCATTCTGAACAAGCATGCCCTGAACCGAGCTAAACTGGTGCTTGAACTCGAACAACAGCAAATGCGCAACTCAGTAGCGCCCAACTCTGATCTCGCGGTTATGAAATTGGCGTTTTCATCGGGGGTTCCGGCAGCGTCAGAACCTGAGCGAATACTTGATCAAGAAATTCAGCAGTTAACCGCAGCCCTTAATACTGACGAGCTGCTCAAAAAATTCCCAGCAAAAACCTATCAGGCAGGATTTCAGCACCAGATGCAGGTGACGACAAAAAAAGCGTTTGATGATGTGTGCGCAATCCTAGGCACGAGCGATGCCGACTTATCGCAAGAAGCTAGCAAGGCAGCCCTCAAAACGGCCCTCATCGCAGCATTGGAGCCACACCTTTTCAACCGCGTTGTCTAGCAGATTCAAAATGAAATCACTTACACTTCCTGGGTGTCCAGATGTTCGACGATTCACCTGTATTGGCTACATAAGCTTTTGCGTTTCATGTGGTACTGCAAAACCGCTAGCTTTGGATGTCCCGCGCGGATATCCTACGCGACCAGGTTTGTATGGCCTGCCATGAAAGAACGGCCGCCCTTGCTGCAATAGCGTGTGTCGGTTTCCTCCGGAACAGATCGCGGCCTGCGATGCGTTGAACGTCCGCTGTTGTGAAGGGTTTCGGATGCCGGCCGCTTGATGGACGGCGCCGCGTGTTCGGCGGCCGGCGTCCGAAAGCCTCCAAAGGAGGAAACCGCGCTGGGGGGACGCTAGGACGATGCCGCATAATCGAGCTAAATCGCGTCAAACAACCTTCAGACGATCAGTAAGGGCGCCTATGGGATTTAGTGTTTGGCGGCACCTGTACTTTCAATGGCTTGGACGTGGTAAAAATGCCAACTCAACACAACCTAAACGCTAGTCAATCGATTTTCGAATCTCCTGAGGGAAACTGATCTCTATCGATCGGGAAAGCCCGCGGAGCTACCGAGCCGAAACTGTTTCGAGTTGCTCGTCAAGAGCATCACTGGACTGGGTCCAACGAGCGCGATGGTGCACACAATCACGGTCGAGAATGCCGGATTCGAGTTGGCTCTTGTGCAAGGGGGGGGTGCTCCGCAACGAACTTCCAGATCAGCACGTCCTCAATCATCGGATCATCGCCAGCTACGGGCTAATTGCGCCGCTCGTCACGATGAGCCGTCGCCTATTGCTTCGCCGTGTCGCAAACTGCGGCGTTCTACCGCGCGAGCGGTTTAGTCCTTTGACCACGAACGGACATGCGGGAGTGGCGCGGAACTCTCCTTGCATGGTCGCAGAGGGTTGGCAACGCGGTATTATGGCGCAAATTCGGCAAGCCTCACGGCGGCGGGACGCGAGCGCCGATGACGATCATCAAAACGTCTCGCATCGTCTCGTCCGGGTGGCTTTGGCGATCCCGGTTAACTTCAATCACCATCGGGATGTTGTGTAGTGCGTTGCCCAATGCGAGTGCCGCAGCGGTTCTTTGGGCTTCCTGTGCGGTGCACAGCTCACCGCGTGTTCGGATTGGTTGGCTCCGGCCATGACGCAGGCCATCTTCGGCCCGCTTCCCGAATGGTTGATAAGTCGGAGGATACGATGATCGATGATGAATGGCTTCGCGCGTTGGGGCAGGCCGTGTTGTATTTTTCGTTCCTTGAGACGGCCGTCGTCGCGATCATAAGCTCCTTAACTCCCACTGATCCAAGCTATATGGAGAAGGCCTTAGACGGCAGAAAGACCGCGGGCCAAGTTGGAAAAGACCTCAAGAGGTCTATCGACAAATTGCCGAAAGGAAACCGTCGATCTGAGTTAGAGCAATTAGCCACCAGATTTGTCGCCGCCGTGGACCGACGGAACGATATGCTTCACGCGATGCCCGCTTCGCTTGGAGGAGAGCACACCCATCTGGTCCGTCTAACTCGGGACAAATTTGTGGTGTGGTCGACATCCGAGCTTTTAAGGGCGGCGAATGAATTCGAACAGCTCGCAGATGATCTCAACGCCGCGCACTTCCAAACTAAAGCTCCGTAACCGAATAGGCGCGCATGGGCCGTTAGCTAATGCGTTGAAGCTGAGTGCGGCTCTTGGATCGCGCGGAATTGTCGGGTGGTCTGCCTGATGTTAGTGGCCGGGCAACGTCCGATAAGGGCTGGAAGGGGACGCTGCTGACTTGATCGAAGATTCAGCTTCGGGTCAGATGTCGCCTTTCGGTCCTGCCGTGCACTACTTCCGGTTGGCTCCCGGAGCGGGCATCGCCCGTGCAGGCGACGGACAGGCATGTCGGACGCCACGCCGCGGGATCGGCGATCCATCTGTTGATGTCAGATTCCCGCCAGCCTGCGCCGTTGACGCTGATCCTGAGTTGGGCCGGGAATGTGCCTTCGCCGATCTTGCGGTAGATGGTGGATCGGGACAGGCCGGTACGGGCAAGAACGGCTTTCAGGCGGACGATCCGGTCTGGTTCGCGCATGGCTGCGCTGCCTCCTGCTGACTGCTCCTGATCTAGACAGAGCAAGCAGTCGCGCGCGCAAGAGCGTTTTTCAAGGCGTCGTACTGTGGCGTGCAGACGGCGGCAAACAGGTCGGGTCAACGTTCGAGGCCTCGGTCTCTTCCAAAGCTTATGCCGTGAGCGAGGGCCAATTGCTGGCCGAGCCGGCCACCTGACTCGAAGGCGATGCCGAGGTCTTTCCTGCGGCTGGCGAGGATGGACTCCAGTTGCGGATCGCGTTCGAGGCCTTTGGCCATGTCGCCCATCGCCGCGCGCGTCGCCCTGTAGCCGGACATGTCGCCGGCCTGATACTGTCGCTGGCTGGTGTGCTCGAGCTTCTGCCAGCGCTCCACGAAACGGGCGGCGCAGCGGCTCGGATCGATGCGCAGTTCGGTCTCGAGCTGGAGCGCGCGGATGGCGCGGTTGAGGCGTCCGCCGGCGGCCTCGCGGACCAGCTCGGGGTTCTTCTTGTAGGCGGCCTCAGCGTCGTGGGAGCCATAGGGACGCACCTTTTCGAAGGCCTGGCGGGCGGTCTGTAGCTCCTTGACCTGTTCAGGGCTCGCTCTGCCGCCCATCTCATGCGTCGCGAAGATCGCATCCACGGCGCGAGCATGGCGCACGAGCGCTCGGGTCCGCACGCGACGGGCTTCCGCTTCGGGATCTTGCGCCACGGTCCTTGCCGGCACTGCGGCTTCGCCCCGGTCGGCTGCCGTGCCGATGTTTTCTCTTTCGGGTGATCCCCGCTCGGGCCGTCGTCCGCCATCCCGGTCGAGCACCTCTCCAGGAACGCTAAGGCCGTCGAACATGCCGCGCAGCTTCTCCGGCACGACCTTGCGCACGATCTCGGCCACGCGCTCGCGAAACGTGATCCCGCGCCGCTCGGCGTAGCTCTGGACGGGATCGGCACGGTCGTAATCCGAGGCCATGTCCTTCGACCGGTCGCGCGACAGGGCACGGTTGAGCCGATCTGCATCGGTGAAATCGTCGCGGCCATAATGCAGGTCCACGCTGTAGCGATGCCGCGACAGGGCGACATAGCTGCCGTGGGCGTCCATGCCGGGCGTTGCCAGTACATGGACCCGGTCGACTGTCATACCCTGCGCCTTGTGGATCGTCGCGGCATAACCGTGGTCGATCCGGTTGTAATCCTTGAGGTCAAAGCGCACGGACCGGCCATCGTCAATCTGCACGGTCATGGATTGCGCGCTGACCAGTTCAATGGTCCCGAGTGTACCGTTCTTGACGCCAAACCCACGCTCGTTCTGCAGGAACATGATGCGGTCTCCGCCGGCGAAGCTTCTCGCGCCGCGCTCGACCGTCACACCCACCTCATTGCCCAGGGCGCCGGCTGCCCGCATCCGTCCGCGCGCCGCCTCGTTCAGCGCGCGTACCTCGTCATTGGTATGGGTCAGGATGATCCGGCTCCGGTCCGGCGAGACCTGCCGGTCGCGGTCCCAGCGCGCGATCAGATCGCTCCTCGCCTGCTCGCGGGTCGTCGCCTCATGCACCATGCCATTGGCCCGATAGGCTTCCAGCGCATGGCCGACTTTGCCGGTCGCCAGATTGCGCGTGGCGTCGCGCTGCCAGTCTTCGCGCTGACGGCGTATTTCGCCGATCTCCGCCCCGCCATGACGCTCATGGATCGCCCGGAAAGCTGCGCCCGCCTCGATGGCCTGCAGCTGCTGCGGATCGCCGACCAGCACGACCTTGGCGCCCGCCTCGGCAGCACGGGACATCACGCGCTCGAGCTGGCTTGTGCCGACCATGCCCGCCTCGTCGATGACGAGCACCTCGCTCGATTTGAGTAGATCACGGCCCTGTTCCCAGCCATGCTCCAGGCTGGCAATCGTGCGCGACGCAATGCCCGATCCGCCTTCGAGGTTTTCTGCGGCAATGCCGGACAGTGCCACGCCCCGGACCTCGAAGCCTGCCGCTTCCCAGGCCTCCCGCGCAACCCCCAGCATCGAGCTCTTTCCCGTCCCGGCATGGCCGACCACGACGCTGAGACCGCGTCCATCCGTAACGTGCGCCAAGGCGTCAACCTGCTCGGATGACAGCACCAGGCCGCGTGCTTCCGCGCGCGCCAAAGCGCCATGGCGAGCCGCGTCGCGGACGTTATGGCGCTCACGGTCCGCTAGCAGCTCAGCAGCGCGATGCAGGCGCTGTTCTGCCTCGACCATTTCGCGGGTTGTGAACCGATCCTCGCCGCGGGCATCCTTGCCCAGCTCGACCAAATCGGGCGCGCCCTGAATCGCGCCCACCACCTCGTTGAACTGGTCGAGCCCGTCACTGTGCCGATGCGCGAACTTTGCAAGGTCACGGCGTGTGAAGGTCGATTGCTGCTGGGTGATCGCGTCCAGTCCAAGGAAGGGATCGGCGATGATCCTCCAGCCGTTGTTTCGCGCGATCTCGCGGTGCATCTCGGCCCGGTCAGCCTCAGCGCCCTCGCCTCCGAGGCCCCGCCCCTCAATGCGCTTGGCGGGTGCGCCGATCTGGCTTTGCGGCTCGAGCGCAATGCCCTGGTCTTCCAGACGGCGGTGGTCGATCCGCGCGTCGATGTCGAGCTCCGCCAGCCGCTCGTTGGCAAGCTCCGCCCAGCGTTCACGCCAGCGCTCGACCAGCTCGGTACGGTTCCAGACCCGCACCTTCTGGCCAAAACCGTTCTCGTCGATCGCGCGCATCGTCAGCATGACATGGGCATGGGGCTTGGGCAGTCCGTCCTCGGCCCCGTCCCAATGCACATTGAGGTCGGCGACCATGCCGAGACCGACAAACTCGCTCCGAACGAAATCGCGGGCAAGCTCAATGCCCTGCTCCTCACTCAGCTCGCGCGGAAGGGCAAATTCGACCTCGCGGGCCAGCTGGGAATCTTTCCGGACTTCGAACGCTTCGACAGAATTCCAAAGCCGCTCCCGATCGCGCCAGGCTTCCGGCGCATTGTCTGGCAGCATCACCTCGGAATGGACGACGCCGCGCTTCCCGGAAAAATCCTGATCACGGCCGAGCCGCTCGTCGCGCAGTCGTGAGGCCGAGCGGTAGGCCGCCGATGCCACCGCGCTGCTCCCGGCCTTTCGGCCGATGACCTTGACGTGAAGATGATAGATCGCCATAGCGGCCAAATCACTGGCACAGCGAAGCGCACGTCGGAACGACGTATAAGCGCGCCCTCCCTCGAAAAATTCTCGGGAGGGATTACACCGTATCAAGCCGTCCTGAAGACCTTACAGCATTCTGTCGGGTGCCCAGCTATCATTTCTCCATCGACACTCATGGAGATGCGCAAACCACGGGATTTTGATGCGGACCTGAAGGCACTCGAGGACAAGGCGCGAGGCCTGAAAGCCCGTAAGGTGCGCCAGCTCGGCGAACTGGTAATCGCTACGGGAGCCGACGCGCTCAGCGCCGACGAACTCGTGGGCGCGCTCATTGTGTTGGCCGAGACGAAAGAGGCCGGAAAGATGGAGGCATGGGCCAAGCGCGGGGCCGCGTTCTTTCAAAGCCGGGCGCGGCGAAACGCGCCAACAACTGACCGAAACACGGACGGCACTCCTGCGCAACCGGGCGGCGCGCAACCGGCATCAAGCCGCAAAGGCGCGACATGACATGCGCACCTGGCAGGTCGAGCGCCGCAAGCGCACGCGGCATCTGATCGAACTCGGCGGCCTCGTCGTCAAGGCCGGGATCGTGGATCTGACGGGCGACGACCGCACCATGATCTACGGCGCACTGCTCTGGATGGCTGACAAGCTCCAAAGCGATCAGGGCGAACGCATGCGGGTGCTCTGGATCGCGAAGGGGAAACAGGCATTCGAGAATGGCTCAGTAACGCCAAACGACACGCCCCCTTCGACGAGTATCGCGGTAGTGGAAAGAGAGTGCGCTCCAAGCATCCGCTGGCTCGCGCCGCTTGGCATTGGAAAGTTCGAGGATATCTCATGTCGGACTTCAAAGGTCGCCGGTGTAGTCGGCATCGCCCGTCAGCAGGCGGATCGTCCGCTGGCGAGCGTAACAAGCACAGTCAACCCGCTGTCATCGCCGCGGAAATGGCTCAGCGTTCCGCGACCGAGGCCAGTTTTCGCTGCCTGAGCATGTCCGCAAAAGCCGGTCTATCTTGTTGTTGGTAAGACTTAGAGACCAAGCAATACCGCGATCCCTCGCTTGACTGCCTAGGACACGAGCACCCATTCTGGACGCATGAATTATGACTTTTCAAGTTTGTCCCACAGCGAATTTGAAGATCTGGCCCGCGACCTCGTCGGGCGAGAGATAGACCTGCGCTTCGAGGCCTTTCCAGCAGGCCCGGACGACGGGATGGACGGTCGCCATACGCGAGCCGACGGATCGATTGTGCTGCAGGCGAAGCATTACCACGGGTCCGGCTTTGCAGCGCTGAAGTCAAAGATGGCAAAGGAGCGGCCGTCGATCGATCGGCTGGCAGCGACGCGCTATATCCTCGTGACATCGGCGCCGCTCACGCCGAAAAACAAGAGCGCGTTAGCGCAGATCATCGGTCCGTCGCTGCAAACGCCGGGCGACATTTTCGGGCCCGGCGACCTCAACGCACTGCTTCGAAAATATCCAGAAATCGAGAAAGCCCATCAAAAGCTTTGGGCGCAGAGCACCTCGGTTCTAGAAACGGTTGTCACCGAAGCAGTTGGAAAGGCTCTGTCAAGGCCGGGGGTGGTTCCGGCAGTTCTTGCAAGTCTCCTTCCGCCTGCGGAGGCTACCGGGAATGCAGCGCCTATCGAGAAAGTAGCACGAGACACCATATTCCTGATCAAGGCGTCGCCGATCGACGACGAATTTTCACTTTGGCTCGCGCCCAAGCTTGAGGCCGAGGGGTACCGCGTGTTCGCCGACATCCTGACGCTTCAGCCCGGCGACCGATGGCGCCGGCAGATCAACGAGGCGTTGCAATACCGGGCTGTGAAAGTTCTGCTCATCTGCCGCGATGCCACGCTTGCTGACCCTCATGTCCAGGATGATCTCGACATCGCGCTGGAGTTGTCCAAGGAGCTCGGCGATTCCCGGTTCGTTATTCCGCTCCGGCTCGAACCGGGAAAGAAGGTCAAGGGCGTCGGGGATGCCGTGACCGTCGATTTTGTGCGCGGCTGGGGAGAAGGCGTCGGTCTCCTACTTGACGCGCTGCAGCGCCAGAAGGTGCCGCGTCCTTCCGGCCAGCCCATGATCGATCCGAATTGGGAGATTTTCCGGCGGCGTGGCGCGATCCCCCTCGTCGAGGGGGCCGAGCGACTGACCTCGAATTGGCTGCGCGCCGCGGAAGCGCCCGACGTCATCCGATTCTTTGAGAGCACCGGGACGATCGAGGACCGATTGCTGGATCTCGCGCTCGAGGATTTCCTCTATCCGTGCGCGAAACAGGGTGCCGGGATCATCACTTTTGCCGAACAATCCGAAGTCGACGTCGCGTTCGGGTCTGCTGGCCGATTCAAGCTGAAGTACGAGATCCCTTTGCCGGAATTTGTTGACAATGGCTTTCCTGCGCTTCGGATTGAGCGTCAAGTCGCTTCCAACCTGGTCATTGCGATGATTAAGAAGGCTTGGCTGTCCTTCTGCAGAGAGAAGGGTTTCGTCGAGTATCAATATTCCAATGCTGTCGGCTTCCACGCTTCGGCCACGCAGGCACCGACGGGACACCGCATCCCTTGGGGCAAGCAAGGGGACCGGCGGTCCTCGATGCTGCGCAATGTCGCGAAGGGACATATCTGGCAGTTCGGTGTTACTGCGATGCCTTATTTCTGGCCGTTCTGGCATCTGAAACTCAAGTCGAGAGTATTGTTCTCGGTCGACAACAATACGGCCGAGGGGGTCGGCATCGATGACGCAAGAAAGCTACACCGCCTGCGCCGAAGCATTTGCAAGGGTTGGCGTAACAAGCAGTGGCACGGACGCATGCTCGCATTCCTTGAGCTATTGTCGGGCGAGTCGGCCTATATTCGGCTCGCGCTGTCGGCGAACGCTGCGCTCCTAATCGAAGCTGCGCCGATGTTGTTCACTTCACCGGTGAGCACTGCGCTTCCCGATGTTCTCGACGCCGACGAGGAAGAAGCCGACATCAGTACCTTGGGTCGCCCCGACAACGATGACGAGGCCGACGCATGAGATTTCCGGACAAATCGCTTCGGGTCGAACACTTCGGCGAACCGCCGCTGGAGTTTGCGTTTTCGCAGCGCAGTCCGCATCCCAAGGACGGACTGTTCCTGTATGGACCTCACGCCAAGGCGAAGAAAAGCCGGGAAATCCGGGTCGGCGTGGTTGGCACCACTGATGGGATCGCGCATTTTCGTGCATGGGGTCGCAAGCTCAAATTGGCTGTCCGGGTTCCGCCGCCCGGAAAAGGCGAGAAGGCCGATCGGTTGCACCTTACGAACTTCCCGGGCTTGGATGAAGCGTTCGGCATTTCATTCGATCCGGACGAATGCAGCGCGCTGTCGATTCCGTGGAATGACATCGATCGCGCAACGCGCATCGTCAACCTGAACGAGGCCGTCGACAAGGTCGCACGGCTCTACATCGATCGCGTCAAGCAGCATCTGCGCAACGACGAACGATCGGTCGACGTCTGGGTCCTGGCTCTGCCCGAAATCGTCTACGAGCGATGTAGGCCTCAGTCCAAGCGGACTGGCCTGCCGATGGAAAAGGGCGAGTTCACGAAGCGACAGAAGGCTAAGGAAAAGGTCCCGCTGCTCGCTGCCATGGGCGCCATCGATCAGACAGAGGAGGCGATTTTCGAGGACGTTCCCGATTTCCATCGCAGGATCAAAGCCGAATTCCTGGCGATCGCGCCGACGCAGTTGGTCCGTGAGACGACGATTGCGCCCGACGCTTTCCTGAATAGGGCCGGTTATCCCCTGCGCAAGACACAGGATGCCGCAACGATCGCCTGGAATCTCGCGACCGGGCTTTACTACAAGACGCAGCCCAAGCCGCCGTGGCGGCTGGCCGACGTTCGACCGGGGGTCTGTTACATCGGCATGGTCTACAAGAGCCTGCCGAACGACCCCGATGGTCATGCCTGCTGCGCGGCGCAGATGTTTCTCAACGAGGGAGACGGTGTTGTCTTCCGCGGTGCCAACGGACCCTGGAAGACCGGAGACTACGAGTTTCATCTCAAGGCGCCTGCTGCGAAAAACCTGCTCGCTTTGGTGCTGAAGACCTACGCCGAGACGCATGGCGGCCCACCTAAGGAGCTTTTCATCCATGGGCAGACCTATTTCAACGACGAAGAGTGGAACGCCTTTGTCGAGGCGGCGCCGAAAGGGACAAACATCATCGGCGTGCGCATTCGATCGACAGGCGGTGAGACTAAGCTTTTCCGCGATGGCGACTATCCCGTGCTGCGCGGGACCGCACTCCTGCTCGATGATCAGACGGCCTATCTCTGGACGACGGGTTATGTGCCACAGCTCGATACTTACATTGGGCCAGAGACACCCAATCCGCTGCATATCACCGTCATGAAGAGCAAGAACGCAAAGCCCGACATCCACACGGTGCTCGCAGACATCATGGGTCTCACCAAGATCAACTACAATTCCTGCAATTTCAATGACGGCCTGCCGGTCACTGTCCGGTTTGCGCGGATGGTCGGAGACGTCCTCACCATGGGGTCGGCAAAAGGAGAGGAACGTCAGCCATTCAAGTTCTATGTTTGAGCGTGCGCCAGCTTCCTTGCGACTGGGGTCACGGGCGCAGTGCATTGGCAATCCGACATGATCAGCTTTGAAGAAGACGACCGAGGATTAGTTCTCCTGTACGAAGTCGAGAACAACGATCCTGAGTGGGCCTCGAAACGGCTGAAGGACGACGGCAAGGTCACCGTAAGCAATGGCTTCACCTTTGAAGCCGCCGACCTGTTGAAGGCTCCTTCGAAGCGCGGCGGCGAGGAACCGATCTACGAATTCCATTTCGCGGAGAAGAAAGCCGGCTATTATCGAATTCCGGGCCGGATTTTGGGGTGCGACCACGATGTACTGATTGCGGTCAACGGCCTCCGCCTTGAGCGGAAAACCTTCATCGCGGAGCGCAACATTCGCATTTTCCCGCGCATCGAGAAGGTGAAGCGAACCTCCGGCGAAATCGTCGTCGGAGGTTCACGGCAAGACGGAATACCGGTCGAGATTTTTCGCGAGCTTCTGGCAAAATTCCCAAACTCGACCGAACTCGATCGCTATGCCAGCGCGCGAGTCGAGGCGATCGTGGGGGAGATCCTCGATGGCAACGCGGCCGCGAGAGAAAAATACGAAGCCTATCTCGAGCGGCGAGGTTCGGCCGTGTCGGCCGCCCCTTTGGATGAGCCTGAACTTATCCAGGCCGAAATCGACAAATACGTGCTGTTGCGCGACACCATTTTGGCTTGGCTCGCCGACGCGACAGCTTACAGCGAAAAGGACTGGCAACGGCTGATCATCAAAGTGATCCTATTGCTGTTTCCAAAATACATTGCTGTACTCGAAGGCGTCACTGTCGCAGATTTTTATTCCAGGCCTGGAACACGGAAAAACAGGTTTATCGATATCTGTCTCATCGATGCCGGGGGAAGTATCGATGTCATCGAAATCAAGAAGCCGTTCAACGACGTGCTGTTGAGCCGGGGCCTTTATCGGGGCAACAACATCCCCACGAAGGAGCTGTCTGGAACGATCATGCAGGCCGAGAAATATCTCTTCCACCTTTCGAAATGGGGCGTCGAAGGTGAGCGGCAGCTCACCAGAAAATATGCCAACGTGCTCCCGAACGGCATGCAGATCCGGGTGACCAGCCCGAAAGCCATGATCTTATTGGGACGCGACAAAGGAGCTGACGGGAAATCTGCGCTTGCGGACGATCAGCTATTCGATCTCGAGGTGATCAAGCGCAAGTATTCCAACATGATGGACATCCTCACGTATGATGACTTGGTGCGCCGCCTTGATAATGTTATCGTGTCCCTGTTCCGACGCCGAGGCGCGGGTAGTTTTGTAGCAAAAAGCCTGAAACGCTAGGATCGGAACAATTGCTCAATGTGTGGCTAGTGCATGCGAGCAACGGCGAGGGCTCCAGATCGCTGTCCGGACCGAGCTTCAGAGGTGCAACACGCCATCACAACGCCCGCTTAAGGTGCCCCGAAGACGATCAAGGCCTTGGGGGTCTCGGACGCTGTGGGCTTGATGGTCCGTCCGAACAGCGGCTGATCTGGAATCGTCGGGACAAACGAGAAATCGATTGGATCGAGTGTGTGTGTGTAGTCCTTCAGGAGTTCCGGGACAAAGGGCGCCAAGTTGAGTGTCATGCCGTTGACCAGTTGCGCCGTGACCGGACAGGCCAAGTAGAAATTGATGTTCTGAAGGACGAGCGACGTTGGGCTCGGCTCGAAGTGTAAGCGAATGGGCGACGTCTTCAACTGCCCACGGTATTCGGGCCCGCCAGGCGAGCGTGCCAGGGTAACATCAACGCCAATCGACTGGGACGGTACGGTCACGTGAATATTCTTGTCCGCCGTCCACGGCAACTGACAGAGAATGTGGCCCGCGACATCGAGCGGCGTAAATTTGAAGCTGGTATCGAGGCTTGCTGAACCGGTCGTCTCAAGCTTCATCGAAAGCTTAGCGAGGTCGGCGGCGAAGGCCACATCGCGGAAACATATCCGGAGGTCACCCGTGCCAGAAATGCTGCCATCGAAGTTCCCGACATTGCCGGTGCGATGCAGCGCGTCGACCGCACCTTTGTAGGTTTCGCAGGCACCCTTGAGAGCTGTCTTCTGCGCCTCGCACAGGCCCTTCTTTGTCGCCTTTTCCGCTTCGCACTGAGCCTTCTGGGTGGCATAAAGGCCGTTCTGGGTCGCCTTTTGGGCTTCGCAGGCAGCATCATAGATGGGACCCAAGTTTATGCAGGCTGCATAATCCGCGTCGTAGGCCACGTTTTGTGAAGCTTTCGCCGCTTCGCAAATCGGATCATTGGCACAGACACCCACGACGCATTTGCGGCACTCACGCGTATCATGATTGTGCTGGCAGCTGCGAGAGCGGCGGCAATCGCGGGTATCTTCCTGCAGGTCACATGCCTGGGTCGGCGTGCAGTCACCCTTCGGAGTGCAATCAATTGCTGAGACATCCGGTGTAGGGATCTTCTGCTCGAAGGTCTGCTTCGGGATGGCGCCCGCACCTGCGATGCAGGCCTTTGCCTGTGCGAATGCGCTGTTGAAGCTGTCGGCAATCAACGCCTTCGCAACCGCAACCCACGCACCGGTTGATGCCTCACGAACATCAAATCCATCCGACATACGGCGCACGAAGCCGGCAGCAAGATCGCTGAACGCGCCCTTCGACGCCGTCTTTGCGGTTAAAGTGTTTGCGGGCGGCGTAAGCTGCGCAAGCACTATCACGCGGCTGTTGTCGATGAGTATCGCTGCGCTTCCGAGTTCGTAGGGGCTGCGGACGGGTTGCGACGAAAGCGTGAGCTTGAAACTGCTTCCGGATGCAGGGTTGATTCTGATCGGCCCCGACGGATCGAATTGATCCTGAAGGCTGGCGGGCAACTCGGCATTAAGGACCGGCGCGTTCGTCAGCGTGCCGATGATGTTGTCGGCATAACTCTCGAGAAGGCTCGCAAGGAACGCGCCGGCAGCGGTGGCATCGTAACGCTCCGCGAGCGTTATCTTGTTGATGTGAAGCGATTTGAATGCCGGCAGGAGTTTCACCTGTATGGCGCGCCTTGGTGCGGTGATCATGGCGGTGGTGGCGCTCAGAAAAAGTTCAGCCCCCCCGGCGAGTTGTGGCTTGAGGCGTTCGATCCACGCACGCTTTTGAGGATCGTTACCCGCGTCTTCGGGACGCAAGGAGAGATCGAAAGCTGCCGTCACCTTTAGGAGTTGGCGTTCGGTCTCGACCGACAATTTTGTGACGCCTTTGCCCTTGAGCAACTCACCCGCGATCATCTCGATCGTTTTGACGTCGACACCCGCAGCGATGTTGGGACTCGGCATCGCCTCTAGGGCGCTAAGCGCACCATCGATCGCGGTCTGGCGCTGCTGCTCAGACGTCACCGGAGGCCAATGCGCGTTGACGATATCACGAAGATTATCGCCTGACAGCGCGTACCACATGCCAGCGCCCGCGAGGACGCCAAGAAGGAGGAAGATACCCCAACGCATTGCCTCGGCCCGCAATCAGAGAGTGCAAATTGCAATCCTTACAGTATCCGCATGCAGCGCCCAAGGGCGCGCCACCCCTTGTCGACAGCTTTGCACAGCCCCCCGTGCCTAAGTCGAGCTCAAAATGCCGCTAACGCGGGCTGGCCTATTCAACGTGCTTAGGGCTTCGCCGGAAGACGGCACGCCAGTGTATCACCAAGGCTAGCACTGCCACCGCGGTCAACATAGCGAACAGGTTTGGCTCCAATCCCGGCAAAAGGGTGGCGTTTTTCTCGCACGTCATTTTGCCGCCCTCGCGGATAAGGTCGGTGCAGATGCGCGCGGGATCATCGAGCGTGGCCAGCGCGGACCAGTCCCAGATACTGCTCACGGGCTTTGGCGGATCATCGGTCGTGACGACCTTGGCGCTGTTGAAGATGCGCCAGAAATGAATGAGGACCGCTGCGGGAAGAAGGGAAAGAAGAAAGAGCATCACCCCTTGATAAACTTTGCCTTCCGGCGAATTCGTCACGATGCTTTCGAAGCCGACGATCGGGATACGATCGTGCCAGTGGCCGGGCGGCGTCCGCTGGGCGTAGCGCAGTCCAACAAGGGAATTCACAAGCAGAACGATGCAGGTTACGGGAATGCCCCACATCGCGGCGGGAACGCGGTTGCCGACAATCAACTTGGCGCCGAAGATCTCTTGCCCGCCCTGAACAACAATCCAAGTATTGAGCGCGTAATAGAGCAGAAAGAGGCCGACGACCGTCCATATCTTGCTGAGTTGTTGCTGAGTCATCCCCGTTTCTCACTGTGGGCGGTCGTTTGGAAGCAGAGAGTAGACAAGTAAGAATACGTCTACGCAACGGAGAACTCGCAATTCGAGAGCTCACCGCGGAACTAAATCCTGTCGATGACCAGAAAACGATGGAGCGTATTGTTGCCGGAGTTGCGGCGGCTCTCCAAAGACTTGTTCTCGACTTAAGAAGCAACCGCACGAACCGCGAAGCCCAATTGGGCTTGAACCTCGAAGCCACGCCGCACGTCCTTGCTGGTGGTCAGAACACTGCGGCGCGGACGCCCGTTGCCAAACTGTCGCCCCGCGCTAGTCTTGGCAAAATGCGAGGACCTGCAGCTCGATCCAGTGCGCGGGGACAGCGACCTTGACGAGTTTGTGCACAAAGCCATATGCCCAAAACCGCACCTCTTGGTATATTGCAGCCCATGTCGAAAGAGGGCAAGCATCACTACATACCGATTTTCTATCTCAAACAGTGGGCCGGAAAAGACGGCCGACTGTGCGAGTACAGTAATCCATACGACAGGGTAAGGGTGCGGAACGTGCACCCAGGCGGCACCGGATTTGTGCACGGCCTCTATAGCGTGCCGGGATTGCCTCCTGACGCGTCACAGTACGTCGAGCGTACCCAAATGCAGCACTTCGACAACGAGGCTGCAATTGCCCTGCGGGCATTGCTCGATCAAAAACTCGGCGATCCGAATCTCTCTTGGGAGGTGAAAATCTGGTGGGCGGCTTTTCTGTACGGCTTGGTGCTGCGTACGCCCGAATACGTGGCAAAGCTCCAGGAGCGAATCACGAAACCGTTCATTGCCGATCGCATCCGGCTGGAGCGTGACGGCACTCCGTCCGCTAAGCAGCCTGAAATTCCGTTGCGTGCCCCGATCGCTGCGGTAGAGATGCTGCCCGAAATGTTCAAGTCCAAAGAACTCATTCAGGGCATCAATAAAATGGACTGGTACACGCTCCACATGAGCGGCCAGAAGCATTCACTCCTCACGTCCGATCGTCCCATTATCATGAGTAACGGTCTGGCGCGCCCGACCGACTTTCTGATCATTCCAATATCGCCGACCACCCTTTTTGTTGCAGCCAATTCGCCGAAGATCGAGAAGCGGCTGAAAGATATGGATATTGATAAGCTTGTGGTCGCCGTGAACGACCGCGTCGCGAAGCAAGCCGTCGACTATGTGTATGGGATCGATAACAGCCACCTTTTGTTTGTGAGCAGGCGGCTCGGGAAGCGGTTGAAATCGACGCCGCTTGGTTAGAAGGCAAACGCTTCAAGCGCGCGGCGTACCACCTCCGCCTGTCGTTTCGCGCCACGGAGGCGTTTGCCAAATGAAGCGCACTTTCAAGCTGACAGTCACCGAGGAAGTGGAGATCTTGGAGACTCCCCCTCCGCCGCCGCGAGGTCTCTTTGCTCACTTTTGGTGGCAAATTTGCCGAATAACAATTTCCATTGTCGCAACCTTTCACGGCGGCCACTAAGCCGCCGTGACTTTGTCCTCTGGCGTCACTCGTCGAGTCTTCGTGGGTTGGGATTGGGCGAGATGGGTGGCACTGTTCGCCAGCGGGTTGGCATATTCGGCCCATCTTCACCCCAACCCAAGAAAGGTCCCCTTCGTTAGACAATGCTGCAGCCGCAGCGGCTGGAGAAAATCCTCTCCGCGGTGCTCGACCGCCGCCACTAGCGGGCCGAGCGCCGCCGAGGCCACATCGCCGGTCTGCGCAAGCGGGCGGCGGAAGCCGAGGCCCGGCTCAGGCGGCTCTACGATGCTATCGAGAGCGGCGTCGCCGAACTCACGGACCCGTCGCTGAAGGACCGGATTGCCGAGCTGAAGGCCATGCGCGACCAGGCCCGCCTCGATGCAGAGCGGGCCGAGGAGACGCTGATTCGTTCGGGGCCAACGATCACCCCGCAAGCGCTGAAGGCGTTTGCCAGAGCCGCCCGGAAAGGGATGAGGACCGAGGGTGGCGGCTACCGCCGCGACCATCTGCGCGCGCTCGCTCAGCGCATCGAGGTCGAGGCGAAAGAAGTGCGCATCATGGGAGACAAGAGCGTGCTCCTGCGCACGCTCGTCGCCGCGTCCGGCGTAAAATCGGCTGCTCCGGATACATTGGTAGGAGCACAGCGCGCGGCGGGAGCAGTTCGATCGCCCGGCCCCTCATTGCGCGAGATCACCGCCCCGGCGGTTAGACCGGGACGGTGAGCGAGTTATGACAGAAGTGGTTGCGGGGATAGGATTTGAACCTATGACCTTCAGGTTATGAGCCTGACGAGCTACCGGGCTGCTCCACCCCGCGTTAACTTGTGCGTCACCTTCAGGGAAGTGCCGGGCGGTCCTGGCAGACACCTGAGGCGCTGCCGATCCATCCCAAAGGCTTCCTGAGAAGGCTTGAGCCCGTTGGCCTAGCCGGCCGTCGGGTGCGGGCGGTATGTACCAATGCGAGGCCGGTTTGGAAAGGGCTTTCGGGAAGTTTTTTTGCCGGATTGTGACACCGCTTGTCGCGGGACTCATTTCAGAAATTACATCGATATGACAGACGCTTATGTGGCGGCCTGTTTGCCGGCCGGGACCAGGGGCACGGCGCGGGCTGGGGACAAGGAAAAAGTTCCTCGAAGGGCGGCGGCAGGGACCGACGACACTCGCCCGCCAAATGGATCGGCTCCACGCGCGCGCCAGGCGGTGCGAAACCGACGCCGCGCTTGCCAAGGGTTCCGCAACGCGGCAGCTTTAAGCCAACCAGAATGACGGCCCTGCACGCGGCCGCGCTACACGCGAGGAGACGTCCATGGACCAGTCCCTGAAGAGCCCCGCCCTCTCGGCGCTCGACAACGCGTTCCACACGCAGGTCGAAGCCTCACGCAATGCGCCTCCGCCCGCCCTCGCAGCACGGCTGGACGGCCTGAAGCGGCTGCGGGCCATGCTGTCGGAGAATGAGACCCGCCTGGAGCAGGCGATCTCAGCCGATTTCGGCCACCGCTGCGCGGTCGAGACGACGATTGCCGAGACGCTGTTCCTGCAGGCTGAGATCAAGCACACGCTCAAGGCGCTGCCGCGCTGGATGGCGCCGCGACGCATCGCCACCGCGCTGCAGTTCTGGCCGGCGCGCAACCGCCTGATGCCGCAGCCGCTCGGCGTGGTCGGCATCATCGCGCCCTGGAACTACCCGCTGCAGCTGACTCTGGCCCCGGCAATCGGCGCGCTCGCCGCCGGCAACCGGGTCATGATCAAGCCGAGCGAGCTGACGCCGCACTTCTCCGCGCTGCTCAAGGAGCTCATCGCGGCGAATTTCGATCCGGCCCAGCTCACCGTCACCGGCATCGAGGACGGCGTCGCGGAGGCCTTTGCCGGGCTGCCGTTCGATCATCTGGTCTTCACCGGCTCGACCCGCGTCGGCCGCATCGTCGCCGAGGCCGCCGGGCGCAACCTGACCCCGGTGACGCTCGAACTCGGCGGCAAGTCACCGACCATCGTCGACGTCTCCGCCAACATCGACGAGGCCGCCGAGCGTATCGCCTATGCCAAGCTGCTCAACGCCGGCCAGACCTGCATCGCGCCGGACTACGTGTTCGTGCCCGAGCAGCACGCGGACGCGTTCGCGAGCAAGCTGCACCGGCACATGCTGCGGATGTTCGGCACCAACCCGGCCAATGCCGACTACACGTCGATCATCTCCGAGCGGCACTATGCCCGGCTGGAAGGATTGCTGCGCGACGCGATCGCGCGCGGCGCCAGCACGCTGAGCACGACCAGCCCGGAGGATCCGGCCTGGAAGAAACTGCGGAAGTTTCCGCCGACGATCGTGACGGGTGCGAGCGCGGACATGGCGATCATGCAGGAGGAGATCTTCGGCCCGCTGCTGCCGATCATGCCCTATCGGCAATCCGACGACGTCATCCGCCACATCAATGCCCACGACCGGCCGCTTGCGCTGTACTGGTTTGGCAGCGACGCGGCGGCGCGCGACGCGGTGCTGGCGCGCACCGTCTCCGGCGGGGTCACCATCAACGACTGCCTTCTGCATTTTGCGCAGATGAATCAGCCGATGGGCGGCGTCGGCGCCTCCGGCATCGGCCACTATCACGGCGAATGGGGCTTCAACAGCTTCAGCAAGCTGAAGCCGGTGTTCTACCGCTCGCCCTTCAACCGCATGAAGGATCTCTATCCGCCCTATGGGGCCAGCATCGCCCGCATCGAGAAGCTGCTGCGGTTTCTGAGCTGACCCGTTCGGTCATTCCGGGACGCGCGGCGCCCCGGATGACGACCAAATAAAAAAGCAAATCAGGGAGAGACAGCACGTGACGGACGAGGTCGATTTCATCGTCGTGGGCGGCGGCAGCGGCGGCGCAACGGTCGCCGGCCGCCTGTCGGAAGATCCGGCGACATCCGTCGCGCTGCTCGACGCCGGGGGGCGCAACGACAACTGGATCGTGACAACGCCCTACATGCTGTTCCTGATGGTCGCGGGGCCCGTCAACAACTGGTCCTTCACCACCGTGCCGCAGAGGGGCCTGGACGGGCGCAGCGGCTATCAGCCGCGCGGCCGCGGGCTCGGCGGCTCCTCCGCGATCAACGCCATGGTCTACATCCGCGGCCACCGCGCCGACTACGATCATTGGGCTTCCCTCGGCAATACCGGCTGGTCGTATGACGACGTGCTGCCCTACTTCAAGCGCGCCGAGAACAATGCCGAGTTCAACGGCGCGTATCACGGCCAATCGGGACCGCTGCCGGTCAACCGGCTGCGCACCGACAATCCCGTGCACGACATCTTTCTCCAGGCGGCGCGCGAAGCGCAGTTTCCGGTCCGCGACGATTTCAATGCCGAGACGCAGGAAGGGCTCGGCCTCTATCAGGTCACGCAAGCCAATGGCGAGCGCTGGAGCGCGGCACGGGCCTACATCCAGCCGCACATCGGCAGCCGCAGCAACCTGCGCGTCGAGACATCGGCGCATGCGTCGATGATCCTGTTCGAGGGCAAGCGCGCCGTCGGCGTCAAGTACCGCCAGGGCAAGGAGGTCAAGCAGATCCGTTGCCGCCGCGAAGTGATCCTCGCCTCCGGCGCGTTCCAGACCCCGCAATTGCTGATGCTGTCCGGCGTCGGAGATGCAAGCGCGCTGGCGCGGCTCGGCATCGCCAGCATCCATCATCTGCCCGGCGTCGGACAGAACCTGCAGGACCATCCGGATTTCATCTTCGCCTACACCTCCGACAACCCCAACTTCTCCTCGCTGTCGCCGAAAGGCCTGCGCCGGCTGCTGGCGGGCATCGGCCAATATCGCCGCGAGCGCCGTGGCGTCCTGACCTCGAATTTCGCCGAATGCGGCGGCTTCCTGAAGACGCGGCCTGATCTCGACGTGCCCGACATCCAGCTGCATTTCGGCATGGCCGTCACCGACGATCACGGCCGCAAGCGCCACGGCAACGGCTTCTCCTGCCACTTCTGTCTGCTCCGGCCGAAGAGCCGCGGCACGGTGGGACTGAAGAGTGCCGATCCGCTGGCGCCGCCGTTGATCGATCCGAACTTCCTCGGCGAGGCCGACGATGTCGAGACCATGGTCGCCGGCTACAAGACGACGCTGCGGCTGATGGAGACGCCGGCCATGCGCAGCCTCGCCACGCGTGACCTGTTCACCTCGGATGTCAGGACCGACGACGACATCCGCGCCATCCTGCGCGCCCGCGTCGATACGGTCTATCATCCCGTCGGCACCTGCAAGATGGGCGTCGACGATCCGCTCGCCGTGGTCGATCCCGAATTGAAGGTGCACGGAACGTCCGGCCTGCGCGTGGTCGACGCCTCGATCATGCCGACCCTGATCGGCGGCAACACCAATGCGCCGACGATCATGATCGGCGAGAAGGCCGCCGACATGATCAAGGACGAGCTGAAGGGCTGAGACCGCTCGCCATCGTGGGAAATCAACCTGCGGATCAGCCGGGCCTCACGTCAGCAGGAAGCCGCCGTCCACCGTCACCACGCTGCCGGTCATGTAGCGCGAAGCGTTGGACGCCAGCAGCAGGATCGCGCCGTCGAGGTCGCTCTCATGGCCGACGCGCCGCTGCGGAATGCGCTTGATCAGCTTCTCGCCCGCCGGCGTCTCCCAGACCTCGTGATTGAGGTCGGTGTCGATGTAGCCCGGCGCCAGTGCGTTGACGCGGATGCCGCTCGCCGCGAGCTCCAGCGCGAGCGCCTTGGTCGCCTGTACCACGCCGGCCTTGGAGATCGCATAGGGCGAGATGAACTTCACGACGCTGAAGCCGAGCACCGAGGCGATGTTGATGATGTTGCCGCCGGCCTTGCGCGCGGCCATGCGCCGCGCCGCTTCGGTTGCGGCGAAATAGGCGCCCTTGAGATTGGCGCCGATCACGGCGTCCCAATCCGCCTCGCTCTGCTCGACCGCGAGCTTCTCCACGGCGATGCCGGCATTGTTGATCAGCACCGTGACGGGCCCGAGCGCGGCCTCGGCGGCGTCCATGCCCCTGGCGATCGACGCCATGCTCGTCACGTCCATCTCCACGGCGGCAGCGCGACCGCCCGTCGCCCTGATCTCCGCCTCCAGCGCCTTGAGCTTGCCGGTCTGGCGTGCCGCGAGCGCGACGGCGGCGCCATGCGCCGATAGAACCCGGGCGAACTGCCGCCCGAGACCCTGGCTCGCGCCGGTGATCAGGATCACCTCGCGGCTGACGTCGAACAGCTCGGACATGGTTCCTCCCACGATTTGCTCATTTGTTGCGGCGCATTGATACAGACGATTTGAAGCAGCGCAAACCGGAATCGTTTACCGGGCGCGGCCTACAACCGCGGCGGAGCAACCATGAACGCTTTCGACCTCGCCGCTTGTGCCGCACTGATGGTTGCCGTCTACAGCGGCTTCTCGACCGGGCTGTTGCGCAGCGCCATCACGATTCTGGCCTATCTGCTCGCGATGCCGCTGGCGATGGGGGCGGTCGCGGCGATGAGCCCGCAGCTGCAAGACGCGCACGGCACTCCGCTGGCCCAGAACTGGCTGCAGTTCTTCGCCGCCTTCGTCGTGATCGGCATGGCGCTGGGCAAGATCGGTCGCATCCTGCTCGACGAGGCAATAGGTTCCGAGGCCGGCTTTGGCGACCGGCTCGGCGGCGCGCTGCTGGGCGCGGTCCGCACCGGCATGGTCGCGACCACGCTGGTGCTGGTGTTCGACAGGATCGTTCCTCCCGAGCGCCAGCCGCGCTTCCTCGACGGATCACGCCTGCGTCCGATGCTCTCGCTCGCAGGCGCAAAGGGCTTCCGCTCGCTGCCTCCGGAGGTCGCAAGCCTGATCGACCGGCTGAAGCAGGAACGGCGCATCTGACCGACCCGGCGGCGCCTCTCCCGTCATAGCGAGCCATGCAATTCGGCACAGGCCGGCTGCTCTTATCAGCGGCAATGCCGTTGGCTAGAATGCGCCCATCTTCCTTTCAGCCTCACTGACATATCGGAGTGATCAATCGTGGATCTCGGGATCAAGGGCCGCCGCGCCATCGTCTGCGCCTCCAGCAAGGGTTTGGGCCGCGCCTGCGCCATCGCGCTCGCCAATGAGGGCGTGCATGTCACGATCACGGCGCGCGGCGCCGAGACGCTGGCCAAGACCGCGGCCGAGATCCGCGCGGCCAATCCCGGCATCACCGTGACGGAAGTGGCGGGCGACATCACCACGCCGGAGGGCCGCGCCGCGGTGCTGAAGGCCTGCCCGGACCCGGACATCCTGATCAACAACGCCGGCGGCCCGCCGCCCGGCGATTTCCGCAACTGGACCCGCGACGACTGGATCAAGGCGCTCGATGCCAACATGCTGACGCCGATCGAGCTGATCAAGGCGACCGTCGACGGCATGATGGCGCGCAAGTTCGGCCGCATCGTCAACATCACCTCGGCCGCGGTGAAGGCGCCGATCGACATTCTCGGCCTCTCCAATGGCGCCCGCGCCGGCCTCACCGGCTTCGTCGCCGGCCTGTCGCGCAAGACCGTGATCAACAACGTCACCATCAATGCGCTGCTGCCGGGGCCGTTCGAGACCGACCGCCTTCTCTCCACGGCAAAGGGCGAAGCCGAAAAGCGCGGCGTCACGCCGGAGCAGATCCTGGCCGACCGCGCCAAGACAAACCCTGCGGGTCGCTTCGGCGATCCCGAAGAGTTCGGCCTCGCCTGCGCCTTCCTGTGCGCCGCCAAGGCCGGCTACATCACCGGCCAGAACATCCTGCTTGACGGCGGCGCGTTCCCGGGCACGCTTTAAGCGGCGTATTGCGGGAAACGTTGGAGTGCAGAGGTCTCTCGCGACTTGCTCGCTCTGCGCCTCTCCCCGCGTGCGGGGAGATGTCGGATCGCATCGCCAGATGCGATCCGGGTGAGGGGGTACAGGCCTCACCACGAACACTCCCCGAGCGTTTGCCCTCTGACACCTCCCGTGCGGCTGCCCCTCACCCCACCCCTCTCCCCGTGAAGAACGGGGAGAGGGAGCGCACCGGCGTCGCGGAGAGCGCTCGACTCTTAGCTGGAAAGCCTGCGGTCACTATTGCGTAGTAGTTACCTGCCCTGATCTGCAAAGACCTACCGCTTCGTGATCTCGTCCTCGTCGCGCTGGCTCGGGCTCGACGAATCCGCCGTGGTGCGGCCTTCGGTCCAGTCGATGCCGAACGCATCGAGGCCCTCGGCCAGCAGGTCGCCGAGCATCGGCTCGCCCAGCAGATAGCGCGCGGTGTGGCGGTCGCGCTGGCCGGCGGCCTCGCGGCGCAGCTCGTCCCACTCGTCGATATCGCCGTCGCCGCGACCGAGCCGCATCAAGGCGACGAGATCGGTCTGCTCATCCTCGGTCATCGCGTTGATGAAGCCGGTGATCTCGCGCACCACGGGATCATCGCCGCTGTCCTGGAGCACGTCGACCATGTCGTCATCGGCGGCATTCGAGCCGGAATCCTCATCGGTCGCCTGCTCCTTGACGTCGAACTCGCGCGCCTTTTCGATCAGGAAGGCAACCTTCTCGGGCGATATCGTCAGCTCTGGCATGGCGTTCTCCTCATGGACGGACTGCAGCAACGCCTGTTCCGGGCAGTTGATCCATTGCGCCGGAACAAGCCGCGCGGCATCGTTACCGGCATCAAGAATAAGACGAGGAAGCGCGCATGTCTTGGACGATCGGCCGGGTCAGGATCACCAAATTCGTCGAGCTGGAGACCGTCGGCGGCACCCGCTTCATCCTGCCGCAGGCAACACCCGAGACGATCCGCGAGCTGTCCTGGCTCACGCCCGATTTTGCGACCGATGAAGGTCGGCTGAAGATGTCGATCCACACCCTGGTGCTGGAAACACCGACGATGCGGATCGTGGTCGACACCGGGCTCGGCAACGACAAGCAGGGCCGCAGCGTGCCAATCTGGAACAACCGGACCATGCCCTTCCTCGAGACGATAAGCGCGTCCGGCTTTCCGCCTGAGAGCATCGACATGGTGATCTGCACGCATCTCCACGTCGACCACGTCGGCTGGAATACGAAGCTGGTCGACGGCCGCTGGGGGCCGACCTTTCCCAATGCGCGCTATGTCTTCGGCCGCGCGGAATATGAGCATTGGCGCGATCACAGCGAGGCCGCCGACGAGACCGCGACCTTCGCCGATTCCGTCCAGCCGATCGTCGCGGCCGGACGCGCGGAGCTCGTCGGAAGCGAGGATGTGATCACCGACGAAATCACGCTGATCCCGACGCCGGGGCACAGCCCGGGTCACGTCAGCCTGCACATCCGCTCGGAGGGAGCGGAGGCCGTGCTGACCGGGGACGTCGCCCACCATCCCTGCCAGATGGCGCATCTCGATTGGAGTTCGACGGTCGATTCCGATCCGGCGCAGGCGGCCGCCACGCGCCGGGCGCTGTTCTCGCGCTTCGCCGACACTGAGGCGCTGGTGATCGGCGGCCATTTCGATGCCGGCCATATCCGGCGCAACGGCGCCACCTTCCGCTTCCAGGCAGTGCCGGGCCGCGGCAGCGCATAGCCCGCGAGGTTGAATTTCGCCCCGCCATGCTCCATGACAGGGCTCTGGAATACCAAGGAATTGAGGGAGAGAAACCAATGAAGCTTGTTCGCTACGGCGAGAAGGGCGCGGAAAAGCCGGGCCTGATCGATGCATCCGGCCAGCTGCGCGACCTGTCCGCGCATGTGAAGGACCTCGACGGTGCGGCCTATGCGCCGGAGTCCCTGAAGAAGCTCGCCGCGCTCGATCCGGCCTCCCTGCCCGCCGTCGCCGGCAAGCCGCGGCTCGGCGCCCCCGTGACCGGCATCTCGAAATTCGTCGCGATCGGCCTCAACTACTCCGACCACGCCAAGGAGACCGGCAACCCGATCCCGGCCGAGCCGATCTTCTTCCTGAAGGCCAACACCGCGCTGTGCGGTCCCTATGACCAGGTCGAGAAGCCGCGCGGCTCCACCAAGCTCGACTGGGAGGTCGAGATCGCCGCGATCATCGGCACCCGCGCCAAATACGTCTCGGAGGCCGAGGCGCTCAACCACGTCGCCGGCTACACCGTCTGCAACGACGTCTCCGAGCGCAACTTCCAGATCGAGCGCCTGGGCCAGTGGACCAAGGGCAAGTCGCACGACACGTTCGGTCCGGTCGGCCCGTGGCTCGTCACCAAGGACGAGATTCCGGACGTGCAGAACCTGTCGATGTGGCTCGACGTCAACGGCCAGCGCCGCCAGACCGGCACCACCGCGACGATGATCTTCTCGATGGCCAAGTGCATCTCCTACGTCTCGCAGTTCATGACGCTGCTGCCCGGCGACATCGTCACCACCGGCACGCCTCCCGGCGTCGGCATGGGAATGAAGCCGCCGACCTTCCTCAACGTCGGCGACGTCGTCACGCTCGGCATCGAGCGCCTCGGCGAGCAGCGCCAGGAGATCATCGAGGCGTAACGTCACCTCACCGTCATTGCGAGCGAAGCGAAGCAATCCAGGGCGTCACGCGCGGCTCTGGATTGCTTCGTCGCTTCGCTCCTCGCAATGACGGATAACAATCCGCATCGAGCCAACAGGAAGACGCCGATGAAACTCACCTTTTCGCCCGCCTCGCCGTTCGCCCGCAAGGTGCGCATCGCCGCCATCGAGCTCGGACTGATCGATCAAATCGAGTTCGTGCCTGCGGCCGTGGTGCCGGGCCAGGCCAATGAGGAATATTCGAAGATCACGCCGCTCAAGAAGCTGCCGGTGCTGATCCTCGACAATGGCGACGTCATCCTGGATTCCTACGTGATCGTCGAATATCTCGACGAGCTCGCCGGCGGCAACAAGCTGATCCCCGCCTCCGGCCCGTCGCGCTGGAAGGTCAAGAGCGAGCATTCGATGCTGCAGGGCATGCTCGATTCCATGCTGCTGTGCCGCTACGAGGCGATGGTGCGCCCGGAGGGAATGCGCTGGCAGGCCTGGTCCGACGACCACTGGAACAGAGCCTGGATGGGCATGGCGCGCTTCAATGCGCAGAGCGACCTGATGACGCGCCCGTTCGACGTCGCCGCGATCGGCCTCGTCTGCGTGCTCGGCTATGCCGATTTCCGCTTCGCCGATTGCGGCTGGCGCAAGGCGTTTCCGGCGCTCGACGCGTTCCATAACAAGATGCTCGAACGCGAATCGGTGAAGATCTCGGTGCCACCGGCGGCTTGATCCCCGAACAGGAGCTGCCGTGACGCTGACATTCTCGGTTGCAGACACGACCATTCATCGCATCATCGAGCAGGAAACCACGTTCCTGCCGGCGCGCGAGATGTTTCCGGAGCTGACGCCGGAGATGCTGGCGGCGGAACGCAGCGCGCTGCAGGCGGCCGGCGCCCTCGATGCGCAGGACACGCTGATCCTGTGCTTCCAGTCCTACGTGGTGAGAACGCCTCACCACACCATCCTGATCGACAGCTGCATCGGCAACGACAAGCCGCGGGCGCGGCCGGTCTGGAACATGAAGAGCGACGACAGCTACATGAGGGCGCTCGCAGCCGCCGGCGTCTCGGTCGACGACATCGACGTCGTGATGTGCACCCATCTGCACACCGATCATGTCGGCTGGAACACGCGGCTCGACAATGGCCGCTGGGTGCCGACCTTTCCGAATGCGCGCTACGTCTTCGCGCAGCGCGAATATGATTACTGGGTGGCGCAGAACGCCAAGGCCGAGGTGCCTCCATTCGCCGACAGCGTGCTGCCGGTGGTCGAGGCCAAGCGCGCCGACATCGTCGGCGACGAATTCTCGATCGGCGATCATATCCGCCTGCTGCCGACGCCGGGGCATACGCCCGGCCATGTCGCAATCGCCGTGGGCAAGGGCCGAGACGACGCGGTGTTCGCCGGCGACCTGATCCACACGCCGTTGCAGCTCGGGCTTCCCGAACTGTCACCGAAGTTCGACGTCGACCCGAAACAGGCGGCTGTCACGCGACGAACGTTCCTGGAGCGTTATTGCGACACCGCGACGCTGTGCTGCACGGCGCATTTCCCGTCGCCCTCGGTCGGCCGCATCAGGCGCAAGGGCAGTGCCTTCGCCTGCGAGGCGGTCTGACGCCCGAGCCTGGCGTCCGCCGCGCGCTTTCGCATCAATCGAACAGGCTCGGCGTATAGTTCACGGCGGCGCCTTCGATCGCCAGCATCTTCAGCTTGGTCTCCACACCGCCGTTGGCGGAGAAGCCGCCGGGCTTGTTGCCGGCCGCGAGCACGCGATGGCAGGGCACCACGATCGGGCACGGGTTGCGCCCCAGTGCCTGGCCGACCTCGCGTGACAGCTCGACTCCGCCGAGCTGCTTGGCGATATCGCCGTAGGTCAGGGTCCGGCCCGGCGGGATCCGGCGCGCAATCTCGTAGACGCCGCGCTGGAACGCGCTGACGCCGTCGAGATCGAGGTCGACATCGCTGAGATCATCCGGCTCTCCGGCAAGCAGCGCCGTGATCCGCGTGATGGTGCGCCGCACATGCGGCGGCGGGTCGGCCTCGCCGATGCCGTCGTAACGCTGCTGCATCCGGATGCGGATCTGCGCGACGCCGCCCATCGGCAGTTGCACCGCATTGATGCCGCGCGCTCCCCATGCGATCGCGCAAGGGCCGATCGCGGTTTCGAAAATCGCAAAGCTGTGCTCTGACATGACGGACTCCATCGCCGCTCTGCCCCGTATCATCTGCCAGTCAAATTAGGCTTGGAGAATGTTGCGATCCACCCGGATTCTGCCAATGTCGACAGCGGAAGCGCCGTGATGCCCATCGGCAGGCCGAAAGGATGGGAGCACGGCACAGGGGCAGCCCGCCGCAAAGAGCGGGCGCCTCATCCGAGGAAACCAAGGCGAGGGAGAAGGCCATGAAGCTGACGCCGGAGCAGATTGCATTCTTCAATCGCGAGGGCTGGCTGTTCCTGCCCGAGCTGTTCAGCCCGGAGGAGACCGCGTTCCTCGCCCGCGAGGCGGAGGCGATCTATGCCGCCGACAGGCCCGAGGTCTGGCGCGAGAAGAGCGGCGCGCCGCGCACGGCGTTTGCCGCCCACCTCTACAACGGCGCCTTCCGCGTGCTGGCCGCGCATCCGCGCATGATCGAGCCGATCGAGCAGATCTTCGGCGAGAAACTCTACATGCATCAGTTCAAGATCAACGCCAAATCGGCCTTCACCGGCGATGTCTGGCAATGGCACCAGGACTACGGCACCTGGAAGCGCGACGACGGCATGCCGGAGCCGCGCGCGATGAACATCGCGATCTTCCTCGACGAGGTGATGCCGATCAACGGCCCCTTGATGCTGGTGCCGCGCAGCCAGCATGCCGGCGATCTCGAGGCCTCGCATGATCTCGCGACCACGTCCTATCCGTTGTGGACCTTGGACGAGGCCACGGTGACGCGGCTGGTCGCGGAAGGCGGCATCGTCGCGCCAACCGGAAAGCCCGGCGGCATGCTGATGTTCCACGGCAATCTTGTGCACGGCTCCGCCGGCAACATCACGCCCTACCCGCGCAAGATCGTGTATCTCACGCTGAACGCCGTCTCGAACCACATCCGCACCCCGACGCGCCCGGAGTACATCGCGCATCGCGACTTCACGCCGATCGAAACCCTGCCGGATGATGTGTTGCTGCAACTCGCGCGAGCGCATCGCGAGGCGGCGGAGTAAGCCATATCGCCATCACGAAAGCAGGTCGTCATGCCCGGGCTTGACCCACGGCTGTCCGGTTCAGCTTCCGCATATTGCGAGGCTCAACTGTTGTGGGTTTTTGGCAAGTTG
>NZ_JAUHHY010000024.1:0-80042 GCF_032377435.1 Bradyrhizobium sp. SZCCHNS3002
CAGATCAAGGCGCAGATCGAGGAGACCACCTCGGACTACGACCGTGAGAAGCTGCAGGAGCGTCTGGCCAAGCTCGCGGGCGGCGTCGCGGTGATCCGCGTCGGCGGCGCGACCGAGGTCGAGGTCAAGGAGCGCAAGGATCGCGTGGATGACGCGATGCATGCGACGCGTGCGGCCGTCGAGGAAGGCATCCTGCCGGGCGGCGGCATTGCGCTGTTGCGCGCCAGGCAGGCCCTGAGCCGGGTGTTCAGGAGCAAGAGCGAGCCGGACAGCATTTCCGACCTCGCGATGTCTGACACGCACGATCTGGGACGCTTGCTTCGTAAGCAGTCCTTGTTGAACAACAGGCTCTTGAACGAGATCTTCGCATCCATCGAGAAGCTGCTGAATTCCGACAGTCCGTTCGTCTATCCGGATTTCTTCTTTCAGCGTGTCCATCGTTTGCAGCTTCCCGATTCGCTCGAAGCCGAATTGATCGACTATCTGACAGAAATGATTCTCAACCTCAGAGAAAGGCGCGAATCCGCTCGCCGTCATTCGCGGACGCGGGGAGCGGGCTGGCAATCTGCTCGGCAAAATCCGGACATCATGCATGGCTTTGGTATCGTCATGAAGGCGTTGGAAGCACCGGTGCGCCAGATTGCGGCAAATGCCGGAGCCGACGGCTCCGTCATCGTCGGCAGATTGTTGGAGCGGGATCAATATGCTTACGGGTATGACGCACAGTCCGACGACTACGGGAACATGATCAGCAAGGGAATCATCGATCCGACCAAGGTCGTGCGGACCGCCCTGCAGAACGCTGCCTCCGTTGCGGGCCTGCTGATTACGACCGAGGCGATGGTCGCCGAACTCCCCAGAGAGCAGGCGGCGGCTCCGGCCACGCCGTCCGGCGGCAGGATGAGCGGAATGGATTTCTGAGGCTCGCCCGAAACTCAGTTCGTTCGCGACGACGTCACGAAGAACTGACGCCGCTTACGCAAGATCGCGATCCCAGGGCGGCTCCGGCGCGAAGGCCGCCGCGAGGTGGTCGATGAAGGCGCGCACCTTGGCCGAGGGCGTGCGATCCGGCAGGTAGACGGCATGCACCGCCAGCAGGTCCGATGGCGGCACCTCGAGCGTCAGCGGCACCAGCCGTCCCGCGCGGATCTCGTCGCCGACGATGAAGGTTGGCTGGTAGATCACGCCTTGCCCGGCGAGCGCTGCCGCGAGCAGCGCATCGCCATTGTTGGCGCGCAGATTGCCGCTCACGGTGACATCGACCGCGGCCTTGCCACCCATGCGCCAGCGCGACGGGCCGGCCGCCGCCAGCGTGTAGCCGAGGCAGTTATGGCTGCCGAGATCGGCCGTGGTGCGCGGTGTCCCATGCGCGGCGAGATAGGACGGCGCGGCGCAGACCATCATCCGGCACGGCGCCAGCCGCCGCGCCACCAGACTGGAGTCCTTGAGCGTGCCGATCCGGATCGCGAGATCCCAGCCTTCCTCGATCAGGTCGACCAGCCGGTCATTGAGCCCAAGCTCGACGCTGACGCCGGGATAGAGCGCGGCGAAGCTGGCGAGCAGCGGCGCGATCTGGCGCGTGCCGAAGGCGAGCGGGACATTGAGCCGCAACAGCCCGCGCGGCTCGACGCGGTCGGCCGCGATCGCGCTTTCGGCCGCCTCGAAGTCGCCGAGCACGCGCTCGGCAAGGTCGAGATAGCGGCGTCCGGCCTCGGTGATGGTCAGCCGGCGCGTGGTGCGGTGAAACAGCTTGGTGCCGAGCCGCGTCTCCAGCGCCGCGAGGTGCTTTGTCACCATGGTCGGCGACATGCCGAGCAGGCGGGCCGCGCCCGACAGGCTTCCGGAACCGGCCACCTTCGAGAGCACCTCCAGTCCGGTCAGCCGGTCCAACACTGGATCATCTCACTCTTTGGGTGTGAACTGATTTTCCATTCTATCGGATTATCGTCTTTCGGGAAATGATCCATATGCTGGGGATCCCCACCGGAGGTTCCGATGATCGATTCCCGTACCGCGCCCTATGCCGCGCTCCTGCTCCGCCTCACCCTGGGCGGGCTGTTTCTGGCCCATGCCAGCCTCAAGCTGTTCGTGTTCACCCCGGCCGGCACTGCCAAGTTCTTCGGCAGCATCGGCCTGCCGCCCGAGCTGGCCTATCTGGTGATCACGGCCGAGATCCTGGCCGGCATCGCGCTGATCCTCGGCATCTACACCCGCTGGGTGGCGCTCGCCGCCGTGCCGATCCTGCTCGGCGCCATCTTCACCGTGCATGGCTCCGCCGGGTTCTTCTTCAACAATCCGAAGGGCGGCTGGGAGTATCCGGCGTTCTGGGCCGTGACCCTGGTGATCCAGGCCCTGCTCGGCGACGGCGCCTACGCGCTGGGCGGCCTGCGCAGCAGCCTCGCCGGCGGTCAGTTGCGCAGCGCGCATTGACGTTGGATTCGGCGACTGTCGCCACACCTTCGCTGTCATCCCCGCGAACGCGGGGATCCATAACCACAGGCGGAACTGGTCTGAGCACGACGGTCGATACTCAGCCTGCCTCAAACCTCGATCACGCGGTATGGGTTCCTGCGTTCGCGGGGACGACAGCTGTGGTTTTGGCGCGCTATCTTGACGACGTGTCAGCAGCCCGAGGAGAGATGACATGACCCTGCCCAGCATCTTCCTGTCGCATGGCTCGCCGATGCTGCCGCTCACGGACTCGGCGGCCCGTGACTTCCTCGTCGGCCTCGGCGGCAGCCTGCCGCGGCCGAAGGCGATTTTGGTGATCTCGGCGCATTGGGAGACCGACATCCCCGCCGTCAATGCGGTCGCCACCAACGAGACGATCTACGATTTCTACGGCTTTCCCCGTGAGCTCTATCAGTTGCGCTATCCCGCGCCGGGAGCGCCCGATCTCGCGCAGGCCGTCGCGGCGCGGTTGCAGGCGGCCGGGCTGCCGGTCGGCATCGACCGCGAGCGCGGGCTCGATCACGGCGCCTGGGTGCCGCTGCTCCTGATGTACCCGCAGGCCGACATTCCGGTGCTGCAGCTCTCGATCCAGACCGAGCGCGGGCCGGCACATCATCTCGCACTCGGCCGCGCGCTGGCCCCACTGCGCGATGAGGGCGTGCTGATCATCGGCAGCGGCAGCTTCACCCACAATCTCGGCGAATTTCGCAAGCGCCGGCTCGACATCGACGATCCCGCGCCGTCCTGGGTGGTCGACTTCGCCGACTGGGTGCACAAGGCCGCGATCGAAGGCCGCGTCGACGACCTCGTCGACTACCGCCGTCTCGCCCCGCATGCGCGCGACAATCATCCGACCGACGAGCACTTCCTGCCGCTGTTCGCTGCACTCGGCGCCGCGGGAGAGGGCGCCCGCGTCGAACGGCTGCACAACAGCGCCAATTACGGCGTGCTGCGCATGGACGTGTATGCGTTCCATGGCGCCGACGAGGTCAAGGCCGCGGCCTGAGCCGCTGACTTGTTAGTTCGATCTGCATCTGCCCGTCGGGCCAATTTGCCCGACGGGTTACTTTGTCGCAGGTGATTTCGCTTGTGTCGTCGGGCAAATCACCGCGATCCTCTCGCGCATCCCGCCTCACTCTGAAGGGGCGTTGCGCGCGATCGTCACGACACGCGAGGCGGGGAGCGGTGGCCGCGAGAGCTCGCAGCATGTCCTTGGCAGCATGTCCTGGATGTGCGGACGAACGATGCTCTGGCGGACGTGAAGTTGCAGGGTTCTGATACCTCGACGCTGGTATCACCGCGCAACGCGTGAAACGCGTTGTCGCGCATGGCGGCCAACAAGCCGAGCGCCAGGAAGCCTGCATATAAGCGTGAAGACCATCGCGCAGGGAGGGCCGGGCGATCTCGGCTGAACCTGTGGTACCTGCCGCCTGCATTTTTTGAGCAGGCGGGCCACGGGCGCGGCCGGCGCCCGGCCTTCCCTGCGCCCTTCTATTCGAGGAGGGTGAGTGAGCAAGCAAAGCTCGGGCGCAGATCGCGCTGCGGGGACGTGCAGCCATGATCCGGCGAAGCTCGCCACATACGCGGTGTCGTCCCGGCCTTGAGCCGGGACCCATAACCACCGGCGGGAATGAGACGCGCAACTGTCAGCCATGTCCCTCGTGAGATCGCGCGGTATGGGTCCCGGCGCC
Source organism: Bradyrhizobium sp. SZCCHNS3002 (assembly GCF_032377435.1). Classification (NCBI taxonomy): domain Bacteria; kingdom Pseudomonadati; phylum Pseudomonadota; class Alphaproteobacteria; order Hyphomicrobiales; family Nitrobacteraceae; genus Bradyrhizobium; species Bradyrhizobium sp. SZCCHNS3002. The sequence goes on from NZ_JAUHHY010000024.1 coordinate 4,143, forward strand.
GCGTGCGCAATTGCGCACTAGGCCGGGACGACAGCGGGGGGCAGAGGAACAGTGCACCGCACACATGACCTCGCAGGTAGCTGACACCGCCGTCACCCGCGTAGAAAATCCTTGACCCGTTCGCACGCAAATGGCGAAGGATGCACCAGGGAGTGAAACACAACAATGCGCCTGCCGTTCTACTATGGCTGGGTCATCGTCGCCGTGACCTTCGTCACGATGGCCGTCGGGGTCAATGCGCGCACCGCGTTCTCGCTGTTCTATCCGCCTGTTCTCGCCGAATTCGGCTGGGACCGGGGTGTCACCGCCGGCGCGTTCTCGTTCGGCTTCGTTGCCTCGGGCATCGTCAGTCCGCTGATCGGACGGCTGATGGATCGCACCGGGCCGCGCGCGGTGATGGAACTCGGCGTTGCCCTGATGGCCGGCGGTCTGCTGCTGGCGCCACTGACCTCGCAGCCCTGGCATCTCTACATCACCATTGGGGTGATGGTCGGCGCCGGCAGCGTCTGCCTCGGCTATTCCGGCCAATCCTTGTTCCTGCCGAACTGGTTCATCCGCCGGCGCGGCCTGGCGATCGGCATCGCCTTCGCCGGCGTCGGCATCGGTTCGATGACGCTGCTCCCGTGGGTGCAGCACATGATCGCGCAGACCAACTGGCGCACCGCCTGCACCGCGATGGGCATCGTCGTGCTGGTCGTGCTGGCGCCGATCAATCTCCTGCTGCGCAAGAAGCCGGAGGAGATCGGGCTTTGTCCGGACGGCGATGTCGCGCCGCTCGCCAGCGCCGCCAAGCCGGTCTCCAACGTGGTCGACGCCGCCTGGGCCGGCATCGATTGGACGCTCTCGCGCGCGCTGCGAACGGGCCGGTTCTGGTGGCTCGCGCTCGGCTATTTCTTCGGCCTCTACGTCTGGTACGCGGTGCAGGTGCACCAGACGAAATACCTGCTCGAGATCGGTTTCAGCTCGAGCGTCGCGGTGTGGGCGCTCGGCGCGGTCAGCCTGCTCGGGATCCCGGGCCAGATCGCGCTCGGCCATCTGTCGGACCGCCTGGGGCGCGAGGCGGTGTGGGGATTGGGCTGTCTCGGCTTCGCGATCTGCTTCGCCGCGCTGATCGCGCTCAAGGCCGCGCCGTCGCTCATGCTGATCTACATCATGGTGGCGACGCAGGGCGCGCTCGGCTACGGCCTGACCTCGGTGATGGGCGCGGTCGCGCTGGAGATATTCCAGGGCGCGCATTTCGGCAGCATCTTCGGAACGCTGATGCTGATCGGGCTATGCGGCGGCGCAGCAGGGCCGTGGGTGACCGGCGTGCTGTATGACTACACCCTGAGTTATACGCCGGGCTTCGTGATAGCCTTCCTCGGCGCCTTCGTCTCGGCGGCGGCGATCTGGATCGCGGCCCCGCGCCGGGTCCGCCTCGTTGCCGGCCAGTTGCACAGGTTAAAGACGGCGGGGGCTGCGGCATGATCTGTGAACTGGCCGGTTGCCATCGCGGCGCGGGCGTGAGCTAATCGGCCAATCCAGGGAGAGGGACCCCATGAACGAGCATGTTCAGGCCGCCAAGGCCGCGCCGCTGTTCAATCCGCTGTCGCCGGAGTTCATCCGCGATCCCTATCCCTTCTATGCGCAGCTGCGCGACAACGACCCGATGCATGTGACGCCGTTCGGGGCGTTCCTCGCCAGCCGGCATGCGGAATCGAGCCTGGTGCTGCGCGACAAGCGCTTCGGCAAGGACTTCGTCGCGCGTTCGATCCGGCGCTACGGCCCTGACATCATGAACGAGCCGATCTTCCGCAGCATGAGCCATTGGATGCTGCAGCAGGATCCGCCGGATCACACGCGCTTGCGCGGCCTCGTGGTGAAGGCATTCACGGCCCGCCGCGTCGAGGACATGCGGCCACGGATCCAGGCGATCGTCGATTCGACGCTCGACGAGATCATCCCGCGCGGCCGGATGGACCTGATCGAGGACTTCGCGTTCAAGCTGCCGGTCACCGTGATCTGCGACATGCTCGGAATTCCCGAGGAGCACCGCGAAGCGTTCTACAAGAGTTCGCGCGAGGGCGGCCGGCTGCTCGAGCCGGTGCCGCTGTCGAAGGCCGAGATCGCCGAGGGCAATGCCGGCAACGCGGTATCGAAGGCGTATTTCCAGCACCTGTTCGAGCTGCGCCGGAAACATCCCGGCGACGACCTGACGACGCAGCTGCTGCAGGCCGAGGAGGACGGCGCCAAGCTCAGCAATGAGGAGCTCACCGCCAACATCATCCTGCTGTTCGGCGCCGGGCACGAGACCACGGTCAACCTGATCGGCAACGGCCTGCTGGCGCTGCACCGCAATCCGGACCAGCTGGCGCTGTTGAAGGCGCGGCCGGAGCTGATCACCAACGCGATCGAGGAGTTCCTGCGCTACGATTCCTCGGTGCAGCTCACCGGACGGGTGGCGCTCGAGGACATCGAGGATCTCGGCGGCCGCCGGATCCCCGCGGGCGAGAGCGTGCTGTGCCTGCTGGGCTCCGCCAACCGCGATCCTGCGGTCTATCCGGATCATCCGGAGCAGCTCGACATCACCAGGGCCAACGTGAAGCCGCTGTCGTTCGGTGGTGGCATCCACCATTGCCTGGGGGCGCAGCTCGCCCGCATCGAGGCCGAGATCGCGATCGGAACCCTGCTGCGCCGGCTGCCGGAGTTGAAGCTGGACGATCCCGACAACCCGGAATGGCGGCCGACCTTCGTGCTGCGCGGCCTGAAGCGGCTGCCGGCGCACTGGTAACCATCTTCGTTAACGGAATTGTGCAACGCCCCCGGAAATACCGACAGCGCTGTGACTTCGCCATACTTAATCCTATATGATGCAGCGCTCCGGTATCGATGCCAGTGGGCCGCGGCCGTATTGGCTTTAAGGTTGGGACGCCGGAGCGTTGTCCTTTGAGGGAGACCCCGTGCAGACGACCCTGCTCGGCTTGGCGATTGCCTTCATCCTTGCGCTCCTTGCTGCGCTGATCGGCCCGTACTTCGTCGACTGGAACCAGTTCCGGCCGCAGTTCGAGGCCGAGGCGGGCAAGATCGTTGGCGTGCCCGTGCGGGTCGCCGGTGCGCTGGACGCACGGCTGTTGCCGACGCCGACCTTGCGGCTGCGCCAGGTCACCTTCGGCGGCGCCAACGATCTCGGCAAGCTGCGCGCCGACAAGCTCGACGTCGAGCTCAGCCTCGGCGATCTGATGCGCGGCGAGTGGCGGGCGAACGAGCTCACCATCGGCGGCATGGCGGCCGATCTCGGGCTGGATGCCAAGGGCCAGGTCGACCTGCCGGCCGCGTCGGGCCGGTTCAATCTGGCGGCGCTCGCGATCGACCGGCTCAACCTCACCGGCCGAGTCGCCCTGCACGACGCCGCCAGCCGCTCGACGCTGGAGCTGACAGACATCGTCTTCTCCGGCGACGTGCGTTCGCTGGCCGGCTCGCTGCGCGGCGACGGCGCGGTGTCGATCCGCGGCGGCCGCTACCCGTTCCGGGTGTCGTCGAGCCAGGACAAGGACTCCAACGGCCTGCGCGTCCACCTCAACATCGACCCGGGCGAGCGTCCCGTGATGGCCGACATCGAAGGCCTCATCAGCTTTCCCAACCGCTCGCCGAAGTTCGAGGGCGCGCTGACCCTGTCGTCGCCCCCGAAGGAGCAGGGCGCCGACAACGACAAGCCCGCCCAGTCAGCGAAGGAGCCACCGGCGAAGCAGGCCCAACAGGCCAAGGCCCGTCCGCTGAGCCAGGCTGGCGCGACGCCTTGGCGCATCGCCACCAAGGTCGTCGGCGACCAGGCGTCGGCCAAGCTCGACCAGATCGAGGTCAGCTTTGGCCAGGAGGATCGCTCGCTGAAATTCGCGGGCAGCGGCGACATCCGTTTCGGCGCCGCCCCCGTGCTGAAAGCCTCACTGTCCGCACGCCAGCTCGATGCCGACAAGCTCCTGGCCGGCGGGGACGACATCAAGGACCGGCGGGCGATCGCGCCCGCGCTGGTGCTGCCGGCGCTGCGCAACTGGATTGCACAACTGCCGACCTTGCCGATGCCGGCCAACGTGCAGTTCGCGACCGAGCAGATCATGCTCTCCGGCCGTCCGGTACAGAACTTCACCGCCGACCTGCACAACGAACCTTCGGCATGGAGTCTCGAGAAGGTCGACCTGCGCGCGCCCGGCTCGACGCGGCTGACGTTCCGGACCATCGGCATCTCGACCTCGGTGACATCGGGCTTCACCGGCGCGCTCGATCTCGAATCGTCGGAGCCCGACACGCTGGTGGCCTGGCTGCAGGGCCGCAGCGACGGCAGCTATCGCACCCAGCGCCCGCTGCGGCTGCGCGGCGACCTCAACGTGGCGCCGGAGCGGGTCGCGATCGACAGCCTCAAGGCCGATATCGACGGCGGCTCCGTCGACGGACGCGTCGCTCTCGTCAACCGGCCAGCGGGGCCGGGCTCGCGTTTCGAGGCGGTGCTGAAGGGCGATCGGCTCGATCTCGACGCCGCGATGGCCGTGACCCGCTCGCTGATCGGCGTCACCGGCGAGTGGCCGGCGGAGGCCAGCGTGGCGCTCGACGTCGCCCGCGCCAAGCTCAGCGGCCAGGAGCTGCGTCCGCTCACCGCGCGCTTTTCCTATGATCCCAAGACCATCGCCATCGACCAGATCAAGTTCGGCCAGAGCAGCGGCGTGACGAGCGAGGGCTCCGGCCGGTTCGATCGCGCCGACGCAACCGGACGGCTGGTGGTGACCTCGATGGCCGGCTCGCTCAAGGAGATCACGGCGCTGGTGCAGCCGCTCGCGCCGCAGATCGCCGCCCGCTTCGATGCGCTCAGTATGCCGCCCGGCGCCGCCCGGCTGAAGCTCACGCTCGATCTCGCCAAGGACCCAGCCAACGCCGATCGGAGCCAGGCCAAGGCGGTGCTCGATCTCGACGCGCCACAATTGAAGGGCTCGGCGACGCTGACGGCCAAACCCTCGGCCGCGGCGCTGCGCAGCTTCGAGGTCGATGCGATCGATCGAACGGAGCTTGGAATCGAGAGCCGGGTGTCGTCGGAGCAGGGCAGCGCCGTGCTGGCGCTGCTCGGGCTCGATCGCGTGGCGGCGGCGGGCACAGGTCCGGCCCAGTTCGATGCCAGCGTGACCGGCGGCTGGCGGGCGCCGCTGCGGGTGAATGCCAAGCTCTCCGGCGCCGGTCTCGATGGCGATGCGCAAGGCACTGTCGATCCCTGGGGCGACACCGCAAAGGCCAACGTCAATCTGCGCCTGCGCAGCGCCAACCTGTCGCCCTTGTTTGGATTGAAGCCGCAGGATCCGGGCGCGCAGAACGTCCGCCTGTTCAGCCGTCTCGGTCTTTCCAACAATCGCCTGACGCTCGACGACATCGACAGCACGGTGGGTGGATCGCGGCTGCGCGGCCGGCTCGCGCTGGTGCTCGACGACGACAAGCAGATCGAGGGCGAGCTCGGGCTGGATGCGCTCGACGTGCCGCAAGTGGTATCGGTGCTGATCGGAGCGGCCGGGCGTGAGCCCGCCGAGCCTCTCGGCGCAGGTCTCTTGAAGGGGTGGCGCGGGCGTGTCTCGTTCCAGGCCCTCAGCGGCGCCATTCTGAATGGCATTGATCTGCATCCGCTGGGCGGCGCCATCAAGAGCGACGGCCAGTCGCTGACCATCGAGAACCTCAAGGGCAAGCTCGGCGGCGGCGACGTCGCCGCGACCATCGATGCGCGCTCCAACGCGAATGGTCTCGTCCTGAACGGCCGCGTCGAGCTCGCCGGCATCGACGGCAACGCGCTGCGCTATCACAGCCTGAAGATGCCGGCCGGCAAGGTCTCGGCCCAGATGACGCTCGCCGCCGAAGGACGCAGCGTGCAGGCACTGGTCAATGCGCTCTCGGGCAATGGCACGGTGACGCTCGACAATGCGGCGCTCCCCAATCTCGACCCGCGGGCGTTCGATGCGGCGTTGCGCGCGGCCGACGCCGGCCAGGTGAGCGACGACGGCAAGTTGCGGCAGGTGATCGAGCCGGTGCTGACGTCGGGGACGTTGCCGGTCGCGTCTGCTCAGATCCCCTTCATCATCCGCGACGGCCGGCTGCGGGTCGGCGCCACCACGCTCGACGCGCAAGGCGCCCGCGTCATCGTGTCCGGCGGCTTCGACATTCCGGCGGACAATGCCGACATTCGCGCCAGCCTGAGCGCCAACACGGTCGGCAATGCCAACAGCCGTCCGGAGATCCAGTTGTTCGTGGTCGGGACGTCCGAGGCGCTGACGCGCGCGGTCGACGTCACCTCGCTGTCGTCGTGGCTGGCGGTGCGTGCCATCGATCGTGAGACGCGGCGGCTGGATGCGATCGCGCGCGGCGAGGTGCCGCCGGCCTATCCGTCGTCGACGGCGTCGCTGCCCGGTGCACCCGAGGCTGGCCCGGCGGCACCGAGCGCGGCCGACGTGCCGCTGCCCGGTCGTGATCCGCGGCGCGAGCCGCGCGCCAAGCCGGGTGGTCCGCGCGCCGTCGTGCCGCCGCTGACCCCGCCGCTCTCTGCTCCCGCCCCAGCGCCCCAGCCGGCGGCACCGATGGCATCGAGCCAGCCGCAGGTCGCGCCCTTGCCGCCGCCGGTCGAGATCAAGCCCGCGCCCGGTGCGCTGCCGCCGCGCCCACGGCCGGTGCCGCGTCCGCCGGTCGTGCTGACGCCGCCGGGCAGTCCGTGATTCCGGCCGAAGGCGTGCGGGGACCGCGCCGATGATGACCTTGCGACAGGTCGAGGTCATTCGCGCGGTCATGGTGACGGGCACCATCAACGGCGCCGCGCGCCTGCTGAAGGTGTCGGCGCCGGGTGTCAGCCGTCTGGTGAAATACACCGAGCGCTCGCTCGGCATCCGCTTCTTCCAGCGCCAGAACGGCCGCTACTTTCCGACGCCCGAGGCGCAGAACATCTTCGAGCAGATCAACAGCGTCTACGAGAAGGTCGACGATCTCAGCTACATCATCTCCAACATCGGCCGCGGCGCGCTGTCGGAACTGCGCGTCGGCTCGGTGCCCAGCATCTCCCAGGTGATGGTGCCGCGCGCGATCGAGCGCGTCCGCCGCCGCTATCCTGATTTGGGCATCGACATCAACATCCTCAAGATCGAGGAGGCGATCGACTATCTGATGCTGGGCAAGGGCGAGTGCGTGGCGATGAGCTATCGCCTCGATCATTCCGGGCTCGAATTCCTTCCTCTCGCCTCAGGCGAACTGTTCTGCATCGTCCCGCCAGGCCACGAGCTAGCCGGCCGCAAGCAGGTCTCCGCCGCGGAGATGACCCGCTATCCGTTGATCGGCATCGATCCCAATGACCCCTACGGCCGGATCATGGCCGAGATCTTCGCGCGCAACAAACTGAGCTACAACATCTCGATCAAGGCGCGCTTCGGCACCACTGTCTGCGCGCTCGTGAAGGCCGGGCTCGGCATCGCCGTCATCGATCAGTTCACCGTGGCACATGGCGGCTATCCCGGCATCGAGCTGCTGAAGATCGCCGAGCCGACGCGGTTCGACACCTACATCGCCGTCAAGCGCGGCACGCCGCTGTCGCTCTATGCGGAGCACTTCATCGACTGCCTGCGCGCCGAGATGCGCGCGCTGGAGCCGGGCCGGCGTCAGGTCGCGAAGCCGGGCAAGGCGGCGCTCGTCAAAAAATAACATGATGTTAGGTTCAGCGGATATTTGGGTAATTGTGTTAGCTGGCAGACGCGCTATCGTCCGCGACGCCATTCATCGCTCGTGCGGCGATCGCGTGAGCGGCAGCAGAGACTGAACCAACGTGCCCGATTTTTCCGCGCTCAAAGCCCGCAAATTCCTGACCGGCTTGATCGGTGCGCCGATCGCGCATTCGGCCTCTCCTGCCATGCACGAGCATGCGGCCGCGGTGCTCGGCGTGCGCTGCCACTACCAGCTCATCGAGGTCGCCGGCGCCGACCGGGCCGGTCTGTCCGCGCTGCTGGAAGGCGTGCGCCGGCTCGGCTTTGCCGGGGTCAACGTGACCTATCCTTACAAGGAAGCCGTGGTCGAGCTGCTCGACGAGCTCGCGCCGAGGGCGGCGGCGATGGGCGCGGTGAATACCGTCGTCGTTCGCGACGGCCGGCTGATCGGCCACAACACCGACACCACCGGGTTCGAGCGAGCCGTCGCGCCACTCATCAGCCAGACCGATCGCGGCGTCGTCGCGTTGGTCGGGGCCGGCGGGGTTGGCAAGGCGATCGCCTTCGCACTTGCAAACCTCGGAGTCGCCGGCCTGCGCATCTACGACACTGAGCGCACGCGCGCCGAGAAGCTGGCGAGCCTGCTGCCGGCTGGCAACACGGTAACGGTCGCGGACAGCGTCGAAGCGGCACTGCACGGCGCAGTTGGCGTCGTCAACGGCACGCCGATCGGGATGTTGCCGAACCGCGGTACGCCGGTGCCTGATCATTTGTTGCGCGCCGACCTCTGGGTCGCCGACGCGGTCTATTCGCCGCTCTGGACGCCGCTGCTGAAAGCCGCCAAAGCCAGGGGAGCCCGGGTCCTGCTCGGCCGCGAGCTCGCGATCTACCAGGCTGCGGACGCCTTCGAGTTGTTCACCGGCCTGGCGCCCTCGACCGAGGCGATGGGGGCTGCGTTCGACAACCACATGGCGGAGAGATATCCGGCGGTTGACGCCGCCTGAGCCGACGGTCAATACGCGCCGGAACAAGTCGTTCAAGCAAGAAACGCAAACAAGCGTTTAAGTCAGAGGAGGAAACAACGTGAGATCGATCATCCTGGCTGGCCTGTGCTCAGCCACGCTGCTGTCCGGTGCCGCCTACGCGCAATCCGGCGCCCCCATCAAGATCGCCGATGTCGCCGAGCTCTCCGGCGGCGGCGCGACCGTCGGCAACAACTGGAAGAACGGCATCGACCTCGCCGTCGAGGAAATCAACGCCAAGGGCGGCATCCTCGGTCGCAAGATCGAGGTGAGCCACGCCGACTCGCAGTCGAACCCCGGCGTTGCGCGTGCGCAGGTGCAGAAGGCGCTCGATGGCGAGCCCTACGTGCTGCTCGGGCCGGGCTATTCCGGCTCGGTGAAGGTGACGGCGCCGCTGGCGGCCGAGGCCGGCATCACCCAGATCATGGGCGGCGAAGCGGCCGAGCTCACGCAGGCCGGCAACAAGTTCCTCTTCCGCACGTCGTTCGGCCAGCAGTCCTCGATGCCGAAGGTCGCCAAGTACATCAACGACGAGCTGAAGGCGAAGTCGGTCGCGGTGGTCTGGGTCAACAATGATTTCGGCCGCGGCGGCCGCGACGTCATCACCAAGGAATTCAACCGTCTCGGCATCAAGGTCGCGGCCGATCTGTCGACCGAAGCCGGCCAGGCGGACTTCGCGGCCGACGTCAGCAAGATCAAGGCGGCGGCGCCGGACGCCGTCTTCATCTACGTCAACGAGGAAGAGAGCGCGCGCATCCTGAAGGAGATCAAGCGCCAGGGTGTGACTGTGCCGCTGATCGGCGAGACCACGCTGGTCGGCCAGAAGGTGATCGAGCTCGCCGGCGATGCCGCCAACGGCGCTCGCGGCCACGTCGGTCTCACCACCGACGCACCGATCGAGGCCATCAAGGCGTTCCGCGATCGCTTCGTGAAGAAGTACAACTACGTGCCCGATCACAACGGCATCAAGGGCTATCTCGCGATCTACATGGTCAAGGCCACGACCGAGAAGATGGGCAAGGTCGACTCCAAGGCGTTCGCCGACACGCTGCACGGCCTGACGATCAAGACCTCGGCCGAACCGAACATCCTGATGGATGTGACCTTCGACCAGAACGGCGACATCGATCGCCAGGGCTTCCTGGTCGAGGTCGTGGAAGGCAAGCAGGTCGTGAAGCAGGTGTTGCCGAAGCTCAACTGAGGACAACGGTCGATCGGCGGCGCCGGTGTGGTGATGTCCGGCGCCGCCGTCACCCAAGGGCTCACGGGGAAACCATGTCCAATCTGCTCGACCTGATCGTGGCGGGACTCGCCACCGGCGCCATCTACGCGCTGGTCGCCGTCGGCTTCACCTTGCTGTGGCAGACCTCGCAGACCATCAACTTCGCCCAGGGCGAGTTCGTGATGCTGCCCGCCTTCCTGATGCTCGCGGTCATGCATCTCGGCGCGCCGTTCTGGCTCGCGGTGCTCGCCGGCGTGCTGCTGTCGGCGCTGCTGCTCGGTCTCGCCTTCAAGATGCTGCTGGTCGATCCGATGCTGCGGCACGGCGTGCTGCCGCTGGCGATCGCCACCATGGCGCTGGCGATCGGGATCAAGGAGGCCGTGAAGCAGTTCTTCAGCGCCGAGGCCTCGCCGTTTCCGTCGATCGTTCCCGCGGGCGATATCAGCGTGCTTGGCCGTGTCATCTCGCTGCAGAGTCTCGGCGTGCTCGCCGTTGCAATCCTGGCCGTCGTCGGCCTGACCACGCTGCTCAATCGCACCTCGCTCGGCCACCAGATGCAGGCGGCGGCACAGAATCCGACGGTGGCGCGCATCATCGGCGTTCCCGTCGAGCGCATGATCCTGCTGACCTTCCTGATCAATGCCGTGCTGGTCGCGCTGGCCTCGCTGCTGATCACGCCGATCTATCTTGCCAAATTCTCGAGCGGCGAAGTGCTCGGGCAGGCGGCGTTCATCGCCGCGATCGTCGGCGGCTTCAACCAGGTGCGCGGCGCGATCGCCGGCGGTCTCCTGATCGGCGTCGTCGACAACCTCGCCGCGGCCTACGTCTCCACCCAGTATCGCGCGGCTGTTCCGATGGTGCTGCTGATCCTTGTCATCCTGTTCCGGCCGCAGGGCCTGCTCGGACGAGCCGAGGAGCGCACGGTATGACCCGCAACGGCAGACTGCTCCTCGCCGCGCTGGCGATCGTCGTCATCGCCGGCCTGATCATCATCCCGATGAACTTCAACCGCTACGGCCTCTATATCCTCAGCCAGTGGGCGGTGATGACCATCGCGGCGATGGGGCTCAACCTCACGCTCGGCTATGCCGGGCAGGTGTCGCTTGCGCAGGGCGCTTTCGTCGGCATCGGCGCCTACGGTGCCGCGATCCTCACTACCCATGGCTGGCCGCTGATATCGGCGCTTGGGCTCGTCATCGTCGTCTGCTTCGTCGTCGGCTGGCTGTTGGGCTATCCGGCGCTGCGCGTGCAGCATCACTATCTCGCCTTCGTCACGCTCGCGTTTTCGACCCTGGCGTTCCTGGTGTTCCGCAACGAGAGCTGGCTCACCAACGGCATCTACGGCATCAGCAACATTCCGCGCCCCGGGATCTTCGGCTTCCCGACCCGCAAGCCGTTGCCGTTCTACTATCTCTGTCTCGGCTCGCTCGGCCTCGTGACGCTGGCGATGTGGTGGCTGATCCGCTCGCCCTGGGGCCGCGCCTTCATGGCGCTACGCGAAAATCCGATCAGGGCGCAATCGCTCGGCATCGACACCAGACGCTACACGCTGATGGCGTTCGCGATCGGCTCGGTGCTTGGCGGCATCGCCGGCGTGCTCTATGCGCCGCTGACGCAATATGTCGATCCCGTGCCGTTCAACCTGCAGCTCTCGCTCGATCTCCTGATGATGGTGATCGTCGGCGGTGCCGGCTTCATGCTCGGGCCGTTCCTCGGCGCCATGATCGCGGTGCTGCTGCCGGAGTGGCTGCGCTTCGCCGAGGGCTATTATCTGATGCTCTACGCGGCCGCCGTGATCGTGCTGCTGATCTATTCGCCGAGCGGCATTCTCGGCATCCTCGACCGCTATCTCAGCTCACGGCGCACCCAGGCCGCATCCGCATTGCGGGCGGCGGCTCAATCCAACCTGGAGGCCGCGCGATGACCGCAGTCCTCGACGTTCGCGACGTCAAGAAGAGTTTTGGCGGCATCACCGCCGTCAACGGCGTCAGCTTCGACGTGCAGGAGGGCGAGATCCTCGGCCTGATCGGCCCCAACGGCTGTGGCAAGTCGACGCTGTTCAACTGCATTCTCGGCCAGCTCGTGCCGAGCGGGGGCGAGGTGAGGGTGGACGGCAAGCTCGTCACCGGCCAGCGTCCGTCCGAACTGAACCGCCTCGGCGTCAGCCGCACGTTTCAGCTCTTGCAGGTCTTCCCGAAGCTGTCGGTGCGCGACAACCTGATCCTCGCCGGCCAGGAGCATCGCGGCAGCATGCTGTCGCGCCTGTTTGGTCCGTCGGATGCAGGGCTCACCGAGACCGCCGATCAGATGATCGGCTTCTTCAAGCTGGAGCATCTCGCCAACGAGCCGGCCGGCGGCCTGTCCTACGGGCAGCAGAAGCTGCTCGATGCCGCGATGGCGTTCATGGGCGGTCCACGGCTGGTGCTGCTCGACGAGCCCGCCGGCGGCGTCAATCCGACCATGCTCGGCGATCTCAAGGACCGGCTGATCGCGATCAACCGCGAGCGCCGCGCCACTTTCGTCGTGATCGAGCACAACATGGAGTTCGTGATGTCGCTGTGCTCGCGCGTGATGGTGATGGCCGAGGGCAAGGTGCTGGCGATCGGCAAGCCCGACGAGATCAGGGCCAATCCGGCCGTGATCGAAGCCTATCTCGGACACTGACGGAGCCGACGATGAGCGATCCCATTCTCGACGTCCAGAACCTCGTCGGCGGCTACGGCAAGATGACGATCCTCAACGGCACGACGTTCTCGGTGCCGGCGGGATCGATCACCACCGTGATCGGTCCGAACGGTGCCGGCAAGTCGACGGTGTTCAAGGCGATCTTCGGCCTGCTCAAGCTGCGCGAGGGCAAGGTCGTGTTCAAGGGCCGCGACGTCACGGGCCTGAGCCCGCGCGCGCTGCTCGGTGCCGGCATCTGCTACATCCCGCAGGGCCGCAATATCTTCGGCGAGCTGTCGGTGCGTCACAACATCGAGCTCGGCGGCGTTGCCGCGCCGGCCAACATCGACCTCCCGTCTCGCGTCGAGGCGGCGCTCGACGTGTTTCCGGTGCTGCGCAAGAAGGCGGATCGGCAGGCCTCGACGCTGTCCGGCGGCGAGCAGAAGCAGCTCGAGATCGCGCGCGGGCTGCTGCTCGAGCCGCAGCTCGTGCTGATCGACGAGCCGTCGATCGGGCTGTCGCCGTTGATGGTGCAGCAGACCTTCGACATGCTGAAGCAATTGCGCGACCGCGGCGTCTCGGTGCTCCTGATCGAGCAGAATGCACGCTCGGCGCTGGAGATCTCGGACTACGGCATCGTGCTCGAGCTCGGTCGCACCCGCATCATCGACAAGGCCGATCGCGTGCTGGCCGATCCGCGCATCGGCCAGCTGTTCCTGGGCGGCGCGATGGAGGAGACGGCGGCATGAACCAGCGCTCGATCGCAACGGTCTCCATCTCTGGCGCGCTCGACGAGAAGCTCAAGGCGATCGCTGCCGCCGGCTTCGACACGGTCGAGATCTTCGAGAACGATCTGGTCGCGTTCGGGATGCGGCCGCGCGAGATCGGGCAGATGTGCCGCGACCTCGGCCTATCGATCTGCGCCTATCAGCCGTTCCGCGATTTCGAGGGCATGCCGGAGCCGCAGCGCGCGCGCAACTTCATCCGCGCCGAGCGCAAGTTCGACCTGATGCAGGAGCTCGGCACCGACCTGCTGCTGATCTGCAGCAGCGTGTCGCCGGCCGCGCTCGGCGGCATCGACCGCGCCGCCGCGGATTTCCAGGAGCTCGGCGAGCGCGCCGCGAGGCGCGGCTTGCGCGTCGGCTACGAGGCGCTGGCCTGGGGCCGCCATGTGCACGACTATCGCGATGTCTGGGAGATCGTGCGCCGCGCCGATCACAAGGCGATCGGCGTCATCCTCGACAGTTTTCATGCGCTGGCGCCGGCGCTGCCGACCAATGCGATCCGCGCCATTCCCGCCGACAAGATCTTCCTGGTCCAGTTGGCCGACGCACCCAAGCTCGAACTGGACGTGCTGTCCTGGAGCCGGCACTTCCGCAGCTTTCCCGGGCAGGGCGACCTCCCGGTCGGCGAGTTCATGGAGGCGGTCGCCGCGACCGGCTATTCCGGGCCGCTGTCGCTGGAGATCTTCAACGATCAGTTCCGTGCCGGCTCGGCGCCACGCACGGCGCTCGACGGCATGCGTTCGCTGCTGCTGTTGCAGGATGACCTCGCCGGAAAAATCCCCGCGGCGTCGGCAGAGCCCCGCTTCGCGCCTCGCGTGAAGAGCCACGGCATCGGCTTTGTGGAATTCGCGGTCAGCGAGGACAAGGCGGAGTCGCTCGCCGCATTGTTCGGGCAGCTCGGCTTCCGCAAAACCGGGCGGCATCGCAGCAAGGCGGTGCAGCGCTGGTCGCAGGGCGCGATCGAGCTGGTGATCAATTGCGAGCCGGCGAGCTTCGCGCATTCGCACTATATCACGCACGGTCCCGGCGTTTGCGCGTTGGCGTTGGATGTCGACAGTGCGGACCGTGCCATGGCGCGGGCGCAGTCCTTGAAGACGCGCACCTTCACCCAGCCGGTCGGGCCGGGCGAGCTGGAGATCCCGGCGATCCATGGTGTCGGCGGCAGCCTGCTGTATTTCCTCGATACCCACGGCCGTCACTGGGATGTCGACTTCGAACCGGTCGCCAGCGACAAGACGACTGATCGGCTCTTGGCCGTCGATCACATCGCACAGTCGATGCCGCATGAGGAGATGCTGTCCTGGCTGTTGTTCTATGCCGGGATCATCGACTTCTCGCGGCTGCCGCAGATGGAGATCGCCGATCCCAGAGGCCTCGTGCAGAGCCAGGCGATCGTCAACGGCGATCGCAGCCTGCGCTTCATCCTCAACGGCTCGACGGCGACGCGCACGCTGTCGTCGCGTTTCATCTCCGAGTTCTTCGGCTCGGGCGTCCAGCACATCGCCTTCGCCTGCGACGACATCTTTGCAGCCGTGGCCGAAATGCGCGCCCGCGGCGCCGGCTTCCTCGACATTCCCGACAACTACTACGACGATCTCGAAGCGAAATACGATCTAGCGCCCGAGACCATCGCGGCGCTCCGCGCCAACGAGATCCTGTACGACCGCGACGGCGACGCGGAGTTCTTCCAGGTCTACACCCACATTTTCGAGGAGCGCTTCTTCTTCGAGATCGTGCAGCGCCGCAACTACCAGGGCTTCGGCGCCGCCAACGCCGCGATCCGGCTGGCGGCGCAGGCGCGCGAGGTGCGGCCGGACACGATGCCGCGGCTGTAGCTCAGGGCTCCGGCCGAATCCCAGGCAGACTGACGATTGCCGCCGCCAGGTCTTCGATCACCAGCCGGACGCGCGCGATGCCGGCGCGCTCCGGGACGATCAGCATGTTGAGCGGCACCGACGGCAGCCTGTAGTCGGGCAGGAGCACCGTCAGCCTGCCCTCGGTGATGAGATCGTCGACCAGCCAGGCATGGGCTGCGGCGATGCCGCGCCCGGCCAGCACGGCTTCGCGCACCGCGAGGCCGTGATTGGTTCGGAAGCGGCCGCTGAAAGGCACCTCGTGGCGCTGGCCGTCGCCGGACATCAGCGCCAGCACGTCGCTGCCGGCGACATTGGGCATGCGGATGCCGTCATGGCCGAGCAGATCCTGCGGTACGCGCGGCGTGCCGCGTCCTGCCAGATAGCCCGGCGCCGCCACCAGCAGCCGGTGCGAATGGCCGAGTGCGCGCAGCTTCATCGAGCTGTCAGTGAGCGGCGCGAGACGGAGCGCGATGTCGACGCCCTCGCGCACCAGATCGATGCGCTCGTCGGTCAGATTGAGATCGATCGCGATGTCCGGATAGCGGTCCTGGAACGCGAACACCAGCCGGGTGATGTGCAGGATGCCGAACGCGGCCGTGCAGGAGATGCGGATCGTGCCGCTGGCGGCTCCACGCGTGCCGCGCGCCTCGTCGCCGGCCTGCTCGATCAGGCGCAGGATCTGGACGCAGTTGGCATAATAGAGGCTGCCCTCGGTGGTCAGGGTGACGCGCCGGGTGGTGCGGCTCAGCAGGGGAACGCCGATCGCGTCTTCAAGCTCCTGGAGATGACGCGAGATGGTGGACTGACCCAGCCCAAGCTCACGCGCGACGGCCGACAGGTTGCCCCGTTCGGCGACGCGAACGAAGCTGCGCATGTTGACGATGCTGACGTCCAACTTATCCATAATTCGGCATAATGTTATCGATAGCAGCCATATAGTGGATGAACGAGGCCGGGTCTATCTCCTGGATTGTTCCAGCCAAGGGATCAAGCCATGAATGTGCTGCTCGTCTTCGCCCACCCCGAACCCCGCTCGCTGAACGGCGCCCTGCGCGACGCCGCTGTCGCCGAGCTTCGGTCGCAAGGTCATCAGGTCAGGGTCTCGGATCTCTATGCGATGGGCTGGAAGGCGGCCGCCGACCGCGCCGACTTTCCGCAACTGCCGCCCGATGTGCGCCTCAACGTCGCCACGGCCTCCGGCGAGGCGTTCAAGACGCACTCGCTCACCGACGACGTCAGGGCGGAGCAGGAGAAGCTCCTATGGGCCGACGCGGTGATCCTGCAGTTTCCGCTGTGGTGGTTCACGATGCCGGCGATCCTCAAGGGCTGGGTCGACCGGGTCTATTCCTACGGCTTCACCTACGGCGTCGGCGAGCACAGCGACAAGCGCTGGGGCAACCGCTATGGCGAGGGCGTGTTCGCCGGCAAGCGCGCGATGCTCGTGGTGACCACCGGCGGCTGGCAGGAGCACTATTCGGAGCGCGGCATCAACGGGCCGATCGACGATCTCCTGTTTCCCATCAATCACGGCATCCTGTTTTATCCCGGCTTCGACGTACTGCCGGCCTTCGTGGCGCACCGGGTGAACCGGCTCGACGAGGCGGGCTTCGCGGACATCGCCGCGCGGCTCCGCGCGCGGATGCGGACGCTGTTCACGGATCAGCCGATCCCGTACCGGCGGCAGAACCGCGGCGATTACCTGATCCCGTCGATGCAGCTGCGTCCCGAACTCGGGCATGCCGACGCGCACGGCTTCGGACTGCATGTCGACGCCGCGCGGTGACGTCGCCGCGGCGCGGGCTCAGCCCGCGCCCATCGCGACCGCGATGTGGTAGGTCGCGAACGCCGCCGCGTAAGCGAGCGCGAACATGTAGAAGAAGGTCACGGCCATCCAGCGCCAGCTGCCGGTCTCGCGGCGGATGACGGCGAGCGTCGAGGCGCATTGCGGGGCGAAGATGTACCAGGCGAGCAGCGCCAGCGCCGTGGCGAGGCTCCATTTGCTCGCCAGCACCTGGCCGATCTGCTCGGCCGCCTCCTTGCCGCCCTCGATCGCATAGACGGTGCCGAGCGCGGCGACCGCGACCTCGCGGGCGGCCATGCCGGGCACCAGCGCCACCGCGATCTGCCAGTTGAAGCCGACCGGCGAGAGCAGGGGGGCGATCGCCTGGCCGATCATCGCCGCAAGGCTGTAATTGATCGCCGGCTCGGTCGCGCCCTCCGGCGGCTGCGGGAACGACGCCAGGAACCAGATCAGCACCATCATCGCGAAGATCGTGGTGCCGGCGCGCTGCAAGAACATCTTGGCGCGGGTGTAGACGCCGATCGCGATGCTGCGCAGCCGCGGCATCTTGTAATCCGGCAGCTCCAGCATGAAGGGCGCCGGCTGATAGTCGCGCATCAGGAAGAACTTGACGAGGAACGAGACCAGGAGCGCGCTGATGATCCCGGCGGCATAGAGCCCGAACATCACCAGTCCCTGCAGGTTGACCAGGCCCCAGACCTTGGTCGGCGGGATGAAGGCCGAGATGATCAGCGTATAGACCGGAATCCGCGCCGAGCAGGTCATCAGCGGCGCGATCAGGATGGTGGTGAGCCGATCGCGGCGGTTGTCGATCACGCGCGTTGCCATGATGCCGGGAATGGCGCAGGCAAAGCTCGAGAGCAGCGGGATGAATGCGCGGCCATGCAAGCCGGCGCCGCCCATGATGCGGTCCATCAGGAACGCCGCGCGCGCCATGTAGCCGAAATCTTCCAGGAGCAGGATGAACAGGAAGATGATGATGATCTGCGGCAGGAAGACGATGACGCTGCCGACGCCGGAGATCACGCCGTTCTGCAGGAAGCTCTGCAGCAGGCCCTCGGGAAGCTCGTCGTGAACGAGCTGGCCGAGCGCATCGAAGGCCGCCGACAGCACCTGCATCAGCGGCTGCGCCCAGGCGAACACCGCCTGGAACATCACGAACAGGATCGCCAGCAGGATGAGCAGCCCGCCGACCGGATGCAGCGCGACCGAATCGATCCGGGCGGTCCAGGTGTCCGGCCGCTCGGGCAGGCTGACCGTCTCCGCGATGATACGGTCGGCCTCGCGCTGGGTGGCGCGCAGCTCCGGAACCGTGAGCGGACGCCAGGTGTTGGCGCGCTCTCCGGTGGCCGCGGCCGCCTGGGCCAGGAGCTCGTCGGTCAGCTGCAGCAGGTCGTCGGTGCCGCCCTTGCGCACGGCGATCGACGTCACCACCGGCACGCCCAGCGCCTGCGACAGTGCGGGAACGTCGACCGTCACGCCCCGCCGCTTGGCGATGTCGAACATGTTGAGCACGAGCGCCAGCGGCCGGCCGGTGCTCTTGAGCTCGAGCAGCAGCCGGATCGTCAACCTGAGGTTGGTCGAGTCGGCAACGCACAACACCAGGTCGGGCAGGACCTCGCCGGTGGCGCGTCCCAGCACGAAATCCCGGGTGATTTCCTCGTCGGGGCTGCGGCCGCGCAGCGAATAGGTGCCGGGCAGGTCGACCAGCGAGACCTGGCGGCCCTGCGGGGTGACGAAGCCGCCCTCTTTGCGCTCGACCGTGACGCCGGGATAATTCGCGACCTTCTGGCGGCTTCCCGTCAGCGCGTTGAACAGCGAGGTCTTGCCGCTGTTGGGCGTACCCACCAGGGCCAGATGCAGCAGAGGGCTTTCCATGACGACGCTTTCCGCGCGGCCTATGCCACGATGACGGCCATGGCCTCGCGCCGGCGGACCGCGACGGTGATGTTGTCGACACGGACGGCGATCGGGTCTCGCCCGACGATCCCCTCATGCAGGATTTCGACCCGGGCGCCCTCGACGAAGCCCAGTTCGATCAGCCGGCTCTCCAGCTCAACGTCCGGCAACGACGACGCCGCGCCGCCAGCGGCCAGATGCTGGATCGTTCCGGTATAGCCCCTTCGGGCCAGACCGAGCGGCTGAGGCGGCCGTGTATCGCAGATTTCGCTCATAGCCTGTATTTTCAATCGCGTGCCAAGAGGTCAAGCGCGGCATGTTAAATGCCGCGGCATCTTAGAGCGATTTTAAACAGACCGGGCGGGCCGCCGTCTGATCTGCCTCAAGGAGCGGCAGCGGCGGCCGTGTGCCGGGTGTCCGCCGCCGCCTTCGGCTCGATGCCTGAAGACGCTGCGGCGCGGCTCTTGAAGTGGTCGAGCACGAACAGCCGGATCGCCGACGACAGGTTGCCCTGCTGGCGATTGTTGTCGATCTCCCCGACCAGTTCGGACAGGGTCATGTTACGGAGACCCGAAATCTCCTTCATGCCGTTCCAGAAGGCCTCTTCGAGGCTGACGCTGGTCTTGTGACCTGCGACCACGATAGAACGTTTTACGACGGGCGACTTCATCACGCGTCCTCGCCATTGATACGATGTTGATCGAGTAATTCGTTCGCGCGCTTGTCGCGTTGGGCGTCAGTTGCGCGTTCGGACTTCGTCCTGCCGAAGCGAGCGCGGTTGCCTTCGGCGACCTTTGCTGCCTGATCGCGCTCCACGCGCTTTCTGAAACGCTTCAAGTTGATGATGTCACCCATGCTTGCTCCAATCATCTAAGGCATCGAACATCACGACGAGAGCATGCGCATTGCGCGGATGAGCTCAGGCGTTCTCCAGACAATCACGTCATCGCTCCCTGATAGTTCGATGGCCATTCGCGTCGTTGCGAGCTGGATTTGTTTACTCACCAAACGCAGCAGAACTTGTAGTCGAGAGTATCCTTTAGGGGTTAACAGCGAGAATTGCATCACCCCCCGTAGTACTACGGGACTACCGCTACGCTCGCCCCGGCCTCGTCATCCTCTCGGGTTGAACGAGGCGGTCGAATTCCTCTTCGGAGACGAGACCGAGCCGCAAAGCTTCCTGTTTCAGCGTTGTGCCGCGCTGATGCGCTGATTTCGCGACTTTGGCGGCGTTGTCGTAGCCGATCTTCGGCGCAAGCGCCGTCACCAGCATCAGCGAGCGCTCCATCAGCTCGCGAATGCGAGCAGTGTCGGCCTGGATTCCGGTCACGCAATGTTCGCTGAATGAACGTGCTGAATCACCTAGTAATTGTATGGACTGCATCATGCAATGTGAGAGCAATGGTTTGTAGACGTTCAGTTCGAAATGACCCTGGCTGCCGGCCATGGTGATCGCCGTGTGATTGCCGAACACCTGGCAGCACACCATCGTGAGCGCTTCGCATTGCGTCGGGTTCACCTTGCCCGGCATGATCGAGGAGCCCGGCTCGTTCTCCGGCAGGATCAGTTCTCCCAATCCGGAGCGGGGGCCTGATCCGAGGAAGCGGATGTCGTTGGCGATCTTGAACAGGCCGGTGGCCGCCGCATTGAGCGCGCCATGGGCGTAAACATAGGCGTCGTTGGACGCAAGCGCCTCGAATTTGTTGGCGGCACTGGTGAAGGGCAGGCCGGTGGCGTCGGCAACATGCTTGGCGAACAGCTTCGCGAACTTCGGATCCGCGTTCAGGCCAGTGCCCACGGCGGTGCCGCCCTGCGCCAGCGGCAGGAGATCCCGCGCCGCGATCTCGATTCGTGCGATCGCGTTCTCGACCTGCGTGGCGTAGCCGGAGAACTCCTGGCCGAGCGTGAGCGGCGTGGCGTCCTGGGTGTGGGTGCGGCCGATCTTGACGATGTCCGCGAACGCGTCCTGCTTGGCACGCAGCGCCGCCAGCAGCTCCGACAGCGCCGGCACCAGATGGCCCGCGATCGCGCGCGCCGCGGCGATGTGCATCGCGGTGGGGAACGAGTCGTTGGACGACTGGCTCATGTTGACGTGGTCGTTCGGATGAACGGGCTTCTTGGTGCCGCGCTCGCCGCCCAGCAGCTCGCTGGCGCGATTGGCGATCACCTCGTTGAGGTTCATGTTGCTCTGGGTGCCCGAGCCGGTCTGCCAAACGACCAGCGGGAAATGGTCGTCGAGCTTGCCGTCGATGACCTCCTGCGCCGCCTGGACGATGGCGTCCGCCATGCGTGGCTCGAGCAGGCCGAGCTCGCGGTTGGCCTGGGCCGCGGCCAACTTCACCAGCGCGAGCGCGCGCACGATGCCGATCGGCATGCGGTCGTGGCCGATGCGGAAATTCTGCCGGCTGCGCTCGGTCTGCGCGCCCCAATAGCGGTCGGCGGCGACCTCGATCGGGCCGAAGCTGTCGGTCTCCGTGCGCGTCGATCCGTGCGATGATGAATCAGCTGAATGTGCCATGAAGCATGCCCATGATTGATGGTGAACCGGCGTCGACCGGTTCAAGCATGCTTCAATCTAGTGGTCCAACCGCCGTTCCGCGCGCGGCGAATGGGCCTATTTCTTGCGGAAACGGTCCAGGCGCACGACCTCGGCGCCTTCCCCCGGCGAGGTCGGCGGGAGCGGCTTGTCGTCGCTGGTCTCGGCCGGCGTCGCAGGCAGCGGCCCGGCGATGGCCGATGGCGTCGGTGCGGCCGGCAGCTTCGGCGCGGCCGGCGTCTCGGCAATCGCCTCCGACGGCTCGAACTGCAGTCCGAATTGCACGGACGGATCGAAGAAGCTCTTGATCGCGTGGAACGGCACCACGAGGCGCTCAGGGATGCCGCCGAACGACAGGCCGACCTCGAACCGGTCCTCCGAAACCACCAGATCCCAGAACTGGTGTTGCAGGATGATCGTCATCTCCTCCGGATATTGCGCGAGCAGCCGCGGCGACAGCTTGACGCCCTCGGCCTTGGAGATGAACGTGATGAAGAAATGGTGCTCGCCCGGGAGCCCGTGGGCGGCAGCGTCGGTCAGCACCCGGCGCAGCACCCCGCGCAACGCGTCGCGCGCCAGCACATCGTATCGAATATGATCCGTCGCCATGATCGGTCCTGTGTCGTGAGGGCTGCGCCCGACGTGTCGAGCCGCCGCGCCCGGCAGGCAGCAGCATTCCCGACTCGCGTCAGTCACATCGTACCCGGCATCGGCGCCGAGGTCAGCAGCCATGCCGGTCGATCGCCAGATATGGGAACGGGTAGAAGCTGGCGGAAGTCCGGTCAACGGCGGAATGAACGGGTGCCGCGCCAAAAAACTGGGGACGGCACAGCCCGTGGAAGGAAACCGGTTAACGTGGAGGCAGGTGAAAGTGGAGGCTTCTGTTGCCAGGTGCCTCCGAACCCCGCCTAACGGAGCTTAACCCGTTAGGACTTTAAGGTGGTCTTTCAAACTGCGTTACGCAGCCTGAGCAACCGGAGCAAAGTTGTCGTTGGCAACTATTGCAGTAGCCCGATAACGGCGGAACAATACCGGGAAAAAGCTCGCCCTTTACGCCCTCGTCGATCCTATTTCGCCCCCGCCAAAACCCATCTGTCGGTGGGTTTTGGTGGAGGCGCCGGGTACCGCCCCCGGGTCCGAATGGTTTATTTCGACGGCGATTTATTTCCATAGCCGGCAAGCCGGCCCCCCCTATATAGGCCGCCGGCCAGCGGATGCACAGGGCCGAAACGCCGCGGCGCGCGACAAAAATGTGGGCGGCTGCCGGGAACCTCTGGTTCGACCTTGGCAGCCTGGTTTTCGTCCTCCTACAGTGCGGCATGCCTCCCGAAGTTGCGCAGGTTGCCTCTCCCGCGGCCGACATCGCCAGACACCCGCCCAGCCTCCGCACGCTCTTCTTCGCATTCGCGAAAATGTCGCTGTCGGGCTTCGGCGGCGTGCTGGTGTTCGCGCGGCGTGCGATCGTCGACGAGCATCGCTGGATGACGGCGGAGGAGTTCAACGCGACCTTCGCGCTCTGTCATTTCCTGCCCGGACCGAACATCGTGAATTTCTCCGTGGTGTTCGGCGCGCGATTGCGCGGTGTCGCGGGCGGAATCGCTGCGTTTGCCGGCCTGCTCGGACCCCCGATGCTGCTGATCACCTCTCTCGGCGCCATCTACGGTCATTTTGGACAAGCCGACACGTGGCGACGGGCGCTTGCAGGCGTGTCCTGCGTGGCCGTTGGCCTGCTGGCGTCGGTGGTGTTTCGCATGATCTCGCCGCTCCTCAAGAAGAGCGACGTGGCGGGCGTTGTCGTCGTCGCTGGCGTGTTCGTGGCGATCGGGCTGGCGCGCCTGCCGCTTCAGGAGGTTCTGCTGGTGGCCGTGCCGCTCAGCCTTGCCGTCACCTATGCCAAGACGCGGTGGGCACGATGAGCGGGGACGACAATCCGTTGTTCCAGCTGTTCTGGACCTTTGCGTTGATCTCGCTGTTTGCGGTTGGCGGCGCCGTGGCGGCGATTCCCGAACTGCAACGTGTTGCAGTCGAGGCCCGGCACTGGATGACGGACAAACAGTTCGCCGACCTGTTCGCACTGTCGCAATTGTCGCCCGGGCCCAACGTTCTGATCGTCACCCTGATCGGCTATTCGGTCGCAGGCGTGGCAGGTGCGGCGGTCGCGACGATCGCGATGTGCGGTCCCACTGCCGTGCTCTCCTATTTCGTCAGCCGTTGGCTCTCGAATGCGCGGGATGCGCGCTGGCCCGCCATGCTGCAGGCGGCGCTGGTGCCGTTGTCGATCGGCTTGATGGCGGCGAGCGCATGGATTCTCGGTCAGGCTTCCGACCAGACGTGGCGGGCGTTCGCGCTGACGGTCCTTGCCGCACTCGTTGCATCTATGACGCGACTCAATCCGCTCTGGCTGCTCGCCGCAGGCGGCTGCCTTGGTTTCGCTGGCCTTCTCTAGGGAAAGCCGCTAGCAAAACAGAAGCGCGACCGGTTTGCTCCGGGCCGCCGAACGAAAACAGTGCCGGCCATCAAGGCCGATCGGGGAGGGCGAGGCATGGCCGAGACCACGGGCCAATTGTCGGGCGAAACGGCGGGCATGCCGGCCGCCCGCAGCGTGACCGCCGCATCGATCATTCTGGTCCTTGCCTTCGCGCCACAGATCATCGAGCTGCTGATTGCCTTGGCCGGTCTTGTCGGTCCACTATCCGGACGCGGTCCGCTACAGGTCATTGCGGCCCATGCGTCGGCCTTGTCGATGGCGATCCCGAGCCTGGCGCAGCAATATGCCGCAAGCGGCAAGACCTCGCTGTCTTCCGATGTTCTGCTGGCTCTCATCTACACCTATCCGCTGATCGCGGTCGCAGTGTTCACATTCATGGTCCGTCCGCGCGCGGCGCAGGACTATTTCGGCGGCGTCGTGCTGATGGCGATCGCGCTGTTCGCGTTGTGGGCCTCCAGCGATCTGCAGGGCATGCGCGGCTTCTCGTTCGGTGCCGGAACTGCGCCGCGGATGTTCGGTCTGCTGCTGCTAGGGCTCGGAGCCGCCGTGGCCGTGATCGGCGTCGTGAGTGAAGGCGCGCAGCTTGCGACCTATCACTGGCGCGGACCGCTGTTCGTCTCGCTCGCGATCCTGACCTTCGCCGTCTCCATTCGCCCGCTCGGACTCTTGATCACGGGGCTTGCAAGCTTCCTGATCGCGGCGATCGGCAGCCCGGAGACGCGCTGGCGCGAGGCCCTGATCGTCGGCATCTGCCTGACCGGCGGCTGCGCGCTGCTGTTCCCCTACGTGCTGGGGTTGCCGATGCCGCTGTTGCCGCGTTTCCTTTTGCAGTGAGGGCGTGATGGATCTGTTTGCAAATCTCGCCCACGGTTTCGTCGTCGCGTTGTCGCCAATCAATCTGCTGATGTGCCTGATCGGCGCGCTGGTCGGCACGCTGGTCGGGGTTCTCCCGGGCATCGGGACCATCGCCACGGTGGCGATGTTGCTGCCGATCACCTTCGGCCTGCCGCCGGTCGGCGCGCTGATCATGCTGGCCGGTATCTATTACGGCGCGCAGTATGGCGGCTCGACCACGTCGATCCTGGTCAACATTCCCGGCGAGGCGACGTCGGTGGTGACCGCGCTCGACGGCTTCCAGATGGCGAAGCAGGGCCGTGCCGGTCCGGCGCTGGCGATCGCCGCGATCGGCTCGTTCTTCGCCGGCTGCGTTGCCACCGTGCTGATTGCGATCCTCGGCGCGCCGTTGACCAAGCTCGCGCTGGCGTTCGGCCCGGCCGAGTATTTCTCGCTGATGGTGCTGGGCCTGATCTTCGCGGTCGTGCTGGCGAAGGGCTCGGTGCTGAAGGCGATCGCGATGATCGTGCTCGGCCTGCTGCTGTCGATGGTCGGCTCGGACATCGAGACCGGTGTGTCGCGCATGGCCTTCAACATTCCCGAGCTCGCCGACGGCCTCGGCTTCGCCACCGTCGCGATGGGCGTGTTCGGCTTCGCCGAGATCATTCGCAATCTCGATGCCGGCGCGGAGATGGACCGCGACCTCGTGCAGAAGAAGATCACCGGCCTGATGCCGACCAGGAAGGATCTGAAAGACTCCACGCCGGCGATCCTGCGCGGCACGCTGCTCGGTTCGATCCTCGGCATCCTGCCGGGCGGAGGTGCGGTGATCGCCTCGTTCGCGGCCTATACGCTGGAGAAGAAACTCGCGCGAGATCCGTCGCGGTTCGGTCGCGGTGCGATCGAGGGCGTCGCGGCGCCGGAGAGCGCCAACAACGCGGCGGCGCAGACCTCCTTCATTCCGCTGCTGACGCTCGGCATTCCGCCGAATGCGGTGATGGCGCTGATGGTCGGCGCGATGACCATCCACGGCATCGTGCCGGGCCCCCAGGTGATGCAGAAGCAGCCTGATCTGGTCTGGGGCATGATCGCCTCGATGTGGATCGGCAATCTCATGCTGATCATCATCAACCTGCCGCTGGTCGGCATCTGGGTGCGGCTGTTGCGCGTGCCATACCGGCTGATGTTCCCGTCAATCGTGATCTTCTGCGCGATCGGCATCTATTCGGTGAACAACGCGCCGGTCGACGTGGTCCTGGCGGGCGCGTTCGGCCTCGTCGGCTACTGGCTGATCAAGCATGATTTCGAGCCGGCGCCGCTGCTGCTCGGCATGGTGCTGGGCCCGCTGATGGAGGAGAACCTGCGCCGGGCGCTGCTGATCTCGCGCGGCGACTGGTCGGTGTTCCTAACGCGGCCGCTGTCGGCCGTGCTGCTCGCGATCGCGGCGGGGCTGCTCGTGCTGGCGGTGCTGCCGACGCTGCGCCGCAAGCGCGATGAGGTCTTCGTGGAAAGCGAAGGCTGACCAGCGTCGGCGGACCGGACGCCGGAGGCGCTCGGGACCCTGGTCAAGGGCGAGATCGTCAAATGGTCCGCGGTCCTCAAGCCGGCGAGCTGGTACGGAACGGCCATGGATCGGGAGGAGGGCGGAACGTGCGGTCCCGCCCTTGTCAATTGCGGCTGCGGCCGACATTTTTCGGGGTATAATTGGCGACCGGGCCGAGTCGAGGCTAGGGCCGGGCGATCCCTGCCGTTACATTCGCCGCCTTCCGCGAAAGGCCGCCAGCGCGCACCATGCACCAGTATCACGACCTGCTCGAACGCATCCTGTCCGACGGCGCCGAGAAGCACGACCGCACCGGCACCGGCACGCTGTCGGTGTTCGGTCACCAGATGCGCTTCAACCTTGCGGCCGGCTTTCCGCTGGTGACCACCAAGCGGCTGCCGCTGAAGGCGATCGTGCATGAGCTCTTGTGGTTCCTCAAGGGCGACACGAACATCAAATATCTGCACGATCACGGCGTGACGATCTGGGACGAGTGGGCCGATGGCAATGGCGATCTCGGCCCCGTCTACGGCTATCAGTGGCGCTCGTGGCCGACGCCGGACGGCGGCCATATCGACCAGATCGGAGGCGTGATCGACATGATCAGGCGCAATCCGGATTCGCGCCGGCTGATCGTGACGGCCTGGAACCCGGCCGACGTCGAAAAGATGGCGCTGCCGCCGTGCCACTGCCTGTTCCAGTTCTATGTCGTGAACGGCAAATTGTCGTGCCAGCTCTACCAGCGCTCGGCCGACGTCTTTCTCGGCGTGCCCTTCAACATCGCATCCTATGCGCTGCTGACGATGATGGTGGCGCAGGTGACGGGGTTGAAGCCCGGCGAATTCGTGCACTCCTTCGGCGACGTGCATCTCTATTCCAATCACATCGAGCAGGCCCGCCTGCAGCTCACCCGTGCGCCCCGTCCGCTGCCGACCATGACGCTCAATCCGGACGTCAAGGACATCTTCGGCTTCCACTACGAGGACTTCGCGCTCGCCGGCTACGATCCGCATCCGCATATCAAGGCCGAGGTCGCGGTCTGACGCATGCCGGTTTCGATCCGTAGCGCCGGGCCTGACGACATCGGAAGCGTATTCGCGCTGATCCGGGAGCTCGCCGACTACGAGAAGCTCTCGCACGAGGTCGGCGCGAGCGAGGCCGACATCGCCGCCGCGCTGTTCTGCGAGCATCCGACGCTGTTCTGCGATCTCGCCGAATGGAACGGCGCGGTGGCGGGCTTCGCGGTCTGGTTCGTCAACTTCTCGACGTTTGCCGGCAAGCCAGGGATCTATCTCGAGGACCTGTTCGTGCGGCCGGCGTTTCGCCGCAACGGCATCGGCCAGGCCTTGCTCGGCCATCTCGCGCGCACCTGCATCGAAAAGGGCTGGGCGCGGCTGCAATGGTCGGTGCTCGACTGGAATGCTCCTTCCATCACTTTCTACAAATCGCTCGGCGCCGAGCTCATGGACGAGTGGACGCTATGCAAGGTGACCGGCGAGGCTCTGGCTCAACTGGCGGAGAGGGCGCCGTGATCGAGATCGTGCTGATCGTCGCAGTCGCCGACAACGGCATCATCGGCGCCGCCGGTGCGATCCCGTGGCGGCAGAAGAGCGACATGCAGCGCTTCAAGGCGATGACCATGGGGCGCCCGATCGTGATGGGCCGCAAGACCTTCATCTCGTTTCCGCGCCGGCCGCTGCCGGGCCGCACCAACATCGTCGTCACCCGCAATGCCGAGTTTCGCGCTGATGGCGCGATCGTGACCCATACCGTCGATGAAGCGCTCGTCATCGCGCGTGGTGATGCGCTGCGGCGTTCAGCCGCGGAGATCGCGGTCATCGGAGGCACCGAACTCTTTGCTGCAACGATGCCGATCGCCGACCGGCTGGAGATCACCGAGGTGCATGCGAGCCCGCCTGGCGATACCGTGTTTCCGGCGATCGACCCGGCCCGATGGGAGGAGGTGGCGCGGCAGCGCCATGCCTCGGGGCCTGACGATCAGGCCGAATTCTCCTACGTCACCTATCGCCGGCGGCGGTGAGCGTTTCGCCGGCGGGATCGACGCGACGGCCCGTCCAAGACCATCCGTTAATGATGAAGTCGCGCAGTTTGGCCGTGTGGCGGAGCTGAGGCCGCGGCAAACCGGCGCTTCCGGCCCTGTTTACATTGACAAAACCCGGTTCGGGCTTAGCTGGAGCGCTACGTTGTAAGGGGCGGGGCCGTCCCTTATAACCCGGCGACCGTCGGGGCCGGCGTTGGTGTACACTCAGCCTCTCGGAGGAGATCGATCGATGGCGTGGAAGAATCAGGGCGGAGGCCCGTGGGGTCAGGGTCCGAAGGGGCCCTGGGGCTCGGGACCGCAACCGGTCGGTCCAAGGCCGCCCGACCTGGAAGATCTTCTGCGGCGCGGCCAGGACCGGCTGCAGCAGTTCGTGCCGGGCGGCGGCTTCGGCACCGCGGGCGTGCTCCTGATCGTGCTCGGCGCCATCATCATCTGGCTCGCCTCCGGCATCTACCGCGTGCAGTCCGAGGAGCTCGGCGTCGTGCTGCGCTTCGGCAAATATGTCCGCGATGAGCAGCCGGGCCTGCGCTATCACCTGCCTTATCCGATCGAGACCGTGCTGCTGCCCAAGGCGCTGCGCGTCAACTCGATCTCGATCGGCATCACCGCCAATGATGATCCCGGCCGGCGCGGCCGCAGCGGTCGCGATGTCCCCGAGGAAAGCCTGATGCTGACCGGCGACGAGAACATCGTCGACGTCGACGTCACCGTGCTCTGGCGCATCAAGCCGAAGGGCGCGGCCGACTTCCTGTTCAACATCCAGAACCCCGAGGGCACCGTGAAGGCGGTGGCCGAGAGCGCGATGCGCGAGGTGATCGGCCGCTCCAACATCCAGCCGATCCTCACCGGCGCCCGCACCGTGATCGAGCAGAACGTGCAGGAGCTGATGCAGAAGACGCTCGACAATTACGGCTCCGGCATCCAGATCACCCAGGTGCAGATGCAGAAGGTCGATCCGCCGGCCCAGGTGATCGAGGCGTTCCGCGACGTCCAGGCGGCGCGTGCCGACCTCGAGCGTCTCCAGAACGAAGCCCAGACCTACGCCAACAAGGTGGTGCCGGATGCGCGCGGTCGTGCCGCGCAGATCCTGCAGGTCGCCGAAGGCTACAAGGAGCAGGCGATCGCCGAGGCCAAGGGCCAGAGCGCGCGCTTCCTCAAGGTCTATGACGAGTACAAGAAGGCGCCCGACGTGACCCGCGAACGGATCTATCTCGAGACCATGGAGCGCGTGCTCGGTGGTTCGGAGAAGCTCGTGCTCGACTCTGGCGCCACCGGCGGCCCTGTGCCGCTGCTGCCGCTCGGCGATCTCTTGCCACGCCGACCGGCGCCGGCCGCTCAGCAGGGAGGCGTCCGATGAGGTCCCCCGTTGCAGGCATCGTCGCGCTCGTCGCCGTGCTCGTGCTCGCCGTCATCGGCTACAGCTCGCTGTTCACCGTGAACCAGACCGAGCAGGCGCTGGTGGTGCGGTTCGGCAAGCCGGTCGACGTCGTCACCGAGCCCGGCCTGAACTTCAAGGCGCCGTTCATCGACAACGTGATCTCGATCGACAAGCGCATCCTCGACCTCGAGAACCCCTCGCAGGAGGTGATCGCGTTCGACCAGAAGCGGCTCGTGGTCGACGCCTTCGCGCGCTACAAGATCAAGAACGCGCTGCAGTTCTACCAGAGCGTCGGCTCGATCCAGACCGCCAACGTCCAGCTCGGCACGCTGCTGAACGCCGCGCTGCGCCGCGTGCTCGGCGAGGTCACCTTCACGCAAGTCGTGCGCGACGAGCGCGAGGCGCTGATGCGCAAGATCCGCGATCAGCTCGACAAGGAGGCCGACGCCTATGGCATCCAGGTGGTGGACGTCCGCATCCGCCGCGCCGACCTGCCGGAGGCCAACAGCCAGGCGGTGTACAACCGGATGAAGACCGAGCGGCAGCGTGAGGCCGAGGAGTTCCGGGCGCTCGGCGGCCAGAAGGCCCAGGAGATCAGGTCCAAGGCCGATCGCGAGGCTACCGTGATCGTCGCCGAGGCCAACTCGCAGGCGGAGCAGACCCGCGGCGCCGGCGATGCCGAACGCAACCGGCTGTTCGCCGAGGCCTACAGCAAGGACCGCGACTTCTTCGCCTTCTACCGCTCGATGACGGCGTATGAGAACGGCCTGAAGTCCGGCGACACCCGCTTCCTGCTGCGGCCCGATTCGGAGTTCTTCCGCTACTTCGCCAACCCCTCGGGGAAGTCGGCCGCGGAGACGCCGTCCACCGCCAGCAGCTCGACCGCGGCGGCCGCGGTGCCGGCGCCCAAGCCCTGATGCATCGGCCCCGATGACCAGGGCGGTTGATCCGGGTGAATAAGAGTTGACATGGACGGGGCGAAGCCGTTGCTTCGCCCCGTTACATATCAAGAAGATCGAACGGGAGGTCCGGGTCCGATGAGGTCCATTGCGTTTTCCGATTTCCTCATCGGATTAGGTATCCTGTTCGTGCTCGAAGGCCTGTTGTTCGCGGCCAGTCCGGAGTGGATGCGGCGGGCCATGAAGACCGCTATGACCACGCCCGACAATGTGCTGCGCGCGGTGGGCATCGGCTCCGCGGTGGCCGGGCTGGTTCTGATCTGGGTGATCCGGCGGCCGATCTGAACGGCCGATCGTCGTCCGCTTGCGCGCCTGCCGCATGGAAAGCCCGGCGCGCAGGAACGAGTCCCGGCCTCGGTAATTGCGGTTCGTCGCCCGCCCAACGCCATTGTGAGGCGATGGCTGTGCCATTTTGCCGTATTAGGTCGCCTTCAATGATGAATCTGCCGTTTGTTCCGGCCTGCTTGCGTCCCCGGCCGGTTCCGGCGCACTGTAACGGTTGAATTTGCCGACTTTTCTGGAGATCCGCCCGATGACCGCGACCCTTGCTTTCCGCCGTCGACTGCGTCCGATCCTGACCGCGGCGGTTCTTGCCGCGGGCTGGGCGCTCGCGCCGGTCCCGGCCTCGGCGCGGGGGCCGGAGGGGATCGCCGATGTCGCCGAAAAGGTGATCGACGCCGTCGTCAACATCTCGACCTCGCAGACCGTCGAGCCCAAGGGCGGCTCGTCCGAGAACCGCAACGCCAATCCGCAGGTGCCGCCGGGATCGCCGTTCGAGGAGTTCTTCGACGATTTCTTCAAGAACCGCCGCGGCGGTCCGGGCGGCCGGGGTGGGGCCGACAACTCGCCGCGCCGCACCAACTCGCTGGGCTCCGGCTTCATCGTCGACGAGTCCGGGGTCGTGGTCACCAACAATCACGTCATCGCCGATGCCGACGAGATCAACGTGATCATGAACGACGGCACCAAGATCAAGGCCGAGCTGGTCGGCGTCGACAAGAAGACCGACCTTGCGGTGCTCAAGTTCAAGCCGCCGCGGCCGCTGACGGTGGTCAAGTTCGGCGATTCGGACAAGCTGCGGCTGGGCGACTGGGTGGTCGCGATTGGCAACCCGTTCAGCCTCGGCGGCACCGTGACCGCCGGCATCGTCTCGGCCAAGAACCGCGACATCTCGTCGGGCCCCTATGACAGCTACATCCAGACCGACGCCGCCATCAACCGCGGCAATTCCGGCGGCCCGCTGTTCAACCTCGATGGCGAGGTCATCGGCGTCAACACGCTGATCATCTCGCCGTCCGGCGGCTCGATCGGCATCGGCTTCGCCGTGCCCTCGAAGACCGTGGCCGGCGTCGTCGACCAGTTGCGCCAGTTCGGCGAGCTGCGCCGCGGCTGGCTCGGCGTCCGCATCCAGGGCGTGACCGACGAGATCGCCGAGAGCCTCAACATCAAGCCGGCGCGCGGCGCGCTGGTCGCCGGCGTCGACGACAAGGGACCGGCGAAGCCGGCCGGCATCGAGCCCGGCGACGTCGTCGTCAAGTTCGACGGCCATGACATCAAGGAGCCGAAGGACCTGTCGCGCATCGTCGCCGACACCGCCGTCGGCAAGGAGGTCGACGTCATCGTCATCCGCAAGGGCCAGGAGCAGACGCTCAAGGTCAAGCTCGGCCGGCTCGAGGACAACGAGAAGGTGCAGCAGGCGGCGATCAAGAAGGACGAGCCGGCCGAGAAGCCGGTGACCCAGAAGGCGCTCGGGCTCGATCTTGCCGCGCTGTCGAAGGACCTGCGTACCCGCTACAAGATCAAGGACAGCGTCAAGGGCGTCGTCGTCACCGGCGTCGACCAGGCCTCCGACGCCGCCGAGAAGCGGCTGTCGGCCGGCGACGTCATCGTCGAGGTCGCCCAGGAGGCGGTGACCTCGGGCGCCGACATCAAGAAGCGCGTCGACCAGCTCAAGAAGGACGGCAAGAAGTCGGTGCTGCTGCTGGTGTCGAACGCCGACGGCGAGCTGCGGTTCGTGGCGTTGAGCCTGCAGTAGGGCACGATGCAGTAGGGTGGGCAAAGGCGCGCCACCGGAGCGTCCTTGAGACGAGGACCCATCGCGCGCCGTGCCCACCACATCTGGCTCCGAGCTCGCGGCACGACGGTGGGCACGCGACCGCCCTGCGGGCGGCTGCTTTGCCCACCCTGCGGCAGCTACAAACTCCGCTGTCGTCCCGGCCTTGCGCCGGGACCCCTAGCCACAGGGAGTGGTTTGAGGCAGGCGAGCCGTTATCAGCTCGCCCATGACCTCCGCCGCGGAGTATAGGTCCCGGATCGGCGCCGTGCCGCGCTGGAGCGCGTCACGGCTTGTCCGGGACGACGGTGGAGAAACATCCGATTTACATCTCAAACAGCGCAGGCGACGCTATCGGCATGAGGACGTAAGATCACATTCCCGCGGCGCATGGCGCCCGAGGTCTGCGATCAGTTCGTCCCTCTCGAAATGCAGAGGGCGCAGGGAATGCCGGGTGAAGGCCTCACCCATGGCCCGCCTGCGAAAAAAATGCAGGCGGCAGGTACCACAGGTGGTGCCGAACACTCCGGCATTCCCTGCGCGACGGTCTTCACGCTTATACGCAGTCTCCCTGGTGCGCCGGGCTTGTTGGCCACCATCACCACGCGGCACATCAGCGCCATCGCGGCTTGATACCAGCGTCGGGGTATCAGGACGCTGCGATTTCACGTCCGCAGCAAAGCCGTTCGTCGGCGTGCCCGAAGACACGCTGCGGCTTCATCGCGGCCATCGCATCCCCACCTCGCGTGTCGTGACGATCGCGCGCAACGCCCCTCCGCAGTGAGGCGGGATGCGGGGAGATAATCATGATTTCAGATAAAGCGCAAGAAAATTATTTTTTTCAGAAGCTCCTGCAGCGCCTCCGCCGGCCGGCGACGACGTTCCGGGCAGCGTGGAGCGCGCGGCCGGAGCCTCACAGCGATCGCTGGTTGACCCGCGTCGACAGCGCCTCGGCATTCTCCTTGCGCTCGGAATAGCGGTCGACCAGATACTCCGCCCGGTCGCGCGTCAGCAGCGTGAACTTGACGAGCTCTTCCATCACGTCGACGACGCGATCGTAATAGGGCGACGGCTTCATGCGGTCAGCGTCGTCGAACTCCGCGAAGGCCTTCGGCACCGAGGACTGGTTTGGAATGGTGATCAGGCGCATCCAGCGGCCGAGGACGCGCAGCTGATTGACGGCGTTGAACGACTGCGAACCGCCGCTGACCTGCATCACGGCCAACGTCTTGCCCTGCGTCGGCCGGACGGCCCCGAGCGACAGTGGGATCCAGTCGATCTGGGTCTTCATCACGCCGGTCATCGCGCCGTGCCGCTCCGGCGAGCACCACACCATGCCTTCGCACCAGGTCACGAGATCGCGCAGCTCGCGGACCTTCGGATGATCGGGCTCGGCGTCGTCGACCAGCGGCAAGCCATGCGGATCGAAGCTCCGTGTCTCCGCGCCGAAGCGTACGAGAATGCGCGCCGCTTCCTCGGTCAGCAGCCGGCTGAACGAGCGCTGCCGGAGCGATCCGTAGAGCAGCAGGATTCGCGGAGGGTGGGAGGAGAGCGCGGGCTCCAGCAGCTTGGCGCGGTCGATGAGATGGAAGGAGGTTTCGTCCAATTGAGGCATCGTGTCAGACAACGCGGTATCCTCCGGCAAAATGATCGGCGTCGGCCGTCCTCGTTCGAGATCCGCCGGCACAAGCGCTCGGAACGCCAAGCCGCCCAGAACGCCAAGAGCTCAGAATGCGATGTCCGCGGCGACGGCTTCGATGCCGGCCTTCGCGCAGATGTCGTCGTTGTCGCCTCCGGGCGCACCGGATACGCCGATCGCTCCGACCTGCTGGCCAGCAGCCTCTATTGGCATGCCGCCGCCGACCATGACAACGCCGGGAACGTTGACGATCGTCGCCCGTTCCGCGGCGTCCGGTCGTGCCAGCCGGGCTGCGAGCGTGCTCGTCGCCTCGCGCCAGCTCGCGGCCGTCCTCGCCTTGCCCGTCGCGGCCTCGAGGGTATGCCAGCCTGCGAAACGGTCGCGCAGGGTGACCAGCGCAAGCCCCGACGGATCGCTCACGGTCACGGCGGCCTGCCAGCCGCGTTTGCGGCACTCGGCGAGCGCCGCCTGTGCCGCCTTGAGCGCCGTGTCCGGCGCGATGATCCGCCGCGTCCACGTGGGCTCATCGGCGCGCGCAACGACAACCGGGCCGAGCAGGAGGACGGCTGCGAGCAGCAGACGCAACATCACGTCGACAGCCATTTCGCCATGTCCTCTGGTTTCGGCAGGCCGCCCGCATGGACGACCTTGCCGTCGATCACCACGCCCGGCGTCGAGGCGATGCCGAACCGGGCGATATCGGCGAAGTCCGTGATCTTTTCCAGCTCGATCTCGATGCCGAGCTTGCTTGCTTCCGAGGAGGCCATGGCAGCGGTCTGAACGCAGCGCTTGCAGCCGGAGCCGAGAATCTTGACGTTCTTCATGGGGCTTGTCCTTTCATCAGAACAGGGCGTTGAAGAGATAGCCGACGGCGACGATGCCGGTCGCCACCACGCCGGCGAAGACGGCGATCAGCCGGAGCGTCAGCACCTTGCGCAGGATGAGCATTTCGGGAAACGAAAGCGCGATGACGCTCATCATGAAGGCGAGCACCGTCCCCAGCGCCGCACCCTTGCCGAGCAGTGCCTCGACGACCGGAATGATGCCCGCAGCGTTGGCGTACATCGGCACGCCGATCAGCACCACGGCCGGCACGGACCACCATTGGTCCTTGCCCATGATCGAGGCGAGCAGGTCGTTCGGGACATAGCCGTGAATGAATGCGCCCGCCGCGATGCCAATGATGATCCAGGCCCAGACGCGGCCGACGATGTCGCGCACCGCGTCGATCCCGGCCCGGATCCGATCGGCGACGGTCTGTGAATCCGGCTGCAGCTCCGCCTGTCCTGCGCGCACGTTGCGAACCCATTCCTCGAGCCAGCCTTCGAGATGCAGTCGTCCGATGATCCATCCCGCCACGATCGCGACCGCCAGGCCGAAGGCCAGATAGATCGCGGCGATCCTCCAGCCGACCAGCGCGAACAGCAGGCCGAGCGCGACCTCGTTCACCATTGGCGCCGCGATCAGGAACGAGAAGGTCACGCCGAGTGGGACGCCAGCCGAGACGAAGCCGACGAAGAGCGGCACCGCCGAGCACGAGCAGAAGGGAGTGAATACGCCGAGGATTGCAGCCGCGACATTGCCGAGGCCCTCGCGCCTGCCGGCGAGCAATGCGCGAGTTCGCTCGGCTGAAAAGAAGCTGCGCACGACGCCCATGCCGAACACGACCAGCGTCATCAGCATCAGGACCTTGGGCGCGTCGAACACGAAGAACCGCGCGGCTTCTTCCAGATGGCTGTCGCGGGACACCGGCAGCAACGACACCAGCCATGCCGAGAACGCTTCCAGCTGCCAGTAGACCGCAAACCAGATCGCGACCGCAGCGGCCGTCGCGATGATCCAGATCACGGCCGATGCCGATCCGTCAGGATAGGTTGAAGTTTCGGTTTTCATGCTGCGCTCCTGTTCGGCTCGGGCATGGCCGCCATGACGGCGTCGAGGATGGCGCGGCGATCGGGCGCCAGGTCAGGGTTCAGCCGATACCGGACCCACTGGGCGTCACGCCGGTCGACGACGAGACCGACGGCCTTGAGGGCGGACATGTGCCGGCTCATGCGCGATGCGCTGGCTCGGAGCTGCCGCATGAGCTCGCAGACGCAATGCTCGCCGCCATCCCACAGGATGCGGAGGGCCGCGAGGCGGGTCGGCTCGGCCAGAGCGGCGAGCAGCGGGACGGGATCGGACATGGCGGCGATATATGCGTATTTTCGTATTTGCGCAATAGCGCATATGATATCCTTTGTCTTGGCACGCCGCTGCCGGCGATGACAATTCCCGGACCCGTCGAGGGGATGATGCAAACTGGGCTCAGCGGCTTGCGGGCTGTATGTCTGCGCGCACCGGCGATGCCGGATCAGGCGAGCTGAGTGATGTCAGGCCAATGCACGCGCAGGACGGTCTTTCCGTCAGCCGCGGGAATGCTGGAGGGCTTGGTGTCGACGATGCGGCCGCCAAGCCGCCTGTAGAACCGGAGGCCGGCGACATTGGCCTCGAAGACCCAGAGGTGCAATCCAGAGTGTGACGCGCCTGCCGAAAGCAGGCGAGCCGCGCCGCGAAGCAGCCGCTCTCCAAGCCCCGAGCCTCTGGTCTCGGCCGCGACGTGAAGATTGTCGACCAGATGTCCCCACACCGGGTCGGCGTCGCGATAGCAGCAGATGAAGCCGCGCATCAACCCGGCCGGGTCGCGTGCGACGTTGACGAGTTGATCCACGGCCGGCGTGCCGAGCCGCTGCGTCCAGACCGCGCGCCGGTCGGCGTCGATGGCGCTGCTGAGAAACTCCGGCGCGAGGATGTTGGCATAGGCGTCGCGCCAGCTCGCCGCATGGAGCGCCGCGACGGCCGGCGCGTCTTCGCTGGTCGCGGCGCGGATGATGATGTCACTCAAGAAATCTTCTCCATATCCTGTCTACGCATCACTCACTATCGGAGAGCAGCGCTGCTTCGCTCGCGAGCCAGTTCGTGAAAAACCGGACGCGCGTATCGCTGCTGAGCACGGCCGGCCAGCGCACGACATGCACCTTGCTGGACGGCACGTCCCATTCGGCCGAAACGACGCGCGTCAGGCGGCGCTCGGCCAGTGCGTCATGCACGAGCAGCGATCGTCCCAGCGCCACGCCGGCGCCCTCGATCGCTGCGGCGAGCGCCAGGCTGATCGTATCGACCCGAATGCCGACGGGAGCCTCCGCGCCGAGGCCGAGCCTCTCGAACCATGCGGGCCATGACCATTCAGCGCCGTCGTCGCGGCCGGCGCGCCCCTTGTGAATGATGGGGTAGTTCGCGAGATTGCGGACATCGTGCAAGGCGCGGCCGCGCGGCAACAGGCGCGGCATGGCGACCGGAAAGACGCGCTCTCTGAACAGCAGCCGTTGCGTCGAGCTCGCGCGCGCCGCAGCCTTCGGCAACCACAGCACCTGGAGATCGACATCAGCTGCGCGCGCCTGAGCCTCGCTCTCGGCGACGACGAGTTCGACGCCGACATCGCCGTGTCTGGACAGAAAGCCGGGCAACCGACGCACCAGCCAGTAGTGCGACAAGGCTGCGCTCACGCCGACCTTCAACACCGCGGGCTGCGCGGCGGCGCGGTAGCGCGCGCGCAGCAGCGCCATCTCGTCGAGCAGACCAACGATCTCCGTGAGCAGCGAGGTGCCGGCCGTCGTCGGCGACAGTCCGGTCCCGCTGCGGTGGTTGAACAGCTTGGCGCCGAGATAGGTCTCGAGCTTGCGCAGCCGGTGGCTGACAGCACTCTGCGTCAGCCCGAGCTCCGTCGCTGCCAAGGTCATGCTACGGTGGCGGGCGGTGGCCTCGAAGGCAACGAGACCGTCGAATGGCGGAAGAGATCGCATCGGCCAAGTATGAACGAGATTCATGCTGACGTGAATGGGTGCGCCGGCCATATCTTTGGCCCGTCCCTCTCCATGACGAAGGCCGCCAAATGCCGACAGCCCGTTCCACGTCATCGTCGGCCGACGTCGCAACGGCGCCGTCCATGTGGCCGGCGCTCGCCCTGAGCCTGGCGGCTTTCCTCACCAATTTCGATGTGACCGCCGTGGTGGTGGCCTTGCCCACCATCGCGGACGAGCTAGGGCTTGGGATCGCCGGCCAGGCCTGGATGATGGACGGCTACAGCCTCGCCTTCACGGCGGCGCTTCTGGTCGCGGGCGCTCTCGCCGACAGCCTGGGCCGTCGCCGAGCGATGCTCGGCGGCAACCTCGTTTTTGCCGCCGCATCGGTCGTGTGCGCGCTGTCGGCCGACGGCCTGACCCTCGGGCTCGCGCGGGTGTTGCAGGGACTGGGCGCGGCTTTCGTGATGACCGGCGGCATTGCGCTGATTGCCGCTCTCTATCCGCAGGCCGCCTTGCGCACGCGCGTGTTGGGGGGGCTCGGCGTCGTCTCGGGCGTTGCGATGGCGGTCGGACCGAGCATCGGCGGCGGCATTTCCGCGTGGATCGGTTGGCGCTGGATCTTCGCCGCCAATCTGCCGGCGTGCCTGCTGGCGGCCTGGAGCATTCCCCGGCTCGTTCCCGAAATGCGCAGTTCGGCGCGGCGTCCGCTCGATTATCTCGGGATGGGTCTTCTTAGCGCGGCGCTCTGCATGCTGATTGCAACCCTGCTGCACGGTCACGGCGGACCGGAACTGATCCTGGGGGTCGTGCTGGCGGCGCTTTTTTGGGCGACCTTCCTCTGGCAGCAGCGGCGCCGCACGCAGCCGATCTTCGATCCAGCGATCTTCCTCAACCGCGCGATGGTTGCCGTCGCGCTGCTGTTGAATGCCGTATCGCTCGGCTACTGGGCCGTGCTGGTCTTCCTGCCGGGTTTTCTCCGTGCGACGTTCGGCTGGACTGCCTCCGAATGCGGGTTTGCGATGCTCGCGGCGACGTTGCCGATGCTGGTCTTGCCGCCGCTCGGTGCAAGACTGGTCGTCCGGTGGGGATGGCGGCGGCACTTCACGGTCGCGCTGGCTATCATCGCCCTGGGCAATCTTGTCTTCGTCGGCGCGCTGGCCATGCCCGATCCGGCGCTCCGGTCGTGGCTCGTGCACATCGCAATGGCCGTGATCGGAAGCGGAGCCGCGCTGGCCCATCCGCAATTGTCGGGGGCCGTGGTTGCGCTGGTCCCGGCCGATCAGGCTGGGATGGCCGCGGCTGTGACGGTCGTCATGCGCCAAGCCGGCTTTGCGATCGGCATCGCGGTGCTCGGCGCGGTGTTGGGGAGATCAGGCGAAGTACCGAACTACGCGTGGGTATTCTGGGTCGCTGCGCCGGTCTGCGCGGCGGCGAGCGCATCGGCACTCCTGCTGCTGCCCTCGGCCACGGTCGCGCCGACCTGCGGGGAGAAGCAGCAGCAAGTTGCCTGATGGCGGAGACGGCCTGTCGATCAGTTGCGAACGCTGCCGACGGTCGCCGGCACGGCGAGAGCGGCGCTGCGACGATGCTGGGTGAGCACAGAGAGCTGGACCGGGGTGGCGGTGCTGTCCGCATTGATCGCAACGGTCTGCTGCGCGGCGGATGCGCCGATGACGGAGAGCTGGTGCGGGGACGCCGGCAGCGCGCCCACTTCGTAGCTCGGCAGCTCGCCGGCTACGGCAGCGCTGCTCAGCAGCGCGAGGGCAAGGAGAGAGCCGGGAATGATGTGCTTGATGGTCATCGAGAGGTCCTTTTGTGACGATGATCGATTGCATCACCTGCAATCGCTTTCGCTTCCTTGGACACTCCCTAGCGTTGTCAGCTTTATATGCGCTGCAGCATGATTTGACAATTCATGGATTGGTGATGCGGTTAAAATGGCAGTTCGCGTGCCGCCTTGATGCGGAAGGTGAATGATGTGATTTGCGATCTGAAATGAGATTGGAATGGAGTTGCGTGCGAGTGCGCTGGATTGAAACAAAATCCTGATCATGCGCTGATCGAGAGCCGATGAAGGCAGGGCTTTGGTAACGGCTTTGCTTGGGCGGCGATTCGCCCATGGACAATACGACTGCAATCTTCGAGCGTTCGCAAAACCATTGATTAATGGCCTGCCGCGCGGCCGCAGTCTCGTCAGTCCACGAACTGATCGCGCGTGTAGCCCTGGGCATAGAGCAGGGCGGTGAGGTCGCCGTGGTCGATGCGGGCCGAGGCTGCGGCAGAGACCGCCGGCTTGGCGTGATAGGCGACGCCGAGACCGGCCGCCTCGATCATGCCGAGGTCGTTGGCGCCGTCGCCGACCGCGAGCGTGTCGATCGCGTCGAGATCGAACGACTCGCGCAGCTCGATCAGGGTGGCGAGCTTGGCGTCGCGGCCGATGATCGGCTCGCGCACCTCGCCGGTGAGCTTGCCGCCGTCGACGACGAGCTCGTTGGCGCGGTTCTCCTGGAAGCCGATCTTGGCCGCGATGGCGCTGGTGAACAGCGTGAAGCCGCCGGAGATCAGGCAGGTATAGGCGCCGTTGGCGCGCATGGTCATCACCAGATGACGGCCGCCCGGCGTCAGCTTGATGCGCTTGGTCAGGACTTCGTCGACGACGCTCACCGGCAGGTCCTTCAGCAATGCGACGCGTTCGCGCAACGCCGGCTCGAACGCGATCTCGCCGCGCATGGCGCGCTCGGTGATGGCGGCGACGCGCGGCTTCAGCCCGGCGAAGTCGGCGAGCTCGTCGATACATTCCTGGCCGATCATGGTCGAGTCCATGTCGGCGAGAAAAAGCTTCTTGCGCCGGACCGCTTCCGCCTGCACGACGATGTCGATCGGCATGTCGCCGCGCAGGTCGCGCAGGCGCGCCTCGAGCTTGTGGACCTCGCCGTCGTGGGCGAACGGGATGTCGATCGCGACCTCGTCGAACAGCCAGCGCGGCGTGCCCGGCGACGGCAGCACGGCCAGGAAGGCCTCCACGATCGTGGTATCAAGCGCGGGATCGGCGGGATTGCAGATGAAGGTGGCGACGAGAGACATCAGGTGACTTTGCCAGGGATCAACAAAGCGGTGCTTATCGCAGGGCCGACCGCCAGCGGCAAGTCGGCGCTGGCGATGGAACTTGCGCAAAAAGCGGGCGGGGTCGTCATCAATACCGATTCCATGCAGGTCTACGGCGATCTGAGGGTGCTGACGGCAAGGCCGACCTGCGACGAGGAGGCCGCCGTGCCGCACCGGCTCTACGGCCATGTTGATGCCAGCGTGAACTACTCGGCCGGCCATTTTGTCCGGGATGCCGCCGAGATCCTGGGCGAGGTGCAGCGGGTCGGGCGGCTGCCGATCTTCATCGGCGGCACCGGCTTGTATTTCAAGGCGCTGACATCAGGGCTGTCCGCGGTGCCGCCCGTGCCGGATGAGGTGCGCGACGCGGTGCGCCTCAGGCTCGATCGCGACGGCGTCGAGGCCTTGCATGCCGAGCTGGCGCGACGCGATCCGGCGGCGGCCGCGCGGCTGAACGTCCGCGACCGCACCCGCGTGGCCCGCGCGCTGGAGGTGATCGAGGCCACCGGTCGGCCATTGGCCGACTGGCACGCGGAGACGACGCCACCGCTGCTGCCGGCGGGCAGCTATCGGGCGCTGTTCATCGCTCCCGAGCGCGAGGCGCTGTATCAGCGGATCGACGCGCGGTTCGATCTGATGCTGGACCGCGGCGCGTTGCAGGAGGTCGAGCGGCTGGCGGCACGCGGCCTCGATCCGCTGCTGCCGGCGATGAAGGCCCACGGCGTGCCGGCGCTGATGCGCTATATCAGAGGGGAGATCACGCGGGAGCAGGCGGCCACCATCGGCAAGGCCGACACCCGCCATTACGCCAAGCGGCAGTTCACCTGGTTCCGGCACCAGTTGCCGGAGTTCGAGTGGATGAGCCCCGAGGCGGCGCGGGCGTGGGTGGCATCCCTCTGATCGTCATCGCGAGGAGCGCAGCGACGAAGCGATCCCGAGTTGTCGAGT
Source organism: Bradyrhizobium sp. SZCCHNS3002 (assembly GCF_032377435.1). Lineage (NCBI taxonomy): Bacteria > Pseudomonadati > Pseudomonadota > Alphaproteobacteria > Hyphomicrobiales > Nitrobacteraceae > Bradyrhizobium > Bradyrhizobium sp. SZCCHNS3002. The sequence goes on from NZ_JAUHHY010000024.1 coordinate 46,464, forward strand.
GGGGCCCCTGGATTGCTTCGCTTCGCTCGCAATGACGGCGTGATGGCCAAATTACCGCTCGCCGAACGGAAAATTCCGCGTTAACATCCATAAATCGCGCAGCAGAGCCGGCTTTGCCTTGACATCGAGGCAACCATGGCTATGTTTCGCGCAACCTTTGGGAAGCTTGCTCGGCATCATGCGCAACTTTATTGCCCTCCTTATCGTAGTCGTACCCAGGCGCATCGCCGGGGATGGCTAGCGGCCATCCATGATCCGAGCGGTGCGCAGGGCCTTCCAGGGCCCTTTTTTATTGCCCGAAGCGACCCGACCACGCTGAACCAACAGAAAACCAGCCGACCGAACCGACCGACCAAAACGACAAGCCGCTGAGACCCAGCGATCCGGAGCCCACCATGACCGACAAGAGCCACGATCCGAACCAGATGACCGGCGCCGCGATGATCGTGCGCGCGCTCATCGACCACGGCGTGCAGCACATCTTCGGCTATCCGGGCGGCGCGGTGCTTCCGATCTATGACGAGATCTTCCAGCAGAGCGAGGTTCAGCACATCCTGGTCCGCCACGAGCAGGGCGCCGGCCACGCCGCCGAAGGCTATGCGCGCTCGACCGGCAAGCCGGGCGTCGTGCTGGTGACCTCGGGCCCCGGCGCGACCAACATGGTGACGCCGCTGGCGGACGCACTGATGGATTCGATTCCCCTGGTCTGCATCACCGGCCAGGTGCCGACGCACCTGATCGGCAACGATGCGTTCCAGGAATGCGACACGGTCGGCATCACCCGGCCCTGCACCAAGCACAACTGGCTGGTCCGCGATGTCAACGACCTCGCCAAGGTGCTGCACGAGGCGTTCTACGTCGCCACCACGGGCCGTCCCGGCCCGGTCGTGGTCGACGTGCCGAAGGACGTGCAGTTCGCGACCGGCACCTATCATCCGCCGCGCAAGTCGGACGTCCACGTGTCCTATTCGCCGCGCGTCAAGGGCGACGCGATGCAGATCCGCAAGGCCGTGGCGCTGCTGGCCTCGGCCAAGCGGCCGGTGATCTATTCCGGCGGCGGCGTCGTCAATTCGGGCCCCGAAGCCTCGAAGCTGCTGCGCGAGCTGGTCGAGGTGACGGGCTTCCCGATCACCTCGACCCTGATGGGGCTCGGCGCCTATCCGGCGTCGGGCAAGAACTGGCTTGGCATGCTCGGCATGCACGGCACCTACGAGGCCAACATGGCGATGCATGATTGCGACGTCATGCTGTGCGTCGGCGCGCGCTTCGATGACCGCATCACCGGGCGCACCGATGCGTTCTCGCCCGGCTCGAAGAAGATCCACATCGACATCGATCCGTCCTCGATCAACAAGAACATCCGCGTCGACGTGCCGATCATCGGCGATTGCGGCGATGTGCTCGCCGACATCCTGCAGGTGTTCAGGGCCGAGGCGAAGAAGCCGGACATCAAGTCGTGGTGGCAGGAGATCGCCGTCTGGCGCGCGCGCAACTCGCTGGCCTACAAGCCGAACCGCGACGTGATCATGCCGCAATATGCGATCCAGCGGCTGTTCGAGCTGACGCGCGGGCGCGATACCTACATCACGACCGAGGTCGGCCAGCACCAGATGTGGGCGGCGCAGTTCTACGGCTTCGAGGAGCCGCACCGCTGGATGACCTCGGGCGGCCTCGGCACCATGGGCTACGGCCTGCCGGCGGCGATCGGCGTGCAGGTGGCGCATCCCGACAGCCTGGTCATCGACATCGGCGGCGACGCCTCGGTGCAGATGACGATGCAGGAGATGTCGACGGCCGTGCAGTACGAGCTGCCGGTCAAGATCTTCATCCTGAACAACCAGTACATGGGCATGGTGCGCCAGTGGCAGCAGCTGCTGCACGGCAACCGCCTGTCGCATTCCTACTCGGAGGCGCTGCCGGACTTCGTCAAGCTCGCCGAAGCCTATGGCGGCGTTGGTCTGCAGGTCAGCAAGCCCGGCGACCTCGACGGCGCGATCAAGGAGATGATCTCGGTCAAGAAGCCGGTGCTGTTCGACTGCCGCGTCGCGGCGCTGGAGAACTGCTTCCCGATGATCCCGTCGGGCAAGGCGCACAACGAGATGATCCTGCCGGCGGAAGCGTCCGATCCGGCGGCGGCGTTCGCCGGCGGCAAGGCGCTGGTGTGAGTTCGACAGGAGTGATGGTGCGGTGATGGCACGCGCGTTCGGCAGTCTGGCTCTCAACCTCTCCCCGCTTGCGGGGGCGCGACGAGCTTCGCTCGCGCTGAGAGGTCGGATCGCATCGCCAGATGCGATCCGGGTGAGGGGGTACAGGTCTCACCACGCGCAAGTCCCGTGCGTCTGCCCCTCACCCCGACCCTCTCCCCGTAAGAACGGGGAGAGGGAGCGCAGCGGCGCCTGGAGCTGTCCGCTTCTGACAAATGAGCAATTCCATGTTCGCGCTCGCTGAGCTCGAAGCCGCCCACGCCATCGTCGCCGCCGCGGTGCCGGCGACGCCCGCGCATGCGTGGCCGTTGCTGGCGCAGCGGCTGGGGACGCACGTCGTCGTCAAGCACGAGAACCACACCCCAGCCGGGGCCTTCAAGGTGCGCGGCGGGCTGGTCTATGTCGACAGCCTCAAGCGCACGCAGCCCGATGTCCGCGGCCTGATCACCGCGACGCGCGGCAATCATGGCCAGAGCATCGCCTTCGCCGGCCGCCGCAACGGCCTGCCGGTGACGATCTACGTGCCCCGGGGCAACTCGGTCGAGAAGAACCGCGCGATGGCGGCGTTCGGCGCTGCGCTGATCGAGCATGGCAGCGACTTCCAGGAGGCGCGCGAGGAAGCCGGGCGTCACGCTGCGCGCGACGGCCTGCACATGGTGCCGTCGTTCCATCGCGATCTCGTGCGCGGTGTCGCCACCTACGCGCTGGAGCTGTTGCGCAGCGCCCCCGATCTCGACGTGCTTTACGTCTCGATCGGGCAGGGCTCCGGCATCTGCGGCTGCATCCTCGCGCGCGATCTCCTGGGCCTGAAGACCGAGATCGTCGGCGTGCAGTCGACCGAGGCGCCGTCCTACGCGCTGTCGTTCGCCGCGCGGACGGTGGTGACGACCAACAGCGCCGACACCCACGCCGATGGTCTCGCCACGCGCAGCCCGGATGCGGATGCGCTCGCGATCATCCTGAAAGGCGCCTCGCGGATCGTGCAGGTCAGCGACGCCGAGATCGCCGAGGCCGTGCGCATCCTGTGGACCGACACGCATAATCTCGCCGAAGGCGCTGGTGCGGCGTCGCTCGCAGCCGCCTTGCAGGAAAAGGGCAGGCTGGCCGGCAAGCGCGTCGGTCTGGTGCTGACCGGCGGCAACATCGATCTCGATTTGTTCAGGCGCTGGGTGCTGCCGGCAGCAACCGAAGAAATGGCGGAGTTGTCGTAATGGGCACTCCGCTCACTCCACATACCGCCGTCATGCCCGGGCTTGACCCGCCTGCGCGGCCGAAGCCGCTTCGGCGCGGCGAAGGCCCGGGCATCCACGATGCCGCACGCGCGACGCTCGACGTGGATGGCCGGGACAAGCCCGGCCATGACGGATGAAATTCTAAGGGGACACCAATGAACCAGCCAGCCTCCGCCTATTTCATCGAAGACCGCCACGATCCGAACGAAACGCACACGCTTGCCGTGCTGGTGCAGAACGAGCCCGGCGTGCTGGCGCGGGTCATCGGCCTGTTCTCGGGGCGCGGCTACAACATCGAGAGCCTCACCGTCTCCGAGACCGAGAGCCAGAAGCACCTGTCGCGCATCACCATCGTCACGACCGGCACGCCGATGGTGATCCAGCAGATCAAGCATCAGCTCGACCGCATGATCCCGGTCTATCGCGTCGTCGACATGACGCTGACGAAACGCGCGATCGAGCGCGAGCTGGCGATGGTCAAGGTGCGCGGCATCGGCGAGCCGCGCGTCGAGGCGCTGCGGCTGGCGGATGCGTTCCGCGCCCGCGTGATCGACGCCACCACCGAGAGCTTCGTGTTCGAGATCACAGGCAACACCGACAAGATCACGCAATTCATCGATCTGATGCGTCCGCTGGGCCTGGTGGAAGTCGCCAGGACCGGCATTGCGGCGATCGGGCGGGGACCGGAAGGGATGTGAGCCATGCTGGCGCGCGACTGGTACTACAACGAACGCAACCGGATCGGTCTCGATCATGCCGTGGCCTCGATCTACGGTTCGGGCGACGATGCCGACGAGCGTGCGCGCGCCGCGTTGAAGATGCTCGGTGTCAAGCCGGGCTGGCGGGTGGCCGACATCGGCTGCGGCAATGGCGTGCTGGCGACGGAAGCGGCGCTGATGGGGGCCGTGGTGGACGCCATCGACATCTCGCCGGCGATGCTGGCGCTGACCAAGATCTACACCCGCGACCGCCGTACCGCGGTGCGGATGCATTCGGCGGGGCTGCTGTCGTTCGCCTATGAGCCTGCCACCTATGACCTGATCGCCAGCGAGTTCACGCTGCACCACCTGCCGGATTTCTGGAAGGCGGTGGCGCTGGCACGGATCTTCGCGGCGCTGAAGCCGGGCGCGCAGTTCTTCCTGCGCGACATCGTCTATGTCTCCATGCCCGACGGCGCGGAGCGCTCGGTTGAGCAATGGGCGGATTTCAACATCAAGAACCACGACCTCGCCCGCGACAGCGTCATCACCCACATGCGCGACGAGAACTCCACCTTCGCCTGGGTGATGGAGCGCATGCTGACCGAGGTCGGCTTCGTCACGGTGTCCGCCGACTATCACGCCCCGATGCACGCGACCTACGTGCTGCAGAAGCCGGCGGGGCAGGGCTAGCTATGAGCGGCAGATTGGTGAGTCTCACTTTCGCGCAGGCGACGGTGCGCTCCCTCTCCCCGTTCTTACGGGGAGAGGGTCGGGGTGAGGGGCAGCCGCACGGGGAGCGTTCGCCGTTAGACCTGTACCCCCTCACCCGGATTGCATCTGGCGATGCAATCCGACCTCTCCCCGCAAGCGGGGCGAGGTTGCACTGCCCGCGCCGCGACAGGCGCGGCCGCCATGCGCAGGTGACCGCAAGTCAGTGCTTGCTTGCGGCGAGAACGTCCTGATGTCCCAGCAGCTCCTCATCGCCTTCGTCACCTTCGCCTTCGTGATGGCGTTCACGCCGGGGCCGAACAACATCATGCTGCTGTCGTCGGGCGTGACCCATGGCTTCCGCCGCACGGTGCCGCACATGATGGGCGTCAGCTTCGGCTTCGCCTTCATGGTCGGCGCGGTCGGCTTCGGGCTGGCCACGGTGTTCATCCGCTACCCGGTCCTGCAAGACGTTCTGAAATATCTCGGCGCGGCCTATCTGATCTACCTGGCGGTTGCGATCGCCTTGTCCGGATCGACCAAGCCTGAGGACACCACGCCGCGCGGCCCGATGTCGTTCTGGGGCGCGGCGCTGTTCCAGTGGGTCAACGCCAAGGGCTGGGTGATGGTGATCAGCACCATCACCGCCTATGCCGCGATTGCCAGCTTTCCGGCCAATGTCGGGCTGCAGGTCGCGATCAGCTTCGTGATGGCGATCGGCTCGACCATCACCTGGACCCTGTTCGGCACCGCACTGCGGCCGCTGCTGAGCTCCGACCGTGCGGTCCGCGCCTTCAACATCCTGATGGCCGCGCTGCTGCTTGCCTCGCTCTATCCCGTCTTCATGGACGCATGAAGGACGCCGCCGCCATGCGAGATCGGGGTTTCCAACGGGACCCAAAATGCTCTAGACACGGGCCGGATTTCGTCCGGGCGCAGCCGCCCGTGCCTCACCCAAGCGTCTGACTTTTCAGCCAATTCCGGCCATCTCAAAGAGGAAACGACAATGCGTGTCTACTACGATCGCGACGCCGATCTGAACCTGATCAAGGGCAAGAAGGTCGTCATCGTCGGCTATGGCAGCCAGGGCCACGCCCACGCGCTCAACCTGAAGGATTCCGGCGTCAAGGACGTCGCGATCGCGCTGCGCAAAGGCTCGGCCTCGGCCAAGAAGGCCGAAGGCGCCGGCTTCAAGGTGATGGAAGTCGCCGAGGCCGCGAAGTGGGCCGACCTCGTGATGATGCTGACCCCGGACGAGCTGCAGGGCGACATCTACCGCGAGCACCTGCACGACAACATGAAGCAGGGCGCCGCACTGGTGTTCGCCCACGGCCTGAACGTCCACTTCAACCTGCTCGACCCGCGCGCCGATCTCGACGTGCTGATGATCGCGCCGAAAGGCCCCGGCCACACCGTCCGCTCCGAGTACCAGCGCGGCGGCGGCGTGCCCTGCCTGATCGCGATCGCCAAGGACTCCTCGGGCAACGCCCATGACCTCGGCCTGTCCTACGCCTCGGCGATCGGCGGCGGCCGCGCCGGCATCATCGAGACGACCTTCAAGGAAGAGTGCGAGACCGACCTGTTCGGCGAGCAGGCGGTGCTGTGCGGCGGCCTGGTCGAACTGATCAAGGCCGGCTACGAGACGCTGACCGAGGCCGGCTACGCGCCGGAGATGGCCTATTTCGAGTGCCTCCACGAGGTCAAGCTGATCGTCGACCTGATCTATGAAGGCGGGATCGCCAACATGAACTACTCGATCTCCAACACCGCCGAGTACGGCGAGTACGTCACCGGCCCGCGCATCATCACGCCGGAGACCAAGGCCGAGATGAAGCGCGTGCTCGACGACATCCAGTCCGGCCGCTTCGCGCGCGACTGGATGCTGGAGAACAAGGTCAACCAGACCTCGTTCAAGGCGACCCGCGCCAAGCTTGCCCAGCACCCGATCGAGGAAGTCGGTGCCCGCCTGCGCGACATGATGCCCTGGATCAAGAAGGGCGCGCTGGTCGACAAGAGCAAGAACTGAGCTGTCATATTCGACGGTTGGGACCGCGGTAGCGCGGTCCCCGCCATCGGCTCAATCAAAAGCCTCCGTCCTTGTCGGGCGGAGGCTTTTTCGTGGCTGCGACGGCGAAGCGTGGTTCAGCCCGGCCGTTTGCAACACCCACAGCTGTCGTCCCTGCGAACGCAGGGACCCATAACCACCGGCTTTTGTTTTGCGAAGGACGATGATCCAGACCGTTTCCGCCAACTCACATCACGCGGTATGGGTCCCCGCGTTCGCGGGGACGACGGCAGTGGGCGGGAAGACGACGAGCGCCTAACCGCTGATGCTGGTTCGGTCAGGACGCCGTGTGCCGCGAAGCCAGCGGCGTGAGCAGGCGGACGATCTCACTGACCGCGACGAGGCCGACCAGCCAGGCGGCGCTGGTCAGGCCGAGGCGGGCGACGATCGGGAGCGCGAAGCTTGCGGCCCCGCCGAGTGCGGGCGTGGCGGCCAGCAGCACCAGCTCATAGGCCGCGTAGGCACTGAGGAGCGCGACGGCAAACGCGGCCGGCGCTGGTGCCGTGCGCAAGGCCGCCAGCGCCATGCGGGCGACGAGCGTGGCACCCAGCGCCGCAACGCCGATCATCGCGCCCCAGGCCAGCGTGTTGGCATCCACCGGATAATGCAGCGCGCCGAAGCCGATGCCCTGGTTGACCAGCCAGGCGCCGAGCATCACCGGCAGCGCCATGCGCAGCGGCAGCATGGCGGCGGCGATCACGGCGAAGGCCGCAAACGGCGTCGCGCAGGCGAACACGAAGCTCGCCAGCGCGCAGGCAGCTGTCAGCAGCGCGAAGCAGAACGCAGCGGCATGCCGTTGCGGAACGGGCGCGAGGCGAGCCTCGGAACCAGATCGGGCGAGAACGTCGAGAGTCATGGAACATCTCCTTCTGTTGCGATTGTAGTCCATTTCGGCAGCTTCTGTCAGCCGCCGGGAAGTTGGCCGGCAGCGTCACTGCACGCCGAAGCTCGCCACCCGGATGCCGCCGAACGCGCCGAAGCCGGGCGCCAGGAATCCGGTCGGGTTCTGGGCGTGACGGTTGAAGAGGTTGTCGATCCGGCCGAACAGCTTGACCTGGTCGGACAGCGCGTAGTCGCCGCGCAGGTTGACGACCGTGTAGCCGGGTGCGACGAGGCCGGTGGTCATGCCGTCGCGGCTGACATCGAGCCAGTCGCTGATCCTCAGCACGGTGGCCGACAGGCTGAGCGCATCGACCGGCAGCCAGATCGCGGTTGCGCTCCATTTCTCCTTCGGCCGTCGCAATAGCTGCTGACCGGTGGCCGCATCGACTGCGCGGGTGAAGGTGTAGTCCGCGCGCAGCGAGATCCGATCGGTGAGATCAGCCGTCACGAAGCTCTCGGTGCCTTCGGTGGTCGCGAGGCCCACATTGGCATAGGAGGTGAAGGTCGCGTTGAAATTGATCAGGTTGGTGATGCTGTTGTGGAAGTAGGTCGTGCCGAAGCGGATGCGATCCGAAAACAGCGGCTGCTCGAAGCCGGCATCGTAGCCGGTGCTCTCTTCCGGCTTCAGGTCCGGATTGGCGAAGAAGTTGAAGGCCGGAAAATCCTGGTGCAGCTGGCTCAAGGTCGGTGCCTTGAAGCCGGTGCCGTAGCTCGCCTTCAGCTTGGTCTCGGTGAGCGGCAGGATCACCGCCGGCGCGATGCGGTAGGTGCCATGGCCGCCGAACTGGTCGTTGACGTCGTTGCGCAGGCTCGCCACCACGAACCAGCGCTTGGCGAGCTCCGTCTGCAGCTCGACGAAGCCGGCCTTGTTGCCGTTCTCGGCGGAAAGATCGGTTGTTTTCAGCCGCTCGGTCTGCTGCTCCAGCCCGACGACGAGATTGTTGTGCGGCGCCAGTTCGGTCACCGCGTGCCAGTCATATTTGATGCGCTCCCCCGTGGCGACCGCGGCCACGGGATTGCCGGCCGTCAGATCGGACGACCAGTTGTTCACGTAGTTGACGCCGAAGTAGTTCCTGATGCGGCCCCCGAGCAGCGACCACACGGCTTCCTGGCGCGTTGCCAGCTGGTGGACGGTGTGTTTGCTCCTGATCGCATCGGGAACGCTGGGAAAGCCGCTGTCGCCGGTGAACAGCAGGGTGGCGTCGGTGTAGCGGACAACCGAATTCAGTGTCCAGGCCTCGTTGAGATCGACGCCGAGCTTGGACGAGGCGGTCACGTTGTCGTAGGCGTTGCCGATCGCCTTCTGCCCGGCCGGGAGCAGTTGCCATGGCGTCACCGGCACGTCGCCGGCGTGCAGATGCGCGACGTTGACCGCGTAGTTGACATTGTTTTGTGAGCCGCTGACGCCGGCCGACTGGTTGAAGGTCTTGAACGAGCCGGTCTCGACCGAGGCGGTCGCCCGCGCCGGGCCGTCGCCCTTGCGCGTGATCACCGAGATCACGCCGCCGATCGCATCGGAGCCGTACAGCCCGCTCTGCGGCCCGCGCAGCACCTCGAGCTGCTGGATGTCGGCGGCGAGCAGATGCGCGAAATCGAACGCACCGTTGCTGTTGGTGACGTCGCCGACGTCGATGCCGTCGATGATGAGCTTGGTGTGGTTGGCATTGGTGCCGCGCATGAAGACGTTGGTCTGGCCGCCCGGGCCGCCGGCCTGCACGACGTTCAATCCGGGGACGGTGCTCAGGATGTCCGGCACCGTGCGGGCCTGCTGCGCGGCGATGTCCTTGTCGGTCACCACCGTGATCGCATTCGCGACGTTGGCGACCGGCGTCACGATGCCGGCCGGGCTGACCGCGACGGGCGGGCTGGCCGGCGATTCCGGCTTTGCCGCCGGCATCTGTTGATGCGCGGCGTTGCCGGCTCTGCGGGGGATGGCCGGTTTCGGAGCGATCGGCCGGTGCGGCGGGTCGACCTCGACCGGCGGCAGCAGATCGGGCGAGGCGGATTGCTGCGCCGTTGCGGGGGAGGGACCGAGCAGCGCGAACGACGAGAGGAGGTAGAACGACGACAGAAGGGCGCGACGGCGCCTGGCATGGGGAACGGGAGACACGAGTGACCTCGGCATGACGTCAGTGGCACGTCACCGCGAACGAGGTCTCATGCACGCCTTTGCAGGCCTGCCTGAAAACGATGCCAATAACGCCCCGACCGGCATCCTCGCGTGTGACCACGGCTGACGGCAGGTCTCCTGGCTCGCGGGTCGTCACCTCCACGTCGCCTTCCCGGGACCGAGATTTCCCAGTGGCCTCTGACGCGAGATTCGCCGCTTACAGTTGCGGGGGCAGCTGCGGCCTTCGGTCACGTCCCTTGCGAGACGTCTCCGGCACCGCATTCCCTATTGAGCCCCGGTCGAGGGGCACCGTCGCCGTCACCGTAGGAGTGCGGGCGCACCAAAGTCAATCCGGCGCCCGGTGATCTCCTGGCGATAACGCGCTGGCGTGGATTGCGTGTGGCGAACTCTCTCGGCTGCCGCGTTCGGCATGAGATACCCGGCACCCGCGACGCCCCACAGCTGTCGTTCGCAGGGACGACAGCGGGGTGTGAGGCGCGAATCAATTCCGGCGCGGATCGCTTTTGCGAGCGCCGCTTACTTCTCGACCTTGTTGTGCACCATCCAGAACCGCAGGGTGCGCTGGGCGGTGTCGAGGGACAGGCGGGAATAGTCGCGTTCCGCGAGCTTCAGCGTGTCGCTGTCGATGGCGTGCTTGATCGGCCGGTGGGTCAGGATCTTCGCCACCACCGACCAGGCCAGCCCGGCGGCACGGCAGGGGATCAGCACGATGTCGGTGCGCGGGCCCTCCAGCACCTTGGCCATCATCTCGGTCGGGACGTTGTTGAGCAGGCCGAGTGCGGCGGACACCTCGCCGAAGCGGCGCGTCTCGGCGAAGAAGGCGATGGCGGAATCGTTGAGCTCGTTCAGCCCCTTCATGCGCTTGACGGCCTCTTCGGCCAGCGTGAAGTCGCGCCCGATCAGGCCGCCGTCGCTGCGCACAACGTCGGCGATCGCCTTGAGGATCTTCTTGATCTCCTGCTGCAACGCCGGCGGCGCCGAGGCCATCAACTTGGCGCGCACGGCTTCGGTCGCGCGGCGCAGCAGGTCGCGCAGATGCTTGGTGGGCAGGTCGATGCGCAGCCCGATGATCTCGGACAATTCGTCGTCGTCCTCGGCATGCGCCATCATCCCGGAATAGCCGGTCTCGGAGAAGCGCGCGGTCTGGTTGTTGGCAAGCTTGCGGATGACCCGGCGCTCGCCGCGGTCGACGATGATGTCGGTCACCGCCTCGGTCAGATGCGGGCGGCTGGAGATCGCCATCAGGTGATCCTGGCCCTTGGTCGCCGCGACCTCCACCAGCGTATGCTCGGTGAGCCGGCTCGAGTGCATCAGCACGTTCTCGGCCACCGAGATTTCATCGTCGCGGGCGAGCTGCTGGATCAATTCGACGGGCGCATAGTCGACCGGCGCGAGATGCTTGCTGAGCTCGGCCCGCGCGCGGGTCTCGACCCGCGAGACCAGCATGCACAGCACGTTGTCGAACACCTTGATCTGGTCCTCGCTGAGGCGTTCGCCGTCATGCAGGAACAGGTTGGTGACCTGGCGCAGCGTGTTGACGCGCTTCGCCGAGGAGCCGCTGCGGACGGCCTCTTCGAGTTCGGTGATGATGGAGTTTTCTGAAAGCGGAAGCTGTTCTGGCTGTGACACGATCGCGCCCGTTGGTCCGGATTGCCGGAGCGACAGCAACGCGTGTGATCCGCTGCAAGGCTTTCGGCCGGGGCAGTTTTCGGCACGGGAAATAACAATGCGTTAGGGGCGGAGGGCGTAGTACTCCGGGGAAACACGGATACGGAAAATTAAGACGATACGCATAGAGGGGAAGACGGGCCGGAGCCCGGCCTTTCGGAGATTCGCCGGACAATCGATGGAATGAGGTGCGATCACCTCCTTGCAGACCCGGCGAAGACAGGCGAGCGAGGCGGAAAGGTTAACGATCTCATAAGGTCACAAACCTTCCTTCATCCAGTTTGGTCGCTGCCCTCGATCTCACGTCAGCTCTCATCCTCCCAAGCATTGAAACTTAAATCCCATTCTTGCCGCGGCCGTTTTGCCGACGCGCCGTGCGTTGCGTGCCGTATTCCGTTGTTCCGGGGCAGGCTCGGCGGGTGATGACCTCACGCGAAAAATCAGCGCCAGCATCTTGCCGCATCCCGTGCGATAATCGCCGCGCAAATCGTTGAGGTCCCCATGAAATCCGTCGTCATCACCGGCGCATCCACCGGCATCGGGTTCGCCTGTTCGAAGCACCTGCTCGCGCGCGGCTTTCGCGTGTTCGGCAGCGTTCGCAAGCAGGCCGATGCAGACCGTCTGCGCAGCGAGCTCGGCGCCAACTTCACGCCGCTGCTGTTCGACGTGACCGACGAGGCGGCGGTGAAGGCGGCCGCGGAGGAGGTGCGGGCGGCTCTCGCCGGCGAGGCGCTCGCCGGCCTGGTCAACAATGCCGGCATCGCCGTCGCGGGGCCGGTGACGGAGCTGCCGATCGCGCAGTTCCGCCATCAGATGGAGGTCAACGTCATCGGCCCGGTGATCGCGACCCAGGCGTTCGCGCCGCTGCTCGGAGCGGATCCCGCCATGAAAGGGGAGCGGGGCCGGATCGTGATGGTCAGCTCGGTGGCCGGGCGCAATGGCAACCCGCTGTTGGCGCCGTATTCGACCTCAAAGCATGCGATCGAAGGGCTGTCCGAGAGCCTGCGCCGTGAGCTGATGCTGTTCGGCATCGACGTCATCGTCATCGCGCCAGGCGCGGTGAAGACGCCGATCTGGGCCAAGGCCGACGAGGTCGACCTGTCGCCGTATCAGGCCTCGCCGTTCTTCCCGGCGTTGCAGAAGATCCGCGCCTTCATGCTGAATCTCGGCAAGTCCGGGCTGCCGGCCGAGACCATCGCCGCGCGGGTGGCCGACGCCTTGACCTTGCCGGCGCCCAAGGTGCGCTACGAGATCGCGCCCGACGCCATGAGGCAATGGATCGTGCGGGTGCTTCCGAAACGGACCGTCGATCGCATCATCGCCAAGCGGCTCGGCCTGATGCCCGCGACCAGGCCCTGATGCCGGCGATGACGACCATCGGCAAGACCCAGGCGGAGCTGACCCGCCTGGTCGAGGAGGACCTTCGCGCGCAGCCGGGCTGCGAGACCGCGCGCGTGCCGGCGGTTCATGCGCTCGACGTGCGCAGCGGCCGCAACTGGGAGATCCCGCACGTCGTTCTCGGCGACAGCCTGATCAGCGACGTCGACCGCGCCGTGATGAGCGTGCAGCGCCGGCTCGGGCGCGCGTTTCACCTGATCGACGATCCGGTCACGGCGTCGGACGCGGCAGCAACGCCGCAGGGCGACTCCTGAGCTTTCTCGCGGGGATGTAAGCCCCGCCGGCTCAGCTCAGCAGGCCCTGCCGCAGCGCCAGCCGCACCAGCTCGATGTCGGTGGCGACGCCGAGCTTGTCCTTGATCAGCGAGTGCAGGTTGGCAACCGTCTTCGGGCTGAGATGCAGCGCGGACGCGATCTCGTCCGTCGTCCGTTCGGCCAGCAGCATCTGCATCACCTCGAACTCGCGCGCGGACAGCACGTCGGCGGCGGCGCGCTCGCCGGAGAGGCGGCTGAGCGCGAGCTCGTGATCGATGTCGGGGCTGATCGCGATGCGGCCTGCCAGCACGTCCATGACGGCGCGCACGAGAGCCTCCGGCGGGCTGCTCTTGGTGACATAGCCGCGGGCGCCGGCGCGGATCGCCTGCACCGCGAAGCCGGCATTCTCATGCATGGTGAAGACGAGGATGCGCGCGCCGCGATCCCATTGCCGGATGCGGCGGATGCCCTCGATGCCGCCGACGCCCGGCATCGTCAGGTCCATGATGACGAGATCGGGCCTGACCTCCTTGAACAGCCGGTAGGCTTCGGCGCCATCGGCGGCTTCGGCGACTACGCGCAGTCCCGGCTGCTTCTGCAGCATCGACCTGTAGCCCTCGCGGACCACGGCATGGTCGTCGACCAGCAGGATGGTGCCGGCGGGCGTCGTCATGCCGCGTAGGCCGTTTCCGGCTGCGCAGGCGAGAGGCCGGGCAGGGCCGGGAGCGGAATCTCGACGCGGAGGCGCGCGCCGCCGGACGTGGCCGCAAAGCTCATCTGGCCCCCCATGGAGGCGACGCGCTCGCGCATGCCGAGCAGGCCCATGCCCGGCTTGTCGGGCGCATCGCCGGCAGGACCGTCATCTTCGACGGTGAGCACGGTCGTGCTCTCCGGCGCCGACCGGGCCGGCCCGTCCTGAAGCGTCAACTGCAATCGCACGCGCGTCGCGCCGGCGTGCTTGACGGCGTTGGTGAGCGCCTCCTGCGCGATGCGGTAGACGTTGCTGGCGACGATGCTGGGCAGCCGGTCGACGTCGCCCGACAGGCTGATCTCGAACACGGTGCGGCCGTGCTGCCGCCGGTTCCAGCCGGCCACGAGGCCTTCGAGGCTGCCGGCGAGGCCGAGCTCGTCGACATCAGGCGGACGCAGCCGCATCAGCGCGCCGCGCAACTGCTCCATCATGTCGCTCGCGGTGCGCGCGATGCCGTCGCATTCGCCGACCAGAGCGGGGCAATCCTGCGCCGCGCTGTGACGGATCGACGCTGCGAGCGCCCGGATCGCCGCCAGCGACTGGCCGAATTCGTCATGCAGCTCGCGGGCGAGGTGGCGGCGTTCGTCGTCTTCCAGGGCAATCAGGCGCCGGGTCAATTCGCCGCGCTGCACCAGCGCCGTCTCCAGCCCCTCGGCGAGCTGATTGAAGGCATCGCGGATCGCCGAGAGCTCGGCGAGGTCGAACGGTGGCAGCCGCGCCGACAGATCGTTGGCGGCGATCCGCTCCAGCCCGGCGCGGATCAGCCGCGTCGGGCGCAGCGCGCGGGCCAGTGCGGCGTAGGCCAGCACGCACAGCAGCACCAGCGCCGTCCCGAGTACCGGCAGCAGCCGGCCGAGCTCGCGCCAGGCGTCCGCGGTCATGACGCCGGCATCGATCCAGACGACCGCATCGCCGGTCCTCTCGCCGCGAAACCTGACCGGCCGTGCCGCTTCCCGGCCCGGCTCGAACAGCCGCCGATACGGCATCGCGAAGGCGCGGGGCGGATCGTCCGCCTGCGCGTCCGCGCCGCCGCAGATCCGCTGCACGATCACGCCGTCGACGCCGCGATAGGCGATGCACAGCCCCGGTCCCATCGCCGCGGCCGCGACCGCGTCGAGGTCGGGAAAGCCGGCCGGCGGGCTGTTGACCCAATGCATCTTGCTCTGCTGCAGTTGCAGCGTCCGGGCCGTGATCTCGGCGATCCGCGCGTTGCGCGCATGCACCGAGCGGTCGGTGTCGAACAGCACATAGGCGCAGATCGCCGCGAAGCAGAGCGCCGAGACCGCCGCGATGCGCAGCGTCAGGCGGTATTTGAGGTCGTAGCGGCTCCACATCTTCGGCGCGTCCATGGCAGCCCAGCCCGCCGGCATTTAACGGCAGAACCGCCCGGGCCAAAAGCGCCGCGGCCCGGTGGACGGTGCCGTCGTGAAATTTTCCCGTGCCTCGCCGGGATCCTCGCCGCTGCAGCCATGCCGCGCCGGCATCTAGCTTCGGAGCGCCAGACATCGTTGCAGGGGAATCTCATGTCGAACCGCCGCCTCGTCCGTTGCCTCGTTTTCGCGCTTGCTCTCGCGGCCGGCCCGGTCCGCGCCGCCTCTGGTGATGTCCCGGCCGTGCTGGTCGATGATTTCAGCTATCTCGATACGTCCGGCGAGCCGGTCGATCAGACCGCAGCGCATCAGCGGCGGCTGGATGCGTTCATCGCCGCGCTCCGCCGCGATGTCGCCGCGGATGCGCGGCTGCGTCCGGTCAGCCCGTCCTGCGCTCCGTCCTGTCCGACCGATGCGTCGCCGGAGGCACGGTTGCAGATGGCGGCCGCGGCCGGCGCCACCGTCGTGGTCACCGGTGGTGTCCAGAAGCTCTCGACCCTGGTGCAGTGGGCGCGGGCGTCGGCCATCGACGTCACCTCCCATCGGGTGCTGTTCGACAAGGTCTTCACCTTCCGCGGCGACAGCGACGAGGCCTGGCAGCGCGCCGAGATGTTCGTCTCGCGCCAGGTCCGTGACGCGCTGGCGCCGCCGGAGCCGATCCGGCTGGCGCTCTTGCCATTCGAGCTCGACGACACCAGCGCAGGCGCTGCGCTCGGCGCGACGGAGTCCGACCAGAAGGGGCTGCAGGAGGCGACCGACGCGGTGCGGCAGCTGCTGGCGCAGTCCGGGCGCTACCGCCTCGTGGACGCCGCCGGCGAGATCAAGCCGGGGCAGCCGGTGCGTGAGTGCGACGATTGCGAGGCGCGAGTGGCGCGCGCGGTCGGCGCCCAGCAGTCGCTGCTCGGCATCGTCAGGCGGATCGGCCGCACCGAATACATCATCGGTTTTCGCGTCCGCCAGGCCGACAGTGGCGCACTCGTCGTCGCCGGCGACAGCGGGCTGCGCCTCGGCGCCAATTATTCCTGGAGTCGCGGCGCGGTGCGTCTGGTGCGCGAGCGGCTGCTCGAGACCGGCTCGGAGCACTGATCGCGGCCCGGCCATCGCTCCGGTCCCGGAGCCGTCGCCGGGAGCTGCGCCGGTCCGCCATGCCGGACGATCGGCGCGCGGCTCCGTGCAAATCCGGGCTGTTGTGATTTGTGACGATTTCATTACGGTCGAATGACAGGATCGGCTTCCTTGATCTGTCGGCATGCGCCGGCGAAGGGCGCCTGCTTTCGACCGGCTGATGTCACTGACCCCGAACGACCAACCGATCACCACGCTCGCCGCGGCGAGCGCAACACGCTCTGCCGCCGTCCGGCTGTCCGCCGTCGCCGCGCCGCATGTGGCGGCGCTCGCTCTGATGCTGCACACCGAGACCGATTTCGGCTCGCGGCTCGGCTTCGTGCTGGCCTGGGGCATCCTGAACGGCTTCTGGCTGGTGCTGCTGCGGCGGCCTGCGGTGTCGGCCGCGCTGGCGCTGACCATGGTCGTGGTGCTGGTGCTGCTGTCGCAGCTCAAGCACGCTGTGGTCCAGATGACCGCGAACTTCGTCGACGTGATGCTGATCGATCACGACAGCGCGGCATTCCTGTTCACGATCTTTCCGAATCTCAAGCTGTCGGTGCTGGTGGCCGTCGCGGTCGTGTTGCCGCTGTTGGGGCTGCTGTGGTGGGCCGACCCGTTCCGGATCGCGCGGCTGCCGGCGCTCGCCGGCAAGCTCGCCTGCCTCGCGGCGCTGACGCTGTATTCGCTTAACTGGCGCGACGAGGCCTGGCGCGGCTACTATGACGACGGCTATCTGTCGAAATTCGCGCGCTCCGGCGTCACGGCGGTGTCGGACTTCCTCGCCAACGGCTTCATGGAATCCGACGCCACGGCTGATCGAAGTCTGGCTGCCTTCGTCCCGGATTCCTGTCATCCGGCCGCGCGCCGGCCGAACATCGTGCTGATCCACGACGAATCCAGTTTCGACATCCGCTCGGCTGAGGGCATCAAGGTGCCCGATGGCTATGGCAGCCACTTCAAGTCGTTCGACGGCAAGGCGCGGCAGTTCATGGCCGAGAGCAATGGCGGCCCGAGCTGGTTCACCGAGTACAACGTGCTCGCCGGCCTGTCGTCGCGCTCGTTCGGCCGTTTCGCCTATTTCGTGACGAGGATTGCGTCCGGCCGGGTCGAGCGCGGCCTGCCGCTGGCGCTGCGCAATTGCGGCTACGACACGGTGTCGCTGTATCCCGCGCAGGGCGCCTTCATGAGCGCGCGCAGCTTCCAGACCACGGTGGGTGTCGATCGTTTCCTCGACGCGCGCGATCTCGGCGCCAAGGGCGTCGAGCCCGACGGCTTCTTCTACGACGCCGCGCTCGATGTGATGCAGCACCGGCCGCGCGGCAAGCCGCTGTTCATGTTCGTCTATCTCGCCGCCAACCATTTCCCGTGGGAGACGACGTTCCGGCCTGATTTGACGCCGTCCTGGCGTGCGCCCGGCAATCTGCCTTCGATCGATGAGTATCTGCGCCGGCAGATGATGAGCGCGGCGGACTATCAGCGCTTTCTCGCGAGCCTGAAGAAGAGGTTCGGCGACCAGCCGTTCCTGATCGTCCGCTATGGCGATCACCAGCCGGAGTTCTCGCCGCACATTCTCGATCCCAAGCTCGACGAGGCCGGCATCGGCGAGAAGCTCGAAAGCTACGATCCGCGCTATTATCGGACGTATTACGCGATCGATGCCGTCAATTTCGAGCCGCGCCAGAGCGCGGTCGTGATGGACCGGATCGACGCCGCCTATCTGCCGCTGGTCACGCTCGAGGCCGCCGGAATTCCGCTCGATCCGTCCTTTGCCGAGCAGAAGGAGATCATGCTCCGCTGCAAGGGCGTGTTCTATGCCTGCGGCGACGGCGCCGAGGCGCGCCGCTTCAACCGCATGCTGATCGACGCCGAGCTGATCCGGGGGTTGTGACCGGCCGACGCCAAGGTCGGCCGGTCTGGGCGCAGCCGCCGCTGCTAATCCGCGGCCGCGTCGGTGACGATGCCGCCGATGTTCTGCCAGTGCGCGCCGTCGAACTGGATCATCTGCAACTGCTTGTTGACGCGATAGTCGGTCGGCGAGGTCGTGATGCTGATGCCCGGCAGCAGCATGCCGAGCTCGACATGGTCGAGATGGGTGGCCTGCTTCAGCACGTTCTCCCGCGTCAGCTCGTCGCCGCACTGCTTCAGCACCTGGACCAGGAGCTCGGCGGTGATGTAGCCATAGACGTTGAAGTTCGAGCCCTTGTCGCCGTCGGGATAGTATTTCTCCATGAAGGCGAGATAGCGCTGCACGCCGGGGTCGTTCTTGAAGCCCTCCTCGAGCGGGTCCTTGACGTAGCCGACGCTGATCAGGCCCTTGGCATTCTCGAGCCCGGCGGGCTTCAGGGTGGCGCCCAGCGAATTGGCATTGATGTCGACGATGTGGACCGGCTTCCAGCCGAGCTCGGCGACCTTCTTGATGGCCTGCGCCGCCTGCTTCGGCGTGGAGGCGCTGAACAGCAGATCGGCGCCGGCGTCCTTCAGCTTCAGGATGTGCGAATCGATCGTCGGCTCGGTGATCTCGTAGGACGATTCGGCCACGATCATCTTGGCGGCCTTGTCGCCCAGCCCGGCCTTGAGGCCGGCGAGATAGTCGCGGCCGAGATCGTCGTTCTGGTAGAGCACGCCGATCTTGGCGTCGGGATGGGTCTTGAGAATGTACTGGCCGTAGATGCGGCCTTCGACGACGTAGCTCGGGTTGAAGCCCATCGTCCAAGGAAAGTTCTTGGGATCGGTGAAGCGCGAGGCGCCGGTGGCCGCGAACAGTTGCGGCACCTTCTTCGAGTTGAGATATTTCTGCACGGCGACGTTCGGCGCGGTGCCGATGATCTGGAACGTCAGGAGCACCTCGTCGCTCTCGACCAGCTTGCGCACCTGCTCGACCGTCTTCGGCGGCGAGTAGGCGTCGTCATACTGGATCAGGTTGATCTTGCGGCCGTTCACGCCGCCCTGGTCGTTGATCATCTTCATATAGGCGGCCTGCGCCTTGCCGATCGTGGCATAGGCCGAGGCCGGGCCGCTCAGCGGCACGGTCTGGCCGACCTTGATCTCGCTGTCGCTGGCCCCGGTGTCGTACTTCTTCTCGGCCGCCGAAGCCGTCGCGGCGAGCGACAGCAGAGCAAGCGCGGCCAGCGCGGTGGTCCCAATCCTCATCACATCCACTCCCTGATCATTTTTTGTGAAGCTCATTCGGCCTTGATGGCGGCGTCGCGGATGACCGCGCTCCATTTTTTGGTTTCGTCGGCGATGAACTGGCCGAACGCCGTGGGGTCGCGCGGCTGCACGTCGAGCCCTTGTGCGAACAGCTTCTGCTTCACCTCGGGAGCGGCGAGATCGGCGATGATCTCGCGCGACAGCCGGTCGACGATGGCTTGCGGCGTCGCGCCCGGCGCCATGAAGCCGTACCAGCCCGACGCGACCACGTTCGGCAGGCCCTGCTCGCGCAGCGTCGGCGCCTGCGGATAGATCGCGCTCGGCTCGGTGGCGGCGACGCCGAGCACGCGAAACTGGCCGGCCTGGATATAGGGCAGCGCCGTGCTGATCGCGGTCAGCGTCGCGTCGACGCGGCCGGCGAGCAGCTCGGTGTAGGCCATCGAGTCACCGCGGAAGGGAATGTTGAGGCCGGTCACCTTGGCGTCGCGGAACAGCAGCTCGGCGGCGAGATGCGGCTGCGAGCCGGCGCCCGGCGAGGCGAAGGTCAGGCCTTCGGGCTTGGACTTGCCGTAGGCGATCAGCTCGGCCAGCGTCTTGTACGGCGCGTTGGCGCTGATCATCAGGAAGATCGGCGCGACGACGGTGCCGGCGACGGGGCGCAGATCCTTGATCGGGTCGTAGGTCAGCTTGCCGAACAGCGCTTCGGCGGTGACGTAGGGCGCAGCGGCGTAGAGCAGGGTGTAGCCGTCGGGTGCGGCGCGGGCGACGACGTCGTTGGCGATGCGGCTGCCGGCGCCCGGCTTGTTCTCGATGATGAACTGCTGACCGAGGTGATGTTCGAACTCCGTCGCCAGAAGGCGCAGTGAGATGTCGCTGGCGCCTCCGGCGCCATAGGGACAGATCAGCCGCACCATGCGGGTCGGCCACTCGCCCTCGGCGCGTGCGGGATGGCTGCGGCCCAGGGCCAGCGCGGCCCCGGCACCGAGCAGGCCACGGCGCGTCATCGTCAACGGTCTCATCGCGCATCTCCCTGTCTGCTGCATCCCTTGTCCGGGCTGCTCCGGCGCGTTCTTCGCTGCGCCTGGTCGTATCTGCTCGCGCCGCGTCAGATCACCTTCCTGCGCGCGAGATCGTCCATCTCCTGGTCTGACAGTCCAAGCCAGCCCTGATAGATCTCCAGGTTGTCCTGGCCGACGTCGCCCGCGGCATGGCGCAGCGCCGCGGGATCGTTGCCAAAGCGCGGTACGACGTTCGACATTGCCACCGAGCCGAAATCGCGGTCGGGCACGCGCGTGATCATCTCGCGCGCGATCGCCTGCGGATCGGCTGCGATCTGGTCGATCGCGTAGATCGGCGCGATCGTTCCCTTGGCCGCGGTGAAGCGGGCGACGACCTCATCGAGGTCATGCGCCGCGCACCAGGCGGCGAAGATCGCGTTGAGCTCGGCCGAATGCTTCACCCGCGAGGCATTGTTCGCGAAGCGCGGATCCTCGATCAGGTCAGGACGGTCGATCGCGCGACAATTGGCGGCGTAGAGCGCGTTGGTCGAGCCGGCGAGCGTCACCCAGCGATCGTCGCGGGTGCGATAGACCGCGGCCGGCGCCGAGTAGCCGTTGGCATTGCCGATCCGGCTGCGGCTGAAGCCGAGCTGGTCGTGCTCGACGGGCAACACGTCGAGCAAGCGGAAGACAGCCTCGGTCAGCGCCAGATCGATCTCCTCGCCCGGCGCCTCGGGATCGCGCGCCCGCTTCCACAACGCCGCCAGCACGCCGAGTGCGCCGAAGGCGCCGCCGATGGCATCGCCGATCGGATAGCCTGGATGGGTCGGCTCGCCCTCGGCCTCGCCGGTGATGTAGGTGAGCCCGCCCATTGCCTCGAAGATGCGGGCAAAGCCCGGACGGTCCTTGTACGGCCCGTCCTGCCCGAACGCGGTGGCGCGCAGGATGACGAGGCGCGGCTGGATCGACCACAGCACCTCTTTCGTCAGCCCCCAGCGATCGAGCGTGCCCGGGCGGAAGTTCTCGATCAACACGTCGAAGCGCGGCAGCAGCCGCTTGAACAGCGCGAGCCCGTCGGGCGTGCGCAGGTCGAGCGTCGCAAAGCTCTTGTTGCGGTTGGCGGTCTTCCACCACAGCGGCTTGCCGTCCTTGAACGGCGGAAAGGTGCGGACACCGTCGCCTTGGCCCGGCATCTCGATCTTCAGGACATCGGCGCCGTAATCGGCGAGCAGCGTGGCCGCGAACGGCGCCGCTATGATCGTGGCGATGTCGAGAACGCGCAAACCCTGGAGTGGCCCGGCCATGTCGTGATGCACCTGTCTCAGCCGGCTTCGGCCGCAAGCGCCGGCTCCGGCGCGCGCCTGATGATCTCGGGCTCGGCTTCGTTGATGAGCGCCCGGATGCTGGCGGCGAGCGCCGTGATGCGCGGGCCGATCTCGGCCTCGAGCTGGCCCGGCTGCAGCCGGAAGGCGGGAATGCCGCAATTGATCGCGAAGGCGCGGCCGGAGCTGGCCGCGTAATGCAGCGGCGCGGCCACGGCGTGAATCGCCGGCATGTATTCGCCGATGCAGGTGCAGAAACCGCGATCGGCACATTGCGTGATGCCGCCGAAATAGAGTGCGGAAAAATCGCTCCATTGCTCGGCGTCGCCGGCGGCGAGCTGCGCGTCGAAACGCGCGGCCGCGCCTGGCGGCAGGATCGACGACGCGGCGCGCCCCATCGCGGTCGCGACCACCGAGATCGGCATGCCGATGTCGGGAACATGCGGGCCGACGTCGCCGGAGCGCGCGGTCTCGACATAGACCACGGCGCTGCCGTCGAGCAGGCCGATCGACACCGTGCCGCGGACGCTCGCGGCGAGATCCTGCATCAGCGGCCGCGCGATCTGCCGGAACGGCATGTCGGCGAGCAGCGGATGCGCCATCCGCAACGCGCGGATGCCGAGGCGATACTTCGCGAGCGCCTGATCGAACGAGAGGTAGCCGAGTTCGGTGAGCGTGTGGGTCAGCCGGGCCACGGTCGGCCGTGGAATCCCGGTCCGGACCGAGATGTCCATGTTGCCGAGCACCGCCGACCCGGTCCCGAACGCCTCCAGCACGAACAGGCCCTTGGCCAAGGTCGTGGCAAAGGCGGCATCGCTGGCGCTGTCCGCCAGCATCGTTTCGACGGCGCGGTCGCGGTTGATCGGGACAGGACGGGAAGAGGACATGGTCGAAGAATGACCGATCAACTCCCATGAGTCCATATGCTTGTTCTATATTGCTATTATCGTCCACTATGTGGACAAATCCGGGCGAGCGCAACGTCCTTTGCTGATCCGGCGCCGGTCCCCTGATCGAGGGTTGTGAACCGGCCGGCGGCCCGCTACCGCTGTTTCGTCAACGTCCGGGAGGAAATCGATGTCGACCTCAGTCAAGCAGATGCTGGAAGCCGCCAACGCCGCGGTGCCGAAGATCACGCCGGCCGAGGCGCAGGCGATGATCGCCAAGGGCAACACGCTCGTCCTCGACGTGCGCGATGCGCCGGAGGTCGAGAAGAGCGGCAAGATCGAAGGCGCTCACCACGTCTCGCGCGGCATGCTCGAATTCCGCGCCGATCCGGACTCACCCTATCACGACAAGAATTTCAGCAAGGACAAGAGCGTCATTCTGTATTGCGCCTCCGGCGGCCGCTCGGCGCTGGCAGGGAAGACGCTGAAGGACCTCGGCTACGACAAGGTCTTCAATGTCGGCGCGTTCAAGGATTGGGCCGAGAGCGGCGGCGCGGTCGAGAAGCCGATCGAGCCGGGGATGTGAGATCACGTTCGATGCGGCGTTCGCATCGCTGCGATGGCAACGAGCGCGGCAGCGAGACCTGACGCCGCGCCGACGCCGAGCGCCCAGCGCGGGCCGAGGCTGTCGGCCACCCAGCCCACGATCGGCGCGCCGATCGGCGTGCCGCCGAGTGCGACGCCGACGCGCAGCGCCATCACCCGGCCGCGCATGGAGGGCTCGGTCGCAAGCTGCATCAGGCTGTTGGTGGTGTTGGTGAACATGAGCGCCGCGACGCCGATGACGACGAGCGCGGCGCCGAACAGCCAGATGGTCGGGGCGAGCGCGGCCAGCGTGCAGCCTAGTCCGAACAGGCCACTGCCTGCGAGCAGCGCGCCAAATCTCGGCCTGTGCCGGCTGGCGTTGAACAGGGCGCCGGCAACCGTGCCGACGGCCATGACCGAGGACAGCAGGCCGTAGCCGCGTGCATCGCTGTGAAAGACCTTGATCGCCATCGTCGAGACGAAGATCTGGAAGTTGAGCCCGAACGTTCCGATCAGGGCGAGCATGATCAAAGTGGCCCGGAGCTCCGGGTGGGACCATGCGTAGTGAAAGCCGGCGGTGACGCTCGCCAGGACGTTTCCCTTGGCGTGCTGCGCCCGCGGGTTCGGACGCAGATCGGCGATGCGGAGCAGGTTCAACGACGCCAGCACGGCCATGAACGACGCGCCGTTGATCAGGAAGGCCCAGCCGGTGCCGAACGCGGCGATCACCATGCCGGCGATTGCCGGGCCGATCATCCGCGCGGCGTTGAACGATGTCGAGTTGAGCGCGATCGCGTTGGGCAAATCGTCGTTCCCGACCAACTCGGCGACGAACGTCTGGCGCACCGGAGCGTCGAAGGCTGCCGCGCAGCCGAACAGGAATGCGAACACGTCGACTTGCCAGAGCTGGACGACGCCGGTCACGGTGAGAAGGCCGAGGATGAGCGCGAACGCTCCCATCGTCGCCTGGGTGGCGATCAAGACCCGTCGCTGATTGAAATGGTCGGCCACGTAGCCGGTCAGAGGTAACAGCAGGAGCTGCGGCCCGTACTGCAGCGCCATCACCGTGCCGACGGCGGACGCGTTATGCGAGGTGAGCTGGATCAGCACCAGCCAAGTCTGAGCGGTGCGTTGCATCCAGGTGCCGATATTGGAGACGAGCGCGCCGGCCGCCCAGACCCGGTAGTTGAACTTGTGCAGCGACCGGAACATGCCCGGCGCCTTGCCCGTCATGATCGCTTCCGCAGATCGCCACCATGGAGCGCGCCGAAGTGTCGCGCGAGCATCAGGCCGATGGCGAGCGAGCCGAGGCCGAGAGCCACGACATCGCTTGTGTTTCTCAGTTCGAAATCGCCGACGCGGCAGACGAGCAGATAGCCGACGGCGACGTTGAACAGGCCCCAGAGCACGTTCACCGTCGACGAGGAGAGGCCGCGTCCCGAAGGTTTCGCGAACGGGCTCTGGAACGGCTGACCCATCAGGCCGGCGACGACATGCGGAACGGCGTTGGCCAGGAAGGCGCCGCCGAAGAAATAGGAAAAGAGATCAAGCCAGGTCATGTCAGGGGGGTCCTCGCGTCGAGCAGTCGGATGATGTCCGCAGACGTGCCGGTTTCGCCCAGTCGCGGAAAGACATGGGTGAGGCTGTACTGGTGCGCCTCGGGGCGCGTGTCGGTCATGGCGTCGACGGCGAGCGTGACGTTGAAGCCCTGCTCATACGCTTGCCGCGCCGTGGACTCGACGCCGGTGCCGGTGGCCACGCCGGCAACGACCACCTGCGTCACGTCGCGCGCCTTCAATCGTGTCTCCAGATCGGTGCTGGCGAAGGCGCCCCAGGTCCGCTTGGTCACCACGACGTCGTGCGGTTGCCGGTTCAGCTCGGGGATGAGATCGGCCCAGTCCGCAGGAAACGGCGCGGTGAGACGTGGCGGCCGCTCGGTCCGTCCCGGGGCGGTGCCGGCGACATTGACCAGCACGACCGGAAGCCTGAGCGCGCGGAAACGTTCCGCCAAGGCGGAAGCGCGTGCGATGACCTCGCCGATCGGATGCAGCAAGGATGCGCCGACGATGCCTTTCTGCAGATCGACAACGATGAGCGCGGTATTCAGATCGAGCTGCGTGAGCGCCATTGATGATCTCCTCTTGCACGCGGCGCGCGTTTGCGCGCGGCCGTCACGCGTCAGTCGTCGACCAGGCGCCTGAGCAGCACGATGGCTGAAGCGAGTTGCTGCTGCTCCGCTGGCGAGAGCCGCGCCGCGATGGAGCGCGACAGCCAGTCCTGCCGCGCGGCGCGTCCTTCGTCGATCCGGACGCGGCATGCCTCTGTCAGCGAAAGGATGGTCTGCCGGCCGTCCCCCGGGTCCGGCGATCCGCGCACCAGGCCGGCGCTTTCCAGCGCTGCAATGATTGGCCCCATCGATTGCGGCCGCATCCCCTCGATCCGCGCGAGATGCGAGGCCGTCGTGGGCCCGTCTTTTTCGAGGCGAAGCAGCACCGATACCTGAGACGGCGGCAGATCGCCCGCGTCAGCCTGCTCGCGCAGCCGGCGCTTCAGCTTGCCGGCGAACGCCCGCAGCTCGCCAGCCAGGGCATGGGCAGCGGGCGGGGGGACTTTCCGGGGTGACTGTCGGCTCATGCCGCAAGGCTATGGCAGGTCAGTTATGAAGTCAATCTTATAAGTTTAACTGATGATATGCAGGGTCCCCGGGGCGTTGTGGCTCGAACACGTTCGCTCGCTCTGCAAGAGCCCTTATCGGGCTCGCGCGCGAGAGATGATTGCGATTGAATTGGCCGGACAAGCAGTCGTAACGTCGGGAGCGATCAGGCAGAACTCGGAAAGCGGATGATCTACTTCCCGATCTTCGCCCACAGCCAGCGCGCCACCGCCTGCGGCGAGGACTCCGCGTCGCTGCCCGAGGCCCGCAGATTGGCCTGCTGCATCGTCGCGATGTCGATGCGGCCGAGCAGCGGTCGTAACGCATCCTGCAACGCGCGGTCCTCGGCACGCTTCGGCGACAGCAGCAGGATCGCGTCGTAAGGCGGGATCGCCTGCTTGGGGTCGTCGAGCACGACGAGATCGTATTTCGCGATCAGGCCGTCGCTGGTGTAGCCGGCGATGACGTCGACCTCGCCGGAGGCGGCCGCGGCATACATGAAGTCGGGCTGCATCTGGCGCTGGGCGCGGAAGGCGAGGCCATAGGCGTCGCGCAAGGCCGCCCATTCCGGGCGCGAGAAGAACTCGTAGTCGCCGGCGATCGACATGTCGCTGGTGTGACGCGCGAGGTCGGCGATCGAGCGGATGCCGAGCGCCTCGGCCGTCTTGCGCGGCATCACCAGCGCGTAGGCGTTCTCGAAGCCGAGCTCGCCGAGCAGGCTCACCTTGTCCTTGGCGAGATCCTGCTTCAGCGCATCGAGCAGCGCGGCGCGCGGCAACGGCTCCTTGCGGTGAAACTGGTTGGCCCACAGCGTGCCGGAATAGTCGACATAGGCGTCGATGTCGCCGTTTTTCAGCGCCTCATAGATCACGCTGGAGCCAAGCCCGGCGCGTGTCGTCGCCGAGAGGCCGGATGCCTGCAGCCGCTCGCTGATCAAGGCCGACAGCACATATTGCTCGGTAAAAGTCTTGGCGCCGATCACGTAGCGTGCCGAGCTGCCGGCCAGCGAGGGCAGGAGACTGGCGCCGACCATCAGCGCGATGGTTGCGGTGCCAAGCCCGACACGGGCACGGCTGCGCCTGCGCAGGCCATGCTCGATCAGCGCCAGCAACTGATCGATGGCAAGCGCCAGCACGGCGGCGGCGACGCAGCCGAACACGACCAGCACCCAGTTCTGGGTCTGCAGCCCGGCAAAGATGTAGTTGCCGAGCGAGGTCTGGCCGATCGGCGTCGACAAGGTCGCGGTGCCGATCACCCACACCGCAGCGGTGCGGATGCCGGCCATGATCACCGGCAGCGCCAGCGGCAGCTCCACCATCGTGAGCGCCTGGCGCTCGGTCATGCCGACGCCTTTGGCGGCCTCGATCAGGCTTGCGTCGACGCCGTTCAGCCCGGTGATGGTGTTGCGCAGCACCGGCAGCATCGAATACAGCGCCAGCGCCAGCACCGCGGGCAGGAAGCCGAAGGCCGAGAACGAGAGCCCGAACCAGCGCAAGGTGAGTGCCGTCAGCGCCAACAGCAGCGGATAGAACAGCGCCAGCAGCGCCAGTCCCGGCACCGTCTGCACCACGCTGGCGACGCCGAGCAGCAGATTGCGCAGGGCAGGGCGATTGCGCGCGAGCAGCGCCAGTGGAAAGCTCACGGCAAGGCCGAGCGCCAGCGCGGCGAGGCTCACGCGCAGATGGCTGCCGAGATAGTCAGGGAGATGCGACAGCGCCTCGGTAAAGCGTGGATCGGACAGGGCGCTCATGCTGCGCCGCTTTCGGGCAGCAGCGCGGCCAGCCGCGCCGCCTGCCGGCGCGGCGTCGTCATCAGCTCCGTCACGTAGGGTTCGCGGCTGGCCGCGAGCTCGGCCGGCGTGCCGATCTCGATCAGGCGTCCGCCGCGCATCACTGCGATGCGGTCGGCGAGCAGCAGGGCCTCGGTGATGTCGTGCGTGATCATGATCGTGGTCAGCGCGAACTGCTCATGCAGGGCGCGGTAGTCGCTGCCGAGCGCATCACGCGTCAGCGGATCGAGCGCGCCGAACGGCTCGTCCATCAGCACGATCTTCGGCCGCGCCGCGAGCGCGCGGGCGACGCCGACGCGCTGGCGCTGGCCGCCCGAGAGCTCGTGCGGCAGCCGGTCGCGATGCGCCTTGCGGTCGAGCCGCACGAGGTCGAGCAGCTCGCCGACGCGCGTGGCGATCTCGGCCGGCGGAGTCCCCAGCAGCCTGGGGGTGATGCCGATGTTGGCGGCAACCGTCATGTGCGGAAACAGCGCCCCGTTCTGGAACACGGTGCCAATCCGGCGACGCAGGCTGACTGGATCGAGGCCGGCGATATCCTCACCGGCAATCCGGATCGCGCCGCCGTCCAGCTCGATCAGGCGGTTGGTCAGCCGCAGCAGCGTGGTCTTGCCCGAGCCGGAGCCGCCCACGATCGCCAGGAACTCACCCTCGGCGACCTCCATCGATACGCCGTCGACCGCGGTCACGGTGACCGACGGACCAGGAAAGCTCTTGCGGACGTTGGCGTAGACGATGAACGGCGTGCGCGGCATGCGGCCTTGCGGAACGGTTGGCCGGGGTGGTGGCGGAGTGTTGGCCTTGGGCTCAGTCAGATGACCTAGCACGTCCGGGCCGCGCGTTGAACTTCGCCGCGCAAGCGGCTAAGCCGTCCCGGCCATTCTCCGGGGAGGAACTTGGACGTGACGATGCCCACGGCCGCCGCGGTCGCGCTGGAGCGAACGACGGTGGCATTCCGTCTCGCCGGCGGACGCACCTACACCGCCGTCGAGACGGCGGATCTGGCCGTCGCCGACGGCGAGTTCGTCGCCATCGTCGGGCCGACCGGCTGCGGCAAATCCACCCTTCTCAACGTGGCGGCGGGACTGCTGAAGCCGGCCGCCGGCCAGGTGCGCATCTTCGGCCAGCCGCTGGCCGGCCTCAATCGCGACGCCGGCTATCTGTTCCAGGCCGATGCGTTGTTCCCATGGAAGACCGCGCTGGAGAACGTCGCGATCGGGCTCGAGGTCGCGGGCTCGCCGTCGAAGGATGCGGCCGCCAAGGCGCAGCAATGGCTGACCTCGGTCGGCCTCGGCGCCTTCGGCAACCGCTATCCGCACATGCTGTCTGGCGGCCAGCGCAAGCGCGTCGGGCTCGCCCAGGTGCTGATCCGCAATCCCCGCATCATCCTGATGGACGAGCCGTTCGGGCCGCTCGACGCGCAGACCCGGCAGATCATGGGCAATTTGCTGCTCGATCTCTGGAATGCCGACCGCAAGGCGGTGCTGTTCGTCACTCACGATCTGGAGGAGGCGATCGCGCTCGCCGACCGCGTCGTCATCATGTCGGCGGGACCGGCCTCGCGCATCATCGGCGACTGGCGCGTGACCCTGCCGCGCCCGCGCGACATCTTCGAGGTACGCATGAAGCACGAGTTCCACGAGCTGCATCGCGAGATCTGGCAGACGCTGAAGTCCGAGGTCGAGAAGACCTACAAGCAGGCGGAGGCGGTGTGATGGGGGCGGCAATGAGCTTCGTGGGAGCCCCGCTGTTTCGGCGCGTGCAGTGCGCTCCCTCCCCCCCTGTGGGGGAGGGTCGGGGAGGGGGGTACCCCGGAAAGACCGGTGGTTGGGGGACCCCCCTCCCCAGCCCTCCCCCACAAGGGGGGAGGGAGCGCAGCGGCGCAAGTGGCGTCGGCCGTGGACCCCTCACGCAGCGCGAGGCGGCCTGAATGTCGCGTCTGGGTTTGCTCGCGCTGCAGCTGCTGGTCGCCATCGTCGCGATTGCGCTGTGGCAGTTCTTCGCCACCGTGCCGGTGTTTGGACGCATCTGGCTTCCGCCGTTCTTCTTCTCCAATCCGGTCGACGTCTCAGCGCAGGTCGTGAAGTGGTTCTCGACCGGCGCGATCTGGAAGCACCTCGCGATCACCCTGTGGGAATCGATCCTGGCGTTTGCGATCGGCTCGCTCGGCGGCGTCCTGGTCGGCTTCTGGTTCGCGCGCAAGCCGCTGGTGGCCGCCGTGTTCGATCCCTACGTCAAGATGGCCAATGCGCTGCCGCGCGTGGTGCTGGCGCCGATCTTCACGCTGTGGCTGGGCTTGGGGATCTGGTCCAAGGTCGCGCTCGGCGTGACGCTCGTCTTCTTCATCGTGTTCTTCAACGTCTATCAGGGCGTGAAGGAGGTCTCGACCGTGGTGCGCGACAATGCCCGCATGCTCGGCATGAGCGAGCGGCAGTTGATGCGCCACGTCTATTGGCCGTCGGCGCTGTCCTGGATGTTCTCGTCGCTGCACACCTCGGTGGGCTTCGCCGTCGTCGGCGCTGTCGTCGGCGAATATCTCGGCTCGGCCGCCGGCCTCGGCTATCTGATCCAGCAGGCCGAAGGCATCTTCGACGTCGCCGGCGTGTTCGCCGGCATGTTCGTGCTGTCGGCGTTCGTCATCCTGATCGACATCTGCGTCACGCTGGTGGAGCGGCGGCTCCTGGTGTGGCGGCCTGATGCGGCGGATGGGCGGTGAGGGGCGCGGTGCTCCCACATCCTCCGCCGTCGTCCCGGCGAACGCCGGGACCCATACCGCGTGATATCGCGGTTGGAAAAGGCGGGTCGTCCCGTGTGCCCCAAACCACTCCCTGGGGTTATGGGTCCCGGCGTTCGCCGGGACGACGGCGGTGGGTGGCGCAGCCTTCTAAAGCCACATCAACACGCCTAATCTGACCAACGACAGAACGGAGGAAACACATGAACAAGATCATCGGCCGGGTCACCGGCGCGCTGCTGGCGCTGACGCTGAGCACCGGTCTCGCCAGCGCGGCCACCAAGGTTACCATCGCAATCGGCGGCGGCGCGTGCCTGTGCTATCTGCCGACCGTGCTGGCCAAGCAGCTCGGCGAATACGAGAAGGCCGGGCTCGACGTCGAGCTGGTCGATCTCAAGGGCGGCTCGGATGCGCTGAAGGCGGTGCTCGGCGGCAGCGCCGACGTCGTCTCCGGCTATTTCGATCACTGCGTCAATCTCGCGGCCAAGAAGCAGGAGATGCAGTCCTTCGTCGTCTACGACCGCTATCCCGGTCTCGTGCTGGTGGTGGCGCCGTCGCACAACAAGGAGATCAGCTCGATCAAGGATCTCGCCGGCAAGAAGGTCGGCGTCAGCGCGCCGGGCTCCTCGACCGACTTCTTCCTGAAGTACATGCTGAAGAAGAACGGCCTCGATCCGTCGGGTACCGCCGTGATCGGCGTCGGCCTCGGCGCGACCGCGGTGGCGGCGATGGAGCAGGGCCAGATCGACGCGGCCGTGATGCTCGATCCCTCGGTCACCGTGCTGCAGGGCAAGCATCCTGACCTCAAGATCCTCAGCGATACCCGCACCCAGCACGACACGCTGGAGGTGTTCGGCGGCGAATATCCCGGCGGCGCGCTGTACTCGACGGCGGCCTGGATCGCCGGCCATGACAAGGAGGCGCAGGCGCTGACCAACGCCATCGTGGCGACGCTGGGCTGGATCCATTCGCATACGCCGGAGGAGATCATGGCGAAGATGCCGGAGGAGCTGGTCGGCAAGGACAAGGCGCTGTATCTCGCGGCGCTGAAGAACACCATCCCGATGTACTCGCAGACCGGCAAGATGGATCCGAAGGGCGCCGACGCCGTGCTCGCCGTGTTCTCGACCGGCTCGCCCGACGTCGCCAAGGCCAATGTCGACGTCAGCAAGACCTTCACCAACAAGTTCGTCGAGCAGGCGAAGGGGGCGAAATAGCGGATGACGGACGTCGTCATCCAGCGCGTCACCACGCTCGACCTCAAGGTCGAGCCGTGGGACTGGCCGTTCGCGAACCAGCGCCGCGACGACATCGCGGCGCATTTTGCCGAATGCCGGCGCGCCAGGCCGGGCCTGTGGAACGGCCGTGTGCTGCTCGGGCGCAATCCGCGCATCGCGGATGGACGTTTTTCGGCGAGCTATTTCGAGACCGATTTCGCGAGCCTGCTGGCGTGGCGCGACTGGGGCTTTCCGGATCGCACCGCCTTCAACGGCTTCGGCATGGGCGCGCTGCGGTCCGCCGACGGCGCCTTCGTGCTCGGCGAGATGGGCGCCCATACCGCCAATGCCGGCCGGCTGTACTTTCCCGCCGGCACGCCGGATCTCGACGACGTCAGCGATGGCGTGCTCGATCTCGCCGCCAACGTGGCGCGCGAGGTCGAGGAGGAGACGGGACTCGCGCCATCGGACTATCAGGCCGCGGCGCATTGGGACTGTGTCGTGACCGGCGCGTCGATCGCGCTGATGCGCGTGCTCGACGCCTCTGACATGGGCGAGGCTCTGCAGCGCCGCATCGAGGCCAACCTCGCGGCCCAGGACGAGCCGGAACTCTGCTCGATACGGCTGGTTCGAAGCAGGAATGATCTGACTGCGGCGATGCCGCGCTTCGTGACCGCCTTCCTCGAAACGCAATTCAGCCCCGGAGAGCCGTCCTCATGAGCAAGAAACCGCGCACGCTGGCCGATGAGCTCGATGGTTTCATCTCGCCGTTCCGGATCGATGGCGGGCACAAGTTTCATCTCAAGTCGCACAAGACCAAGGTCAAGGGCGGCCTCGCCAAGGAAGAGGGCGAGGCGATCATCGAGCAGAACCGCCAGCGGCTCGCCGACTTCCAGGAGAAGCTCTACGCGCAGGACCGCTGGTCGGTGCTGGTGCTGCTGCAGGGCATGGACGCCTCCGGCAAGGACAGCGCGATCAAGAGCATCTTCGAGGGCGTCAATCCGCAGGGCTGCGAGGTCACCTCGTTCAAGCAGCCGACCTCCAAGGAGCTCGACCACGACTTCATGTGGCGCAGCGCCATCGCGCTCCCCGAGCGCGGCCGCATCGGCATCTTCAACCGCTCCTACTACGAGGAATGCCTGGTCACGCGCGTGCATCCGGAGATCCTGAAAGCGGAGAAGCTGCCGCCGAGGCTCGTCACCAAGAACATCTGGCACGAGCGCTTCGAGGACATCTCCGCGTTCGAGCGCTACCTCACGCGCAACGGCACCGTGATCCTGAAGTTCTTCCTCAACATCTCCAAGGAGGAGCAGCGCGAGCGCTTTCTCGACCGGCTGGAGGAGCCGGCGAAGAACTGGAAGTTCTCGATGGGCGACGTCACCGAGCGCGCGAGGTGGAATCGCTACCAGGCGGTCTATCAGGACATCGTGCGCCACACCTCGACGCCCTATGCGCCGTGGCATGTCGTTCCGGCCGACCACAAATGGTTCGCCCGGGTCGTCATCGGCTCGACCATCGTCGCCGCGCTGGATGGCCTGGACCTGCATTTTCCGCGCGTCGACGCCGGCTCGCGCGAGGAGTTCAAGGCGGTGCGCAAGGCGCTCGAGAGCGAAGGCAAGGGCGGCAAGAAGGGCTGAGCGCGAAGCGCTCATCGCACTCTCTCGTTCGTCCGTGGCACCCGCTCGTCAGCTCGTCATGCCCGGGCTTGACCCACGGCTGTCCGGTTCAGACAGACTGGACATGGTGCATGGCGTGGATTCTTCTGCGGTCTTGAGC
>NZ_JAUHHY010000025.1:0-76854 GCF_032377435.1 Bradyrhizobium sp. SZCCHNS3002
GGCCACCCCAACTTGCCAAAAACCCACAACAGTTGAGCCTCGCAATATGCGGAAGCTGAACCGGACAGCCGTGGGCTCGTCCCGGCCATCCACGTCGTCCGGCGTGCTAAGAACGGCGTGGATGCCCGGGACAAGCCCGGGCATGACGATGTGGGGACAGGCGAATGACAAACTCGGCACTGACGGGTCTGTCTGGTCGCGCCGTCAAACGTCCAGCGTCACCGTGACCGGCACGTGATCCGACGGCCGCTCCCAGCTGCGGGCGTCGCGCAGGATCCTGAAGTCGCTGACCCGGTCCTTCAAGGCGCGTGACACCCAGATGTGGTCGAGCCTTCGGCCGCGATCACCCACGGTCCAGTCGGCGGCGCGGTAGCTCCACCACGTGTAGACCTTCTCCGACATCGGGATGCGTTCGCGGGCGACGTCGACCCATTCGCCATGGGTCTGCGCCGCCAGCAGCTTCTCGCATTCGATCGGCGTGTGCGACACCACCTTCAGGAGCTGCTTGTGCGACCAGACGTCGTGCTCATGCGGCGCGACGTTGAGGTCGCCGACCAGGATATGCCGGTCGTCGCCGCGCGGATGCAGCGGCTCGCACGCCTTCAGTTCGTCGAGGAATTGCAGCTTGTGCTCGAATTTGGGATTGAGCGCGGGATCGGGAATGTCGCCGCCGGCCGGCACATAGAAATTATGCAGCACCAGCGGCTGCGCGAGCTGCGCCTTCTCGCCGAATGCCACGGTGATGTGGCGCGAGTCCACCTTGTCGCAGAAGGTGCGGACGTTGGTCTCCTCGAACGGCCATTTCGAGATCACGGCGACGCCGTGATAGCCCTTCTGCCCGTTCAGTGCGACGTGCTCATAGCCGAGCCGCTTGAAGCGCTTCAGCGGGAAAGCGTCGTCGATGCACTTGGTCTCCTGCAGGCACAGGACATCGGGCCTGACCTGCTTGATGAGCTTGGCGACAAGGTCGATGCGCAGGCGCACCGAGTTGATGTTCCAGGTGGTCAGGACGAGACGCATGAGAATGGCGTCATAGCATGAATTGCGCCGATGTCAGCGATTCCGCCTCGCCTCTGACGCATCGGACTGATCGCGTTGGTTGGCCTTATCCCCAGCGAAGTGGGACGGCGCTTGATCAGCGCCGTTTGCTCTCGATGACGTCCCATACGCGGGCCGCGATGTCGGGTCCGCCGAGCCGCGAGATCGCGCGGATGCCGGTCGGCGAGGTCACGTTGATCTCGGTGAGGTTGCCGTCGATGACGTCGATGCCGACCAGCAATAGCCCGCGCGCGCGCAACTCCGGACCCAGCGTATCGCAGATCTCGCGCTCGCGGGCGCTGAGATCGGTGGCCTGCGCGGCGCCGCCGCGCACCATGTTGGAGCGCAGATCGTCGGCCGCCGGCACGCGGTTGACGGCGCCGGCGAACTCGCCGTCGACCAGGATGATGCGCTTGTCGCCATGCTTCACCTCGGGGAGAAAGCGCTGGATCACCCAGGGCTCCTTGAACGTCACCGAGAACATGTCGAACAGCGAGCCGAAATTCATGTCCTGCGGCATGACGCGGAACACCGCCGCGCCGCCATGGCCATGCAGCGGCTTCATCACCACGGCGCCGTGCTGATCGCGGAAGGCGTTGATCTCGTCGAGGTCGCGCGAAATCAAAGTCGGCGGCATCAGTTGCGGGAAGTTCATCACGAACAGCTTTTCCGGCGCGTTGCGCACGCTCGCGGGATCATTGACCACCAGCGTCTTCGGATGGATGCGCTCGAGGAAATGCGTCGAGGTGATGTAGGCGAGATCGAACGGCGGATCCTGGCGCAGGAGCACGACGTCGAACGAGGTCAGCGCGGTCGGCTTCGGTTCGCCGAGCGTGAAGTGGTCGCCGACCTGGTCGCGCACCGTCAGCGCCTGCACCGGCGCATACAGCTCCTCGCCGCGCAGCGACAGCTTGTCCGGAGTGTAATAGCACAGGCCATGGCCGCGCCTCTGCGCTTCGAGGAGCATCGCGAAGGTGGAGTCGCCGCGGATGTTGATGCGCGCGATGGGGTCCATCTGGACGGCGACGTTCAGTTTCATGGGCAGGTCCCTGCTCTCTGCAATCAGTTCATGTCAGGTGCTGGCGTCGAACGCCGCTACCAGATGGCGCGGCAGGCTGCGCGGCGCAACCAGAATCGCGTCGAAGCGCAGCTCCAATTCGGCATGGTCGGGATGCGCCATCAGCCACGCCTGCGTGGCATTGATGATGCGCTGCTGCTGGCGCGGCGTCACCGCATAGGCGGCATCGTCGAGCGAGGCGCGCGCCTTGACCTCGACGAACGCCACGAGGCCGCGCTTGCGCGCGATGATGTCGATCTCGCCATGCGGCGTGCGGAAGCGCTTGGCGAGGATGCGATAGCCTTTGGCGATCAGCAGCGCTGCCGCGCGGGCCTCCGCCGATAGTCCGGTGCGAAAGGCGGCGACGCGCTCCGGCGCCGCCGTCTTGGCCGGCTTGTCGGCGGACGCGCGCTCAGTCTTCGCCATCGGCCGACCCTGACCGCGCGTCCTTCGCCAGCTCGAGCGCGCGCGCATAGACTTCGCGGCGCGGCCGGCCGGAGAGCTCGACCGCATGCATGACGGCATCCTTGACGCTCGATCGCTGCAGCAGATCCTTCAGTACGGCATCGAGCGCATCCGGCGTCAGCACCCCGGCGCCGCGCGGCGGCGGACCGATCACCAGCACGAATTCGCCGCGGGTTTCGAGATCGCCAGCCGCTGCAGCGAGATCGCCGATGGCGCCGCGCAGCACCTCCTCATGCAGCTTGGTCAGCTCGCGGCAGATCGCGGCCTGGCGTCCCGCCATGGCCTCGGCGAGATCGGCCAGCGTCTCCTGAACCCGGCTGCCGGCCTCGAACAGCACCAGCGTCGCGTCGATGCGCGCGAGCTCGGCCAGCCGCGCGCGTCGCGCCTGCTGCCTGGCCGGCAGGAATCCCTCGAAGAAGAAGCGGTCGGTCGGCAGCGCCGCGACGCTGAGCGCCGCGAGCACTGCGGACGGGCCCGGCAGCGCGGTGACGTCATGCCCGGCCGCGCACGCCTCGCGCACCAGCTTGTAGCCGGGGTCCGAGATCAGCGGCGTGCCGGCGTCGGATACCAGCGCGATGGCCGTGCCTTCGGCGAGGCGCTGCAGAATCCTGGGCCTGACGGCTTCGGCATTGTGCTCGTGATAGGCTGCGAGTTCCGCGGCCAGGCCATAACGCTCGGTCAGGCGTCGCGTGATTCGGGTATCCTCGCACAAGATGAGATCGGCGCCGGCCAGGGTTTCCAGCGCGCGCAGCGTGATGTCGCCGAGATTGCCGATCGGCGTCGCCACCAGATGCAATCCAGGCCGGGCCTTGGGCGCCGCAACGATCTGCCCCGCCACCAGATAGGTCGACGTGGTGGAAGATTTGCCGTCGTCCGGCGACGTCTTGGGGATTGCCTTCGCGCCCATCGAGGTAATTTAAAGGGCCTGCCGCGGGATTGCCACAGGGGAACAGCCGCGCGGCGATTTGAAGTTCCGGGATCGGCATCGCCGCGTCGCCATTCATCGCCGATTCAAGTCCGAAACGGCACATCGATGGGGGTGTGGACGAGCAGGGGATAGGCCGTGCAAAACGTCGAATTGATCGGCGGTGTGGCGCTGACAGCCTTTTGTTTTGCTTAACTATTCGTCGACAATATGAGTGAATCGGCACGGCCTTGCGGACGTGCGTTTGGGGAACTTCTGGCCGGTCTCGGCCGAACGAAGAGATGCCATGGTGGGCCCGCGTCATCCCAACTCTCTCGGTCCGGGACCCCATGGGGTCGCCCGGCGAACGGCGCTGGGCCTGATCGTCGGCGCGCCGCTGCTGTCGGCGTGCTCCAACGTGCAGCAGGGCTTCAATCCGTTCGAGCAGCCGACGGCGCCGGCCGGACCGCCGCAGCAGCCGGCGGTGGCCGGCAACGGCCAGGTCAAGGTCGGGCTGATTCTGCCGCTGTCGGCGTCGGGCAATGCCGGCGTCGCCGCGCAATCGATGAAGAACGCGGCCGAGATGGCGCTGGCCGAGTTTCAGAACCCCAACATCCAGCTCCTGATCAAGGATGACGCCGGCAGCCCGCAAGGCGCGCAGCAGGGCGCGCAACAGGCCTGCGATGAAGGCGCCGAGATCATCCTCGGCCCGCTGTTCGCCGGCTCGGTGCCGGCGACGGCCCAGGTGGCGCGCACGCGCAACATCTCGGTCATCGCCTTCTCGACGGATTCGAGCGTGGCGGGGCGCGGCGTCTATCTGCTCAGCTTCCTGCCGGAGTCCGATGCGAGCCGCATCGTCGAATATTCCGCCGGCGTCGGCAAACGCTCGTTCGCGGCGCTGCTGCCCGACAATGCCTATGGCACCGTCGTCGAGGGGGCGTTCAAGACTGCCGTCAGCCGCCGCGGCGGACGCATCGTGGCATTCGAGAAATATTCCGGCGACCGCACCGGGCCGGCGCGCACGGTGGCGCAGGCGCTCGGCGGCGCCGATGCGCTGCTGCTGGCCGACGACGGCGAATCGGTCGCGGCGACGGCCGATGCGCTGACCGCTGCCGGCGCCAATCTGCGCAACATCCAGCTGCTCGGCACCGGGCTGTGGGACAATCCGCGCGTCTATGCCAGCGCCAGCCTGCAGGGCGGCCTCTATGCCGCGCCGGATCCGTCCGGCTTCCGCGCTTTCGCC
Organism: Bradyrhizobium sp. SZCCHNS3002; assembly: GCF_032377435.1. Classification (NCBI taxonomy): domain Bacteria; kingdom Pseudomonadati; phylum Pseudomonadota; class Alphaproteobacteria; order Hyphomicrobiales; family Nitrobacteraceae; genus Bradyrhizobium; species Bradyrhizobium sp. SZCCHNS3002. The sequence continues at coordinate 4,708 of NZ_JAUHHY010000025.1, forward strand.
GGACGCTACCGGACGCGATTCGGCGGCGATCCCGTACGCACCGCGACCCTCGCCTATGATGCGGTGGCGCTCGTGGCCGCGCTGGCGCGCACCCAGGGCAACCAGCGTTTCGCGCCCGACGTCCTGACCAATGCGTCCGGCTTCGCGGGCATAGATGGCCTGTTCCGGTTCCGCAGCGACGGCACCAATGAGCGCGGGCTTGCGGTGATGCGCGTCGGTTCGGGGGGCGGACAGACCGTCGCCGGCGCGCCGAAAAGCTTCAGCGCGACGTGAGTCGCAGCACGTCTCAGGCGGCGAGGTCGGCGACGACCGCGTCGAGCACCGGAAAGCCGTCCTGGGTCACGCGCAGCCGCCCGTCCGGCTCGACCGCAATCGCGCCCTCCTCGCGCAGCAGCGCGATGCGGCGCGGATCCAGCGCCCGTCCGGAGATCGCGGCATAGCGGCGGGGATCGATGCCCTCTCGGAGGCGCAGCCCCATCAGCAGGAATTCGTCGGCGCGCTCCTCGCGATTGAGCTCGTCGTCGGTCATCACACCGTGACCGTTGGACTCGACCCGCATCAGCCAGGCCTCGGGCCGCTTGTCGGTTGCGGTCGCGTGCCTGATGCCGCCGATGTCGAGACGGCCATGGGCGCCGGGACCGATGCCGGCATATTCCTGGCCACGCCAATAGAGCAGGTTGTGCCGGCACTCCGCGCCCGGGCGGGCATGATTGGAGATCTCGTAGGCCGGCAGTCCGTGACGGCCACAGATCTCCTGCGTGACGTCGTACAAGGTGCGCGCCAGGCCTTCATCCGGCGTCTTCAGCTTGCCCGCGGCATGCAGGCCGAAGAATGGCGTGCCTTCCTCGATGGTCAGTTGATACAGCGACAAATGCTCGGCTGCCTCGCCGATCGCGCGCGTCAGCTCCTCGGTCCACATCGCCGGCGTCTGGTCGGGCCGGGCATAGATCAGATCGAACGAATAGCGCTCGAAGGCATTGCGCGCGATCGCCACCGCCTTCATCGCCTCCTCGGCCGTGTGCAGTCGGCCCAGCATCTTGAGCGACGCATCGTCCATCGCCTGGACGCCGAGCGAGACGCGGTTGACGCCGGCGGCGCGATAGCCGGCAAAGCGCGTCGCCTCGACGCTGGTCGGATTGGCTTCGAGCGACACCTCGACGTCAGCGGCGACATGCCAGTGCTTTCCGATCGCGTCGAGAATGGCGCCGACGGTCTGCGGCTGCATCAGCGACGGCGTGCCGCCGCCGAGAAAGATCGAGCTGACGGTGCGCGGCCCAATGCGGGCGGCGGTGGTCGCGATCTCCTGGGCGAAGGCGCGGGCGTAGCGCTCCTGGTCGATGGCCGCGTGCCGGACGTGGCTGTTGAAGTCGCAATACGGACATTTCGACAGGCAGAACGGCCAGTGCACATAGACGCCGAACGCTTCGCTGTCAGCGCTGGTCAAGGCAGATCTCCGCGAGCTTCACGAAGGCGCGCGCCCGGTGCGACAGGCCGAGGCCGAGCGGCGGCAGGCCGTGCTTCTCGATGCTGGTCATCTCGCCGAACGTGCGATCGTGCCCTTCTGGCAGGAACATCGGGTCGTAGCCGAAGCCGGCCGTGCCGCGCGGCGGCCAGACCAGCGTGCCGTCGACCCGCGCCTCGACCTCCTCGACATGGCCGTCCGGCCATGCCACGCACAGCGCCGAAACGAAATGAGCGCCGCGCTGGTCGGCACCCGCGGCGCCGCGCTCCTGCAGCAGGCGCTCGATCCGCGTCATCGCGCCGGTGAAATCCTTGTCCGGTCCGGCCCAGCGCGCCGAATAGATCCCCGGCGCACCGTCGAGGGCGTGAACCACGATGCCGGAATCGTCGGCAAAGGCCGGAAGCTGCGCGGCCTTGGCCGCGGCGACCGCCTTGATGCGGGCGTTGGCCTGGAAGGTCTCACCGGTCTCGTCCGGCTCGCCCAGGCCGAGATCGCCGGCCGACACCGCCTCGACGCCATGGGGGGCGAGCAGCTCGCGCATCTCGGCAAGCTTGCCGGGATTGTGGGTCGCGATGACGATGCGACCGGTGAGCCTGCGGTGCGGACCGTTCACGCGACCGCCATCTTCTGCAGGTCGACCAGCCGCGCGACGCCCTTGCGGGCGAGCGCCATCAGCGCCAGGAACTCGGCCTCCGTGAACGGCGTCTTCTCCGCCGTGCCCTGCACCTCGATGATGCGGCCGTCGCCGGTCATGACGAAATTGGCATCGGTCTCCGCCTCGGAATCCTCAGCGTAGTCGAGATCGAGCACCGGCGTGCCGTTGTAGATGCCGCAGGAGATCGCGGCGACGTTGGCGCGCAGCACCTCGGTCTTGATCATGTTGCGCGACTTCATCCACTTGATGCAGTCGGCCAGCGCGACCCAGGCGCCGGTGATCGACGCCGTGCGCGTGCCGCCATCGGCCTGCAGCACGTCGCAGTCCACCGTGATCTGGCGCTCGCCGAGCGCTTCCAGGTCGATCGCGGTGCGCAGCGAGCGGCCGATCAGGCGCTGGATCTCGACGGTGCGGCCGGTCTGCTTGCCGGCGGAGGCCTCGCGCCGGGTTCGCTCCAGCGTGGCGCGTGGCAGCATGCCGTATTCGGCGGTGATCCAGCCGCGTCCCTGGCCCTTGAGCCAGGGCGGCAGCCGGTCCTCGAGCGTGGCGGTGACCAGCACATGGGTGTCGCCGAACTTCACCAGGCAGGAGCCCTCGGCGTATTTGACGACGCCGCGTTCCAGGCTCACGGCCCGCAGTTCATCCGGTGCACGGCGGCTCGGCCGCATGATTCTCTCCGTGAAAGAGGCGAAAGAGGGTGTTTGACGGCCTTGTAGGAGCCGCGACCGGCAGCGGCAAGGGTTTATCAAGGGCCCGTCGCTCCCGGAGCCCCCTCCTCATGACCGGCTTGCCACCGAGCCGCCGCATGGACACATTATAGGCAGCTGGGAGGAGTGCATCTGGTGGCCCACCACGATCCGATCAACCTGATGACACCGCCGGCCGGTCTGGCGCAGCTGAACGAGCGCTCGCGCGAGATCTTCCGGCAGATCGTCGAAAGCTATCTGGCGACCGGCGAGCCGGTCGGCTCGCGCAACATTTCGCGGCTGATCGCGGTTCCGCTGTCGCCGGCCTCGGTGCGCAACGTCATGGCCGATCTCGAGCAGCTCGGCCTGATCTACGCGCCGCACACCTCGGCCGGCCGGCTGCCCACCGAAGCCGGCCTGCGCTTCTTCGTCGACGCCCTGATGCAGGTTGGCGACATGACGGAGGCCGAGCGGCAGTCGATCCAGAGCCAGCTCGCGGCCGTCGGCCGGGCGCAATCGGTCGAGGCGGCGCTGGATGAAGCGCTGACCCGGCTGTCGGGTCTGACCCGTGCCGCCGCCGTGGTTCTGACCGCCAAATCCAACACCCGGCTGAAGCACATCGAGTTCGTCAGGCTCGAGCCCGAGCGCGCGCTCGTCGTTCTGGTCGGCGAGGAAGGACAGGTCGAGAACCGGGTCCTGACCCTGCCGCCGGGCGTGCCGTCCTCGGCATTGACCGAGGCGTCCAATTTCCTCAACGCCCGGATCAGAGGGCGGACGCTGGCGGAAGCGCGGCTCGAGCTCGAGACCGCGCTGGCGCACGACCGTGCCGAGCTCGACCAGCTGACGCAGAAGGTGATCGCCGCCGGCGTCGCGAGCTGGTCCGGCGGCGACAGCGACGAGCGGCAGCTCATCGTGCGCGGCCACGCCAACCTGCTCGAGGACCTGCATGCGCTCGAAGATCTCGAGCGTGTCCGGCGGCTGTTCGACGATCTCGAAACCAAGCGCGGCGTCGTCGATCTGCTCGGGCGCGCGGAGAGCGCGGAAGGTGTCCGCATCTTCATCGGCTCGGAGAACAAGCTGTTCTCGCTGTCGGGCTCGTCGACGATCGTGTCGCCCTATTCCGACGCCACGGGTCGCATCGTCGGCGTGCTCGGCGTCATCGGTCCGACCCGGCTCAACTATGCCCGGGTGATTCCGACGGTCGATTATGCCGCGCGCCTGGTCAGCCGGCTGCTGGGTGGCTGATGCGTGAGATGGTTAATCCGCGGACGGCGTCTCCGGCGGGCCGGTCAGGCTGCGCTTGATTTTCGACGCTCAAAGCACGATATCCCGCCCCATATCCCCAAACCCGTCAGCCGAACTTGCGAGTCTGTCCATGACCGATCCCGACCTGCATAAGAATGATCCGGAAAACCCGGCGCAGGCCAGCGAACCCGTCGTCTCCAAGCCCTACATCATGCCCGATGATCCCGAGGCCGGCTCGGCAGAGGCCCTGGCCAAGGAGGCGGCCGACGCGCGCGACAAGATGCTGCGCACGCTGGCGGAGATGGAGAATCTGCGCAAGCGGACCGCCCGCGAGGTCGCCGATGCGCGCATGTACGGCATCACCGGCTTCGCCCGTGACGTGCTCGACATCGCCGACAATCTGCAGCGCGCGCTCGATGCCGTGCCGGCGGAGACGCGCGACAATGCCGATGCGGGCCTGAAGTCGCTGATCGAGGGCGTCGAGCTCACCGAGCGTTCGCTGCTCAACACGCTGGAGAAAAACGGCGTCAAGAAGTTCGATCCGACCGGGCAAAAGTTCGACCCCAATTTCCAGCAGGCGATGTACGAGGTGCCGGATCCGTCGGTGCCGTCCGGCACGGTGGTGCAGGTCGTGCAGGCCGGCTTTATGATCGGCGAGCGCGTGCTGCGCCCCGCCCTGGTCGGCGTGTCCAAGGGCGGCGCCAAGGCGGCGCCCGCGGCGAGCAACGATCAGTCGAACAGCGCCGCCTGACGGCGAGCACGGGCACGCATTCTGCGGCCGTCCTGTTGTCGAACGAAGAAGCCACGGGCAGCGATGCCCGTGGCTTCTTGTTTGTCGGCGCGACCTTGTAGTTCGTCTCGCGGCGAGCAGCCGGCGTGATCACGCCGTCCGATGCCGGGCTGGTCTCAGCCTCTTGGCTGGATGCCGTCGCGGACGGCACGGAACCGCGGGAAGGCCGCCGACCACTGGTCGCGCGGCGCACTGCCGATGATCCGCAACGTGTTTGGCCCGCCGAAGCGCAGCCACTGCACCACCGTCACCGGCGTATTGTCCTTGCCGCTGGTGGCGTCGATCCGGGTCTCATAGGCCGGCTGGCCGTCGATGCGGATCGGCTCGGACATCGTGATGCGCGCTTCGCGGACGCCCGGAATGGTGGTGGCCGCCTGTTGCGCCACGCGCGCGCGGTCGCCCGCCTCCGGGGCCACGCCGGCCACCAGCCCGATCACCACGAAGGGCGCGGCCTCGAATCCCTTGTCCTCCTCGCCGTCGGCGAGGATCAGGGCGCCCGGCCCGAGCGTGCGGATGGTCTTGAACCCGGAGAGGTCGGTGACCTTGAACGGCATCATCGCGAGCTGCTCGTCGACCGGAACGTCCTTGCGGACGACGGCGGAGGCGAACATCTGGCGCACGGCATCGTCGGTGTAGATCCGGCTCGCGGTCTCCGGGATCTGCACGGCCACGTAGCCGGAGAAGCCGTTGCCGGGCAGGATCATCGAGTAGCGCCGCACCGGCGTGTTGCCATCGCGGCCGTTCTCGACGGTATAGTAGGCGGTGCCGGCGGCGGTCTCGATGCTCTCCGGCTTGACGCTGCCGGTCCCGGCGGGATTGGCGGTAAACGCGTTCTTCACCTCGCCATAGGCGGCGGCGGGCAGTTCGGTCAGCAGCACCTTCACGCTCTGGTCCTCGGTTTCGAAGCCGGAGAACGTCTTGGCCTTGGCGAGCCCGACCAGCGGCGCGAGCCCGATGCGGACGCCGGGCGGAAATACGGCGTCAGTGGCCCATGCGGGGTGCAGCAGCGAGATCAGCAGGGTGGCCGCGGTGAAGAGTCGAACGATCATCATCAAACATTGCCTCGTTGACCGGGGCCGCGCGCCGAGGCGGTCGGGGGTCCTCGCCAGCGTGGTCTTCGGCGGGCACGCTTTTAGCGGCTTTGCGCCCCCCGCAACAGGCCGGGCGCGCGGTTTTGATCGCCTGCGGCGATCGGCGCGCTCCGGCGGGGCGCATTTCGCGGCTCATTTCGCCTCGAAAGGCGGATTCAGGATGGTCCAGCGCTAGCCGCGCTTCAGGATTTCGACGCCGTCGACGGTCTGTACCAGCACATAGGGCGCGAGCAGGGCCCTGAGCTCGGGGTCGGAACGCGCCCAATCGCCCCAGTCGCTGTTCTGATTGTCGATCAGGACGACGTCGGGCGGCTGCTTCCGGAAGTCGGCGATGATCCCGGCGCGTTCGCGTTCCACATAGGGCGCGAGCCGCTGCGCCGTCTGTGAATCGATGGTTCCGTCCTGTTGCGATCGGCGGACGATTTCCCGGACCCAGAACGCCTCCTGGCGCGAGATCCAGGTGCCACCGAGGGTCCGCACCATCGGGTGGCCGATGACCGCGGCCGCGCTCAGCACCAGCATGCTCGGTCGCGGCCCGAGTCGCGCCACCTGGGCTTCAATCTGCCGGACGTCGACGCTGCCATTGAACCAGAAGCAGGTCTGCACGAACAGCACGGCGCCGGCGAGAGCGGTGGCGACCTGCGGCCAGCGCCGCATGTCGCGGCGGGTGTCGATCGCCGACGCGGCGAGGCCGGCGGCGAGCAACGCCAGCGCGACCATGGGATAGGCGTGATAGCCCCAGCCCTTCTGCTGCGCGACGAACGACACCAGGAATCCGAGCGATCCGGCCAGCGTGGTGAAAGACGCCGCGTCGCGCGCGTGCTGCCGGCGTTGGAGGAGGAGAATGGTGATCGCTGCGGCAAGCCACAGGCCCATCGGCAGGGTCACGAGGATGGTCGGCACCGGCGCCTTCAGGAGCAGATAGACGTCGCGGACCAGCGGATAGATGAGCGTGAAATATTCGGGAAAGAACAGGTAGATACAGGCCGCGTTGAGCAGCACCAGCGCCGCGGCGATCCAGTTCTCCAGCGCGAACAGCACGCGCCAGTCGCGCGCCTGAGCGGCGGCGGCGAGAATGCAGAAGCCGGCGCTGAAGGCGAAATAGGGCTTGAAGCTCATCGTGAGGCCGGCGCTGAGCCCGGCGATGAGCACGGCGGCCGGGCCCACCCGCTCGCCCCTGGCGCGCAGGATGTACACCGCGATCGCCGGCAGGATCGTGATCAGGGCCAGGTGTTCCCGCTGGCCGAAATCATACATCGGCGCGATCAGGAGCAGGGCGGCCGTCCACGCCGCCAGCCAACCGTCGGCGAGGCGATGGCGCAGCGCCGATGTCCGCAGCACCAGCCACACCAGCGTCAGGGATGCCGCGGCCAGCGCGAAGATCAGGATGTTCGTCGCCAATTCGGGCCTGAGATGGATCGCACGCGCCAGCGCGACGGCCAGCAGATAGACCGATCCGGCCATCGGCGGATTGGTCTCGAGGATGTCGACGTAGAGCCGCTGGCCATCGAGCATGCGCTCGCTGACGAGGAGCCACCAGCTGACATCGACATTGAGGGGAAGGGTGTATCGCAGCCACGCCGCTGCAACCACGATGGCGCAGATTAGCAGTCCGGGGAACGTGGCCTGGCCGGCTTCGCGCGCACGCTGCGGAAAGCCCCAATCGGTGTCGATGACCATGCCTCATTCCCGTCCCAGGAGTGCGGCAGGCTAGGGCCCGTGGGTTAACAACGCATTTCGGTCATCGGGGCAGATCCGGAGTACCGGATTCGTTGCTCCCTGCCCGCGATCGCACCCTCCCGTTTAGGGCGCTGCCAAGGTCGATTGGCCCTTCTTGATGACTCCGCGAGGTCGTTCGGCGAGGGCCGTGATTTTCGTGGGGTCGAACCCCTGGTCCGGTCCTTGCGGGCCACTCCCCCCCTCCTATATGACGCTCATCGTCGCAATATCGCGAGCATTTGATCTGAGGGGGTTTTGGATGGGGGCGCCGTCAGGGCCCCACCCAACCTGCCGCAAAAAGAAGGATATGAGACCATGGGAAAGGTCATCGGGATCGATCTCGGCACCACGAATTCGTGCGTGGCCGTTATGGACGGCAAAACGTCGAAGGTCATCGAGAACGCCGAGGGCATGCGCACCACGCCGTCGATCGTCGCCTTCAGTGACGACGGCGAACGTCTGGTCGGCCAGCCGGCCAAGCGTCAGGCCGTGACCAACCCCGAGCGCACCTTCTTTGCGGTCAAGCGCCTCATCGGCCGCCGCTATGATGACCCGATGGTCGAGAAGGACAAGAAGCTCGTCCCCTACAAGATCGTCAAGGCCGGCAACGGCGACGCCTGGGTCGAGGCCGACGGCAAGACCTATTCGCCCTCGCAGGTCTCCGCCTTCATCCTGCAGAAGATGAAGGAGACCGCGGAAGCCCATCTCGGCCAGAAGGTCGACCAGGCCGTCATCACCGTCCCCGCTTATTTCAACGACGCCCAGCGTCAGGCCACCAAGGACGCCGGCAAGATCGCGGGCCTCGAGGTTCTGCGCATCATCAACGAGCCGACCGCGGCGGCGCTCGCCTACGGCCTCGACAAGACCAAGGCCGGCACGATCGCCGTGTACGACCTCGGCGGCGGCACCTTCGACGTCTCCATTCTTGAAATCGGCGACGGCGTGTTCGAGGTGAAGTCGACCAACGGCGACACCTTCCTCGGCGGTGAAGACTTCGACATGCGTCTGGTCAGCTACCTCGCCGACGAATTCCAGAAGGAGCAGGGCATCAACCTGCGCAACGACAAGCTCGCTCTGCAGCGCCTCAAGGAAGCGGCCGAGAAGGCCAAGATCGAGCTGTCGTCGACCACGCAGACCGAGATCAACCTGCCCTTCATCACCGCGGACCAGTCCGGTCCGAAGCATCTGACGATGAAGCTGACCCGCGCCAAGTTCGAGGCGCTGGTGGCCGACCTCGTCGAGAAGACCATCGAGCCGTGCCGCAAGGCGCTGAAGGATGCCGGCCTGACCGCCGGCGAGATCGGCGAAGTGGTGCTGGTCGGCGGCATGACCCGCATGCCGAAGATCCAGGAGATGGTGAAGCAGTTCTTCGGCAAGGAGCCGCACAAGGGCGTCAACCCCGACGAGGTGGTGGCGATCGGTGCCGCGATCCAGGCCGGCGTGCTGCAGGGCGACGTCAAGGACGTGCTGCTGCTCGACGTGACCCCGCTCTCGCTGGGCATCGAGACCCTGGGCGGCGTGTTCACCCGCATCATCGACCGCAACACCACGATCCCGACCAAGAAGAGCCAGGTGTTCTCGACCGCCGAGGACAATCAGAACGCGGTCACCATCCGGGTCTTCCAGGGTGAGCGCGAGATGGCGGCCGACAACAAGATGCTCGGCCAGTTCGACCTGATGGGCATTCCGCCGGCCCCGCGCGGCATGCCGCAGATCGAGGTGACGTTCGACATCGACGCCAACGGCATCGTCAACGTGTCGGCCAAGGACAAGGCCACCGGCAAGGAGCAGCAGATCCGCATCCAGGCCTCGGGTGGTCTGTCGGAAGCCGACATCGACAAGATGGTCAAGGACGCCGAGGCGAATGCCGCGGCGGACAAGAAGCGCCGCGAGGCGGTCGACGCCAAGAACCATGCCGACGCGCTGGTGCACTCCACCGAGAAGGCGCTGGCCGAGCATGGCTCGAAGGTCGCCGACACCGAGCGCCGCGCCATCGAGGATGCCGTCAGCGACCTCAAGGAAGCGCTGAAGGGCGACGATGCCGAGGCCATCAAGGCCAAGACCAACACGCTGGCCCAGGCGTCGATGAAGCTCGGCGAGGCGATGTATAAGCAGCAGGCCGAGAGCGATGCGGCCCGCGACGCCGCCAAGGATGACGTGGTCGACGCGGAGTTCACCGAGGTCGACGACGACAAGAAGAAATCTGCTTAACTGAGGCAGAGGTAGTGACCATGGCCCCCATGCCAAAGAGCGCTTTCAGCGGCTCGTTGGATGGGGGTCATTTTCATTGACCCGGAACGCGCGCGGCGATCGCGCCAGCCGTTCCTGTTGGGCGAAGTTCGGGCGGGTTTGATTGATGTCCACCAAGCGCTGCTACTACGAGACCCTGGAAGTCGAACGCGACGCCGACGAGGGCAAGCTCAAGGCCGCCTTCCGCAAGCTGGCCATGAAGTGGCATCCGGACAAGAATCCGGGCGATGCCTCCAGCGAAGTGAAATTCAAGGAAATCAACGAGGCCTATGAGGTGCTGCGCGACGCCGACAAGCGCGCCGCCTACGACCGCTATGGCCACGCCGCGTTCGAACAGGGCGGCATGGGCGGCGCGCACGGCTTCGGCGCCGGCTTTGCCTCGTCGTTCTCCGACATCTTCGAAGACCTGTTCGGCATGGCCGGCCAGCGGCGCGGCGGCACGGGGCGCGAGCGCGGCGCCGACCTGCGCTACAACATGGAAATCACCCTGGAAGAGGCGTTCCAGGGCAAGACCGCCCAGATCGAGATTCCGGTCTCGGTGACCTGCGAGTCCTGCTCCGGCACCGGTGCCAAGGCCGGCACCAAGCCGAAGACCTGCGCGATGTGCGGCGGCGCCGGCCGCGTCCGGCAGGCCCAGGGCTTCTTCACCCTGGAGCGCACCTGTCCCGGCTGTCACGGCCGCGGCCAGATGATCGAGGACCCCTGTCCGTCCTGCTCCGGCTCGGGCCGCGTCACCCGTGACCGCACGCTGTCGGTCAACATTCCCCAGGGCGTCGAGGACGGCACCCGCATCCGTCTCGCCGGCGAGGGCGAAGCCGGCCTGCGCGGCGGACCGCCCGGCGATCTCTACATCTTCCTGTCGCTGACGGCCCACGAGTTCTTCCAGCGCGACGGCGCCGACCTGCACTGCCGCGTGCCAATCTCGATGGTGACGGCGGCGCTCGGCGGCGAGTTCGAGGTGCCGACGATCGACAAGGGCAAGACCAAGGTCAAGATTCCCGCCGGAGCGCAGTCCGGGCGCCGATTCCGGATCGCGGCCAAGGGCATGCCGGTGCTGCGCTCGCGCCAGACCGGCGACATGTATGTCCAGATCGTGGTCGAGACGCCGCAGAACCTGACCAAGAAGCAGCAGGAGCTGCTGGCCGAGTTCGAGAAGTTGTCGTCTGGAGCGACCCAGCCCGAGGCGGCCGGCTTCTTCACCAAGGTCAAGGACTTCTTCGGCAAGGCGGCGAGCTGAGCCGTGAGTTCAAGCAAGCACGGCCTCGTGGTTTCGCCGAATGATTTCGGGATTCAGATTCAGAGGTCGAGCGAATTTGCTGCTCTGCACATGCAAAAAATTATCGAATGCAACTGTAAGAGCGCGGACCCGCCAGCCTTAATCGTACGTTACGGTTCGGCTTGACCGTCCCGCCTGCGCCCTATACGTCTTTGTGACTCTTTTCTGACATCGCCGTGAAAGCGGTCCCGTCTGGTACCGAGATGCCCCTGCAAACGTCCGTGCGTGCGTCGAAAAAGCCTCTCCGTCTGGACGACGAAGTGCGCTTCCTCCGCTCATGGATCGAAAAGCCGCTGCATATGGGCGCCGTCATGCCGTCGGGCCGGCTGCTGGCGCGGACCATGGCGCAGTACGTCGATCCGCACGGCACAGGCCCCGTCATCGAGCTTGGACCGGGCACCGGCGCGATTACCAATGCGCTGGTCGAGCGCGGCGTCGATCAGAAGCGGCTGGTGCTGGTCGAGTACAATCCGGGCTTCTGCGCGTTGCTGCGCGACCGCTACCCGCAGGCCAAGGTGGTCCAGGGCGACGCCTATCGCCTCCGCGACACGCTCTGGAACGTGCTCAGCGCCCCTGCCGCGGCCGTCGTCTCCGGCCTGCCGCTCGTGACCAAGCCGATGCTGACGCGCATGAAGCTGATCCGCGATGCGTTCGCGGCGATGTCGCCGAATGCGCCGTTCGTGCAGTTCACCTATTCCGTCGTGCCGCCGATTCCGAAGTCGCTGCCCGGCGTCACCACGCAGGCCTCCGAGCGCATCTGGATGAACCTTCCGCCGGCGCGCGTCTGGGTGTATCGCAAGCCCTGACCGGCGGCCGCGATCCTTCGTGGCGGGTCGCTGACCGACCTCACGATGTCCGCGCTGAAGATCCTCATCATTCCCGGCTCGACCCGGGCCGGCTCGCACAACGCGAAGCTCGCCGCGGCCGCCGCCTATCAGTTCGTGCAGGCCGGCGCCGACATCACCCGCATCTCGCTCGCCGACTTCCCGCTGCCGATCTACGACGCCGACCTCGAGGCGCAATCGGGCATTCCGCATCACGCCGTGAATCTGACGCGCATGATCGGCGTCCATCATGCCGTGCTGCTGGTGACGCCGGAATACAACGCCTCGGTGCCGCCGCTGCTGACCAACGCCATCACCTGGATCTCGCGGGTCGACGAGCCGCCCGGCAGCCGCGGCGCGGTTTTTCGCAGCCGGCCGTTCGCGATCGCCGCCGCCTCCGAGAACCGCTTCGGCGGCATCCGCGCGCTCGCCGCCTTGCGGCTGGTGCTGACCGCCTGCAATGCGACGGTGATCCCGAGCCAGCTCGCGCTGGCCTTCGCCGACAAGGCCTACAACGACATGGACCGGCTCAAACTGCCCGCTGACGTCACCGCGCTCGACGCGCTGGTGCGGGAGCTGATCGCAACAGCGCAACATACGATGTGAGGTGACATGCCGACCGAGATTGCTCCGCGCGACCGCCTGATCGTGGCGCTCGACCTGCCCGGCGTGGCCGAGGCCGAGGCGATGATCGCCAGGCTGGGCGAAGCCGTGACGTTCTACAAGATCGGCATGGAGCTGACCTATGCCGGCGGCCTCGGCCTCGCCGAGCGCCTCGCGGCCGAGGGTAAGCACGTCTTCATGGACCTCAAGCTGCACGACATCCCGACCACGGTCGAGCGCGCCACGAGGCAGATCGCCCGGCTCGGCGCCCGTTTCCTTACCGTGCATGGCTTCTCGCAGAGCATGCGAGCGGCGCTCGCCGGCGCCGCCGGCTCCAGCCTCGAGCTGCTCGCCGTCACCGTGATGACGTCCTACGATGATGCCGACCTCGCCGCCGCCGGCTACGCCATGGGCGTCAAGGAGCTCGTCGCCAGGCGCGCCGTGCAGGCCAAGGAGATCGGCATCCACGGCCTGATCCTGTCGCCCGAGGAAACGGCGCTGGTGCGTCCGCTGGTCGGGCCTGACATGCAGCTCGTGACCCCCGGGATCCGTCCGGCGGGATCCGACGTTGGCGACCAGAAGCGCATCATGACCCCGGCCCTGGCGATCGCCGGCGGCGCCGACCGCCTCGTCGTCGGGCGTCCCGTCACCGGCGCTGCCGATCCGGCTGCGGCCGCCGAGAGCATCGTCGCCGACATCGCCGGCGCCGTGGCGCTGGCCGGCAAGACCAATCGCACGTAAGCAACAGCGACCGAGAACAGGGAGACGACAGGGATGCCAAAGGCCTATTGGATCGCGCGGATCGACGTGCACAACATGGACGGCTACAAGGAGTACGTCGCGCAGAACGGCGCGGTATTCCACCAGTACGGCGCCAAGTTCCTGGTCCGCGGCGGCCAGTACGAGACCAGGGAAGGCACCTCGCGCTCGCGCAACGTCGTGATCGAGTTCAAGGACTACGCGACCGCGCTGGCGTGCTACAATTCTCCCGAGTACCAGCGCCTGGTCGCGATGCGCGCGCCGCATTCGCAGGGCGATCTGGTGATCATCGAGGGCTATGACGGCCCGCAGCCCTGATCGCCGCCCGCCCCACACCACGCGCGACCTGGCCTCGCTCGGTTGCCGCCGCCATCGGCCCCGGCTATAGCCCTTGAAGGAGCGGAGGAGCTGAGATGTCCAAGATGCGCTTGATCGTTGCCGGAGCCGGCGGCCGCATGGGCCGTGCCCTGGTGCGTGCAATCGCCGAGACCGACGGCGCCGTGCTGGCGGGTGCGCTCGAAGCCCCCGGCTCGGAGCTGATCGGCAAGGACTCCGGCGCCCTCGCCGGGCTGCCCGCCAACGGCATCAAGCTGTCGGGCGACCTCTGGACCATGTCCGCCGAGGCCGACGGCATCCTCGATTTCACCGTCCCGGCCGCGACCATCGCCAACGTCGCCATCGCCGCCGAGCGCGGCATCGTCCACGTCGTCGGCACCACCGGCCTGTCGTCGTCGGACGACGCCGTCATCAAGAGCGTCACCAAGCGCGCCATCGTCGTGCAGTCCGGCAATATGAGCCTCGGCGTCAACCTGCTGGCGGCGCTGGTCAGGCAGGTGGCGAAGTCGCTCGACGCCGGCTTCGACATCGAGATCCTCGAGATGCATCACAAGCACAAGGTCGACGCGCCCTCCGGCACCGCGCTGATGCTGGGACGTGCGGCTGCCGACGGCCGCGGCATCCCGCTCGACCAGCACTCTGCTCGCGGCCGCGACGGCATCACCGGCGAGCGCCGCGCTGGCGACATCGGCTTCGCCTCGTTGCGCGGCGGCACCGCCGCCGGCGATCACAGCGTCATCTTCGCCGGTCCCTCGGAGCGGCTGGTGCTGTCGCACCAGGCCGAGGACCGCATGATCTTCGCCCATGGCGCGCTGAAGGCGGCGCTGTGGGCGCATGGCAAGCCGCCGGGCTACTACACGATGGACGACGTGCTCGGCCTCAAGGATCTGTTCTAGTTCAACGTCGATGGAAGCGAACTGATGAGCGAACGTCTCCTGGTGCTGGTGCGCCACGGCCAGAGCGAGTGGAATCTGAAGAACCTGTTCACCGGCTGGAAGGATCCGGACCTGACCGAGCAGGGCGTGGCCGAGGCCAAGGAGGCCGGGCGCAAGCTGAAGGCGCAGGGGCTCGTCTTCGACGTTGCGTTCACCTCGGTGCTGACGCGCGCCCAGCACACGCTCGACCTGATCCTGACCGAGCTCGGCCAGACCGGCCTGCCGACAAGTAAGAATCTCGCGCTCAACGAGCGCGACTATGGCGACCTCTCGGGCCTCAACAAGGACGACGCCCGCGCCAGATGGGGCGAGGAGCAGGTCCACATCTGGCGCCGCTCCTACGACGTCCCGCCGCCCGGCGGCGAAAGCCTCAAGGACACGCTCGCCCGCGCGCTGCCCTACTACGTCCAGGAGATCCTCCCCGGCGTCCTCCGCGGCCAGCGCACCCTCGTCGCCGCCCACGGCAACTCGCTCCGCGCCCTGATCATGGTGCTGGAGAAGCTCTCGCCCGAAGGCATTTTGAAACGCGAGCTGGCGACGGGCGTGCCGATCATCTACCGGCTGAACGCGGACTCGACGGTGGAGTCCAAGCTGGATCTGGCGGGCTGACTGATCGCTGCAAGCGTTCCGTCCCCGCGCCTCGTGGCGCTTCTTATGAGTTGAGGCCCCACTACCGGCCGCAGCGACGCTGCGCCCCCTCGCCCCGTTCTTACGGGGAGAGGGCTGGGGTGAGGGGCAGCCACACGGGCAGTGCCTGATCTGCGACCTAACCACAAGCCTTCTACTAATGAGTTGCTCGTCATGCCCGGGCTCGTCCCGGGCATCCACGTCCATCATCGTATGCCGGACGACGTGGATGGCCGGGACAAGCCCGGCCATGACGACGCGGAGGCGGCGGACCAGATAGCGGCATGCGATGATGGATGTGGATGCCCTGTGAACGCGAAGCTCGCGCCGTTCGGCAGCAAACGCGCCGCCCTCCTGTCCCGATTCACATCTCAAACAGCCTTGGACACAGCTCCGCGATCTCGCGGCGTCATCGCCCGAGTCCTGCATCGAACCGTGTCCCTCCGAAAATCGAGAGGGCGCAGGGAATGCCGGGTGAAGGCCTCACCCATGGCCCGCCTGCGTAAAAAAATGCAGGCGGCAGGTACCACAGGTGCTGCCGATCATCCGGCATTCCCTGCGCGACGGTCTTAACGCTTATACGCAGTCTCCCTGGTGCGCCGGGCTTGTTGGCCACCATTGTCCACGCAGCGCCTCAAGCGCCGTCGCGAACGTGACACCAGCGTCGGGGTGTCAGGACCCTGCGACTTCACGTCCACGATCCAGCCGTTCGTCGGCGCGCCCGAAGACACGCTGCGGCAGACCGCGGCCATCGCCTCCCCACCTCGCGTGTCGTGACGATCGCGCGCAACGCCCCTCTCGTTGAGGCGGGATGGGGGATAGAAACATGATTTCCGAAAATACGCAAGTAAATTATATTTTTTAGAAGTTGCTCCACCACATAGCAAATGCGATTTTCGGTAGCAAGCCGGCTCCCAAATCCGCCGCCCCACACCTACATCAGTGGAATGTCAGACACCGCCAAACTCCCTTCTGCACCGCCCGCCGTCGCCCGGACCAACACGCCGCCGCCCGGCTGGGCTAACGATGATCTCACGAAATTCCTGCAGGAGACCCATCAGCAACAGAATGCGACCTTCCACAACAAGAAGGCCGCGACCGCTCGGCTCGTGGCAATCGACGAACTGTTCGTCAGGATTTCGAAGCACTGGGTAAACCCACCAAGCGAGGTTGAGGCGATGCTTCTGCTCCGCTGCCATGCCGCCATGCGTGCTGCCGCAGGGGAAGCGATGGCCGGGCAGGCCGTTGAGTGTTACCGCCAGTGCCGGGGTATGCTTGAAAACGCGGCCTATGCCGTTCACATTCGTCGCGACCCGTCACTGGCGACTGTTTGGCTTAACCGGCATCAGGACGAGGCGGGCATGAAGGCGTCGAAGAAGGCGTTCCAGCATGTTGCCGTCGCAGCGTCCGTGACCGCAGCGAATCGGCACGCCGGGCAGCGCTTCGAGGACCTGTACCAACGCTGCATCGACTGGGGCGGCCATCCGAATGAGCGCTCCGTCACTGGCAACATGAAGATCATCGATGAGCCCGACCGCCGGTTGATGCTCGCGATCATGCTGCACGGCGACGGCATTGAACTGGACACGGCATTGCGGACTACCGCCCAGTGCGGAATGGTGTCACTGGAGCTGTTGCAGGTCCTCTACAACGCGAAGTTCGAGTTGCTCGGTATCAACGCCGCAATGCTCGAACTGCGGAAGGGTCTTTAATATCGAACGGACCGCGTCACCGGGCGAAAAAATACTGCGCCAATCGATCGAGTGTGTCCGCTTGAAGCTTCCCCCAACCTTCTAGGGTTGGGTCCGCATGGGTACCGAACTCGACCACGAGTCGACATGGCTTCATACAGGTCGGCGACTGTGACGCTACGCCGAAAAGGGGCCACGCCGAGCTAATCGGAAGGCCCGTCCAATGCAGCCTTACGCTGATCCAGATGGGGCATCATAAATCGTTCTACCCCATCTCCACCTGCCCGGCTTCCCACCCGATCATCGCCTGCTTGCGCGTGAGCCCCCAGTGATAGCCCGTCAACGCGCCGGTCTTGCCGAGCGCGCGATGGCACGGCACGACGAACGAGATCGGGTTCTTCCCCACCGCCGCGCCCACCGCGCGCGAGGCCTTCGGCGACTCCAGCCGTGTCGCGATATCGGAGTAGCAGACCGCCCGCCCCATGGGGATCTTGAGCAGGGTCTCCCAGACGCGGACCTCGAAGTCGGTGCCGATCAGGACGACGCGCAGCGGCTGGTCGGGGCGCCACAGGGTCTTGTCGAAGATGCGTTGGGCGAGGCCGGCGGTGCCGGGGACGTCCTCGACGTATTCGGCGCGGGGCCAGCGGCTCTTCATGTCGGCAAGCGCGGACGCCTCCTCGCCGGGGTCGGCGAAGGCGAGGCCGGCGAGGCCGCGCGGGGTGGCCATGACGAGCGCCATGCCGAACGGGCAGGGGTGGAAGCCGTAGCGCAAGGTGGTGCCGGCGCCGCCGGTCTTCCATTCGCCGGGCGACATCGCCTCGTGGGTGACGAACAGGTCGTGCAGGCGGCCGGGGCCTGATAGCCCCGAGTCGAGCGCGGCGTCGAGCACGCTCGCCGAGCCCTTCAACAGGCCCTTGGCATGGTCGAGCGTCAGCGCCTGCATGAACGCCTTCGGCGTCAGCCCGGCCCAGCGCCGGAACAGATGGTGCAGCTCGTCCGGCGTCAGGCTGGCGGCGTCGGCCATGTCCTCGATGGTCGGCTGCCGGCGCCAGTGCTCGGAGATGAACGCGATCGCGCGGCGCACCGCGTCGTAGTCGCGTAGCGCGGCCGATTGTTGCGGGCCCGGCTTGGCCAGGGCGGAATCGTGAATGGCGAGGGTCATCATGATCCGGATGTAGGGCGGCCGGGGCGGGGACTCCACCCGATTTCTGATTGGAGGGCTAGGGGCGGATTGAGTGGCCTGCGCCTCGACGCGTGCCCTTATTTGGTTTGCGCCGTCATTCCGGGGCATTCGCGCGCAAGCGCGAATGAGCCCGGAATCCATATCCACGGGACGACGTGTGAGGCGAGATGCCCATGACCGGCGTGCCCCACACGACGTCCTGGGGGTATGGGTTCCGGGCTCGCGCTGCGCGCGCCCCGGAACGACAGCGGAGACGCTGGCACCTCTGCCGCCCAAGGCGGCGGTTTACCTCTTCCCGCGCGCGAGAAGAGATCGGATTGCTTCGGCAGATGCGATCCGGGGAAGGGGCTGTCCGCACGGTCGGTGGGTGGGGCTGCTCCTCACCCCAACCCTCGCTCCGTAAGAACGGGGGGAGGGAGCGCGCTGCCGTTCGCGGGCAGCTCGGCTGCGCTGGGGTCTTCGATGACTACAGCGGATTATACACCGGCCCGCGTTTCGCGGCCTGCAGCCCGGCCGTCAGGGCTTTCGCAAAGCTCGCCTTTTCCTCCGGCCCGAGAAAGCTCGCGATAGCCACGCGCTGGCCGCGTGCCACCAGATACAGGCGCTCGATGCCGAACTCCTCGTGGGTCTCCTGGTCGAGCCGCACCCACAGCGGGTTGAAGCGCCATTCCATGACATGGCCCTTGTGGCTGACGCGGCGCAGGCGCAGCTCGGTCAGGGTGATCGAGACGTCCTCATAGGCCTTGGCGCGGCGGAAATTGACCTTGAAGGCCCAGTAGATCGCCAGCGCATCCAGGCCGAAGAAGCCGAGCACCGGCCAGGCGCCCATCAGCAGCGAGGCAAGGCCGCCGATGAAGCTGATGGCGCAGACCACGACCATCAGCACCAGGAAGCCGGTGCGGTTGAGCGAGCGATGCGGCGTCAGCCGGGCCGAGAACAGCTCGGGATCAACGGCGTCGGTGCCGGTCTCCTGATACGCAAAAGCATTGCCTGGCGTCATGGGGCCTCAGTATACCCGGATCATGGCCAAAATCACCCGCCCCCAACGCGCCAAGCCGGCGCCGGTTCGCAAGCTCGCCAAAAAGGCCGTCAAAGCCGCGCCCAAGACTGCCCCGAAAGCCGCCGCCAAGGCCGCGAAGAAGGCCCCAAAGGGCTCCTCGGCCCGGCCGGTCAAGAAGGCCTTGAAGGCGACCAAGCCGTGGACTCCGGCCGAGATCCGCGAGGCCTTCAGCCGGTTCGCACAGGCCAACCCGGAGCCGAAGGGCGAGCTCGAGCACCTCAACCCGTACACGCTGCTGGTCGCCGTGGTGCTGTCGGCGCAGGCGACCGACGCTGGCGTCAACAAGGCGACGCGGCCGCTCTTCAAGGTTGCCGACACGCCGCAGAAGATGGTCGCGCTCGGCGAGGACACCGTGCGTGACACCATCAAGACCGTCGGCCTCTATCGTACCAAGGCCAAGAACGTGATCGCGCTGTCGCACAAGCTGATCGCCGAGTTCGGCGGCGAGGTGCCGCGCACGCGCGCCGAGCTGGAATCGCTGCCGGGCGCCGGGCGCAAGACCGCGAACGTCGTGCTGAACATGGCGTTCGGCGAGCACACGATGGCCGTCGACACCCACGTGTTTCGCGTCGGCAACCGCACGGGGCTCGCCCCCGGCAAGACCCCGCTGGAGGTCGAGCTCGGGCTGGAGAAGGTGATCCCGGCCGAGTTCATGCTGCATGCGCATCACTGGCTGATCCTGCACGGCCGCTACACCTGCCTCGCGCGCAAGCCGCGCTGCGAGCTGTGCCTGATCAAGGACCTCTGCCGCTGGCCGGAGAAGACGGCCTGATACGTTGAGGGCGACGAACGGTTGCACGCGCGCGTGCGATTGACAGTCACCTTTACGTCACGCGCCGACGCGCTCTCACCATCGCCGGGCCACATCGCCGCCCGCATTGGTCATAAGATGGAACAGTAATCCGGGCGATGTGAGTGGCGCGTGAGAATTCCCGCGTTCTCGGACTTTCTGCGCCGGGACGTGGAAGGATCGATCGCATGGACCATACCGCCGCCCTCGTGTCGCTCGCGACCGCTGTGCCACCGCATCAGTTCCGCCAGAACGAGGTGATGGAGGCGGCGCGCGTGGTGCTGTCGCCGCGCTTTCCGCAGTTCGATACGATGGCGAGCCTGTTCGCCAACACCGGCATCCGCCAGCGCTACGGCGTCAAGCCGATCGAATGGTACATGGAGCGGCGCGGCTGGCCGGAGCGCACGCAAGCCTATCTCGAAGGCGCCGAGGCGCTGTTCGTCGACGCGACGAACAAGGCGCTGGCGCAGGCCGATCTCACGGCTGCCGAGATCGACACCATCGTCAGCGTGAGCTCGACCGGCATCGCGACGCCGACCTTGGAGGCGCGCGTCGCCGGCCGCATGGGCTTCCGCTCCGATGTCTCGCGCGTGCCGGTGTTCGGGCTCGGCTGCGCCGGCGGCGTCTCCGGCCTGTCGATCGCCGCGCGGCTGGCGCAGGCGCGGCCCGGCACCAATGTGCTGTTCGTGACCTTCGAATTGTGCACCCTCGCGGTGCGCCACGACGAGCTGAGCAAGGCCAACATCGTCGCGCTCAGCCTGTTCGGCGACGGCGCGGCGGCCGCGATCCTGCGCGCCGGCGATGGCGGCCAGACGCGCGTCGAGGCGACCGGCGAGAAGCTGTGGCCGGATACGCTGGATATCATGGGCTGGAGCGTCGATCCCGAAGGTTTTGGCGTGATCTTCCAGCGCACCATTCCGGACTTCGTCACCGAGAACATGGGCCCCGCGGTCACCGAGATCCTCGGCAACATGAAGCTCGCGCCCGGCGACGTCGACCGCTTCGTCTGCCATCCCGGCGGCGCCAAGGTGATCACGGCGCTGGAGCGCGCGCTGTCGATCGGCCAGGGCACGCTCGACCATGAGCGCGAGATCATCGCCGACTACGGCAACATGTCCGCGCCGACGGTGTTGTTCGTGCTGGAGCGCGCGCGCGCCCGCGGACTGCCGCCGCGCTCGGTGCTGACCGCGCTCGGACCGGGTTTCACCGCAAGCTGCGTTTCACTGAGGCACGCCGCATGACCTTCGCCGCCTTCGTCCTCGCCCTCGTCACCATGCAGCGGCTCGGCGAGCTCGTGCTCGCCCGCCACAACACCAAGCGTCTGCGCGCCATGGGCGCGGTCGAGGTCGGCGCGGATCATTATCCGCTGATGATCTCGATGCATGCGGCCTGGCTGGTGTCGCTGTGGCTGCTCGGCGCCGACCAGGAGGTCGATCCGTGGCTGCTGTCGGGCTTCGTGGCTCTGCAGGGCCTGCGCTGGTGGGTGCTCGCGACGCTCGGTCCGCGCTGGACGACACGCATCATCATCCTGCCCGGTGCGCCCTTGGTGACCGATGGTCCCTATCGCTACATCTCGCATCCGAACTACCTGGTGGTCGCCGCCGAGATCGCGCTGCTGCCGCTGGCGCTGCATCTGCCGCTGATCGCGCTGATCTTCTCCGGCCTGAATGCGGCGGTGCTGTTCATCCGCATCCGCGCCGAATCCGAAGCACTCACCGGCATCGGCGGCGGCCAGACCGCATGAGCGGGTCGGCCGCGCCGCAGGATCGTCCGAGCCTCGCCACCTGGCTCGGCTTCATCCTGATGTGCGTCGGCATGTTCATGGCGATCCTGGACATCCAGGTGGTGGCGACCTCGCTGCCGACCATCCAGGAGGCGCTCGGCATCACGCCGGACGCGATGAGCTGGATCCAGACGGCGTATCTGATCGCCGAGATCATTGCCATTCCGCTCACCGGCCTGCTCACGCGTGTCTTCACCTTGCGCTGGCTGTTCACAGGCGCCGTCGGCATCTTCACCGCCGCCTCGCTCGGCTGCGCGTTCAGCGGCGATTTTCACACGCTGCTGGCGTTCCGCGTGCTGCAGGGCTTCTTCGGCGGTCTGTTGATCCCCGTGGTGTTCTCCGCCGTCTTCCTGCTGTTTCCGCCGCGCCTGCACGCGGTCGCGACCACCATCGGCGGCGTCGTCGCGGTGCTCGCGCCGACCATCGGGCCCGTGGTCGGCGGCTTCATCACCAACACCTGGTCGTGGCCCTGGCTGTTCCTCATCAACATCGTGCCGGGTGTCATTGCCGCGCTGGTGACGCCTGGCCTGCTGCCGAAGCAGCGCATGGATCTCGCGGAGCTCGACAAGCTCGATTTGTTCGCGCTGCTGCTGCTCGCGGTGTCCCTGGCCAGCCTCGAGCTCGGGCTGAAGGAGGCGCCGAAGGGCGGCTGGCTGTCGTCGAACTGCATTGCGTTCCTGGTGCTGAGCGCGTCATGCCTCACCTTGCTGATCCAGCGCCTGCTGGCCGCGCCATATCCGATCCTGCGGCTCGGCAGCTTCCAGCGGCGGTCGTTCACGCTCGGCTGCCTGTCGAGCTTCTGCCTCGGCATCGGGCTGTTCGGCTCGGTCTATCTGATGCCGGTGTTCCTCGCCTTCGTGCGCGGCCACGATGCGTTCGAGATCGGCAAGATCATGCTGGTGACCGGCGTGGCGCAACTGATTGCGGCCCCGCTGGTGACGGCGCTGGACGGCAGGCTCGATGCGCGTCTGCTGACGGCGTTCGGTTTCGTGCTGTTCGGCGCAGGGCTTGCGGCGAGCGCGTTCCAGCCGCCGACGGCGGACTATCAGGAGATGTTCTGGCCGCAGGTGGTGCGCGGCGTCGGCATCATGTTCTGCCTGCTGCCGCCGACGCGGATCGCGCTCGGCGACCTGCCGCAGGCCGAGGTCGCCGATGCCAGCGGGCTGTTCAATTTGATGCGCAATCTCGGCGGGGCCATCGGCATCGCGCTGATCGACACCATCATCTACGGCCGCGTCGCGCTCCATGCGCAGGCGTTCCGCGACCGCCTGATGGCCGGCGACACCGCCGCCGCCAAGGCGATCGGGCTGGCGCCGGAGCTGCTACGCAACCGTCCGCGCGGCGTCTCCGAGGAGCAGGCGATCGCCTATGTCCGGCCGCTGGTGGAGAAGGCCTCGCTCGCGTTGTGCGTCAACGAGGCCTGGTCGCTGCTCGCAGGCATAGCCCTGATCGGCTTCCTGCTGATCCCGTTTGCGCGCAACAAGGCCGTGAGCCTGTCGCCGCGGATGATGGCGCTAGAGGCTGCGCAGCCGGCGCTCCGGCGACGGCTCGATCAGCTCGGGCCGCGGTCCGGATAGGCGCTTGTGCAGGTGGACCATGAAGGCCATTCCGAATAGCGGCGTCGCCAGGTTCACGATCGGGATGGTGACGAACGCCGCGATGATCAGGCCCGCGGTGAACACGGTCACCGCATTGTCGCGCCGCATCGCCTTGGCCTCCGCCGGCGGCCGGAAGCGCATCGCGGCGAGCTCGAAATATTCACGGCCGAGCAGCCACGCCGTGGCGATGAAGAAGATCACGAAGCCGGCACCGGCCAGGAACACGAAGGGCAGGGCGATCAGATAGACCAGGATGGTGAGGCCGGCGGCCTTGAGGCCTTCCGCGATCGCGACGCCGAACGGCAGGGCGACGCCGGGGCGCTCGGCCGGATAGTGCTCGCGCTCGACGAGGTCGGCGACGTCGTCGACGAACAGGCTCGCGATCAGCGAGGTGATCGCGGGCATCAGCATGATGCCGCCGAACACCACGCCGAACCCGGCGGCGATCGAGATGATCCAGGTCAGCACCTCCAGCGTGCCGTGCGAGTTCGGCCCGAGCATGGCTTCCGCCCAGCCCTCGCCGGCGGTCGCCAGCCAGGTCAGGAGCCGCTGCAGCCCAATCGCGAGCACCGTGACCAGCACCAGCGCCAGCCCGATCGAGCGCCACAGGATCGAGCGCATCGGCGGCGACAGAATTTGCGAAATCGCCTTGATGGCGGCGTCGATCATGGCGGGGTCCCTCGCTGCAAAGCCCGCGGCAGAGGTAGACATGCCGGCGGGCTTCGGCAAGTCCGCCGGCATCGTCTCAAAGATCGGTCGCCCGCAGCCGCAGCGCGTTGCCGACCACGCTGACCGACGACAGCGACATCGCGGCAGCGGCGATGATCGGCGACAGCAGGATGCCGAACACGGGGTAGAGGATGCCGGCGGCGATCGGGATGCCCGCGGCGTTGTAGATGAACGCGAAGAACAGGTTCTGGCGGATGTTGCGCATCGTCGCCGCCGACAGTTTTCGCGCCCGCGCGATGCCGCCGAGATCGCCCTGCAGCAGCGTGACGCCGGCGCTCTCCATCGCCACGTCGGTGCCGGTGCCCATGGCGATGCCGACGTCGGCCGCGGCGAGCGCCGGCGCATCGTTGACGCCGTCGCCGGCCATCGCGACGATCTTGCCGCTGGCGCGCAGCCGCGCGACCACGGCGCTCTTCTGGTCCGGCAGCACCTCGGCCTCGACCTCGGTGATGCCGATTTTTCGCGCGACCGCGGTGGCCGTGGTGCGGTTGTCGCCGGTCAGCATGATCACCTTGATGCCGTCGGCCGCGAGTGCCTTCAGCGCCTCCGGCGTCGAGGCCTTGACCGGATCGGCAATCGCGAACAACGCGGCCGGTTTGCCGTCAACGGCCATCGTGATCACGGTCGCGCCCTCTTCGCGCAGCCGCTTGCTCTCGACCCCCAGCGTATCGGTGATGATACCGAGCGAGGCGAGATAGGTGGCATTGCCGAGCACGACCGACTTGCCGTCGATCTCGCCGCGCGCGCCCTTGCCGGTCGGTGCGTCGAAGTTCTTGACGTCGGCGAGCTTGAGGTTGCGCTCGCTGGCGTGCCGGACGATGGCCTCGGCGAGCGGATGCTCGCTGGCGCGCTCGACGCTGGCGGCCAGCCGCAGCGCCTCGGCCTCGTCGAAGCCCTGAGCGGTGACGATGCTGGTCACCTTCGGCTTGCCCTCGGTCAGTGTGCCGGTCTTGTCGACGACCAGCGTGTCGACCTTCTCCATCCGCTCCAGCGCCTCGGCGCTCTTGATCAGCACGCCGGCCTGGGCGCCGCGACCGACCCCGACCATGATCGACATCGGCGTTGCCAGGCCGAGCGCGCAGGGACAGGCGATGATCAGCACGCTCACGGCGGCGACGAGGCCGAAGGCGAAGCGCGGCTCGGGACCGAACGCGTACCACGCGACGAAGGCGGCAATGGCAGCCGCGATCACCGTCGGCACGAACCAGCCCGCGACCTGGTCGGCGAGGCGCTGGATCGGCGCGCGCGAGCGCTGCGCATCGGCGACCATCTGCACGATCTGCGACAGCAGCGTCTCGCGACCGACCTTGTCGGCGCGCATCACGAAGCTGCCGGTCTGGTTCAACGTGCCGGCGATGACGCGCTCGCCCTCGTCCTTGGTGACAGGCATCGATTCGCCGGTGACCAGCGATTCGTCGAGCGACGAGCGGCCTTCGAGGATGACGCCGTCGACCGGCACCTTCTCACCGGGACGCACGCGCAGCCGGTCGCCGACCGCGAGCTCGACGATCTCCACCTCATGATCGGTGCCGTCGGCATCGAGCCGCCGCGCCGTCTTCGGCGCCAGCTGCAGCAGCGCCTTGATCGCGCCCGACGTCGCCTCGCGTGCGCGCAGCTCGAGCACCTGGCCGAGCAGGACGAGAATGGTGATGACCGAGGCCGCCTCGAAATACACCGCCACCGCGCCGCCATGGCCGCGGAACGCCGGCGGAAACGCCTGCGGCGCCAGGGTCGCGATCACGCTGTAGACATAGGCGACGCCCGTACCCATCGCGATCAAGGTGAACATGTTGAGATTGCGGGTCTGGACCGATTGCCAGCCGCGTACGAAGAACGGCCAGCCGGCCCACAGCACCACCGGCGTCGCCAGCGCGAACTGGATCCAGTTCGACAGCACGGGATCGATCAGGCCGTGGCCGCCGACGAGGTGCCCGCCCATCTCCAGCACGACCACGGGAGCTGCCAGCACCGCGCCGATCCAGAATCGTCTGGTCATGTCGGCGAGCTCGGGATTGGGCGCATCGTCGAGGCTGATGACGTCGGGCTCCAGCGCCATGCCGCAGATCGGGCAGGTGCCTGGGCCTTCCTGCCGGATCTCGGGATGCATCGGGCAGGTGTAGATCGTGCCTGCCGGCATCTCCGGCGGCGGCTCGCGCTCGCCGAGATATTTGTCGGGCTCAGCCGCGAATTTGGTGCGGCAGCCGGCCGAGCAGAAATGGAACGTGTGACCCGCGTGCTCGAAGCGATGTTTCGAGGTCGCGGGATCGACGCTCATGCCGCAGACGGGATCGATCACCTTCGCATCGTCATGCTGATGCGCGTGATGGTCATGACCGCCACAGCACGACGCCGCGGCTGCAGGCGCGGCCGTCACGAGATACTTGGCGGGATCGGCGGCGAACTTGGTGCGGCAGCTCGCGGAGCAGAAATGGTACGTCTGCCCCTGATGTTCGAAGCGGTGCTTGGAGGTCGCGGGATCGACGGACATGCCGCAGACGGGATCCTTCACCTTCGCGATCGGCGGCGGCGCCTCGTCGCGGCCGCCGCAGCAGCCGCCATGGTTGTGGGCTGGTGTTGCATCGGCACGATCACTGCAACATCCCTCTGCAGCCGCGGTCTCTTGTCCGGTTTCCACCGCGCTCGCCTGTGGTCCACAGCCGCATCCGCTGGCCTTGACCGCTGCGGCGCCATGTCCGTGTTCGGTTCCCGACATTGCCCAGCCTCGCCTCTTGAAACCTATACCCTGTAGGGGTATATAGGCCGCATGCGCGAGGACATCAAGACATCCTGTCAGAAACGTTTGAGCCGGATCGAAGGGCAGGTCAGGGGCCTGTCGAAAATGGTCGAGGACAACCGCTACTGCATCGACATCGTGACCCAGATCTCCGCTGTCAGGGCGGCGCTGCGACGGGTCGAGGAGGAGATCCTGCGCGACCACGTCGCCCATTGCGTCGAGCACGCCATCGCATCGGGCGACAAGGCCGATCAACGGCAGAAGATCGCGGAGTTGATGGATGTGATCAGCCGGTCGGATCGCTGAGGCCAGCCCGGGTCAGGCTGCCACTTTTTTGCGGCGTCGTGCGGTCGGACGTGGCGCGACGTTTCGTACCGGCTCGGCGACGAGAAAATGCTCGCTGACCACGAGCCGCTCGCCGAGCTTCGCAACTACTTCCTCAGCCGCAGCCTGCTGCGTCGCTTCTTCGTCAGCCGTCTCAGGAACGAGCGGCGGCGCTGTGATGGCTCCTGGAAACACGGCGAACTCGCCCGCTACCTCCGCGAGCGGCTTCTGCTTGTCGGCCCAATGCAGCGTCGTGTAGTCGAATCCATTGACGATGGTCGGCTTGACGATCTCGAAATAGGGCGAGATGTCGAAATCGCGCGGCATGTAGAGCGACGAATCCCGGATGTGCAGGATCTCGCGCTTGGCGCGCCGCGATGGCGCCCGCGTGATCTTCGGCAGGATCGGATAGCGCACCGCATCGAACGCCTGCGCGATCAGCGCCGAGCAGATCATCTTGGTCGGATCGCCCGAGCCCAGCGCGATCATGCGCCGCCGCCAGCGTTGCGGAATCGGCATCGGGATCAGATAGCGCATCAGGTCGATGATGTTCTTGGTGTCGTAGCCGAAGCCGATGCGATTGATGGCGTAGCGGCACACCGTGTGCCGGTCCTCATACGTTAGTCCGACCGGACGGCACACACGGGTGTGGTAGGCGAAATATTTCGACAGCGGCGCCGAGATCACGCCATCGCCGACATAGGCCTCGACCAGCACGTGCGGCTCCCCATCGGGCTCGACGGCGCCGTCGATCGGTCCGACATAGAGCGCGGCATGCGACCAGGTCGACTGCGTGAGGTATTTGATGATGCCGGAAATACGGCTGTTGCCCTCGACGAGCAGCACGTCGCCGGGCTGGACATCCTTGCGCAGATAGTCCGGATCGCTCGGCGTGAACGGCTCATAGCCCGGGATCTCCTTCTGGAGATAGGCGGCAATCAGCTTGCCGATGTGATCGAGCACGATACCCATAACGCTCCCCGGGCGACCTTGGCCGGTCGCCGGCTTTTTCCCTTCTTCCATGATGGTCGATTGCGGTTGCAATTTGGTTCATAGTCGATGCGTTCTGCACGGCATCACGTTTACCATCCCGGTTGCCGCAGCGCGGCAGATGCGGCAAATTCGGCGGGTATTCGTTTGGTTCAAAGCTTTCGGAAACCATGTCATGAATGTCACGCGCCGCGGCTTCCTCTCCGCTTCCGCGGCGCTGGCCGCGCTGCCCATCTCGGGCCGCGCCGCGCAGGCGGCTGTTCCACGCGAGGCTGACATTGTCGTGATCGGGGCCGGGGCGGCGGGAATCGCCGCGGCCCGTCGGATCGTCGCGGCCAACCGCAAGGTCGTGGTGCTGGAGGCCGCGCCGCAGCCCGGCGGACGTTGCAGCACGGATACTGCCACCTTCGGCGTGCCGTTCGATCGCGGCGCCCGCTGGCTGCTCAACGCCGACGGCAATCCCATCAGCAGGCTCGCGCGGGGTCTCGGGCTCGATCTCGTCGCGGCCCCCGTCGGGCAGAAGATCCGGGTCGGTCGGCGCAATGCGCGGCCCGGTGAGACCGAGCAGTTCCTGGCGGGGCTGGTGCGCGCCAATCGCGCCATCGACGAGGCGGCGCGCGGCAAGCTCGACACCTCCTGCGCCGCGGCGCTGCCGAAGGATCTGGGCGACTGGACCAGCACCACCGCCTTCGTGCTCGGCGCCAGCGCGACCGGGAAGGATCTCGCCGATCTCTCCGCGATGGACAAGGCGCGTGCGCAGGATCGCAGCGCGCCGCTGGCCTGCCGCCAGGGGCTGGGCACGTTCATCGCCAGGCTCGGCGAAGCGTTGCCGTTGTCGCTGTCGACTCCAGCAACGCGCGTCGTGTGGGCCAACCGCGACGTCGCGGTGGAAACGCCGGCGGGGCGGATCGCGGCGCGCGCCGTCATCCTCACGGTGTCGACCAACGTGCTGACATCAGGCGCCATCAAGTTCGCCCCCGAGCTGCCCAAGCGGCAGCTCGACGCCGCCGCCAAGCTCAGCCTCGGCAGCTACGATCACATTGCGCTGATGCTGGCGGGCAATCCGCTCGGCCTGTCGCGGGACGAGGTCATCATCGAGCAGAGCAATTCCAACCGCACGGGTCTGTTGCTGGCCAATATCGGCGGATCGTCGCTCTGCGCCGTCGATGTTGCCGGCGCCTTCGGCCGCGAACTCTCAGCGCAGGGCGAGGCGGCGATGGTCGACTTCGCCAGGGAGTGGATCGGCAAGCTGTTTGGAAGTGAGGCCGCCGCAGCGGTGAAGTCGTCCGCAGCCACGCGCTGGAACCAGGCGCCGGGCGTGCTCGGCGCGATGTCGGCGGCCACGCCCGGCAGCCAGGGGGCGCGCAAGATCCTCGGCGAACCCCTCGGTCCGCTGTTCCTGGCGGGCGAGGCGACGCACGAAACGCTGTGGGGCACGGTCGACGGCGCCTGGGACTCCGGCGAACGTGCCGCCGAAGCCGCGCTGCGGCGGATCGGCGCGCTGAAGGATCCCGAGCCGGAGCCGAGCAGTGAGCGGCAACGGCCGCGCCGCCGCGGCAAGGTGCGCTCGGCCTCGCCTGAGGATTGACATTCGATCGTCGCGCTAAGATCGCAACATGGATGCGGTGCCCGTGACTGCGCCCTCTCCCCTTGTGGGACCCACAAGGGGAGAGGGCCTTGAAATGTACAGTCGTTGTGCTCGCTATTTGCAGCTTTGCTGATCTAGCTTACACCGGCAGCTTCAGCTCCATCAAATCCTTCGCCACGATGATCCGGCCCGAGTAGTTCTTCTTCACGTCCCGGGTCCAATCCTCGTCGGTCACTTCGGGATCATCACCGGGCACGAAGTGGCTGAGCACCAGCACCTTCACGCCTGCCGCCGCGGCGATGCGCCCGACGTCCTCGGTCGTCGTGTGGCTGTCGAGCAGGTGCTTCTTCAGCGTCGAGCCGTTCTTCGTTTTCGCGACCAAGCGATCGACCGCCGGCACATACAGGCATTCGTGCACCAGCACGTCGGCGCCCCTGGCGAACTCGGCGAGCTTCGGATTGTAGGCGGTGTCGCTCGAGAACACGATCGTGCCGTTCGGGGTCTCGAACTTGTAGGCGAAGTTGTCGGTGATCGGCGGATGCGGCGTGCGGAACGCGGTCACCGTCACATCCGCCGTCTTCAGCACGACGCCGTCCGCGTCGATGTCCTTCGCGACCAGGAGCGGCCGAGGATCGGGCCTGCCTTCATCTGCGATGCGGGTGTCGACGTCGAACTTGTTGGTTTCCCAGAAACTCCTGGTCATCGCCTCCAGGCCCTTCGGTCCGAACGACTGGATTGGCGTCGACAATCCTGCGGCCCAGGCGTTGTAGAACAGGTTGCCGTATTCGAGATTGTGATCGGAATGGTGATGGCTGATCAGGATGTACTTGACCGACGGGATCGGAACGCCCGCATTGACGAGCTGACGGCTGACGCCCATGCCGCAATCGATCACGAACGGCGTGCCGTTGACGACGACGAGATTGGCCGGATTCGAAGCGCCCACGCCGACGCGTGGGCCGCCCTTGGTGCCGAGGAAGACGATCCGCGTGCCGGTCTTGGCGCCTTGCGCGAACACCGAGCGCGCTGCGACAGCTCCGGCTGTGCCCAGCGCGAGCGACAACATCGTGCGGCGATTGATCATGGTGTCCTCCCGGTCGGTCTCGTTGCGGGGAGGCTAGCCTCGCCCGAGCACGCCGTCGAGGGCCGGCAGGCCGGCGATGACGGCAATTGCGATCAGCACATAGCAGATGGCGCGGAACACCTGCTCGCTGGCGCGGCCGAACAGCGAAGCGCCGAACGCAACGCCAAGCGCGTAGACCGGCCCGATCAGCAGCGAGAGCTTCAGCGAATCCCAGGAGATCAGCCCGCTCATTGCGTAGCTCACCATCGCGAAGAAGTCCGATGCGCCGAAGAACAGCACGATGTTCGCTCGCGCGATCTTCGGCGGGATCGGGCGTCCCAGCCAGTAGCCGACGATCGGCGGGCCCCCGGTCTGCGCCAGTCCGCTGCAAAATCCGGAGATACAGCCGACAGCGACCGACAGTGCGGTGTACTCCCTGCCGCGATAGCGCCAGCCGGACAGCAGCAGCGCAAGCAGCGCGAGCACGAAACCGGTGATGATCCAGCGGACGGTGACCGGGTCCAGCCGGCTGAGGAAATAGGTGCCCACGGGCACGCCGACCAACGCGCCCGCAACGATCACCGCGGTGGCCCTGCGGTCGGCCTCGCGCCAGGCTGGCGCCACCATCGGGGCCATCGAGACGAAATCGATCACCAGCAGCAGCGGCGCGACCAGACGGGGCGTCGCAAAGCTGCTCGCGAGCGGCATGAAGATCAGCGCCGAGCCGAAGCCGGAGAACCCGCGCGCGGTCGCAGCAATAAAAGCTGTGATCGCCAGTGCGACCGTCGCGAACAGGCTGAGGTCGGCAGGGATGAGCCCGGACAGGCTCATCCGCGCAACGTGCCGCCGGTCTTCTTGGCGACGTCAGCGGTGATCTTCGCCGCGACGGCGTCGATCTCCTCGTCGGTCATGGTCTTGTCGCGTGGCTGCAGGGTCACGGCGATCGCGACCGACTTCTTGCCGTCCTCGATGCCCTTGCCCTCGTAGACGTCGAACACGGTAACATCGGTGATCAGCTTCTTGTCGACGCCCTGCGCGGCGCGCACGATGTCGCCGGCCTTGACCTTGCGATCGATGATGAAGGCGAAGTCGCGCGACACCGGCTGGAATGCCGAGAGCTCGAGCACCGGCTTGGCGCGGGTCGGCTTCGCCTTGGCGGCCGGAATGCGATCGAGGATGACCTCGAAAGCGACGAGCGGGCCGTCGACCTTCAGGGCCTCCAGCGTGCGCGGATGCAGCTCGCCGAAATGTCCGAGCACGTTCTGCGGTCCCATCTGGATGGTGCCGGAGCGACCCGGATGCATCCAGGCCGGACCGCCGGCAACGATCTGCAGCGACGCCATCGG
Organism: Bradyrhizobium sp. SZCCHNS3002; assembly: GCF_032377435.1. Lineage (NCBI taxonomy): Bacteria > Pseudomonadati > Pseudomonadota > Alphaproteobacteria > Hyphomicrobiales > Nitrobacteraceae > Bradyrhizobium > Bradyrhizobium sp. SZCCHNS3002. The sequence continues at coordinate 36,845 of NZ_JAUHHY010000025.1, forward strand.
CGCGCCGGCCGCCGCCAGCACGGCCAGCGCATCGGCCTTGGCGTCGTAGGCACTGGCCGGCTGCGATCCCGTCCAATGCCGGCCGAGTCCCTTCGCCGAGGCGATGCCACGGCGGATGCCGCTCGCGGCCACGAACTGATCCGTGGGGCCGTCGCCCTTGAAGACCTGCCCGACCTCGAAGATCGCCGCATCGCCGAAGCCGCGATCGGCGTTGGCCTGCACAGTCGCGATCAGGCCCGGCAACAGGCTCGGGCGCATGTCCGATAGATCGGCTGCGATCGGATTGGCGAGTGCGAGTTCGGCCTTGCCGCCGCCGAACAATTCGGCGGCCGGCTTCGAGATGAATGACCACGTCACGGCTTCGACCATGCCGCGTGCCGCCAACGCGCGCTTGGCGCGCCGCGTGCGCAATTGCAGCGGCGTCAGAACCGGCTTGCGCGGCGCATCGCCGCGCTCGAACGGCGTCATCGGCACCTTGTCGACGCCGACGATGCGCACGATTTCCTCGACGATGTCAGCCTTGCCGTGGACGTCGCTGCGCCAGGAGGGCACCGCGACCTTCACGACCGGGCCATTGCCTGCGACCACGAAGCCGAGATGCGTCAGGATCCGCCGCATCTCGGTCAGTGGCACCTCGATGCCCGCCAGCCGCTTCACCTCGGTGAGCGGGAAGTCGACGATGCGGTCATCGCCGAAGGGATTGCCGACGACGAGGGTTTCCGATGGCGTGCCGCCGCACAGGTCGAGCACCAGCCTGGTCGCCATCTCCAGGCCCGGCACCATGAAGGCCGGATCGACGCCGCGCTCGAAGCGGTAGCGCGCATCGGAGTTGATGCCGAGCTTGCGGCCGGTCTGGGCGATGTTGATCTCGTTCCACAGCGCCGATTCGATCAGCACGTCGGTGGTGTCTTCATCGCAGCCCGACGCCTCGCCGCCCATGATGCCGGCGAGCGATTCGACAGCGGCGTCATCGGCGATGACGCACATCGAATCGTCGAGCGTGTAGGTACGGCCGTCCAGCGCCAGCAGCGTCTCACCGTCGCGGGCGCGGCGGACGACCAGGTTGCCCTTGACCTTCTTGGCATCGAACACGTGCAGCGGACGCGCGCGGTCGAATGTCATGTAGTTGGTGATGTCGACGAGCGCGTTGATCGGGCGCAGGCCGATCGAGGTCAGGCGCTGCTGCAGCCATTTCGGCGACGGGCCGTTCTTGACGCCGCGCACCAGCCGCAGCGCGAAGCCGGGACACAGCTTCTCGTCTTCGAGCACGACTTTCACGGGACAGGGGAATTCGCCCTTCATCGGCTTGATGCCGGGGTCTTTCAGCTTACCCATGTCGGCGGCAGCGAGGTCGCGTGCGATGCCGTGCACGCCGGTGCAGTCCTGGCGGTTCGGCGTCAGATTGATCTCGAACTGGGGATCGCCGAGCCCGGCCCATTCGGCGTAGGAGGTGCCGATCGGCGCATCCGCCGGCAGCTCCATGATGCCGTCGTGATCGTCGGAGATCTCGAGCTCGGCCGCCGAGCACAGCATGCCGCGGCTCTCGACACCTCTGATCGTGCCGACCGAGAGCGTGATGTTCTTGCCGGGGATGTAGGTGCCGGGCGGCGAGAACACCGACACCAGCCCCGCGCGCGCATTCGGCGCGCCGCAGACCACCTGCACCGGCGCGCCACCGTCACCGGTGTCGACCATGCAGACGCGCAGCCGGTCGGCGTTCGGGTGCTGCTCGGCGGAGACGACGCGCGCAATCCTATACGGCGCGAGCAGCTTCGCCTTGTCCTCGAGATGCTCGACCTCGAGGCCGATCATCGTGAGCTTGTCGGCGATTGTCTCGACCGACTCATCGGTGTCGAGATGGTCCTTCAGCCAGGACAGCGTGAATTTCATGGCTGCATGCCTCGGATCTTGCTGGTGTTTGTATCGTGAGTGTGGTCGTGTTCGCTGTCTTGGTCGCTTGCGACGCTCTCTCCGCTCCCTCCCCCCTTGTGGGGGAGGGGTGGGGAGGGGGGTAAGCCGCGGGCGCGGTCGGCAATGGCTTGGCGGATTGCCGCAACAACACCTTCCAGATTCGAGGTCACCTGCTCATTAGTGAAGCGGAGGACCTCGAAGCCTTCGGCTGCGAAGAAGGCGTCACGCTCGGCGTCTCTTGCCTGCCGTTCGGTGAAATCGTGCGACTCGCCATCGAGCTCGATCACGAGCTTGGCCGAGAAGCAGGCGAAGTCTGCGATGTAGTTGCGAAATGGCACCTGGCGGCGAAAGCTGGCGCCGTCAATTCGGTCGGCCTTGATGTAGCGCCACAGCAGCGTCTCGGCGCGCGTCATCGCCTGGCGAAGTTGCTTCGCTCGGTTGCGCTGGCGGTTGCTGACAACGGCGTGCGGCATCCTGGGCTACCCCCCTCCCTGACCCTCCCCCACAAGGGGGGAGGGAACGGAGAGACCGATGGTTGTCGAAGTAAGAGCGCGCAGATCCCAGCCCTCCCCCGCAAGCGGGAGAGGGAGTCCTAGCGTTTGCTGGGAAACATTGGGGCCGACAATCGTCACGTGCTCAATCCCCCGGCCAGCGTCGGCACCTCCAGCGGCTTGAAGCCGTAATGCGACAGCCAGCGGACGTCGCCTTCGAACAGCTGGCGCAAATCGCTCATGCCGTATTTCAGCATCGCGATGCGGTCGATGCCCATGCCCCAGGCGAAACCCTGGTACTCGTCGGGATCAATGCCGCAGGCGCGCAGCACGTTCGGATGCACCATGCCGCAGCCGAGAATCTCCAGCCAGTCCTCGCCCTCGCCGAAGCGGATCTCGCCCTTGTCGCGGCGGCACTGGATGTCGACCTCGAGCGACGGCTCGGTGAACGGGAAGAACGACGGCCGGAACTTCATGTTGATGTGGTCGACCTCGAAGAACGCCTTGCAGAATTCGTGCAGAATCCATTTGAGGTGGCCGAGATGCGAGCCCTTGTCGATGACGAGGCCCTCGACCTGGTGGAATTGCGGCGTGTGCGTCGCGTCCGAATCGATGCGGTAGGTGCGGCCCGGACAGATCACGCGGATCGGCGGTTTCTGGCTCAGCATCGTCCGCACCTGCACCGGCGAGGTGTGGGTCCGCAGCAGCATGCGCGAGCCGTCAGGCTTAGGGTTGAAGAAGAAGGTGTCGTGCATCTCCCGCGCCGGATGGCCTTCCGGGAAATTCAGCTTGGTGAAGTTGTAGTCGTCGGTCTCGACGTCGGGACCTTCGGCGATCGAGAAGCCCATGTCGGCGAAGATCGTGGTCAGCTCGTCCATCACCTGGCTGAGCGGATGGATGCGCCCGGTCTCGGCCGGCGAATCCTGCAAGGGCAGGGTGACGTCGATGGTCTCGGCGGCGAGGCGAGCATCGAGCGCCGCGGCCCTGAGCACCTCGCGGCGCGCGGTCAGCGCCTGCGTGACCTTGTCCTTGGCGAGGTTGATGGCCGCGCCCTGCGTCTTGCGCTCGTCCGGCGACATCTTGCCGAGCGTCGCCAGCAGCGCCGAGATCGAGCCCTTCTTGCCGAGCGCTGCGACGCGGACGGTTTCCAGCGCGGCTTCATCGCCGGCGGCGGCGATCTGGTCGAGGATCGAGGTTTCGAGCGAGGCGAGGTCGGACACGGGCAAAATCTCCGCGGGACAAAAGGCGGTTGGGTTGTCGCCGCGCCGGCGACAGCGGTCAAGCGAAAGCAGGCAAGCAAACCGGCATGTCGCCGGATAGCAAAAAGCGGCCGAGAGCATCGGCCGCTTTTGACATCCTCACGATGCGCTGGGCGATCAGGCGGCGAGCGCCGCCTTGGCCTTCACAACGATCGCCTCGAACGCGGCGGGCTCGTTGATCGCGAGATCCGACAGCACCTTGCGGTCGACGGTGATGCCGGACTTGGACAGGCCGTCGATAAATCGGCTGTAGGTGAGCTCGAACGGACGCACGGCGGCGTTCAGGCGCTGGATCCAGAGCGCGCGGAAGGTGCGCTTCTTGCGCTTGCGATCGCGGAACGCATACTGGCCGGCCTTCTCGACGGCCTGCTTGGCGGTGCGGATCGTGTTCTTGCGGCGGCCGTAATAGCCCTTGGCGGCCTTGAAGACTTTCTTGTGCTTGGCGTGGGCGGTCACACCGCGTTTGACGCGAGACATGCCGGAAATCCTTGGATTCAGAGATGACGATCAGCCGCGGCTTTGAGGCGGCCAGGGGTTCGGAAGCGAGAGGCCGGTCAGGCGTTCGGCAAGAAGTACTTCTTGACGTTGTCGCCGTCGGTCTTGAACAGCACGCGGGTGCCGCGCAGCTGCCGGATCTGCTTCTTCGTCCGCTTGATCATGCCGTGGCGCTTGCCGCGCTGGGCGTGCATCACTTTGCCGGTGGCAGTCACCTTGAAGCGCTTTTTGGCGCCGGATTTGGTCTTCAGCTTGGGCATTTGGCTCTCCTTGATGCCAACGGCAAGCCGCCCGCAAAAGCGGCGCCATCCGGCGAAAATGCTCGTTAGAGCGTTGGTTGTGCTCAGGTTTCGGGTCCAAACGAGGATCCACCCGCACAGAAACATCGCCACGGCAGCCCTTGATCAGCCGGGCGACGAAGGCCGCGCTTATGCCAGAGACAAAGCCAGTTGGCAACGTCGAACCACGGAATCGGCTATTCCGACCCATGATCAGCCGACCATGACAGTCGAGGATCGACCATGACCCGCCTCATTCGCCGCGCCATCTCCGCCGCCCTTACGACCGCGCTGCTGACGGGCCTCGCAGGCCTGCCGGCGAGGCCTGCGCACGCTGCCGGCTTCGATGGCGCCTGGACCGTGCTGATCATTACCGAGGCCGGCAGTTGCGACCAGGGCTACAGCTTCCCGATCCGGATCAGCAGGGGCCGGGTCCTCTCGAACAGCACCGCCAACATCACCGGCTCGGTTGGCCGCGGCGGCGCCGTCACCGTGCGGGTATCCCAGGGTGGCGCCTCGGCCAGTGGCACCGGCCGGCTCGGCGCCACCTCAGGTTTCGGTCGCTGGAGCGGCAAAGGCTCGTCCGGAACCTGCCGCGGGCGGTGGCAGGCGACGCGGTCCTGACCCCGGCCCGCAAGAGCGGTCCTGGCGGGCGCCCTTCAAGAGAAAAGCCCGCCAAACGCGTGGCGGGCCCGGCTTCAGGTGTCGGTGTGCTGGACCTAGCGCGGCGCCAGAACCATGACCACCTGACGGCCCTCGAACCTGGCGTCCTGCTCGACCTTGGCGAACGCTGCGACGTCGGATTTCACCTTGTCGAGCAGCTTGGTGCCGATCTCCTGGTGCGCCATTTCGCGGCCGCGATAGCGCAGCGTGATCTTGACCTTGTCGCCCTCTTCGAAGAACCGCTGCATCGCGCGCATCTTCACGTCGTAGTCGTGGTCGTCGATCATCGGGCGGAGCTTGATCTCCTTGATCTCAACGACCTTCTGCTTCTTGCGGGCCTCGGCGGCCTTCTTCTGCGCCGAATATTTGTACTTCCCGTAGTCCATGATCTTACAGACGGGAGGCGTGTTGTTCGGCGAAATCTCGACCAGATCCATGCCGGCGTCAGCGGCCATCTTGATCGCGACAACGGTCTCGACGACACCACGGTTGGTGCCTTCGGCATCGATCAGCTGGATCTGCGCATTGCGAATCTCATCATTGGTGCGCGGCCCGTCTTTGACGGCAGCGGGCGGGGCTCGATTGGGGCGGCGAATGGGTAGTTCTCCAAGGTTGTGGAAGAAGGCGGCTAGTTTGAAGGAAGATGCTTTCGCGGGCAAGGTCGCAACTGTCCGGTGCGTCGAAATTCCGCCCGGCCGTCGCGGCTCCTGCGACGCATGCGCGAGACTCGTGCGTCGATGCATTCCCCCAAGGAAGCCACACGGCCGAGAATTGCGATCAAACTCGCGCTTTTTCGGGCCCTCGTGGTTCCGCCGGGGGACATAGAGTGCGCCGCGCGCTTTCGCAAGCGGCAGCGTCAAGCTTGGCCGATTGACGGAAACGGCCGGTTCGCCCACACAACACCCGACAGCGAGTAACGATCCATGAACCCTGCTGCAGAGAATGCCGATCCGCCTGTCTTCATCACCGTCGGCGCGGGCGAATCGTCGCGCCGGATCGCGGTGCGGGCGCGGCCAGGCCATCCGCCCGGGCTGTTCTGGCTCGGTGGCTTCAATTCCGACATGAAAGGCACCAAGGCACTGGCCCTCGACGCCTGGGCCGCCGGGCGCGGGCGCGCCTGCGTCCGCTTCGACTATTCCGGGCACGGCGAATCCGGCGGACGCTTCGTCGACGGCACGATCAGCCGCTGGCTCGAGGAGAGCGTTGCCGTGTTCCGGCAATTCTGCCGCGGACCGCAGGTCGTGGTCGGCTCCTCGATGGGCGGCTGGATGGCGCTGCTGCTGGCGCGCGCGCTGCTCGAGGAACCGGCCGAAGCGACGCTGGCGGGCCTGGTCCTGATCGCCCCGGCGCCCGATTTCACCGAGGAGCTGATGTGGAAGGGCTTCTCGCCGGCGGTCCGGACCGAGATCGAGACCAACGGCGTCTGGATGCGTCCGTCGGAGTACGGCGAGCCCTATCCCATCACCAGGGCGCTGATCGAGGACGGGCGTCATCATCTCCTGCTCGGCGGTGCCATCAAGATCGGCTGCCCGGTGCGCATCCTGCAAGGCGCGCAGGACCCGGACGTCCCCTGGCAGCATGCGTTCGCGCTCACCCACCGCCTGCCCGCCGAAGACGTGGTGCTGACCATGATCCAGGACGGCGACCACCGGCTGTCGCGTCCGCAGGACATCGCGCGCATGCTGGCCGCCGTTGGCGAGATGGGCTGAGGCGGCCTGCTTCAGCATCGGACTTGCCATTCCGCGCGGACGCTCTCGGCGGCCTCGGTCGCCAGCGCCGCCTTTGCCCGTCGCGCGTAAGCGGCGTCGTCGAGCAGCCAAGCGAGCGCCCAGGCGGCGGCACCGCGCACCAGCGGACTCGGATCGGTGGCCAGCCGCTCGGCGGACGGCGTCAGCGCCACATCGCCGGAGTTGCCGATCGCGATCAGCACGTTGCGCAGGAAGCGGTCGCGGCCGATGCGCTTGATCGGCGATTTCGCGAACAGCGCGCGGAACGCGGCATCGTCGAGCGCGGCCAGCTCCGCCAGTGAAGGCGCGCGCAACGCGTCGCGCGCCGCCAGCTTCGCCTCACGCCCCGCCTGCGCGAACTTGTTCCAGGGACAGGCGGCGAGGCAGTCATCGCAGCCGTAGATGCGATTGCCCATGGCCTTGCGGAACTCGCGCGGGATCGGCCCCTTGTTCTCGATCGTCAGATACGAGATGCAGCGCCGTGCATCGAGGCTGTAGGGGGCCGGGAAGGCCGCGGTCGGGCAACTGTCGAGGCAGGCCCGGCAGGAGCCGCAATGATCGAGCTCCGGCGCATCCGGCGGCAGGTCCAGCGTGGTGTAGATGGCGCCGAGGAACAGCCAGGAGCCGAAGCCTGATGACACCAGGTTGGTGTGCTTGCCCTGCCAGCCGAGCCCGGCCGCTTCGGCCAGCGGCTTCTCCATGACGGCCGCGGTGTCGACGAACACCTTCACGTCACAGCCGGCCTGCGCGACCAGCCAGCGCGCGAGCGTCTTGAGGTTCTTCTTGATGACGTCGTGATAGTCGTCGCCGCGGGCATAGACCGAGATCGCAGCATTGCTGCGCTGGGACAGCACCGCGCGCGGGTCCTCGTCGGGGCCGTAATTGACGCCCAGCATGATGATGCTGCGGACCTCGCTCCACAGCGTTGTGGGATCGGTGCGGCGGGACGGCTCGCGCGCCAGCCAGTCCATGTCGCCGTGCTGGCCGGCGGCGAGGAAGCGTTCGAACGCGGCGGCCCGTTCGGCGCTCACGACCGGGGCGGTGACACCGATGGCATCGAAGCCCAGCCGCTGCGCCTCGGCGGTCAGCGCCGCCTTCAACGTCTCCGGCCTGGGCCTGTCGGCGCTCAGAAGTCCAGATCCACATAGGTCCGCGACGCCGGCACGCCCGCCAGCCAGTCGGACAGCAGCGGCCGGAACGACGGCCGCGACTTCACCCGCGCGTACCAGGCCTTCGCGGCGTCGTCCTCGATCCATGGCACGTCGCCCAGGTAATCGATCGCCGACAGATGCGCGGCGGCGGCGAGGTCGGCATAGGTCAGGCGGTCGCCGGCCAGGAAATTGCGCCGCTGCGCCAGCCAGCCGATATAGGCGAGATGATAGCGCACATTGGTCTTGGCGGCGCGAATCACGTCGGTCGATGGCGGCCCGCCGCCATCCTCCTCGCTCATGAAGCGCTTGTAGATGCGCTCGGTGACGAGCAGGTTGGACGCCTCTTCGAAGAACTTGGTGTTGAACCAGTCCATCAGCCGGCGCACCTCGATGCGCTCGGCCGCAGACCCCGGCATCAGCCGGCGGTCGCCCGCCTCCACACCGCAGGTCTCGTCGATGAACTCGGCGATCACGCCGACACCGGGCACCGGCGGCAGGCCTTCGACCGACAGCACCGGCGTGGTGGCCGCGGGATTGAGCACGAGAAACGCCTCGCGGCGCTCCCAGGCGCGTTCCTCCACCAGGCGCAGGTCGAGCCCGTATTCGCCGAGCACCAGCCGGACGAAGCGTGAATGCGGGCAGAAGGGATGGTGGAAGAGCGTGTACATGGAGCCTTTCGACGATTCCGCGGCTGCGGCGCTTAACGAACAATCAACCATCGGTTCGCACCGATGCCTCGTCCCGATACCGGCGCGCGGTTGCGCTCGCGAATCGGACCATTAGCGCATGGTCGGCGAAAGTGTAAGCAGTAGGGCGACGGGTCAGCATGCGGGAAACGACGTTCGGGGAACACGCATCGGTGAGCCGATCGGCCCTCCGGACCCGTAGCGTTCTGATTCGGAAGCTGCGCTCACGCACCGGTTCATTCATCCGATGGGACCGCCCATGCCGCTTTTTGCAATTGCGGGCGGGGGCCGAATAGGCGAGAAGGGCCGCGTTTTGCCGGCAATCCAGGATCCGATCCATGATGTCAGATACGCTGCGGGCGGTGCTTCTCGGCATCGTCGAGGGCGTCACCGAGTTTCTTCCCGTATCCTCGACCGGCCATCTCTTGCTGGCGGAGCGCTTCTTCGGGCTCGGCGACGAGGGGTTCTGGAAGAGCTTTGCGATCCTGATCCAGCTCGGCGCCATCCTCGCCATCGTCGCGCTGTACTTCTTCAAGCTCACCCGCGTCGCGATCGGCGCGCTGACGAACCCTGACGACCGCCGCTTCATCATCGGCGTGCTGATCGCCTTCCTGCCCGCGGTCGTCGTCGGCCTCATCGCCGGCAAGTACATCAAGGCGCTCCTGTTCGATCCCTGGGTCGTGTGCTTCTCGCTGATCGTCGGCGGCGCCATCCTGCTGTGGGTCGATCAGATCGATCTCAAGCCGCGGGAGCACGACGCCACGCGCTATCCGCTGATGATGTATCTGTGGATCGGCGTCGCGCAGTGCCTGGCGATGATCCCCGGCGTGTCGCGCTCCGGCGCCACCATCGTGGCGGCGATGCTGCTCGGCGGCGACAAGCGCTCGGCCGCGGAGTTCTCCTTCTTCCTGGCGATCCCGACCATGGTCGGCGCCTTCGTCTACGACTTCTACAAGAGCCGTGCCGAGATGACGTCCGATCACCTCGGCCTGATCGCGATCGGCTTCGTCGTCTCCTTCATCACCGCGATGATCGTGGTGAAGGCCTTCCTCGGCTACGTCACCCGCCACGGTTTCGTGCTGTTCGCCTGGTGGCGCGTCATCGTCGGCACCCTCGGCCTGATCGCGCTGGCGCTGGGGAAGTAGTTAAGCCCCGGCTCTCACCACCGTCATTGCGAGCGAAACGCAGCAATCCAGTGTGGCGGGCGGGACTCTGGATGGCTTCGTCGCTTCGCTCCTCGCAATGACGCGGAAAGGCCCGTGCGCTCCTTACGCGTTCTTGCGCTGGAACTGACCCGCGGGGCGGAAGCGCCAGAGATATTGCGGGGCGACCGCCTCGAGCGAATCCGGCGTGATGCCCAGGCCCTGAAAGGTCAGGCCCGCCGCCTTCGCCGCCTCCGATACGACGTTGTCGTGGCGCAGCAGCTCGACCTGGTCGGGCGTCAGCTTCAGCGGCCCGGGCGCGAACTGCAGGAACGCGGCCTTGAGCTTCGCCAGCCCGAACGGCACCGGCAGCAGCGCGCGGTCGCGGTCGGTGATCTCGAGGATGATCTTCAGGATCTCGCGGAAGCTCAGCACCTCCGGTCCGCCGAGCTCGTAGGTCGCGCCGGCCTGCGCCTTGCCGTCAACCGCATCGGCCACCGCTGACGCGACGTCGCCGACATAGACCGGCTGCATCTTGGTCTCGCCGCCGCCGATCAGCGGCAGGAACGGCGAGATCCGCGCCAGCCCCGCAAAGCGGTTGGTGAACTGGTCCTCGGGGCCGAACACGACCGAGGGGCGCATGATCACGGCCTCGGGGACCGCCGCCAGCACGGCGGCCTCGCCGGCCGCCTTGGCGCGGGCATAGCTCGACGCCGACTCCGCATCGGCGCCGATGGCCGAGACATGCACCATGCGGGCGCCGGCAGCGGCGGCTACCTTGGCGACGGTGGCGGCGCCCTCGGCCTGCACGGCCTCGAAGGTCTGCGCGCCGCTCTCGGTCAGGATGCCGACGAGGTTGATCGCGACATGGCTGTCGCGCAGCGCTGATGCCACCGAGTCGGGGTAGCGCAGATTGGCCTGTACGGCGTGGATCTGACCGACCCGGCCGAGCGGCTGCAGGTGGCCGGCGAGCTCCGGCCGCCGCACCGCGACGCGGATGCGGTAGTCGCGCTTGGCCAGCGCCCGGACCACGTTGCGCCCGACGAAGCCGGAGCCGCCGAAGACGGTAACCAATGTGTCCAGATTCGATGCCATGGAATGCTTCCTGGGATTGCATCGGGCGGTCGGGCCGCCTCGACGAGAGGGCTCTGAGCGGCGATTCGCACCCCGCGGGCCGCCATCCTGGCCCGCTGTATAGCCCATCGTCCGCACCGCGGAAAAGTGGCCGTGTTTTTGCGCATGGCTTCAGAAAAATTGTCATCTTGGGCCTTCGGCGGTTTGACAAGCCGCCGTTCGATCCGTACACACCGCCTCCACATGCCCAGGTGGCGGAATTGGTAGACGCGCTGGCTTCAGGTGCCAGTGGCTTAACGGCCGTGAAGGTTCGAGTCCTTTCCTGGGCACCATTTTGGTGGTGACCTCCCCCGCACAGAACTCTGTGACAGACGACGGCGCTGATGCGCCTCGCGATCCGATTGGGTGGCATCGACTTAGCTGATGCCTTCGGGACATCAGCGACGCGCTCGCCCCCGAGCCAGCCGATAAACCTCCTTTCAACGCCCGTGGTGTAGCCGCTGCTGCCGGCTGCGAGCCTCCACGCTCCCCTGGAGGGGGAGGGTCGATCGCCCGCGAAGCGGGCGAGCGGGGTGGGGTGATCTCTCCACGCTCGCCAGCGCCAGAGGAGAGATCACCCCACCCCGCCTCACGTTTCGCTTCGCTCTCCGTGAGGCGACCCTCCCCCTCCAGGGGAGGGTGGGCACCGCCTTCGTGTTGAGTGATCACCATGACGGCCGTGGTCTTTCTCGTTTGGGGCAAGACCTATCAGCCTCGCGGCGCGCTTTGCGCCCGAGCTGTGCTGATCGTCTCGCCCTCCAAATCATGAGGGCGCAGGGAAGGCCGGGTGCCGACCGCACCCATGGCCCGCCAGCGGAAGAAAATGCTGGCGGCAGGAACCACAGGTACGCGCCGGAGCATCCGGCCCTCCCTGCGCAACGGTTTTAACGGCTGCTTCGCGTTCTCCCTGGTGCGCCGGGCTTGTTGGCCACCATCCCCCACGCAATGCGCTAGCATTGCGCCAGGTTGATATCAGCGTCGGGATATCAGGACCGCGCGACTTGACCGTTCGTGCATCGCCGTTCGTCCGCGCAAACTAACCACGCTGCGTCGACACACGCCCATCGCATCCCACTGCCAACGTCTCGTGACGGTCGCGACACGCCCCTCATGCGGCAGCAGGGACGCGCGGAAATGTGCAGGTGATTTGCCCGACGGTGCAAGGGGGAATATTGCGACGAACTAACACGACGGGCAATTTGCGCATGGTAGTCATGCTGATAGCGCCACCGTCGTCGCGAGCGACGTGACGCAATCCAGAGCTCGGTCCGGACTCCCGATGACTTGCGGACCGAGTTCGATGGCCGATGATGACCGCATCAGGGGCCCCGTCACGGAGATGATAGCGGTGCCGCGAATTGAAGAGGCAACTGCCGCAGCCCGGTGGTGTGGCGCGAAGCCGCCGCCCCACAATTGGTGTCGTCCCCGCGAACGCGGGGACCCATACCGCGTGATGTCTGAAAGGGGCATGCGGCCCATCCCGAGCGCCTCACGGCATCCTGTGGTTATGGATCCCGGATCAGCGCCCGCCGACGCGTTGCGTCGGCAGGCTTGTCCGGGACGACAGCGGAGGGTGCCGCGAGGCGTGATTTCCGGAAGAAGCAGACGGCACGTTATGAGTCCCTAGCCGTATCGCCGCTGCTAGCTTCCAATTCCAAGAAAACGATCCATGCCTGGCGGCAACTCGCCTTGCCGATCGACGGCAAAGCAGAGCATCTTCAGGCATTCGGCTGCCCGCTGACCTAGCTCAGCCGAACGCGCGGCGAACTGCATGGTCAAGGCTTGAGCCTCCACCCAGGTCAGAGTCTGGTTGGGCCCAGACAGCTTGCTATATTGAATGCCTGGGCTAACTGCCGGACGGTTATCAGGGGATGCGTCGATCAGTAAGGGTTCATCGAAGCCGAGTCTCTCCATTCGATCTCCGTGATTGATCGAGCGAAACGGCAGGAAAACGATCCATTCCGCGTCACGTTCGTCGCAGAACGACACGGCAAGAGAACCGCCATCGCGGATCATCTCAGCCCCGAGCAAGGTCTTCACATTCGTAAACATGCGCAATTCTAGCCACCGATGTCTCTGTTACAAGAAAAGCTCATCGGCCACGCAGAGAATGCCGTTGTCGGCTGGCTATCAAAGCGCAATCCGCCGGTCCAGGGCTGGCCAACAAAGTCCGACGTCCAGGTCACTCCGTGCGTGACGCCGCGATCACGCGCGCCAGCACGGGCCAATACAGATCGCCATACCCCGCCTCAATCGCCTCTCCGAGACGTCGGTCCGCGAGCTCCGCGCCCGGCAGATCGATCTGCACGGACCTGGCGAGATCGAGGGCGTAGCCGATGTCCTTGCGCGCATATTCGGTCGAGAACGCCCGCTCCGGGTATGTGTCGGACAGCATCGCCTTCATGCCGTGGTTGCGCAGCGCGAAGCTGTCGGCAGAGCCTTTGGCGAGGGTCTCGAACAGCAGCGTGGGATCGAGGCCTGCGCGCTTGGCGGTCTCCAGCGCCTCGCCGAGCGCCACCACGGTCTGCATCAGCACCATGTTGTTGAGGATCTTCACGACCTGGCCGGCGCCGACGCCGCCGCAATGGGTGATGTCGGTGGCAAACATTGCAATCAGCGGCCGCAGCCGTTCGAACGTCGCCGCGTCGGCCCCGACCATCACGCTCAGCGTGCCGTCCTCGGCCGCCTGCCGGGTGCGGGCGATTGGCGCATCGGCGAAGGCGGCGCCCTTGGCGGCGAAACGGGCGGCGAGCTCCCGGCTGGCCTGCACCGGCGAGGTGCCGAGGTCCACGATGGTGTGACGCGCCTCGACGTGGCGGAGCAGGCCGTCATCGCCGTCGCACACGGCCTGGACATGCTTGCCGCTCGGCAACGCCATGAAGATCAATTCGGCCTCCCGCGCCAGCTCCGCGAGCGACGCGGCCCTGATGACGCCGACCTCGGCGAGCCGCTCCAGCGGGGCGTCCGCACGATCGAAGCCGAACACCGTGGCGCCCGACTTCCGCGCCAGATTGCGGCAGATCGGCTCGCCCATGACACCCAGACCGATGAATCCGATCGCCGCCATTGCAAGCTCCCTTTCATTCGGACCTGCCTGTCCGATCGACCATGGTGCCGCTCTGCGGGGCAGCCCAGTCCAGATCCGGATAGTCGTCTGAATATTCGCCGGTGTCGATCGAGCAGACGATCCTGCCGCTCTTGCCGGCAGCACGGACCTCGTTGCCGAGTTTGCGATCTGACCGTCAGGGGAGCGAATCCGGTTGGTCCTTGCCTTCGGGACCGCGGGACTTGCGAAAAGGATACACCGTGATGCCGATGGCTGCGCCGAGCGTTGCGATGCGCAGCAGCAGGTCGGCGGAGATCGTGGTCTCAAGCGCGGGGAATTCGCGGCCGCCCTCGAAGCCGTAGGAAAAGGTGCGCGACGTGCAGCCGTTCCACAGCGCCCTCGCGGGTTGGGGCAGCGATTCGATCAGCGTCAGGAATTGCTCGGTGCATGTGGTCGGATCGGGGGATTCTGTCGTGTTGATCTCCAGGACCAATAGAAACTCCCGCTCATGCTCCGCATGATGCAGAATGTACACGCTCTGATCCAGATGCGCGATCAGCGGCGTGAAGTCGAATGTCGACTTCAACGCCAGATCGAGATTCAGGAAATGCGAGAGTGCGGCCATCCTCGCTCACGCGGATTGCTGTGGCGACAGGTGTCGAGTGTACCGCGAGCAGTCGCGGCAGGTCGAGGCCGAACGCATCGGGATGCGGCGGAGGATCGCCGGCCGAAGCCGGCGATCCTCGGGACGGCTATCCCTTATACCCCATCAACAGCCGCGGCAGCCAGAGCGAGAAGGCCGGCACGTAGGTCACGAACATCAGGGCGGCGATCAGGGCGGCGTAGAACGGCAGGATGGTGCGCATGACGGCGCCGACCGAGATGCCGCCGATGGCGCAGCCGACGAACTGCGTGGTGCCGACCGGCGGGGTGTTGAGGCCGAGCGCGCAGTTGATCAGCATCAGCATGCCGAACTGCACCGGATCCATGCCGGCCTTCATCGCGATCGGCAGGAAGATCGGCGTGCAGATTAGGATGGTGGCCGCCATGTCCATGAAGGTGCCGAGCAGGAACAGGATGACGTTGATCAGCAGGAAGATCATCCAGGGCTGCGTCGACACCTTGCTCATCAGGTCGCCGGCGAAGTCGGCGACCTCGTAGAGTCCCATCAGGTACTGAAACATGGTGGAGACGCCGATCAGCAGCAGCACGACGCCGGTGGTCTTCACCGCCTTGGCAGCGGCCCGCAGGAAGTTGGCCAGGGTCATCGTGCGGTAGATGAAGAACGTCAGCAGGATCGTGTAGGTCACCGCGACGGCCGCGGACTCCGTGGCGGTGAAGACGCCGGACAGGATGCCCGTCAGGATGATGCCGACGATCAGAAGGCCGGGCAGCGCCGCCGCGAACGAGCGGAAAACTTCGGGCCAGCCTGGAAACTTGCCCGCGGGATAGCCGCGCTTCACGGCGACCGCGTAGGCGGCGACCAGCATGCAGACCATCAGCACCAGCGCCGGCAGGAGACCGGCGGCAATCAGGGCGCCGATCGACACCTTGCCGCCGGCGGCGAGCGCATAGATGATCATGTTGTGACTGGTCGGCATCAGCGCGCCGACCAGCGAGGCGTGGGTGGTGACGTTGACGGCGTAGTCGGTGTCGAACCCCTCCTTCTTCATCATCGGGATCATCACCGCGCCCATCGCCGAGACGTCGGCGACGGGAGAGCCGGAGACGCCGCCGAACAAGGTGCAGGCGACGACATTGGACATGCCGAGTCCGCCGCGGATGTGGCCGACAAGATTCTTGGCGAGCTTCACGATCTTGTCGGCGACGCCGCCATGCAGCATCAGCTCGCCGCTGAAGACGAAGAACGGGATGGCGAGGAACGAGAAGATGTTCATCCCCGACATCATCTGCTGGAAGATGACGGCGACCGGCAGGCCTTCATAGAGGATGGTGCAGATCGCCGAGAGGCCGATCGCGAAGGCAACGGGAACGCCGAGGACCAGGAAGCCGAAGAAGGTGACGCCGAGAATGATCAGTTCCATGAGGGGACGACCTCTTCACCGCGCAAGAGAGCGATGATGTGCTCGATTGAAAACATGACGATCAGGATCCCGGAGGCGATCAGCGGCACGTAGCGGACGACTTCGGGCAGGCCGAGATTGGCGATCTTCACCGTGCCCACGGAGGCGCCGAGGATCCAGCCGTTGTAGGCCATCGCGACGCCGAACACGGCGACCAGCACGTGGATGACGAGCTCGATCTTCTCGCGCATGCGATCCGGCAGCATCACCAGCAGGCTGTCCATGCCGATATGGCCGGCGTCGCGAACACCGACGGCGGCGCCGATCAGGGTGACATAGAGGATCAGGACCAGCGCCAGGTTCTCGGTCCAGGTCGGGCTGGAGTTGAGCACGTAACGCCCGAACACCTGGTAGAACACGATGGTGACGATGACGAGCAGGCCGGCGACGGACAGATACATGCCGAGGCGGGCGATGACGGCGTTGATCCGTGACAACAGGCCGGTCGATGGTCGACCCTCCTGATGCTCGTGGTCTCCAACATGAGGATCTGTCAATTCCGCCCTCCCTGGCCTCAAGTCCGACATCGCCTGATGGCGACGCCGGACCCGGTCCCTGCCTTTTTGGTTCTTACTTCGTATCCTGGATGCGCTTGACGAGGCTCGAGAGCTTCTCGTCGCCGGCGAACTTCTGATAGACCGGCTTCATCGCGTCGACGAATTCCTGCTTGTTGGCGATCGTCACGACCTGGACGCCGGCGGCCTCGACGGCCTTGCGGGAGGTCTGCTCGCGCTCGTCCCAGAGCTTGCGCATGACCGGCACCGACTCCTTGGCCGCCTTGCGGATCATCGCCTGATCCTCCTTGCTCAAGGTGTCCCAGACCTTCTTGGACATCACCAGGACTTCGGGCGCCAGCGAGTGCTCGGTGACGTTGTAGAACTTGGCGGCCTCGAAATGGCGCGAGGATTCGTAGGACGGCCAGTTGTTCTCGGCGGCGTCGACGAGGCCGGTCTTCAGCGCGGTGTAGACCTCGCCATAGGGCATCGGGGTCGGGTTGGCGCCGAGGCTCTGGATCATGCCGACCCAGAGGTCGGACTGCTGGACGCGGATCTTCAGGCCCTTGAGGTCGGCGAGCGACTTGACCGGCGCCTTGACCGTGTAGATCGAGCGCGCGCCGCTGTCGTAATAAGCGAGGCCGATCAGGCCCGCGGGCTCCATGGCGGCCAGGATCTCGTCGCCGATCGGACCATCGAGCACGGTGCGCATGTGCTGCGTGTCGCGGAACACGAAGGGCAGGCACAGCGCCACGGTCTCCGGCACGAAATTGTTCAGCGGCGAGGAGTTGATCCGCATCATGTCGAGCGCGCCGATCTTGAGCTGCTCGATCGTGTCCTTCTCGGAGCCGAGGGCGCCGTTCGGAAACACCTTGACGCCGAGCTTGCCGCCGCTCGCGGCAGCGAGCTGCTTGCCCATGAACTTGACGGCTTCGACGGTCGGATAGTCGGCGGGGTGCACGTCGGCGGAGCGGAAATCGCGCGCGGTCGCCAAGGGCGACGAGACCGCCAGCACAGCGGCCGCAATGATACCTGTAAGCGCCTTCATCTTGGCTTCCTCCTCATGTGATTATGTCGTTGTCGGCAGATGCTGCGGCCGCCTTGGGTCGCTGCACTTCAGATGCGAAGTCATGCGACAATATCACGCGTACGGCCAGTGGCATTTTCTGTCCAAGCCAAAGGCGGCATCGATCAATGCAAGAGTTGCATCGATCGACGGGGTGCGATCTGTTGCGATGCAACCGGCGGGTCGACCGCCTCATGAGGAGGGCGTCGCCTCGACCGGCCGCGTGGCACCTGCCGGCGCCAGCTCGGATGCGATCACCTGGCCCCGTCCGGCCCTTGCGCCGGGACGGCGGGGCTGGCATTCCCACGGCTGATCTCCGGACCGGCCCGGCGCGTTTGCCGGTTGGTTACCAGCGCCGGGCTAGAGCCGGTTCCCGAGCGCTTCCCGCGGCGTTGCTCCGGCCCGTCGCGTCCGATTTCGATTCGACCGAGGTTTTGACAGCCATGACCGTACGCCTGCACCGCGGCGACCTGCCCGATCTTTCCCGCTACACCTCGTCGGTCGCGATCGACACCGAGACGATGGGGCTCAATCCGCACCGCGACCGGCTGTGCGTGGTGCAGCTGTCGCCCGGCGACGGCTCGGCCGATGTGGTGCAGATCCCCAAGGGGCACACCGACGCGCCGAACCTGAAGGCGCTGCTCGGCAACCCGGACATCACCAAGATCTTCCACTTCGCGCGCTTCGACGTCGCGGCGCTGTTTCATGCCTTCGGGGTGATGCCGCAGCCGGTGTACTGCACCAAGATCGCCTCGCGGCTGGCGCGCACCTACACCGACCGCCACGGCCTCAAGGATCTCGTGCGCGAGCTGCTCAATGTCGATCTCTCCAAGCAGCAGCAGTCGAGCGATTGGGGCGCAGATACGCTCAGCGAGCCGCAGCTCGCTTATGCCGCCTCCGACGTGCTGCACCTGCATGCGCTGCGCGAGAAGCTCGACGTGATGCTCGCGCGCGAAGGGCGGCTGGCGCTGGCGCAGGCCTGCTTCGCGTTCCTGCCCCACCGGGCCACCCTCGATCTGGGCGGATTCGAGGCCGAGGACATCTTCGCGCATTCCTGACGGGGACGAATCGCAGACGTGTTCACGATCATTAATGTCTCGTAATGATCGCGAGGCCCTTGCGTCGCGATTTCGCGCCAGTTCCAGGCTGCAATGGTGGGGCCCCCCATGGTAGGATGGGCGCTGTTTCGCGCGCATCCCGTGTCCGTCGGAGCCCTGGTGAACTCGGTCCACAACCCCGCCTATGATCCCACCCTGCAGGCGCGCTTTGCGGTCGCGGCGCGCCACAGCCGTTTCGTGCGCGTGCTGCGGGTCGCGGTGCCGGCGGCGGTCGGACTGGCGATGGCGGTCGTGATCGGCATCGCGCTGTTCAATCCGTTCCACATGGAGATCAACACCCCCAATCTCACCGGCAACCTCGTCATTTCCGGCCGCAAGATCACGATGGAGACGCCGCATCTGACCGGCTTCACGCCGGACCAGCGGCCCTATGATCTCGTCGCCCGGAGCGCGGTGCAGGACCTCACCGATCCCGATCACGTCGAGCTCAACATCCTCCGCGCCAAGGTGCTGATGGAGGATCAGTCGACGGTGACGTTGAAGGCCAATACCGGCGTGTTCGACACCAAGCAGCAGCAGCTCGAGCTGAAGAAGGACATCCTGCTGACGACGTCGACGGGCTACGAGGCGCGGCTGAGCCGGGCCTCGGTCGACATGGCCAAGGGCACCGTGAGCTCGGACGAGCGCGTCGACGTCAAGCTCACCAACGGGACGCTGTCCGCCGACCGCCTGCGCATCACCGACAATGGCGAGGTCATCCGCTTCGAGGGCAACGTGATGATGAACCTCGACAACATCAATGCCGCTCCGGCCACGACCGCGAGCGCCGATCCCGGCCGTCCGGCCCGCAACGTGAAGTGAGCTCATGACGACGTATCGTTTGATTGCCGCGGTCCGGCGCGGCGCCTCGTTCGGTGCGCTGGCGCTGATCGCGTTCGCCGATCCGCTGCAGGCGCAGAGCGCGACCACCGGGGTGCCGAACGCGCTGCAGGGATTTTCGCAGAACCGCGACCAGCCGATCCAGATCGAGGCCGCTGCGCTCGAAATGCGCGACAAGAAGAAGGAGGCGACCTTCACCGGCAACGTCAAGGTCGTGCAGGGCGATACCACCATGACCTCGAAGTCGCTGGTGGTGTTCTACGACGGCGGCGCCCAGCCGGGCGGCGCCAAGTCGAGCAAGGCCACGCCGGCGGCGACGCCGGGGCCGGACGGCAGCTCGGCGATTCGCCGGTTGGAGGCGCGCGGCGACGTCAAGGTGACCCAGAAGGACCAGGTCGTGACTGGCGAGACCGCAGTCTACGACACCAAGACCAACATGATCTCGATGCAGGGCGGCGTGGTGCTGACCCAGTGCAAGAACGTGATGCGTGGCGACCGCCTGACGGTGGACATGACCACCGGCGTGTCGCGCGTCGAATCCGACAGCGGGCGCGGCGTGCAGGTGCTGCTGCCGCAGGCCGGCGCCGGCGCGGGCGGCGGCTGCGGTCCGTCGACCGCCTCGGCTCCGGGCAGCGCTGCGCCGCTGCAGCTCGGTCCAGGCAAATCGAAGTGACTTCAATTATTTAGCAAAACGCCGGCGGCCCAGTTGAACCGCGCCGCTGCTGCCTCTATCTAGCGGGCGGGCGGTTCTGTCGCAGGACCGATGTAACGGGAGGCCGTGGAGCCCGTTGCATGCCTGCGAAAGAGTGATGCCGGACACGATTGCGATCTTGCGATCGGTCGCCTGCGTGGCGACCGCGACTTCGCCGTCAGACGACAAACTCCGAAGCGCGGCCTGCCGCGCTTTGGCCGGCCTCGCGCTCCCTGTGATCCGCGAGAGAGGTGAGATGCGTTCGCTCGCGGTGAGCGGGCGAGCCAGCGCTGCGGTCGGTGACGGGCAGCCTCGAAGGGCGTAAGCGAAGCGAGGATGGTGGATCTACTCGGCATGTTTCGTGGGCGTCCCGCCAAGCGCGGCCAGCGAGGCTCCTCGCGCCGGCGCGACGACATCACGGCCATGGACGATCCGTTCGGCAATTCCTACAGCGATGATCCGCTCGCCGCGCTCGCCGACTCCGTGCGCGATGAAACGGTGCCACGCATCAATCCGCGCTCGCCGCAGAACACCGAGCAGATCCAGCGCAAGCGGCCGGCCTCACAGCCGGCACCGGCCAAGCCGCGCAACAATGGCGCGGGCGGCGGCCCGCAATTGCTGCGCCGGCCGGGCTTCCTCGCCGTGCATTCGATCGAGAAGAGCTTTGGCAGCCGCCAGGTCGTGCGCGGCGTCTCGATCTATGTCCGCCGCGGCGAGGCCGTCGGGCTGCTTGGGCCGAACGGCGCGGGCAAGACCACCGTGTTCTACATGATCACCGGCCTGATCAAGGCCGATCGCGGCGCCATCGAGCTCGATGGCCATGACGTGACGCGGCTGCCGATGTATCAGCGCGCGCGGCTCGGCATCGGCTACCTGCCGCAGGAGGCCTCGATCTTCCGCGGCCTCACCGTCGAGCAGAACATCCGCGCCGTGCTCGAGGTGGTCGAGCCGTCGCGGAAGAAGCGCGAGCGCGAGCTCGACGCGCTGCTGGAAGAGTTCACCATCACGCGGCTGCGCAAGTCGCCGTCGATCGCGCTGTCCGGCGGCGAGCGTCGCCGCGTCGAGATCGCGCGCGCGCTGGCGACGCGCCCGAACTACATGCTGCTCGACGAGCCGTTCGCCGGCATCGATCCGATCGCGGTCGGCGACATCCAGCAGCTGGTGCGCCATCTCACCAACCGCGGCATCGGCGTGCTCATCACCGACCATAACGTCCGCGAGACGCTCGGCCTCACCGATCGTGCCTACATCGTGTATGCGGGGCAGATTCTCACCGAAGGCAGCCCGGAGGAGATCGTCGCCGATCCCGACGTGCGCCGGCTGTATCTCGGTGAGGAATTCCGGCTGTAGGATTGCCGACGCGCTGTTTGTCCGCTTTGTCGGACACGGGACAGGTCGCGGAAACGCTGCGAATACCGCTGTTTCCAACTGCTTTGCGAGGGCCGGTAACCTCGTCTTCCGCGCGCGCATACTCCCTTTTTCTTATTCGTCAAGCCGTGTACATCGCGCGCAGATTAGGATAAGCAAGAATTGGACCAGTAAGGGAATGTTCTTGCTCCCATGGCGTTGACGCAGAGATTAGAATTCCGCCAGTCGCAGTCGCTGGTGATGACGCCGCAGCTGATGCAGGCGATCAAGCTGCTGCAATTGTCCAATCTCGACCTCTCCACGTTCGTCGAAGAGGAGCTGGAGCGCAACCCGCTGCTGGAGCGCGCGAGCGACGGTCCGGAAGCGCCGGTCGCCGGCGAGCCGCAGATGTCCGAGCGGGCCGAGTTCTCGGAAGGTGGCGAGGCCGGCGGCGACGATTTCGGCGAGGGCGCGAGCGGCGGCGAGAGCTTCGAGGGCGCCCAGGACGACTGGATGAGCCGCGATCTCGGCACCCGTACGGAGATCGAACAGACGCTCGATTCCGGGCTCGAGAATGTGTTCTCCGAAGAGCCCGCCGAAGCGGCCGCGCGGACCGCGCAGGACGCCGCGCCGACCACCTACACCGAATGGGGCGGTGGTGCCTCCGGTGATGAGGACTACAATCTCGAAGCCTTCGTCGCGGCCGAGACCACGCTGTCGGATCATCTCGCCGAGCAGGCGGCGGTGGCCTTCACCGCGCCGGCCGACCGGATGATCGGCCAGTACCTGATCGATCTCGTCGACGAGGCCGGCTATCTGCCCGCCGATCTCGGCCAGGCCGCCGACCGGCTCGGCGCCGAGCAGGCCGACGTCGATGCCGTGCTCGGCGTGCTGCAGACGTTCGATCCGCCCGGCATCTGCGCCCGCAATTTGAGCGAATGTCTCGCGATCCAGCTGCGTGAGCTCGACCGCTACGATCCGGCGATGCAGGCGCTCGTCGAGCACCTCGATCTCCTGGCCAAGCGCGACTTCGTCGCCCTTCGCAAGCTGTGCGGCGTCGACGACGAGGACCTCGTCGACATGATCGGCGAGATCCGCAGGCTCGATCCGAAGCCGGGGCTGAAGTTCGGCACCACGCGCACACAGACCATGGTGCCCGACGTCTACGTCCGCCCGGGTCCCGACGGCGGCTGGCTGGTCGAGCTCAACAGCGACACGCTGCCGCGCGTCCTGGTGAACCAGCACTATTACTCCGAGCTGTCGAAGACGATCCGCAAGGACGGCGACAAGTCCTACTTCACCGACTGCCTGCAGAACGCGACGTGGCTGGTGCGTGCGCTCGATCAGCGCGCCCGCACGATCCTGAAGGTCGCGACCGAAATCGTGCGCCAGCAGGACGGCTTCTTCACCCACGGCGTCGCGCATCTGCGGCCGCTCAACTTGAAGGCCGTTGCGGATGCGATCCAGATGCATGAATCGACGGTTTCGCGCGTCACCGCCAACAAATACATGGCGACCAATCGCGGCACGTTCGAGCTGAAATATTTCTTCACCGCCTCGATCGCATCGGCCGATGGCGGCGAGGCGCACTCGGCGGAAGCCGTGCGCCATCACATCAAGCAGCTGATCGATGCGGAAGATCCCTCCGCAATTCTCTCCGACGACACCATCGTCGAGAAGCTGCGGACCGCCGGCATCGACATCGCCCGCCGCACGGTCGCGAAATACCGGGAGGCGATGCGGATCCCGTCCTCGGTGCAGCGCCGCCGCGACAAGCAGAGCATGCTGGCGCATGCCCTGTCGGCCCCCGCCAGCGCCGACCGCACCCGGGATGCCGCGTCAGTTTGACCGTGCCCCGCGATTGCGCCTTAACCAAATAGGCTTAGTGTCACACTTGGTTCACATGAATCGAGGCGACACATGACCCTGCGGATTTCCGGAAAGAGCATCAGCGTCAGCGAAGCGCTGCGTGGGCGCGTCAGCGAGCGCACCGACGAAGTCTTGCGAAAATACTTCGACGGCAACTATTCCGGCCATGTCACGCTCTCCAAGGATGGTTTCGGGTTCAAGACGGATTGCGCCCTGCACCTCGATTCCGGCATCACGCTCGAGGCCGAATCGAATGCGCCGGACGCCTATGCCAGCGCCGACCAGGCGCTCCTGATGATCGAGAAGCGCCTGCGCCGCTACAAGAGCCGGCTGAAGGACCGCTCGGGGCGCAAATCCCATGCGGCCAATGCGGCGCTCGCCAATCTCGACGGCGCGGTGCTGGATGCGCCGAGCTATGTGATCGAGGCGCCGGCCGAGGGCGACGAGGAGATCACTGGCTACAGTCCGGTGATCATTGCCGAGAACACCACGGCGCTGAAGCGGCTGTCGGTGTCGGAAGCGGTCATGGAGCTCGATCTTTCGGGGGCGCCCTGCATGGTGTTTCAGCATGGCTCCAGCGGCCGGGTGAACATCATCTACCGCCGCGCCGACGGCAATATCGGCTGGGTCGATCCACCGGCGGTGAAACCGTAGTCACGCGGATGCGTTCCAGGGATCTCCTGGCGGCGCGAAAACCGGTTCCCGATCAGGCGGTTGGCGGACGGGTTGCGACGTCACGCCACGGCAATGAAGGGATGCGACCAAGCGGTTGGGGCGCTGGCGCCTTCAGGCCGCCACGCTCCGGCGATCTTTAAGGATAGGCTGCGGGAACACGCTTGCGGGTGTTGGCACGGCCGTTGCGTTGGGGTAGAAGCCCCACCCATCGGACACGGGTTAAGCCCGCCTGCCGCCTCAGCTTCTTGACGCCGGTCTGTCCCGACCTATTTCGCACCCTGACGGTTCAATCACCTCGGAACGCCCTATGCCGATTACCGATCTGGTCGCACCCGAGGCGATCGTGCCGGCTTTGAAGGTCATCAGTAAGAAGCAGGCGCTGCAGGAGCTTGCCGCCCGCGCGGCTGCGCTGACCGGGCAGAACGAGCGCAACATCTTCGAAGTGCTGCTGCAGCGGGAGAAGCTCGGAACCACGGCCGTCGGGTATGGCGTGGCGATTCCCCACGGCAAGCTGCCGAAGCTGGAGAAGCTGTTCGGCCTGTTCGCCCGGCTGGAGCGGCCGATCGATTTCGAGGCCATGGACGGCCAGCCGGTCGATCTGGTGTTCCTGCTGCTGGCGCCGGAAGGCGCCGGTGCCGACCATCTGAAGGCCCTCGCGCGGATCGCCCGGCTTCTCCGCGACCAGGATGTCGCCAAGAAGCTCCGTGCCTCGCGCGACGCCCAGGCGATCTATTCGGTGCTGGCGCTGCCGCCCGCCTCCGCGGCCTGACGTCGTATCGCGCCGCCGCCCTGCAAGGACCGGGAAAGCCTGCTGGCGAGCTTCCGCGCCGCACTGAACCCGCTCGTCCGCGCGGGTGGGTGTAACGGCGTCGGCTCGTAGCCGAACTCGACGACGAGCTCCTGGAATGCCTCGCTGCGGAGCAGGTCGAAATGATGCGGCATCATTCGCTCCTTGTAGATGCCGACCTTCCGGCCCCGTCCCGACGACGTCAGACCGCGGCCGAGCACATCGAGCTCCGCGGCCGTCTTGCGCGGCAGCCCCAGGTAGTCGCAGATGCCGTGAAGGACGGGAAACGACGACCGCGCCACATCGTCGGCCGCGAGCTCTGCATAGAGCTCTTCGAACCTCACGGTCAGGCAGGCCGGCGAGTCCAGCCAGCTCATGAACTTCTTGATGCCCGATCGGGGCAAAGAGAGGAGGGTCGATGTGATTCGGGAGGCGTCGTCGGGGTGAGCGGCCGATCCGGCCGCCCGCAGATAGGCGTTCCACTTCCGCATCTTCGGGTAGGCCGCCGAATGGTAGACGAAGTCGACCCAGCTCACGACGATGTCGCGGGGGTCGCGGACGATGAACAGCATCTTGTGGTCCGGTCTGCCCAGCAGGTATTGCTCGAGATACGGACAGTACTCGGTGTGCGAGGCGCAGGAGTAGCCGGAGCTCAGGGCCGACGCCCAGAGCGGCGCCGGGAGCGCGCGTCCGTAGTCGAGCGAGCCGTCGGGATTCAGCCTGCTGATCGATGACGTGTAGGTGTGATAGCCGACATCGACGTGACCACCCAGCGCTCTGACGAGTTCGACCAGCAGGTACGTTCCTGCTTTCGGCACGCTGTTGCAGATGACGTAGTAAGGGCTCGGTCCCGGCGGAGGACTGTCCACAAAGACGTGCCGGTTGGGGAGGGTCCCGCGTGCAAGCTCTCGATAGACGCCGCCTGCATCAAGCCGTGATCCATGCATTTGCCATCCCTACACATGCTCGCCACACATCGGACTAGCGCGTGCCGCAACGGGGACAACTTAAGGATTGGACACCTTCGCCTTAAACCCGGTTGGATTGTATCTGGTTGTCAAATCGACCGTTCCAGACATCGATGGAAACAAATTTCTCAAAGGCGCTTTCAGCAGCCGCGTCGTCTGACGCCGGCTATCGCAACGATCTCGCCATGTAGCGCACCGTCTTGGCGCCGCCATGGATGCCGGCCGTCGCCAACGGCGCGAAGCCGAGCGCAGCATGAAACGCGTCCGACTGCGGATTGGGCGGATCCAGATTGACCTCGCAGACGATGTGGTCGTGGCCCGCCGCGGTCGCCTCCCGAATCAGCTCCTCATAGAGCTGCCGCGCCAGGCCCCGGCCGCGGGCGGCCGGCGCCACCACGATGCGGTCGACATAGACGAACCGATCGTAGCGCGCCCGGAACCAGCGGTGATTCGGATTGTCATAGGCGGCGGCGTGATCCAGCGCGATCACCAACGCGTCGGCCCAACCAACGCGCCGGGCGCGCCAGGCTCGATCGACCAGCTGCTCCAGCGCATCGGGCGAGAGCCAGGACAGCTCCGAGGCATGCGCATTGTTGAGCGCGAGCAGTGCGTCCGCGAGCGCGCGATCTGCGCTCAGCTCTGCGGCGCTCAGGGGTGTTGTCGGCAACGTCATGTGCGGCGCTCGCTCCGGGCAGAAAAAAGGGCCGCCCCCGTTTCCGGGGACCGCCCTCGTGTCAGTGCGTGAGCCGCATGGATCTCGTGAGCATCAAGTCTCACGAGACGCGGTTGCCGCAGGCGCTGCGGCGCGGCCTTCGCGTCAGTGCACGCTCACGGCCTGGAGTTCGTGGCTCCAAGCATTCGCAATCGCGGCTTCGCGGCTGTCGGTGAGCATGATCGGCGTGCCGTCAGCGGCATGCAAGGCGAACAGCTTCAGTCCCGGCGCGATGTGCGGTGCCTGCGGAAACAGTCCCGGTACGTCCTCGGAGCGGATCTGCTTCACATAAGCAATGTGGCCCTCGCCCAAGGTAGCCAGCGACTCCAGGGAGACGGGGGATTCCGACGCAACATTACCTTCAGTCATGGTCTCGACTCCTTCTGAGACTCAAGCGGTCGAGTCCGCTACTCGTTCCATCAAACCATTATTCGTGTTCATTGATCGCTATTGTCTTAACGATCCGCTCAGGCTCCGGCCTGGCCAGATCGACCGACAACAACCCGTTCTTCAGGTCCGCACCGAGCACATGCATTCCCTCCGCCAGCACGAAGGTGCGCTGGAAGTGGCGCGCGGCAATGCCGCGATGAATGTACTGCCTGGTCTTGTCGTCCTGCTGCCGGCCGCGGATGACCAGCTGGTTTTCCTCAATGGTGACATCGAGTTGGTCGCGGGTGAAACCCGCCACCGCCAGCGTGATCCGCAGACGCTCGGGCTGGCCATTGGTGCGTTCGAACCGCTCGATATTGTACGGCGGATACCCGTCGGCACCTTTGACGACGCGGTCGAGCACGCGCTCGATCTCGTCGAAGCCCAGCAGAAACGGACTGGAGAGCGAAGGAACACGAGACATGGTTTACAAAGTCCTCTCGAAGCGACTTTGATGTATCAGGGCCCTGTCGGCACCCCTTGAGCAGCAATATGGGCACGATCCGGGGTGCGTTCAAGCACCCCGAATGCGCCGGAACGGTCAGCCTGTGGAAGGGCTTAAGCCGATAGCCGCTGCCGGCCGTCGGCCGAGAACAGGTGCAGCTTGGCCCGCGGCGCCACGGCGCGAATCCGCGCGCCGATCTCCGGCGCGGCCGTGCCCGGCAGCCGCACGATGATGTCGTTGGCGGTGGCGGAGAGCCGGTCGTCGCTGCCGGCGTCCTGGCGCGCGCCGTAGACATAGGTTTCGGCGCCGACGTGCTCGATCGCTTCGACGCGGAGGTCGAGCCCGACCCCGCCCGCCGGAACGGTGTCGCCGAGCTCGAAATCTTCAGGGCGGATGCCGAGCTGGCCGGCATCGGCGGGAACCGCGTCGGCACCGTGCAACTGGGGACGGAGGCCATCGACCGGCATCAGGTTCATCGGCGGCGCGCCGATGAACGATGCGACGAAGGTGGTGGCGGGCTTCTGATAGATCTCGAGCGGATTGCCGATCTGCTCGACCTTGCCGCCGTTCATCACCACCAGGATGTCGGCGAGCGTCATCGCCTCGAGCTGGTCGTGGGTGACGTAGATCGCGGTGGTGTTGAGCCGGCGCTGCAGCTTGCGGATCTCGACCCGCATCGCGATACGCAGCTTGGCGTCGAGGTTGGAGAGCGGTTCGTCGAACAGGAACACCTTGGGCTGGCGCACGATGGCGCGGCCCATCGCGACGCGCTGGCGCTGGCCGCCGGAGAGCTGGCGCGGCTTCCGCTCGAGCATGGTGCCGAGCTCGAGGATGCGAGCGGCGTCCTCGACGCGCGTCCTGATCTCCTTCTCGGCCATGCCGCGATTGCGCAGGCCGTAGGCCATGTTGTTGTAGACGGTCATATGCGGATAGAGCGCGTAGTTCTGGAACACCATCGCGATGTCGCGATCGGCCGGCTCGATCGCATTGACGATGCGGCCGCCGATGTCGATCTCGCCCGAGGTGATCGTCTCGAGCCCCGCGACCATCCGCAGCAGGGTGGATTTGCCGCAGCCCGACGGGCCGACCAGCACGCAGAACTGACCGTCGCCGACATCGATATCGACGCCTTTGATGGCTTCGAAGCCGCCCTGGTAGACCTTGCGGACGTTGCGGAGGGTGACGTTGGCCATGGAATGATTACCGGTAGAGGTTGAGCAGCGGGCGGTGGCAGGCGAATGGCGAATGGGGAGTAGCGGGTAGGGGAAGGCGAACGGCTCCTGATGCCCGTATGGCCCTATTCGCTATTCGCCACTCCCTATTGGCCCTCGTCACTTTTCCGTCTCCACCAGCCCCTTGACGAACAGGCGCTGCATGACGACGACGACGAACACCGGCGGCAGCATCGCGAGCACCGCAGTCGCCATGACGATCGGCCACTCCGTCAGCGCGTCGGTCGTCGTGATCATCTTGCGGATGCCGATCTGGATGGTCTGCATGTCGTCGCGCGTCGTGATCAGCAGCGGCCAGAGATATTGATTCCAGCCGAGGATGAACAGGATCACGAATAGCGCCGCCATGTTGGTGCGCGACAGCGGCAGCAGGGTGTCCCAGAAGAAGCGGAACGGCCCGGCGCCGTCGATGCGGGACGCCTCCAGCAGCTCGTCCGGCACGGTCATGAAGAACTGGCGGAACAGCAGCGTCGCGGTGGCGGACGCGATCAGCGGCAGCGCGAGCCCCGCATAACTGTCGAGCATATGGAGGTCGGCGACGATCTTGTAGGTCGGATAGATGCGCACCTCGACCGGCAGCATCAGGGTGATGAAGATGAGCCAGAAGATCGGCATGCGGAACGGGAAGCGGAAGTAGACGACGGCATACGCCGAGATGATCGAGATCGCGATCTTGCCGACGGCGATCGAGAGCGCCATGACCAGCGAGTTCAAAAGCATGGTCGCAACCGGCTCGCGGGTCGAGCCGCTCGTGCCGACGAAGATCGTCTGATAGTAGGTCGACAGGAAGTGCCCGCCCGGCAGCAGCGACATCTGCCCGTTGGCGATCACCGCATTGTCCTGCGTCGAGGCGACGAATGCGAGATAGACCGGGAACGCGACGATCGCGATTCCGATCCACAGGATGACATGCGCGACGTAGCGTCGAATGCCTTCTTGCTCGACCATCAGTAGGTCACCTTGCGCTCGACGAAGCGGAACTGGATCGCCGTCAGCACGATGACGATGACCATCAGAACGACGGATTGCGCAGCCGAGGAGCCGAGATTGCCGCCGAGCAGGCCATCGGTGTAGACCTTGTAGACCAGCGTCTCGGTGGACTTGCCAGGACCGCCGCGGGTCATCGTGTCGATGATGCCGAACGTCTCGAAGAAGGCGTAGACGATGTTGATCACCAGCAGGAAGAAGATGGTCGGCGACAGCAGCGGGAAGGTCACGGTCCAGAACCGCCGCATCGGCCGTGCGCCATCGATCGCGGCGGCTTCGAGCACGCTCTTGGGGATGCTCTGCAGCCCGGCGAGGAAGAACAGGAAGTTGTAGGAGATCTGCTTCCAGGCGGCCGCGAGAATGATCTGCAGCGCCGCCTGGTCACCGTCGAGCAGCGGATTCCAGTCGATGCCCATGGCGCGCAGATAGCGCGAGATCACGCCGAGCGAGGGATGCAGCATGAAGATCCAGAGCACGCCCACCACCGGCGGCGCCACGGCATAGGGCCAGATCAGCAGCGTCCGGTACAGCGTCACGCCGCGCAGCGGCTTGTCCGCCATGACCGCGAGCAGCAGCGCGACCGACAGCGACGAGAATGCGATGGCGAAGGAGAAGCCGAAGGTGCGGAGAATGGCTTCAAAATAGTCCGGCTGGCTGAGCAGGTCGGCGTAGTTCTCGAACCAGACGAAGCTCGTGGACAGGCCGAACGCGTCCTGCAGCAGGAACGACTGGATGACGGCCTGGATGGCGGGCCAATAGAAGAAGATCAGCACGATCGCGAGCTGGGGAGCGACCAGCACGAACGGCAGCAGCTTTGACTGGAAGATGGCGTTCTTCTGCATGATCGGTCGGCGAGCCGGCAGGCCGCGGGTGGCCTGCCGGCTCTTGGCCTTATTTCACGGCCGTCTTTTCGAACTGGCGCAGCATCTGGTTGCCGCGCTCGACGGCGGCGTCCAGCGCCTGCTTGGCGGTCTTCTTGCCGGCCAGAGCCTGCTCGATCTCCTCCGACCAGACGTCACGCAGCTGCACCATGTTGCCCAGGCGCAGGCCGCGGGAGTTCTCGGTCGGCTCCTTGTTGGTCAACTCGAGCAGCGGGGTCTCCAGATAGGGCTGATCCTTGTAGAAGCCCTCGGCCTTGGCCTTGGCATAGGCGGCCTTGGTGATCGGCAGATAGCCCGACGCCTTGTGGATGTAGACTTGGCGGTCGGTGTCCGAGAGGAAGGTCAGGAACTTGGCGACGCCCTTGTACTCATCGGCCGACTTGCCGCCCATGACCCAGAGCGAAGCGCCGCCGATGATCGAGTTCTGCGGCGCGCCCTTCACTTCGGGGTAATACGGCATCGGCGCGGCGGTGAAGGCGAACTTCGCCTGCGCCTTGACGTTGCCGAAGAACGCCGACGAGGTCAGGTAGATCGGGCATTCGCCCGAGGTGAAGCGGCCCTCGCCGGTGTTGGTGCGGCCGGCGTAGTCATAGGTCTTGTCCTTCTGCAGCTCGACCAGGTTTTCGAGATGCTTGACCTGCAGCGGACCGTTGAACTCCAGCACAGTGTCGAAGCCGTCGAGACCGTTCGCCTTGCTGGCGAGCGGCACGTTGTGCCAGGCGGAGAGCTGCTCGAGATTGACCCATGTCACCCACGAGCCGGAGAAGCCGCAGGTCGGGTGGCCGGCCGCATGGAGCTTCTTGGCGGTCTCGAACAGCTCGGGCCAGGTCTTCGGGATCTCGGCG
This sequence comes from Bradyrhizobium sp. SZCCHNS3002, assembly GCF_032377435.1. NCBI lineage: Bacteria > Pseudomonadati > Pseudomonadota > Alphaproteobacteria > Hyphomicrobiales > Nitrobacteraceae > Bradyrhizobium > Bradyrhizobium sp. SZCCHNS3002. The sequence goes on from NZ_JAUHHY010000025.1 coordinate 68,256, forward strand.
TTGACCTTCTTCAGCTCATCGAGATTGACCCACATGACGGTGGAGGACGAGTTGAAGGGGAAGGACAGCATTTCGCCCTTCGAGGTCGAATAGTAGCCGGTGATGGCCGGCAGGTAGCTCTTGGGATCGAACTTCTCGCCGGCGTCCTGCATCAGCTTGTAGACCGGCTTCACGGCGCCGGTGGCGGCCATCATCGTGGCAGTGCCGACCTCGAACACCTGCATGATATGCGGCGCATTGCCGGCGCGGAACGCGGCGATGCCGGCATTCATCGTGTCGGCGTAGTTGCCCTTGTAGGTCGGAACGACCTTGTAGTCGGTCTGCGAGGCGTTGAAATCATTGGCGAGCTTGACGATGACGTCGTTGTTGGCGCCGGTCATCGCGTGCCACCACTGAATCTCCGTCACCGCGTGTGCGGGTGCGGCGGCGCCAAGGACCAGCGTGGCTGCCGCAGCGGCGGCTGTCCAGAATTGTCGAAGTGACATTAAAAAAATTCCTCCCATGGAACGTCATCGGCGTCGCGGCCGTAGCAGCGCGAGATGATAGTTTTGTGAATGTATAACCGGTTGGATCGTCAGCGGAAAGCGCGTTCGTCGCGGCTTTGCGGCGCAACGCCGCGAGTTGTGCGAGACGGCGCGGCGCCCGGGCGATGCCCGAGGCGACGCTCGCGTTGCGAGACGACGGGCTGATGGCGCTTCACCGCTTGCGCTCTGCGCACACCGTGCCCTCGGACAGCAGGGCCTGGATCTCGGGCTCCGAGTAGCCGAACTCGCTGAGCACCTCCTGGGCATGCTGGCTGAACTTCGGCGGGGTGGAGCGCAGGCTCGGCTTGGTGCGTTCGAGCCGGATCGGCGAGGCGACGCCCTTGTACCAGTCCTTCTCGATGACATCGCCGCGGTGGATCGTGTGCGGATTGGTCAGCGCCTGGTCGATCTTCTGCACGGGTCCCGCCGGCAGGCCGGCTGCGAGCAGCCGGTCGCACAGCGGCTCCGCCTCGAATTGGCTGAACACGGCGGCGAGCTCGGCGCGCAGTGCCTCGCGATTGGCGACGCGATCCTTGTTGCGGGCGAAGCGCGGATCGGTGCCGAGTTCCGGCCGGCCGATTTCCTTGGCGAGCTTGCGGAAGGTGCTGTCATTGCCGACGCCGATGAAGATATCGTCGGTCCTGGTCGGGAAGATCGCATAGGGCACGAGGTTCGGATGCTCGTTGCCGGTCAGCGACGGCGGCTTGCCATGCATGAAGTAGTTTGCGGTATGCGGATGCATGATCGCGAGGCCGGTCTCATACAGCGTGACCTCGAGGAACTGACCGAGCCCAGAACGCTGCCGTTCCGACAGCGCCATCAGGATGCCGATCGCGGCATAGAGGCCGGTCGTGATGTCGACCAGCGGCACCCCGATCCGCATCGGCCCGCTTTGCGGCGATCCGGTCGCGGCGATCATGCCGGTCATCGCCTGGATGATCGCGTCATAGCCGGGATTGCCGCCGCGCGGCCCGTCGGCACCGAAGCCGCAGATGCGGCAGTGCACCAGCTTCGGGAATTTCTCGCGCAGCGTGTCGCTGCCGATGCCCCATTTCTCCAAGGTGCCGGGCTTGAAGTTCTCGATCAGCACGTCGGCGGTCTCGAGCATCCGCATCAGCACGACGCGTCCGCCCTCGGACGCGAGATCGAGGCCGATCGAGCGCTTGTTGCGGTTGATCCCGACGAAATAGGCGGCGTCCTCGTCGTGGAACGGAGGGCCCCAGTCGCGCACCTCGTCGCCGGCCGGCGGCTCGACCTTGATCACGTCGGCGCCGTGATCGGCCAGGATCTGCGTGCAATAGGGCCCGCCGAGCACGCGCGTCAGATCGATCACGCGCAGTCCGGCCATGGCGCCGGGAGCAAATTGAGGTGTCATCGGATGTCGCGAGGTTGGTTTCAGCTCGCGATCATTAAGCATTGCTGCGGCGGTGGCGCAAACGGGGGCTGCCATGCGGCAGGACAACGGAGGTCGTCCTGCCGCACGACGGAATTGAAGCTCAGACGACGGTCAGCTTGACGTCGACATTGCCGCGCGTGGCGTTGGAATAGGGGCACACCTCATGCGCCTTGGCGACCAGCGCCTCGGCGTCAGCCTTGGCGAGGCCGGGCAGAGAGATGGCGAGCTCGACGGTGATGCCGAAGCCGCCTTCCGAGCGCGGCCCGATGCCGACGGTGGAGGTCACCGACGTGTCGGCGGGAACCTTCGGGCCGCCCTGCGAGCCGACGAACTTCATCGCGCCGATGAAGCAGGCGGCGTAGCCGGCCGCGAACAGCTGCTCGGGATTGTTGCCGGCGCCGCCGCCGCCACCGAGCTCCTTCGGGGTGGAGAGCTTGACCTTGAGCGAGCCGTCGAGGGTCGCCGCCTCGCCGTCGCGGCCGCCGGTGGCCTTGGCGCTGGTCTTGTAGAGCACGTTCACAGACATGGAGTGTCTCCTGGTTGGACGAATTCAGCGAGTCCATATTGCACACAATTAGATTGTGCACAATATAATTGTCCGGTAGAAAATTCGTGATCGGTGCGCCGGGCCCGTTGTCGATGCGAGGCGTGCAGGCTCAAGATGCCGATAGGATCGACCTGTGGTGACCTCGATGCGAAAGAAGTCCGCGGCAGACCTGCCGCTCCAGCTCGGCAACCAGCTCTGCTTCGCCGTCTATTCGACCGCGCACGCCTTCAACCGCGTCTACAAGCCCCTGCTCGACCGCCTTGGCCTGACCTATCCGCAATATCTGGTCATGCTGGTGCTGTGGGAGCAGGACGGCCTGACGGTGAAGGACATCGGCGCGCGGCTGTTCCTCGATTCCGGCACGCTGACGCCGCTGCTGAAGCGGATGGAGGCTACGCATCTGGTGAAGCGGACCCGGTCGGCCGAGGACGAACGGCAGGTGCTGGTCACCCTGACGAGCCAGGGCGCGAGCCTGCGCGACAAGGCAAGAGCGATCGTGCCGCCGGCGATCCTGGACGCAACGGGATGTTCGATCGCGGAGCTCACGGATCTGCACGGCAAGCTGGTGAAGCTGCGGGAGCGGCTCGATGCGGCGGCGGAGGGGTGAGACCTCCCGCCAGATCAGCCTCGGAGCACCGCATCGTTAGAGGCGCTTCTTCGCAAACGCCCGACCTGAGCCAGATTTCAGATACTTCTCGAAGGCGAAGGCCTGCTTCACGTCGTTGAAAGCGATGTAAGTCTTGAGCCGCCACGGCCGAAACTTCGAGGTGTGCGGGACTTCGCCTGCATTGTGCTTCGCGACCCGAGCCGGGACGTCGTCTGTGATGCCGGCGTAGAAGTGCTCGCCATCGAGGCTTTCGAGGATGTAGACAAACTTCATGGCAGGCCGCCCCGACCCTTCTAGGTACGATTCTGGCAGGCGATGCCGCTTAGGGTCTACAGCTTCGGTCGAATGAGCAGTTCGAAGGAGGTGGCCTTATCGCCCGGAGCCCAGGTCCGCCTTCGCCCTTCGGGCTATGCGCGACAGCCCTCGCACGCTTCGCGCAATTGGCGGATTAGGGTGGCTTGCCGAGCCGAAGCTCGCGAAGCGACGGAGAGGGGGGTATCGTCGTGCGGAGCGAAGTCCGCCTTCGCCTTCCCGCCTGCGCCAAAGAGGGCTCCGGCGTCCAGGCTACGGCGCGACAGCCTTCGCTCGCTTCGCTCAATTGGCAGATTGGGGTGGCTTGCCGAGCCGAAGCTCGCGAAGCGAGCGAAGGCTGGTGGAGCCAGGCGGGATCGAACCGCCGACCTCTTGCATGCCATGCAAGCGCTCTCCCAGCTGAGCTATGGCCCCTGAACCGAACCGGCGGTCTGGGTGACCGCCGGGGAGCACCGTGAACCACAGTTCGCGGCTGATCTCAAGTGTCTTCGACGATTATTCTTCGTCGCCGCCGACATCACCGATGATGTCGGTCACGTCCTCGTCGCCTTCTTCCTCGTCGGCGATGAAGGTCGAGTCATCATCCTCGTCATCGTCGAGGGTCTCGTCGATCTCGATGTCGTCCTCCGATTCGGGAACGACGGCCTTGACCTTGCCGGAGTTCTCCTCGGCATCGGCCTCCTCGAGCGACACCAACTCCTCGGCCTCGGCGGGCTCAACCACGTCGGCCGCCGCAGCGGCACGCGCAGCCTCGCCGCGCATGGCGCGGGTCGGAGCCACGGGCGCGATCGGCACGACCTCGCCGGTGTAGGGCGAAATCACCGGGTTCTTGTTGAGGTCATAGAACTTTTTGCCCGTGGTCGGGCAAATGCGTTTGGTTCCGAGCTCGGATTTGGCCACGTGCAGGCGTCCTGGCAATGTCTGAAAAGCGGTGTCTCACTTGGCTAGTTGCCGCGCCGCTGTCAATAGCGCTGTCAACGGGAAAATCACCGCTCGTGACGGAGGGCGGGGGCTGTGATACCTGCCGCGTCCGAAACACGAGGATCCCGCCGTGAGCACGTCAGCCGCCCCGACTCCCCTGGAATCACGCGCCTCCGGGCCCCTCTCGGGCACGATTCGCGTGCCTGGCGACAAGTCGATCTCGCACCGGGCGCTGATCCTGGGGGCGCTGTCGGTCGGCGAGACCCGGATTTCCGGCCTTCTCGAGGGCGAGGACGTCCTCAACACCGCCGAATCGATGCGATCCCTGGGTGCCAAGGTCGAGCGCACCGGCGACTTCGCGTGGACCGTCCGTGGCGTGGGGGTCGGCGGCTTCGCCCAGCCCAGCACACCGCTCGATTTCGGCAACTCCGGCACGGGCTGCCGGCTGGTGATGGGCGCCGTCGCCGGTTGCCCGATCACGGCCGTTTTCGACGGTGATGCCTCGCTGCGCAGCCGTCCGATGCGGCGCATCCTCGACCCGCTGGCGCTGATGGGCGCGAAGGTGGTGTCGATCGCCGAGGGCGGCAAGCTTCCGTTGACCCTGCAGGGCGCCGGCAACCCGGTGCCGATCGAATACCGCACGCCGGTGGCTTCGGCCCAGATCAAGTCGGCGGTGCTGCTCGCGGGCCTCGCCGCGCCCGGTGTGACCACCGTGATCGAGCAGGAGGCCAGCCGCGACCATACGGAGCTGATGCTGAAGCATTTCGGCGCGGAGATCGTGACCACGCCGGAAGGGTCTCATGGCCGCCGCATCGCACTGACCGGCCAGCCGGAGCTGTGTGGTGCCCCCGTGATCGTTCCCGCCGACCCGTCCTCGGCCGCGTTCCCGCTGGTCGCCGCGCTGATCGTCGATGGTTCGGACCTCGTGCTGTCGGACGTGATGACCAACCCGCTGCGCACCGGCCTGTTCACGACCCTGCGCGAGATGGGCGCCTCGATCGAGGAGGACGACGTCCGCGGCGATGCCGGCGAGCCCATGGCCCGGCTGCGCGTGCGCGCCTCGAAGCTGAGGGGCGTCGTCGTGCCGCCCGAGCGCGCGCCGTCGATGATCGACGAATATCTCGTCTTGGCCGTCGCCGCCGCCTATGCCGAGGGCACCACCGTGATGCGCGGCCTGCATGAGCTGCGCGTCAAGGAATCCGACCGGCTGGAGGCCACCGCGGCGATGCTGCGTGTCAACGGCGTCAAGGTCGAGATCAGCGGCGATGACCTGATCGTCGAGGGCCGCGGTCACGTGCCGGGCGGCGGCATCGTCGCGACCCACATGGACCACCGCATCGCGATGTCCGCCCTCGTGATGGGCCTCGCGTCCGACAAGCCGGTCACCGTCGACGACACCGCCTTCATCGCCACCAGCTTCCCGGATTTCATCGCGCTGATGTGCAAGGCGGGCGCGGATTTCGCATGATCATCGCCATCGACGGCCCGGCGGCCTCGGGCAAGGGCACCATGGCCAAGCGTCTCGCGGCGCATTACGGCCTCAGGCACCTGGATACGGGCGTGATCTACCGGGCCGTTGCCCATGCGCTGCTGACCGCCGGCATCGACCTCAAGGACGAGGTGCGGGCGGCGGACGTCGCCATGAGCCTGGATCCCTCGACCTTCGACAATCCGGCGCTGAGGTCGCACCAGGTCGGGTCCGCGGCCTCCGTGGTCTCGGCGTTGCCGAAAGTGCGCGACGCGCTGGTGGCCTTCCAGCGTCAGTTCGCAAGCCAGCCACCCGGTGCCGTGCTCGACGGCCGTGACATCGGAACCGTGATCTGCCCGGACGCCGAGGTGAAGATCTACGTCGTCGCTGATCCCCGCATCCGGGCGCATCGCCGCACGCTCGAGGCGCTTTCGCGGGGGGAACCGGCCGACGAAGCGGCCATTCTGGCCGACATCCTGGCGCGCGACGAGCGCGACCAGAACCGGGCCGTCGCGCCTTTAAAACAAGCCCCGGATGCTTACTTGCTTGACAACTCCCATTTGGATATAGAAGGCGGCGTCCGGGCCGCCATCGACATCGTCGAGGCCGTTCGAGCGGGCCGCCAGCGGGTTTGATTTCCGCCGGCGTCATTGGAGGAAAGCCCGCTCCCGCCCTTGACCGTCGATAGCTCGATTGCGGTTCAATCGAGTCCGATCAGCCGGACGCACTTCATACGTATCGCATGTGCAGGCACTGCCGGCCCGCGTCGTTTGCGCTTATCGCGCTGACAGCGCGGACGTCTGGGGATTTGTGGACCTCCAGGCACTGTCCATTCGATGCGCCGATCAACCCAAGCTGGCGAGAATGTCCGCATCTGGAGAACAAATGGCTTCGAGTACCTCTGCTTCTTCCTACAATCCCAGCCGCGATGATTTCGCCGCGATGCTGGACGAGTCCTTCACCAAGGGCAACCTGCAGGAAAGCTCTGTCGTCAAGGGCAAGGTTGTTGCGATCGAGAAGGACATGGCCGTCATCGACGTCGGCCTGAAGACCGAAGGCCGCGTGGCGCTGCGCGAATTCGCCGGGCCCGGCCGTGACAGTGAATTGAAAGTCGGCGACGAGGTCGAAGTGTTCCTCGATCGCATCGAGAACGCGCTCGGCGAAGCGGTGCTGTCGCGCGACAAGGCGCGCCGCGAAGAGAGCTGGGGCAAGCTCGAGAAGGCGTTCCAGAACAACGAAAAGGTCAACGGCGTCATCTTCAACCAGGTCAAGGGCGGCTTCACCGTCGACCTCGACGGTGCCGTGGCCTTCCTGCCGCGCTCGCAGGTCGACATCCGTCCGATCCGCGACGTCGCGCCGCTGATGAACAACTCGCAGCCGTTCCAGATCCTCAAGATGGACCGTCGCCGCGGCAACATCGTCGTGTCGCGCCGGACCGTGCTGGAAGAGACCCGCGCCGAGCAGCGCCAGGAGCTGGTGCAGAACCTCGAAGAGGGTCAGGTGATCGACGGCGTCGTCAAGAACATCACCGACTACGGTGCGTTCGTCGACCTCGGCGGCATCGACGGCCTGCTGCACGTCACCGACATTGCCTGGCGCCGTGTCAACCATCCGACCGAGGTGCTGAGCATCGGTCAGACGGTCAAGGTCAAGATCATCAAGATCAACCACGAGACGCACCGCATCTCGCTGGGCATGAAGCAGCTGCTCGACGATCCGTGGCAGGGCATCGAGGCGAAGTACCCGCTGCAGGCCCGTTTCCATGGCCGCGTCACCAACATCACCGACTACGGCGCGTTCGTCGAGCTCGAGCCGGGCATCGAAGGCCTGATCCACGTCTCCGAGATGTCGTGGACCAAGAAGAACATGCACCCCGGCAAGATCGTCTCGACCTCGCAGGAAGTCGAAGTGCAGGTGCTCGAAGTCGACAGCGTCAAGCGCCGCATCTCGCTCGGTCTCAAGCAGACCATGCGCAACCCGTGGGAGGTCTTCGTCGAGAAGCATCCGACGGGTTCGGTCGTCGAGGGCGAAGTCAAGAACAAGACCGAGTTCGGCCTGTTCCTGGGCCTCGAAGGCGACGTCGACGGCATGGTCCATCTCTCGGACCTCGACTGGAAGCAGCCGGGCGAGCAGGTCATCGACAACTACAAGAAGGGCGACATGGTCAAGGCCGTGGTGCTCGACGTGGACGTGGAGAAGGAGCGCATCTCGCTCGGCATCAAGCAGCTCGAAGGCGATCCCTTCGCCGAGCCGGGCGATGTCAAGAAGGGTGCGGTCGTCACCTGCGAGGTGCTCGACGTCAAGGACGGCGGCATCGACGTCAAGATCACCGGCACCGACTTCACCACCTTCATCAAGCGCTCCGAGTTGGCGCGCGATCGCAACGATCAGCGCACCGAGCGGTTCGCCGTCGGTGAGAAGGTCGATGCCCGCGTGATCCAGTTCGACAAGAAGGCCCGCAAGGTCCAGGTGTCGATCAAGGCGCTGGAAGTCGCTGAAGAGAAGGAAGCCATCGCGCAGTACGGCTCGTCCGATTCGGGCGCGACGCTGGGCGACATTCTGGGCACCGCGCTCAAGAACCGCGACTCGAAGTAAGCCTTCGATCCGCGTGACGAGATCAAAGCCCCGGCTTCGGCCGGGGCTTTTTTGTGCCCCAGGGCATTTCTTTGTGCCCCCAGGGCATTTCGACCCGCCCCTCGCCATCGCATATGTGGATACGGTCGAACCTGCAACTTAGTTGCTCCGTCATGGCCGGGACAAGCCCACGGCTGTCCGGTTCAGCTTCCGCATATTGCGAGGCTCAACTGTTGTGGGTTTTTGGCAA
>NZ_JAUHHY010000026.1:0-67219 GCF_032377435.1 Bradyrhizobium sp. SZCCHNS3002
AGACAGGACGCCTCGCTGCGCTATCCTCTCAGCCGTGCTGCCGGCCGTCGTGCCCTACCGCGCGAGCGGTTTAGTCCCTTGACCCGAAGCAGAACTAGGAACCGTTTTTGGACGAATTGCGTGAAAGGTTCTATTCCGCGCAGGGCCAACGCCTGAGAGCTCGGGCCGTGAGCTCCGCCCCCGAGCGAATACGACGATCGTAGCGGACCGAGGCATGACAGAGGGGAAGACGATTTCATGAAGAGAAATACTCCACGAGTGATCGTAATCGAGAACAGAAATCATACGCCGATGGGCATACAGATCGAGCCATGGGCGATGTATGAACGGATCGCGCCCGGATCGCGCGCGGAATTCGCCTTTGAAAATGATCTGGATCGGACCTTGGAATTCACGATCACCGAAAGAGGTGATGCTTTCATCGGCATCGATGACGACATCACGTTTTCGATCGACGGGCAGGTGGTCTTTAGTTCACGTCAAGATGACCGGAGATGAGGCAGCGCTGGTGGCCTCGCTTGAGCGACCGGACATCGTGGGAGCTTGGCCGACATCGGGCGTTCATCCATCGATGCCAAGGTCCGCATATCGCCCATATCCGACGCTCTGGCCGACGGGCGGAATGTCCGGTTCGAGGCTCAACGGGCAAAAAGGCGGCATATCACACTGTATCAATGACCGTGGGCCCAGATATGCCCCAGATCCACCGAGGCCATATCGAGCATTAGAAGAAGCGCCCCGTCAGCCGCTCCGCCTCCCAGCTCTCCAGGAATTCACGCCCGCGCGCGGTCCATCGGACCGGCTCGCTGCCCCATTCGCGCGAGCGGCTGGCGTGCTCACCCATCACCCAGAGGTGCCGTACGATGGAATGCGCGGCCTCGAAGTCGGCCGCGGAGATGGCGCGCATGGCGGTCGTCTGGCGGAGAGATGACTGTGCATCCCTGCCTGTCGAAGGTGCAGTCGGGGGCTCTCACGCCCCCGGCTGTCCGGTGATCATCCCGCCGGCCTGAACGCCGGTCCCTCGAAGCGCAGCCCGGCTGCGCCACGTTCGACGCTGTCATGCGCCGCGTGGATGAGGCGCGCCTCGCCGGCGTCCGCCAGGCGCGCGCGGCCGTCCAGCAGTGCAGCGAGACGCGCGAGCGCCAGCGCCTTATTGCGATGCTGCGAGCGGCCGTCGCGCGCGATCGCGACCAGCCCCGTCGGAACGTGAACCGCGCGCACCGCGCTCTCGGTCTTGTTCTGGTGCTGGCCGCCGGGCCCGCCGGCACGAAAGCTTTCGAACCGGACGTCGGTGGCCGCCAACGCCGCCAGCCGCTCCGACAGGGGCAGATCGACGATGCCGACGAACCAGTTCTTGCGGCCGTGATGCGGCCGCAGCGGACTGCGGCACACCCAGAGCAGCGAGCCCTGCGTCCAGCGCCGCGCGAGGTCAGACGCCGCCGGCCCGTCCAGCACGACGATCGCGCTGGCCGGCCCATGCCGGTCGGTCTGCTCTCGCGCGATCGCGCATGCGCAGTCCGCCGCCTCGGCCTCGTCGGCGAGCCGCTGAAGCGCATGCGCCACCGCGAGCCGGCATTCTGCGGGACCGCGCCCCGCCGTGAGGAGCAGCCGTCTCATCGCCGGTCCTCCTTGCGCGGCCGCTCGACGGCGATCTTCTTCACCGTCACCAGCGGGCGGAAGCTGGCGACGACGCGCGCGAGCCCGAATGCTTCGAGATCGGCGATCACGCCGGCGATCGGCTTGTAGGCCTCCGGCGCCTCCTCGGCGAGCAGCGCGCGGTCCTCGCAGATCACGCGGCCGCCGAACGGATTGCGCGCGAGACGCTCGCGATCCGATCGCGTGGCGCCGACACGGCCGATCATCGATGACCGGTCGAACTTGCGACCGGCGCCATGGGCGATCGACCACAACGCCTCGTTTGGCGCTGACGCGAGCGGCGCGACCAGATAGGATAGCGCGCCGCGCGAGCCCGGCACGACGACGAGCCCCTGGTCGGACGGCGCCGCGCCTTTCCGGTGCAGCACGCCGTCTGCGCGGTGCTCGATGCAATTGTGCGAGCACGCGCAGACCGGATCGGCCTCACAGCGCAAGGCCGCTGCCGCCCGGCGAGCGATCACCTGGCGGTTCAACGACGCCCAGCGCAGCGCGTGGTCATGCGCGGCCAGATAGGCCTGACCGGCTTCGCTGTCGGGGGCGAGCGGCTTCAGCCCGTCCGCGACGTGCCGTTCGAGCAGCGCGTGGCCGAGGCCGCGCGAGCCCGAATGCACCAGCAGATGCGCGCGGTCGCGATCGATGCCGCAGGAGGGATCGAACACCTCCTCCACCGCCTGCAGCTCGCAGAAATGATTGCCGCCGCCGATCGTGCCGAGCGAGGCATCGAAGTCGGACGGTGCCAGCTCACATCTCGCGAGCTCGCTTGCGATGTCGCCGTCATAGGGTGTGGCGACGTCGCGCAGCCGGTCGGCCGCCTTGTCGACGCGGATGCGGCGCGACGCGAGGTCGAGCGCGAACAGCGCCATGCCGCAGCCCGCGTCGGAGCCGACGAAGGCCGGGTGGATATGGTCGGCGAGAATGGCGCAGCCGACCGGGCCGAACTTGCCGGGATGCAGGTCCGGCATGCCGGCGACGGCACGCACGCCGGAGATGGCAGCCACTGTTTCGAGCTGGCGCACGGCGGCGCCCTCGATCCAGGAGCTGGACGAGTAGTAACCGTGAATCGGCGCACGGCCGTCCACGCGATGGGAAATGCCCATGGGAGTACCTTGGAGACAGACAGGGAGATATGGTCAGGGATGATCAGCGCGCGCGAAGGCGCACGCAGGCCGCGCCACACCTCGCCTCACGCGAGGATCAGGCCCGGCGGCTCCTGGCGGAGCAACGGATGATCGCAGTCATCGTCTTTCTCCAATCGGCGGAGCGGAATGCTCGACGCCGGTGACGTACTAATCACATCGTTCGTGGTTTGACAATGCGTCTGATGAGTTGATCTGCTGGCTGTGGCGGACGCGACACGGCAACCGCCGCAGCGATCAGAACAACGTCAGGAAATCGATGCGTCGATGATGACCTTGTCGAAGGACGGTGGCGGATCGATTACCGGGAGCACCCCATGCGACGGAAGCGCTGCGACCTGAGCGACATGTCCGCCACGCAGCCGATGATGCCGAGCCGGCGTACCCGAACGATCGTATCAGTCATGGTTCAAAGTCTCCCATGCTGCCGTCGGTCAAGCTCATATAAGGCGTGCCCCCAGCTGCTGCGCCTCCCAGCCTTCAAGGAATTCACGCTGCTGCGTGATCCAGCGGACCGGCTCGCTGCCCCACTCGCGCGAGCGGCTGGCCTGTTCGCCCATCAGCCAGATGTGCCTGACGATCACGAAGGCATGCGCGGCCTCGAAATCCGCCGCCGAGATCGGGCGGACCGATCGATAGCCGTCGACGAAAGCATGCCACGCCGCGTGAAAGCGCCGACCGAACGACAGCTTGGCCCACAGGAACACAGCCAGGTCATAGGCCAGATAGCCGCGGCCGCCATCGTCGAAATCGAAGAAGACGGCCTCGCCAGCGGCGCCGATACGCGCATTGAAGCCATGGCAGTCGCCGTGACAATGCGTCCACGCCAGGCCTTGCATCGCCTCGATTCCGGCGGCTGTTCGCGCACAGACCTCCTGAAGAAAGCCGCCGTCGTCGGATCCGATGGTGCGACAGAGATTCTCAACGCGCGCGAGCGGCCGGTGCAACAGATGGTCGAGGTCCAGCCGGTAGAGCGGCGCTTCCGGCTGATAAGACATCGCCGCATCGTGGACTCTCGCAAGCGTGACGCCGTTGGCGTGAGCATCGGATTGCGAGGCGACGTCCGGCATTCGTCCATCGATTGCGGGAAACAGCACGCCTTCCCGTCGGCCTTCCGCCGCCTCGCCGCGCACGAACAGGTTGCCGTCGCGCGCCGGAACGGCCGCGGCTACGGGCACGCCGCAGCGCGCCAGATGCGCGAGAAAGTCGGTTTCGGTGCGGACATCGGCCGCGCCTCGGGCGCGGTGATGCGACAGCCGAAAGACGTAGCGGTCGCCGCTCGCGGTCGTGACAAGATAGACGTCGTTGAAACCGCGATTCACCATTCGGCACGCGAGCGGCTCTGATAGCACGTAGTGATGGGCCACGAAGCGTCCGATGCTCTCGGCGCTGGTTGTCGTGTAGAGCGGCTCGAATTCGGGCACAGTGCCTGTTCCGGAATGATGCGATGTTGTGGCATCCTAAGCCGCTGCGGCTCGCGGTGGAAGGCGGCGAACGCGCGTGTGATGGAATCGCTCAGGCGTATTCAGGTCGTGCGGGGCTGCCCGCCGGCCAAATCAGTCAAATGTTTCGCGCGCAATCGGCCGACATTGTCCAGAGCCTCGACGAAAAAGATTCTTGTTTCTTGTTTTCGGAATTTGTGGTCATCTATCGCCATCCCGCCTCATGCAGAGGGGCGTACGCGTCGTCACGATACGCTGGGGTGGGGAGTGGTGGCCGTTGCGATGTCGGGCGCGTTCGCGCGCAGACGACTGACGCCGTGACGGACGGTCAAGCCGTGTGGTCCTGGCGCCCCGACGCTGGCGTCAAGTCTGCTGCGACATGACGTGTCGTGCGGATGACGGGGGCAAACAAGCCGGTCCCCGGGGAGAGCGCGGAGCAGCCGTGAAAACCATCGCGCGGGGAAGGCCGGGTCGATCCGGCTGTACCTGTGGTTCCTGCCCCGTGCATTTTCTCCGCACGGGGGCCACGGGCCTCAGCCGAGGCTCGGTCTTCCCTGCACCCTCTCGATTGCAGAGAGGGAGTTCTATCAGCACGGCTCGGGCGGATTGCGCCGCGAGAGCGCAGACGCGTGTCTCGGCAGACGCATGTAGCACGAACGCGACTGGGCGCCGGTGCGTCGGCGACCCGCGTTGCGCTGACAGGCGGTCGAATGCCGCAGCCGAGCGGATCTTGCGCAGGTCCCGGTTGACCGAGATCAACAGGGCTCGCGCCTGCTCCCTTAAGCCCCTACAACTCGGTTGCTCGTCGTGATCAGGAATGGAATTCGTGGTGCCGCAAGATCCAATCGTGCCTGCGTCCGGCTTGCGGCGTCGGCTCGGACTGCCGTTGCTCGTGCTCTACGGCACGGGCGTGACCGTCGGAGCCGGCATCTACGTCCTGATCGGCGCGGTCGCCGGCCATGCCGGCATCCATTCCTCCTGGGCGTTTGCGCTGGCGGCGTTCGTGATGACGTTCACCGCCGCCTCCTATGCCGAGCTTGCGACCCGCTATCCCGTGAGCGCCGGCGAGGCCGCCTATGTCCGCGCGGCCTTCAAGTCGCGGCTGTTGTCGACCGCGGTCGGCACGCTGCGGCTCGCCACCGGCATCATTGCGGCGGCGGCGGTGACGCTCGGCGGCGCCGGCTACATCCGGCAGCTCATCGACCTGCCGACGCCGTTGATCGCGATGGCGATCGTGGTCGTGCTCGGCATGGTGGCGTCCTGGGGCATTCTCGAATCGGTGATGCTCGCCGGACTGCTGACCCTGATCGAGACCGGCGGCCTGCTGTGGATCATCGTCTCGGCCGTCCACTCCGGCGTCGCGTTCGGCCCGGCCTTGCTGATCCCGCCGCCGCTCGAGCTCGGCGTTCTCTCCGGCATTACCTTCGCCGGCCTGCTGGCGTTCTTCGCCTTCGTCGGCTTCGAGGACCTCGCCAACGTCGTGGAAGAGGCCAAGCGCCCGCAGCGCAACATTCCCTGGGCGATGGCGCTGACGCTGCTGATCACCTCCGCGCTGTATGTGCTGATTGCCGCGATCGCGGTGACCGCGGTGCCGCCGGCCGTGCTGTCGGCCTCGCCGGCGCCGCTCAGCCTGGTGTTCAATGCCGTCGCCGGCATCAGTCCGGCGACGTTCAATGCGATCGCGATCGTGTCGACGCTCAACACCATTCTCGCCCAGATGACGATGACGGCCCGCGTCGTCTATGGCATGGCGGGGCAGGGCGACCTGCCGCGCATCGCCGGCCGGGTCGATCCCCGCACCGGAACGCCGCTGATCGCAACCGGCCTCGTCATGCTGGCGGTCGCGATCCTGGCGCTGGCCTTCCCGCTGGAGCGGCTGGCGGAAGGCACCTCGCTCGCGACGCTGACGATCTTTGCCATCGTCAATCTGTGCCTGCTCCGGATTCGCATCCGGCGCATCGGGTCGGATGCTCCCCATGTCAGGGTGCCGCTATGGATTCCCGCACTCGGTCTCATCACATGTCTGCTGATGATCGTCAGCGCATTCGTCGCGCCGTGAACAGGTGTGATTCAGGACGATGGCGATGCCGGATGTCATGAGCCTCAGCCCCGAGATCATCGCGATCGTCGTCGCACTCGGCATCGGATTGCTGATCGGCCTCGAGCGCGAGCGCCGCAAGGGCGAGGGACCCGGTCGCTCGTCCGCGGGGTTGCGGACCTTTGCCGTGGCGTCGCTGGCCGGCGCGATCGGCATGCTGATCGGCGGCAAGCTGCTGCTGGCCGTCGTCACCGCTGGAATCATGGTCCTGACGGCGATCGCCTATTGGCGCTCGCGCAGCGACGATCCGGGACTGACCTCGGAGGCGGCGCTGATCCTGACCGTCCTGCTCGGCGGCCTCGCCACCGAGCGTCCCGCGCTGGCGGCCGGCGTCGCCGTCGTGCTGGCGGTGCTGCTCGCGGCGCGGCCGATGCTGCACGATTTCGTCCGTTCGGTGCTCAGCGAGAGCGAGCTCAAGGACGGCCTGATCTTTGCCGCGGCGACGCTGGTCGTGCTGCCCCTGCTTCCGGATCAGCCGATCGGTCCGTTCGGGGCGCTCAACCTGCGCGGCATCTGGACGCTCGTGGTGCTGATGATGGCCATCGGCGCCGCCGGGCATATCTCGATGCGTCTGCTCGGCGCCCGCGGCGGGCTCGCGGTGTCCGGCTTCGCCTCGGGCTTCGTCTCCAGCACCGCCACGATCGGCGCGATGGGCGCGCGGGCGCGCAAGGCTCCGGAACTTGGCGGTGCCGCGGCCGCGGGCGCGGCATTGTCGACGGTCGCGACCATCGCCCAGCTCGCCGCGGTGCTGGCCGTCACCAGCCTGCCGGCGTTGCACGCGCTGCTGATTCCGCTGCTCTGTGCCGGCGCGGCGGCGGCGGTCTATGGTGCGATCTTCACGATCGCCGGGCTGCGGCAGAGCGGCGCCGCCGACCTGCCGACGGGGCGCGCCTTCAGCCTGCCGGGCGCGCTGCTGCTGGCGCTGACGATCTCGGCGGTGCTGGTGCTCTCGGCCGCGTTGCGCGAGGCGTTCGGCGAAGCCGGCCTGGTGGCGAGCGCCGCCGTCGCCGGTCTGGTCGACACCCATGCGCCGGCGGTGGCTGCGGCCACGCTTGCCGCGGCGGGCAAGATCGGCGCGGCCGATGCCGTGGCGCCGGTGCTGGCGGCGCTGTCGGCGAACACGATCAGCAAGATCGTGGTGGCGTGGACCAGCGGCGGATCGTCCTTCGCCCTTCGCCTCGTTCCCGGACTCATCCTCGTGATTGCCGCCGCGTGGGCCGGCGCCTTCGGTCCGGGCCTTGCGCAGATGCTGGTCCTTCCGTGAGCGCGCCGCGCCTACGCGCTGCGCGGCAAGGGCTCGACCGCGGCAGCAGCACCGCTGCGATGCTGGACGAGCCACGCGATCGCGTCGTCCTCCTTCATCGGCTTGCCATACAGCCAGCCCTGTCCGTAGGAGCAGCCGAGCATGCGAAGGCACTCGGCATCCTGTTCGCTCTCGACGCCCTCGGCGATCATGCGGTGGCCGAGCGGCAGCGCCACCGCGGTGATCGCGGCGACGAGCTGCTGGTCCCGGCGGTTGGCGGCGATGCCGTGGATGAAGGAGCGGTCGATCTTGATGGTGTCGATCTCGACCGCCATCAGGTTGGCGATCGAGGAATGGCCGACGCCGAAATCGTCGATCGCAAGACCGAAGCCATATTGGTCGATCAGCTTCAATTCGTCGGCGCAGCGCCTGGGATCGAACATCGCCTCTTCGGTCACCTCGATCTCGATCCGGTGCGGATCGACGCCGTAGCGCTCGGAGACGGTCTTCAGGGTCTGCGCCGGCGAGTGAAGCGGGAATTCGCGCGGCGAGACGTTGATCGACACCCGGATGCCGTGCGCCTTCTTGCGGTCGAGCGCGCGCAGGAACGCGCAGACGCGCTCGCCCACGAACTCCGTGAGCTGGCCCGACAGGCGCAACCGGATCGCCGCGGACACGATGTCCGGCGGCGGGATCAATCCGGCGCTCGGATGCTTCCAGCGCAGCAGCGCCTCGAAGCCGATGACCTCCTGGGTCGCCATCGCCACCTGAGGCTGGAATTCGACGTGGAGCTCGCGGCGGGCCAGCGCCGCCGGCAGCTCGGCGTCGAGCCGGCGCTGCAGTGTCAGCTCGGACTGCATCTTGGCGTCGAACACGCGCATGCAGGCGCGGCCGTCGTCCTTGGCGCGGTAGAGCGCGACGTCGGCGCGGGCGGAGAGCTCTTCCAGATCGATCGGGCCTTCCGCATGCGTCGCGATGCCGATCGAGCAGCTGACGGGCAGCAACTGGCCCGCGATCGCGAGCGGCTGCGCGAGGGCGGCCATCAGCCATTCGGCGAGTGCGACGGATCGGCTCGCCACATCGTCGCCCTGCATGACGACGACGAACTCGTCGCCGCCCAGGCGGACCGGCAGATCCTCGCCGCGGCAGGCGGATTGCAGCAGCGCGGCGATGGCCTGAATGACCCGGTCGCCGGCATCGTGGCCGCGCGCGTCGTTGATGGTCTTGAAGTTGTCGACGTCGATCAGGAGGAATGCGACCCCGCGTCCGGAACGGCACGCCGCGGCGGCCACGGTGCGGAAGTGACTGCGATTGGCGAGCCCGGTGAGCGAGTCCGTGCGAACCAGACGCTCCAGGGCGTGATTGGCCTCGGCCACCGACTCCGCGAGAACCGTCGCCTCGATGGCGGTATTCTGGCTCGCGATGAAGTTGCGCTCGCCGAGCCGCGAGGCGCGGAACAGCATGAAGGTCAGGAACGCGACGTCGGCCGCGACGACGTAGTCGACGTCGCTGCCCGAGATCAGCATCCGCAGCACGGTCGCGCCCATCAGTGGCGCGCCGAAGGCGATCGCCATCGGCGAATAAGCGAGACTCTGGATGATGGCGCCGGTGGTGGTGCCGGCCATGATGAAGACGACGTCGTTGACGTTGTGCGCGCGGGAGAAGGCCGGCAGCGCGATCGGGACGATCGCCCACAGCACGCCGCTGGCGAAGGCCATGATGGTGAGATTGCGCAGCACGCGCTGTGCATCGCGCTCGATCCGTCCGGATGCCTTCAGGTACGACACCCATCCGGCGCGGAATGCGGCGAAAACGATGGCGGCGCCCAGCCAGCCGAAGATGAGGGTGCCGCCCTCCCTGAGATACAGCAGCAGCGCCAGCGAGGTTGCGATCGCCACGTTGGCAAACAGGGTCAGGGAAATGTTCTGCAGCGAGCTCGCCGCCTGGGCTTTCGCGAGCGCCGCCGCCTTGCACTCGGGGATTGCGGTCTGCATGCGCGGAACGGACAGCCTGCTCGAACAATGACGGAAGCGGGCAGCCATGATGGGGCCCACGCGGCAACGCGCGATCATGCTGAACAGGGGCCTAAGGCGGGGTTAATCCAGTCCATTATACCGCCGGACGGCCGCGCCATTCGGCCAGCGGATCGGGCGGCGGGGCATGCGCGGGCAACAGCCAAAGCGTCGCCGCGCCCAGGGCGACGTCCGCACCAGCTCCGACGACGTGCCGATCTGCTACGGATCGAGCTCGGTGTCCCAATAGAGATAGTCGAGCCAGCTATCATGCAGGTAGTTCGGCGGGAACAGCCGGCCGTTGCGATGGAGCTGGTGGACGGTCGGCGCATAGGGCGCCTGCTTGGGGAACATCTTGGCCTGCTGCGGCGTCAGATTGCCCTTCTTCAGATTGCAGGGCGAGCAGGCGGCGACGACGTTCTCCCAGGTGGTCTGGCCGCCCTTGCTGCGGGGAATGACGTGATCGAAGGTCAGGTCGTCGCCGGAGTGGCAGTACTGGCAGGCGAAACGGTCGCGGAGGAAGACGTTGAAGCGGGTGAAGGCCGGATGCGTCGACGGCTTCACGAAGGATTTCAGCGAAACCACGCTGGGCAGCTGGATCTCGAAGGATGGACTTCGGATCGCGCGGTCGTAGTACTCGACGATATTGACGCGATCGAGGAACACCGCCTTGATCGCGTCCTGCCACGACCAGAGAGACAGCGGGTAATAACTCAGCGGCCGGAAGTCCGCGTTCAGCACCAACACCGGCCAACCGCCTTGCGAGACATGTGCGTTCAAGTAACGCTCCTGGCCTCCATAACGGCTGCGAAGCAGCATGCCCTGACATACTACATGCAGCGTGACGGGATTGTGAAGCCCCAAGAATGGCTTGACACATGGTTTGACCTGGCTTCTCCCGCCTTTCGAGCTGCGGTCAAAGCGCGTCAGAACCGTGGCAGAGCGCTCAGCCGCTGCACTGCAAATCAGTTGCATGTCCTCGGCCGGGGCCAGCATCCGCTGGTGGCCAAGGTCAGCCAGGGACGCGCTCCAGCTTCTGCAGACAGCGATGGATCCTGACCTCGTCCGGCATCGGCCGGTCCGGAAAGCTCGTGCTCCAATTGGTGACGCCGACCTCGCCGACATAGATGTCGCCGCGGCTGTCGATCGCGAGGCCGTGCGGCGCCAGGAAACGCCCGGTTTCCAGGCCCGGGCCATGCTCGCCGCCGAGCCGGGCGATGCGCCGGCCGGTGGCGTCGGTGATGGTCAGCCGCGGTCCGAGGTTGGGAACGTTGAGGTTGACCGGCATGCCCGGACCGAGCTCGCCGATGATGAAGGTCTTGCGCCCGGCGCCGCAGGCGCACAGCGCGCAGGGCCGATGCAGATTGTTCCACTGCGTCTCGTAGCGGCCGTCGCCGTCGAAGATCTGGATGCGGTGGTTCTCGCGGTCCGCGACATAGACGAAGCCGTCGGCATCGGTCGCAATGTTGTGAACGATGTTGAACTGGCCGGAATCGGAGCCGGGCTCGCCCCAACTGCGGATTAGCCGGCCGTCGGGTGTGTATTTGTGGACCCGTGCATTGCCGTAGCCGTCGGACACGTAGATCTCGCCGGATGGCGACAGCGCGGTGTGGGTGCAGCGGTTGAATGGTTCGCCGCTCATGAAGGGCGTCGGACGCTCCGGCAGGCCGATCGTCAGCAGCACCTTGCCCTCGGGCGTGCATTTGCGCACGGTGTGGTCGCCGTCGTCGGTGCAGTAGAGATTATCGTCCGCGTCGATCGACAGGCCGTGGGCGCGGCTGAACAGCCCCTCGCCAAAACTCCTGATGAAATTGCCGTCGCGGTCGAACACGATCATCGGATGGGCGCCGCGATTGAAGGCGTAGACGCGGTCCTTGCTGTCGACGGCAACCGAGGCGACGTCGGTCAGCGCCCAGCCGTCGGGCAGCCTGGCCCAGCCCTTGACGACGCGATAGCTGTGCTCGCCGGAGCCGAGAGTGATGGACATGAAGCAGCCTCCGGGAATTCGCCTGATCTGAGCTGCCGCAAGGCTACACGCGACCGGCACCCGGCGGAAAGCGCCTCATGCCGTCATTGTCAGCATGTGCCCCTGATCCGGCGGAATGCGTCCTTGCAGCGTGTCGAGATAGATCCGCTGCACCGCGTCGGGACCGCGTCCATCCACGATCGTCAGCCAGCCGTCGAGCCGCGGCGCAAAGTCCTGCCACGCCGCGCCGAGCCGCTTTTCGATGCCGCCGGGTCCCCATTCCCTGGCGCGCTTCCTGATCTGGTCGGGCGCGAAGAACCAGGTGGGCCGGGCACCGGGAAGCGCGTCTGCGTCGTCGATGACGTCCTGATGCGTCAGGCCGATGCGGCCGGAATAGACCAGGTTGTCGCCGTAGCGTCGATGCAGCGCGGCGCGCAGACTGGCATTGCCGGCCATGTCGACGAAGGCCGCGCTCGTCCCCGCGTCGAGCATGTCGATCGCATCGTAGGTCACCACCTCGTCATAGCAGCCGAGCGAGCGGACGAAGGTTGCATTCGATGGCGAGGTCAGCCCGATCACGCGGATGCCCTTGCGCTGCGTATGCAGGAGATGGGCGAGTCCGAACGCGGTCTTGCTCGAGGCCGAGGACAGGATCACGGTGGTTGCGCCGAAATGGGCATGTTCGGCGAGGAAGTCGTCGACCAGGAACGACAGCATGAACAGCGGGCGCAACAGCGCCTGGTAGTCGCCTTGCCGTCCGGCAAAGGCGGGATCGTCGCCCACCCGTGCATAGGCGTTGTAGACCGGCGCGACGCCCTGGCGGTGTGCGGCCGCGTCGCGCAGGCCGCGCTTGCCGACGTCGGCGGCCTCGATGACGAGATGCGTCGCCATCGGGAAGTAGCCGAACAGGCGCTCGCCTTCCGCCACGGCAGGATGGCGAGAGGCGATCACGTCGCCGAAGCCCCACACGGGGATGATGCCGAAGCCGCCGGGCGCAGGAAACAGTTGCCAATATTTCAACTGCTCGCCGAGCAGGGCATAGGTGATGTTGTTGGCGGTGAAGGCGAAGCGGTCTACCTTGACCAGCAGCGCCTCGGCCGGAAGCGCGTCGCTGCCGGGAAGCTCGGTGACGATCGTCTGGCACTGCTGCAGATCGCTGCGTGCGACGATGAAATCGGACGATTGCATGATGAAGACCCCGGCCATGCGATGATGTGCGTCGTGGTGCGATCCTGGCCGACATCGATGACCGTTTTGCAACCCCAACTTTGTTTGAAACGGCGTTCGCCGAAGTTGTTAGTTCGCCGGCGTGATGACGCCCTCGCGTTTCTTGAGCACGCGGTAATAGCTCCACCACAGATGCGCGGCCGCGCCGCGCAGCGGCCGCCAGCCTTCTGCAAGCGGCATCATCTGCTTCGCTGTCGGCCGCGCCGCAAGGCCGAGCCCGACCTTGACGGCCTCCTGCACGGCGAGGTCGCCGGCCGGCCAGGCATCGCCATGGCCAAGGCAGAACAGCAGGTAGACGTCGGCTGTCCACGGCCCGATGCCGGGCAGCGCGGTGAGGGTCGCATGCGCGGCGTCGGCGTCCTCATTGGCGAGAACGTCGAGATTGAGGCGCTCGGCGCCGAGTTCGCGCGCAATGTGCTTCAGCGTCTTGATCTTGGCGGCCGAGAGCCCGAGCCGGCCCAGCCGGTCGGCACGGGCGCGGCGGATCGCGTCGGCATCGAACGGATCGAACGCCGCCTGCAGCCGGCCCCAGATCGCCGCCGCGCTCGCGGTCGACAATTGCTGGCCGCAGACGATGTGCGCGATCCCGGCAAAGCCCGGCTCCCGCCGCCGCAACGCCGGCATGCCGGTGGCGGCGAGGATCGGAGCGAGGCGGTTGTCCTGCTTCACCAGCTCGCGGACCGCGTCCTCGAGAATGTCCTGGCTGTCGAGATGGAGGGTCATGTGTCTAAAGCTTTCTGCGTCGTCATGCGCGGGCTTGACCCGCGCATCCATCTCGGATCGAACGTAATTGAAGGATGATTGTCGGATCGCGCCAGCTCAAGTCCGGCAATGACAAGATGTCATGCCACCCGTTTTCCGATTTGCCCCCAGTCCGAATGGCTATCTGCATCTCGGCCACGCCTATTCGGCGCTGTTGAACGTCCGATGCGCGCAGCAGAGCGGCGGCCGCTTCCTGCTGCGCATCGAGGACATTGACCCCACCCGGTGCCGGCCGGAGTTCGAGCAGGCGATCTATGAGGACCTCGCCTGGCTCGGCATCGCGTGGGAGCAGCCGGTGCGGCGACAATCGGAGCACCTTGCCGAGTACCGCGCTGCGCTGGACCGGCTGCGGGGCATGGGGCTGGTCTATCCGAGCTTCGAGAGCCGGGCCGAGATCGCGCGGCTGGTCGCGCAACGGGATGCGGACGGGGCCTGGCCGCGCGACCCCGACGGGGCGCCGCTCTATCCGGGGACGGCGACCTCGCTTTCCGAAGCGCGACGTGCGGGGCTGATGGCCGGTGGCGTGCCCTATGCCTTGCGGCTGGACATGGCCGCGGCGATCGCGCGCGTGGGCCGGCTGGCCTGGGACGAGCAGGGCGCCGGGCCTTCGGGCGAGAGCGGCAGGGTCGAAGCAAGGCCGGAGGCGTGGGGGGATGTGGTTCTGGCGCGCAAGGAGACGCCGACCAGCTATCACCTGTCCGTAGTGCTCGACGACGTCCTGCAGGGGGTGACCGAGGTGGTGCGCGGCCAGGACCTGTTTCATGCCACCAGCGTCCACCGGCTGCTGCAGGTCCTGCTCGGCCTGCCGGCGCCGGCCTATCGGCATCACCAACTGATTCGCGACGCACAGGGCCACAAGCTGTCCAAGTCCACCCAGGCGACGGGATTGCGCGCCTTGCGCGCGGAAGGCGTCTCGCCGGCGGAAATCCGACACAGGATCGGCATGGTCTAGCCGCGTCCTGCCGCAAGCCCGATGTCTTCCCACGTTTCCGGCGGGGACAACCTCCGGGGCATCGTGACACCCGGAAACGACCGTGCCATGCTGCTCGGTGGCGCGGGTAATCGGGAGCTTCAATCGAAAGCGGCACGACGAGACATGACAGTAGAAGTGCCCCTTCGTTTTTCGGAGTTCATGTCACAGGGGCCATGATGAAGCGCGTTCGGAACATGAGTACGGGGCGCCGGGCCCGACCGGCCAAGCCGGCTGCGCCCAGGCCCGCCGCGGCGTCGAGGCCGGCCGGTGGAAAGACGCCCTCTGGAATGGCGCCGTCGAAGGTCTCGTCCAAAGCAGGGAAGCCGAAGACGCCCGCCGCGAAGGCGCCGCCGGTCAAGGAGCGCGCCAAGGCGCGACCGCTCAAGAAGCACGTTCCTCAGGTCACGGCGATGGCGGGGAGCCGGCGCAGCGCGGCCAAGGCCGGATCAGCAAAACCTGGATCAGCCAAGCCTGGATCAGCCAAGCCCGTCTCGGCGAAAGGGGCGGCGTTCGCGCCTGGCGGACCAGGTGCGGGAGTCGTCGAAGCCGCCTTGGCGGTGTTCGCCCACGAGGTCCGCACGCCGCTGACAGGCATTCTCGCCATCAGCGACCTGCTCGCCACATCCGAACTCGGCGAGCGCGAGCGGCGCTGGGTCGACACCATCAAGGCTGGCGCGGAGCACCTGTCGAGCCTGGCGACCCTGTTCGTCGATGCCGCCAAGCAGGAGACCGCGGGGACGCTGCTGCGCGAGGATCTGTTCGACCTGCGCGTGCTGGCGCGCGCCGCCGGGGACTCGCTGTCCGGCCGCGCCGCCGCCAAGGGGCTGGAGGCCAAGGTCCGTGTCTCCGACGATTTGCCGGGGCTCGTCGTCGGTGACCCCGTGCGGCTACGCGCCGCACTCGAAAATCTGATCGATAATGCGGTGAAGTTCACCGAGCAGGGGGGCGTGGCGCTGGACATCGCGCTGGCCGGCAAGGCCGGGCGCGGCAGGCCGATCAGGCGCGCCGCCAAGGGCAAGGTCGCGGTCGCCTTCCGTGTTTCCGATTCCGGCATCGGCCTGACCCTGCAGGAGATCAAGCGGCTGTTCCGCCCGTTCAGCCAGGCCAATGTCTCGATCGCCTCGCGCTTCGGGGGCGCCGGCCTCGGCCTGTCCTCGGTTCGGCAAATCGCGCGCGCCATGGGCGGCGACGTCGCGGTGGCGCCGCATGAAGGCGGCGGCACGACCTTCACGCTGACCGTGGCGCTGACCGTGGCGGCCGCGCCGCACACCACGGCGGGCGGCTCGGAAGATGGCGTCACCCTGGGGCCGACGCGGCCCTTGCGCATCCTCGGCGTCGAGGACAATCCGTTCGGCCGCGTGGTGCTCAACACGATCCTCAACGAGCTCGGCCACCAGGCGGAGTTCATCGGCCGCGGCGAGGCCGCACCGGAGCGGATCATGGCCGGCAGCTACGATGCGGTGCTGATGGACATGGTGCTGCCCGGCATCAATGGTGTCGAGGCGATTGCCCGTATCCGCAAGCTGGATGCGCCCCACGGCACGATCCCGATCATCGGCGTCTCCGGACGCGGCGAGGACGAGGCGGCCTCGCGCGCCGCCGGCGCCGACGCGTTCCTGCTCAAGCCCGTTTCGCCGCGGGCACTAGCGACTGCGCTTCTTGGAGCGACACGCCGCGCGGCAGCCGCGACTTGATGATCGAGGCGTTCAACTCGCCGCCATACACGAAGATCGCGGCGATGAAATACAGGAACACCAGCGCGATGATCACCGATGCGAGCCCCGCATACATCGTGACGTAGTTGTTGGCGAACCGCGCCAGATACTGGCCGAACACGATGCCCGACACCAGCGAGGCGATGAAGGTGAAGACGATGCCGGGCATGATCTGCATGAAGCTGCGCCGGCCCGCCGGCAGCCAGGCATGCAGGATGAACAGCGCCACAATCAGCGCGCTGATGGTGATGCCGTAGCGCGACAGGTTGACGAAGCGCTCGTTGGCCTCGACCGCCAGCGGCAGGTAGCGCCGGGCGGTGGCCAGCATCAGCGGGCCGAGCACGATCAGGAACGACATCGCCAGCGCCGTGATCGCGGCGACCAGGGTGTAGCCGATCGATTCCAGCCGCAGCCAGTACCAGCGGCGCTGCTCGATCACGCCATAGGCGCGGTTGAGCGCGACCCGCAGCGCCTCGACGCCGTTCGAGGCGAAATAGACCGCGAGCACGGCGCCGATGGTCAGCGCGTCGGTCCGGGTCGTGGTCAGCACGTCGTGGATCTCGCCGGTCAGCGCATCCGCGACCTGGGCCGGCCAGGTCTGCAGCATCAGGGTGGCAGCCTGGTCGGCCAGATCCTTGGAGCCGAGAAAGCCGGCGAGCGAGGTCAGGACGATCAGAAACGGAAACAGCGCCATCAGGGTTGACAGCGCGATATGGCTGGCGATCGCCCAGCCGTCGTCGGCGAGGAAGGTGTAGAACGCGTCCATGACGACGTGGAAGATGTAGCGAAGCGCCTTCACCTGTTCCTGCACTCCGCGAAACGATGTGATTTGTACAATCCGATATTACGGGCCCAAAAGCCAGAAGTTGCGGCCTCTGGCGGTCCGATCCGGCATGGCGCTCCTGCGTCTGCGGTGTTATCTAGCCCGAATGGCTTCACTTCTCGGTAAATTCATCCTTCCCATCGCCGTCGGCGCGGTCGCGCTGGTGCTGTTTCTCGGCCTCGTCAACATGACGCGGGGCGGCTCGCCCAACCTGTCGCAGAAGCTGATGCGCTGGCGGGTGATCCTGCAGTTCGTCGCGGTCGTCATTGCCATGGCGGCGATCTGGGCGATGGGGCGCTGAGACCGAGACGCCGAGGCGTCGAGAAACGGACGTTGAGAACGCAGCATGGTGGTCCTGAATCGCATCTACACGCGGACCGGTGACGACGGCACGACCGCGCTCGGCAATGGCGAGCGGCGTCCCAAATACGATCTGCGCGTCTCCGCCTATGGAACCGTGGACGAGACCAACGCCGCGATCGGCGTGGTCCGGCTGCATCTGGCTGATGCGCCCGAAATCGATGCGATGCTCGGCCTGATCCAGAACGATCTGTTCGACCTCGGCGCCGATCTCGCGGTGCCGCAGCGCGAGGGCAAGGCCGAGCGGCTGCGCGTCGTCGCCAGCCAGGTCGACCGTCTGGAGCGCGACATCGACACACTGAACGAGCGGCTCGCGCCATTGACCTCGTTCGTGCTGCCCGGAGGGACCGCGGCGGCGGCGCATCTGCATGTGGCGCGTACCATTTGCCGCAGGGCGGAACGGATCATGACGGAACTCGCCGGCAAGCCGGACGAGCCGGTCAGCGAGGCCGCCATTCGTTATATGAACCGGCTGTCGGATTTCCTGTTCGTCGCCAGCAGGGCGGCGAACCGGAACGGCGCCGGCGACGTGTTGTGGGTGCCGGGGCAAAACCGTTAACCCGGGGGCGTGCGGGCCTGCTTTTTTCGCCCGTCGCGCGTTGACCGGGGGGGATGGGCGCTTTAGGTTCCGCGCCCGAAAGGTCAACCCCGGACAATTTAGAGCGAAAGAGGATCGATGAAGGTTCTGGTGCCGGTCAAGCGGGTGGTCGATTACAACGTCAAGGTCCGCGTCAAGAGCGATGGATCGGGCGTTGAACTCGCCAACGTCAAGATGTCGATGAATCCGTTCGACGAGATCGCCGTCGAGGAAGCGCTGCGGCTGAAGGAAGCCGGCAAGGCGACCGAGGTGGTGGTGGTCTCGATCGGGCCCGCGCAGGCCTCGGAGACGATCCGCACCGCGCTCGCGATGGGCGCCGACCGCGGCATCCTGGTCAAGGCCGAAGGCAATGTCGAGCCGCTCGCAGTCGCCAAGATCCTCAAGGCGGTCGCCCAGGAAGAGCAGCCTGGCCTGATCATCCTCGGCAAGCAGGCGATCGACGACGATAGCAACCAGACTGGCCAGATGCTGGCGGCGCTGCTCGGCTGGGCGCAGGCGACCTTCGCCTCCAAGCTCGAGGTCGAAGGGTCCGACTTCAAGGTTACCCGCGAGGTCGATGGCGGCCTGCAGACCGTGAAGCTGAAGGGACCGGCGATCGTCACCACCGATCTCCGCCTCAACGAGCCGCGCTACGCGTCGCTGCCGAACATCATGAAGGCGAAGAAGAAGCCGATCGCCGAGAAGACCGCCGCCGACACCGGCATCGATCTCACGCCGCGGCTCGAGGTGATCAAGACCGCTGAGCCCGCGGGCCGCAAGGCCGGCGTCAAGGTCAAGGACGTCGCCGAGCTCGTCAACAAACTCAAGACCGAGGCGGGGGTGCTCTGATGGCCACGCTGCTGATTGCCGAACACGACAATGCGTCCGTCAAGGACGCGACCAACAAGGCGCTGACGGCGGCTGCAGCCCTCGGCGCCGATGTCGACGTGCTGGTCGCGGGTCAGGGCGCCAAGGGCGCGGCCGACGCCGCCGCCAAGCTCGCCGGCGTCAAGAAGGTGCTGCTCGCCGACGATGCTGCCTATGCGCATGATCTCGCCGAGCCGCTCGCGGATCTCGTGGTCAAGCTCGCCGCGAACTACGACGCGATCGTCGCGCCGGCGACCTCGCGCTTCAAGAACGTGATGCCGCGCATCGCCGCTTTGCTCGACGTGATGCAGGTGTCGGAGATCATCAAGGTCGTGGCGCCCGACACGTTCGAGCGGCCGATCTATGCCGGCAACGCGATCCAGACCGTGAAGTCGAAGGACGCCAAGAAGGTCATCACCGTGCGCACCTCCACGTTCGCAGCCGCGGGCGAAGGTGGCAGCGCGGCGGTGGAGAGCGTGGCGGCGGCCGGTGATCCGGCGCTGTCGAGCTTCGTCGGCGAGGAGGTCGCCAAGAGCGATCGTCCCGAGCTGACCTCGGCCAAGATCATCGTCTCCGGCGGCCGCGCGATGCAGAGCCGCGAGAACTTCGCCAAGTACATCGAGCCGCTCGCCGACAAGCTCGGCGCCGGCGTCGGCGCCTCGCGCGCCGCGGTCGATGCCGGCTACGCACCGAACGACTGGCAGGTCGGCCAGACCGGCAAGGTCGTCGCGCCGGAACTGTATGTGGCCGTCGGCATTTCAGGCGCCATTCAGCATCTGGCCGGCATGAAGGACTCCAAGGTGATCGTCGCGATCAACAAGGACGAGGACGCGCCTATCTTCCAGGTGGCCGATTACGGCCTGGTGGCGGACCTCTACCAGGCGGTTCCCGAGCTGACCGACGCGCTCGGCAAGCTCGGCAAGTAACGCTCAAGACACCGGCCGCATGGGACCGCGGCGGCCGGTGTTCTCACTTCCAAGGGCATGGACGGGCGCAGCAGGCGTGCCGTTCGGGTGGATGACAACATGGCTCAGATCAACAAGCTCGGAGTGATCGGCGCAGGACAGATGGGCAACGGCATTGCGCACGTTGCCGCGCTGGCCGGGCTCGACGTGGTGCTCAACGACGTCACCGCTGATCGGTTGAAATCGGGCATGGCGACCATCAACGGCAACCTGACCCGCCAGGTCGCGAAGAAGGTGATCTCCGAGGACGCCCGCAACCAGGCGCTCGGCCATATCTCGATCAGCGAAACCCTCGATGGCCTCGCCGATTGTGATCTCGTCATCGAGACCGCGATCGAGAAGGAGGACGTCAAGCGCAAGATCTTCCACGATCTCTGCGCGGTGCTGAAGCCGGAGGCGATCATCGCCTCCAACACCTCGTCGATCTCCATCACCCGGCTCGCCGCCTGCACCGACCGGCCCGAGCGCTTCATCGGCATTCATTTCATGAATCCGGTGCCGCTGATGGAGCTGGTCGAGCTGATCCGCGGCATCGCCACCGACGACGCCACCTTCGAGGCGGCCAAGGAGTTCGTCGGCCGGCTCGGCAAGCAGGTCGCCGTGTCCGAGGATTTCCCGGCCTTCATCGTCAACCGCGTGCTGCTGCCGATGATCAACGAGGCGATCTACACGCTGTATGAGGGCGTGGGGAATGTCGAGGCGATCGACGCGGCGATGAAGCTCGGCGCGCACCACCCGATGGGGCCGCTGGAGCTGGCCGACTTCATCGGCCTCGATACCTGTCTGTCCATCATGCAGGTGCTGCACGAAGGGCTGGCGGATTCGAAGTACCGGCCGTGCCCGCTGCTGGTGAAATATGTCGAGGCCGGCTGGCTCGGCCGCAAGACGCAGCGCGGCTTCTACGACTATCGCGGCCCCAAGCCGGTGCCGACCCGCTGATTTTACCGCCGCTGGGCGCCATCGATACGCTTCGTTAAGGGACGCGGCTTAACCTCGCCGTAACGAGAGGTTGTACGCGTATGGACATGAGCTTGGTGGCTGCGGTCATGGCGCAGCAGGCGGGTGCGACACAGCAGCAGGTCGCCACGTCGGTGCTGAAGCAGAACCTGAATGCCCAGAAGGACGCGGTGCTGACGCTGCTCGGCGGCGCGCAGCAGACGCTGTCGCTCGCCAATGCCGGCCCCGGCGTCGGCGGCAACCTCAACATCGCCGCCTGAGCGGGACGGGCCGTCGGTCTGGTCCCCACCGGCCGGAAATGAAGGGCCCGCCTCCCGCCAATCGATCACTCGTCATGCCCGGGCTTGTCCCGGGCATCCACGCGGTTCTGCGCATGCCGGCCGACGTGGATGGCCGGGGACAAGCCCGGCCATGACGGCCTGGAAATAGCTTCCTGCAAAACGCTGAGTGTCAGAGCCCCGCCGCTGTCTTCGTCGTCGCCGCCTGGATCAGCTTGACCGCGTCGGCGCTGTCCCACTCGGCAGGTCCCGCGATGGTCGCGATCTCGCAGCCCTGGGCATCGACCAGCACCGAGGTCGGCATGCCTAGCGCGCGGCCGACCGCCTTCAGATCCTGGAACACCTTGGCCTTCGGGTCGCTGAAATAGGCGAGCCGGGTCAGCTTGGCGTCGCTCAGGAACGCCTTGGGCTTCTCCGGATCGCGGGTGTCGATGTTGACCGCGACCACCTGGAAGGCGTCGCCGCCGAGCTTGGCCTGCAGCCCGTCCAGCGCCGGCATCTCCTTGCGGCAGGGCACGCACCAGGTCGCCCACAGGTTCAATAGCACCGTCTTGCCGCGGAAATCCGACAGCTTCCTCGCTGCCCCCGTGCCGTCCTCGAAGGCGAGGTCCGGCAGTCGCAGCGGAACGGTGGCCGCCGTCAGCGCCGCCACCTCGCCCTTGATCAGCGGCGAGATCCGCTTGGCGGTGGCGACCGCCGCCTGACAGGCCTGGTCGCCCGCCGGCCGTCCCTTGAGCAATCCGCCAAAGGTCGCCGCGGCGAGGCCGGCCACGGCGACCACCGCCACGGCACCGGCCGCGAGCAGCGTTCGCCGCGAGGAAGCGGGGCGGGCAGGGGACGTATCCGGCTTATCGTTTGTCATCTCGGGTCGGTTGCGGCTATCAGAGGCGCGAATGTCGGGAGTCCGGACGGTGTGTCCCATCCCGTGGCGATCAGCAAGGTCTTGGAAGCGGTTCAGGCATGAGCAACACGATGTGGGGCGGACGGTTCTCGGAGCGTCCCGACGAGATCATGGAGGACATCAACGTCTCGATCGACGTCGATCGCCACCTTTACGCGCAGGATATCGCCGCTTCCAAGGCGCACGCCGCCATGCTCGCCGCCCAGGGCATCATCACGGCGGGTGATGCGAAAAATATCGGGAAGGGTCTAGACACGATTTTGTCAGAGATCACCAAGGGTTCGTTCGAGTTCAAGCGGGCGCTGGAAGACATTCACATGAATGTCGAGAGCCGCCTGTCCGAGCTGATCGGCCCCGCCGCCGGCCGCCTGCACACCGCGCGCTCGCGCAACGACCAGGTCGCGACCGACTTCCGCCTGTTCGTCCGCGACACCATCGACGACATCGACGCGGCGCTCGCCGCCTACCAGCACGCGCTCGCCTCCCGCGCGCTCGACCATGCCGGCACCGTGATGCCCGGCTTCACCCATCTGCAGACCGCCCAGCCCGTCACCTTCGGCCACCACCTGCTGGCCTATGTCGAGATGGCCGGGCGCGACCGCGGCCGCTTCCTCGATGCCCGCAAGCGCCTCAACGAATCCCCGCTCGGCGCGGCCGCGCTCGCCGGCACCTCGTTCCCGATCGACCGCCACGCCACGGCGGAAGCGCTCGGCTTCGACCGCCCGATGGCCAATTCGCTCGACGCCGTGTCCGACCGCGACTTCGTGCTGGAGACCTTGTCGGCCGCCTCGATCTGCGCCGTGCACCTGTCGCGCTTCGCCGAGGAGATCGTGATCTGGACCTCGCCGCTGGTCGGCCTGATCAAGCTGTCGGACAAGTTCACCACCGGCTCCTCGATCATGCCGCAGAAGCGCAATCCGGACGCCGCCGAGCTCGTCCGCGCCAAGACCGGCCGCGTCATCGGCGCGCTGAACGCGCTGCTGATCGTCATGAAGGGCCTGCCGCTCGCCTACCAGAAGGACATGCAGGAGGATAAGCAGGGCGCGATGGAGGCGTTCGCCGCGCTGTCGCTGGCGATCCGCGCCATGACCGGCATGGCGCTCGACCTGGTGCCGGACGAGGCCCGCATGAAGGCCGCCGCCGGCGAGGGCTATGCGACGGCGACCGACCTCGCCGACTGGCTGGTGCGGAGCCTGAAGATGCCGTTCCGCGAGGCCCATCACGTCACGGGGCGCATCGTCGCGCTCGCCTCGAAGCAGGGCGTCGCGCTGCACGAGCTGCCGCTCAAGGCGATGCAGGAGGTCGAGCCCAAGATCACCGCCGAGGTGCTCGGCGTGCTCTCGGTGGAATCCTCGGTGAAGAGCCGCACCAGCTACGGCGGCACCGCGCCGAAGAACGTCGCCGCGCAGGCCAAGGCCTGGCTGAAGCGGCTGGAAAAACAGCGAAAGTAGGGCTCCGTCTGAAATTTGATCGGCCCGGCGTGGCACTCCCGCACTCGTCAGGCCGGTCCAATCTCTGTATGGTGCCGCCCGCATGGGGATCTCACACGTGATTAGCGCTCGCCGTCCAACCTCCGCCGCCCGGGTCGTCCTCGTCCTGGGCGCCACAGCCCTGCTGCTGGCCGCCTGCGGCCGCAAGGGCCCGTTGGACCTGCCGGCCAACTCCCCGCCAGCGCCGCAGCTTTCGGCCGCCCCCGCCGACACCGCGACGGAAAACGCCAACAAGCCCGGCCTGTTCAACTCCGGCTATGGCGCCGACGCCGCCCCCGCCGCCACCCGCGGCCAGAAGAAACCCTTCATTCTCGACCCGCTGCTCGACAGCAAATAGCGGCTGCGGCCTTCCTCAACTGACCAGCTGGGCATCCGAGATCGAGCCCGCCTAATTCCACCGTCATGGCCGGGCTTGACCCGGCCATCCACGTGGTGTGGCATCCTGGGACGGACGTGGATGCCCGGGTCAAGCCCGGGCATGACGCCGGAGAGATAGCCGGCCACAAGCGAACTCCGCGGGCGATCGCCCCTCCCCCTCCTCGAGGGGAGGGTGGCACCTCAATTGACAATCCCACCCATTTCCCGGCAATTCGCCGCCACAATCACTCAATCTCGCAGCCCCGCGCGCGGACCCGACCCATGAACCATTTCGACTACCGCGACGGCGTGCTGCACGCCGAGGACGTCAACCTCTCTGACCTCGCCGACCGCGTCGGCACCCCGTTCTACTGCTACTCCACCGCCACCCTGGAGCGGCACTACCGCGTGTTTGCCGACGCCTTCGCCGGCCAGGACGTGCTGATCTGCTACGCGATGAAAGCCAACTCCAACCAGTCGGTGCTGCGCACCTTGGCGAAGTGTGGCGCCGGCGCCGACGTCGTCTCCGGCGGCGAATTGAAGCGCGCGCTGGCGGCCGGCATTCCCTCGCGCAAGATCGTGTTCTCCGGCGTCGGCAAGACCGAGGCCGAGCTGCGCGCCGCGCTCGCGGCCGACATCCACTGCCTCAACATCGAGTCCGAGCCCGAGCTCGACCTGCTGGCGCGCCTCGCCGTGGAGACCGGCCACACCGCCCGCATCTCCATCCGCGTCAATCCGGACGTCGATGCCGGCACGCACGCCAAGATCTCGACCGGCAAGTCGGAGAACAAGTTCGGCATTCCCTTGGACCACGCCCGCCGCGTCTACGCCCGCGCGGCCAAGATGCCGGGCATCAAGGTCACCGGCGTCGACGTCCATATCGGCAGCCAGATCACCGATCTCGGTCCCATGGAGACCGCGTTCCGCATCCTCACCGAGTTCGTGCAGACCCTGCGCGCCGACGGCCACGACATCTCCCATGTCGATTTCGGCGGCGGCCTCGGCATCCCCTATCACATGGACCGCGCCGTGCCGCCGGAGCCCGCCGCCTATGCCGCGATGGTCAAGCGCGTCAGCCACAATCTCGGCTGCACGCTGATGTTCGAGCCCGGCCGCATGATCGTCGGCAATGCCGGCATCCTTGTCGCCAAGGTGATCTATGTGAAGCATGGCGAGGCCAAGAACTTCGTCATCATCGACGCCGCGATGAACGACCTGATCCGCCCGACGCTCTACGAGGCGCACCACGACATCCTGCCCGTGAAGCAGCCCGCGCCGAACGCGCCCGCCTTCGTGGCCGACGTCGTCGGCCCGGTCTGCGAAAGCGGCGACTACCTCGCGCTGGACCGCGCGCTGCCCGAGCCCCAGCCCGGCGACCTCCTCGCCATCATGACCGCAGGCGCCTACGGCGCCGTCCAGGCCTGCACCTACAACACCCGCGCTCTCGTCCCCGAGGTGCTGGTCAAGGGCGACCAGTCGGCCGTGATCCGCCCGCGCATCGAGGTCGAGCAGCTGATCGCGATGGACACGCCGGCGCCGTGGCTGTGAGGGGGGCCTGACGCGCACGCAGCTCGCGCGTCCACGCTCATCCGTTTCCACATCGTCATGGCCGGGCCTGTCCCACGGCTGTCCGGTTCAGACAGACTGGACATGGTGCATGGCGTGGATTCTTCTGCGGTCTTGAGCATCGCCAAATGTTCGAGACACACCAGGAAGGTCCCGCCATGCCGCATCAGAATACAGTATTCCGAGACATTCTGAAGTTGGTCCCCTGGCATCGCTTCGAGGCGCTTGTGGACGAGCATGGCACGGACGCGCGGATTCGACGGCTTTCCACCAAAGACCAATTTGTGGCGCTGCTGTACGGCCAGCTTTCGGGGGCTTCCAGTCTGCGTGAGATTGTCACCGGGCTGTCGAGCCACACCGCGCGGCTTTATCACCTGGGTGGGGGCCCTGTCCGCCGCTCGACTTTCGCGGACGCCAATATGAATCGGCCTGCGGAGATGTTTGCCGCCCTGTTGGCCATCATGATGAAGCAGGCCCATCGCCGGTTACGCCGCAAGCTTGCCGAGACGACGTATTTGATTGATTCGACCAGCGTACGGCTGACAGAAGCCAGCGCTGGCTGGGCACGGTTCTCTACCGGTGTCTGCGGTGCCAAGGTGCATGTGATCTATGATGCCGACGCCGACCGGCCGATTTATGCGGCAATCAGCGGAGCCAACGTCAACGACAATACTGCAGCGCATCAGATGCCCATCGAGCCGGGAGCAACCTACGTCTTCGATCTCGGCTATTATGAATATGCTTGGTGGGCTCAACTGGACGCCGCCGGTTGTCGAATCGTGACCCGGTTCAAATCCAATACGCCGCTGCGGGTCGTGGAGGAGTTGCCTGTCATCGCGGATGGCAACATCCTCTCCGACCGCATCGGCTTCCTTCCACAACGCCAAGCCTACAGCCGCCGCAATCCAATGCAGACTGCGGTGCGCGAAGTGCGCGTCACCTTGGAAACGGGAAAGATCCTGCGCATCCTGTCGAACGACCTCGATGCCAGCGCTCAAGAGATCGCCGACCTCTATCGTCGCCGCTGGGCCATCGAGTTGTTCTTTCGTTGGGTCAAGCAGACCCTCAAGATCACCAGGTTCCTCGGGACTTCTGAGAACGCCGTTCGTATCCAGATCGCCGTTGCCCTGATCGCCTTCCTCTTGCTTCGCCTCGCGCAAGACCTTCAGAAGGCAATCCAAAGCCCCTTGGTCTTTGCCAGATTGGTCCGCACCAACCTCATGCATCGCCGCCCCATCGATCAATTGCTCACGGGGCCACCCCAACTTGCCAAAAACCCACAACAGTTGAGCCTCGCAATATGCGGAAGCTGAACCGGACAGCCGTGGGCCTGTCCCGGCCATCCACGTCGTCCGGCATCCTGGGAACGACGTGGATGCCCGGGCCTTCGCCGCGCCGAAGCGGCTATGGCCGCGCAGGCGGGACAAGCCCGGGCATGACGGAGTAACTCATTGGCAGCCGTTCTACCGCGATTGCCTAGTCCAGCCTCGCACATCGTGTACTTGCGTCTTTGTAATCCATAGATTACACTCCCCGCATGGTCGACGTTCGCGAAACGCCCGGCTTCTCGCGTTGGCTGGCTGCGTTGAGCGATCAGCGCGCCCGTTTGCACATCGTCCGGCGGATCAGCCGGGTGGCCGCGGGAAACTTCGGCGACGCCAAGTCGGTCGGTGGTGCGGTCAGCGAGCTACGCGTCGACTACGGCCCCGGCTATCGCGTCTATTTCACGAGGCGCGGCAAGACCGTCGTGATCCTGCTCTGCGGCGGCGACAAGCGGACCCAGGACAAGGACATCAAGAAGGCCCAGGACCTCGCGGCGACATTGGAGGATTGAGGATGAAAATCAGCAAGCTCAAGACATTCGACGCCGCTGAGCACCTCCGCACCCCCGCCGCCCGCGCCGAGTATCTCAACCTCGTGCTCGCCGACGGCGATCCCGCCGAGGTCCGCGACGCGCTCAATCTCGTCGCCCGCGCGCAGGGCATGAGCCAGGTCGCCAAGGCCGCCGGCGTGACGCGGGAGGGTCTCTACAAGACCCTCGGCGAGAACGGCAACCCGGAGTTCGCGACCGTCCTGCGGATCATCAATGCGATGGGAATCCGGTTGACGGCCGAGCCGGCCCGCGCCAAGCCGAAGACGAAAGCCGCGGCGTTGCGGTGACCCCAGTGACTGCAAGAAATTTTCGCTGCCGCTCGGACTGATGGAGACGAACGGCAGCAGGCAGTCGTGAGTTTCACACAGGGGCCCAGCAACTCCCTTAGGTTTCGTGCGCGTCCAAAAACCGGAAACAACAGGATGAACCTCGATCCGACCCTGGTTCGAGCGCTGCGCAACGCAGCCGAGGTCGGCGCTCCCGCATCGCAGCTCGTGATGATGATCGGTCGCCACCTGGATGCCCTCGATACCAACTTTCGCCTCTACGCGA
Organism: Bradyrhizobium sp. SZCCHNS3002; assembly: GCF_032377435.1. Lineage (NCBI taxonomy): Bacteria > Pseudomonadati > Pseudomonadota > Alphaproteobacteria > Hyphomicrobiales > Nitrobacteraceae > Bradyrhizobium > Bradyrhizobium sp. SZCCHNS3002. Next base: position 27,797 of record NZ_JAUHHY010000026.1, read on the forward strand.
TTGCCTATATGCGTGAGGCGTTCTTCTTGCCGCTGCCCGAGGCCAGCACCGTCGGCGCGCTTGAAGTCTTCCCGGACGGACATTCATCTGCGGCTGATATCAATGATGAAATGAGGCCCATTCTCAATTCAACACGATCGAAATGGGCGTCGCATTCAGAGTAAGCGTCGCGCTCCCGAAATTCTCCCTTGAGCAAGCATCAGGACCCCACCCATGAGCATTCGCATCGGCATCGTCGGGATCAGCGGTTTTGGCGGCGGCGAGGCGATGCGCCTGGTCGCGGGGCATCCCGCGTTCGAGCTGGTCTACGCCGCGGGCGAGGGCAGCGCCGGCCAGCGGCTGGCGGAGCGCTTCCCCGGCGTGCCGGCAAAACTCGCCGATCTCGTGATCGAGAAGTGGGACCCCGCGCGCCTGCCGCCGCTTGATGTGCTGTTCGCCTCGCTCCCCACCGGCGCCTCGCGGGAGGCGCTGGCGCGCGTGCCCGGCCACGTGAAGATCGTCGACATCGGCGGCGACCACCGCTACGCCGACGGCTGGACCTACGGCCTCGCCGACGTCTGGCCACGGGAGATCGCGGGCAAGACCCGCATCGCCAATCCCGGCTGCTTCCCCGCGGCGGCGCTGACCCCGCTGGCGCCGCTGCTCGCCGCGCAGCTGATCTCGCCCGAGAACATCGTGATCGACGCCAAGACCGGCATCTCCGGCGCCGGCCGCGGCGGCGAAGCCAAGTTCGGCTACGCCGAGAGCAACGAGAACCTGATCCCCTACGGCCTGCTCAGGCACGTCCACATGCCCGAGATCGAAAGCACCATCGCGCGGATCAGCGGCGGCAGCGCCACAGGCCTCGTGTTCACGCCGCATCTGGTGCCGATGACCCGCGGCATCCTCGCCACCATCTACGCCCGCGGCCGCGCCACGACGGCGCAATGCCTCGACGCCGCCCGCCGCTTCTACGCCGACAGCGCCTTCGTCCGCGTCACCGACACGCCGCCGCAGACCAAATGGGCCACCGGCTCCAACCTCGCCTTCGTCAGCTACGCCGCCGACCCCGACCGCAACCTGGTGATGGCGCTCGGCGTCGTCGACAATCTCGGCAAGGGGGCGGCGGGGCAGGCGGTGCAGAACGCGAATTTGATGTGCGGGCTGGAGGAGACGGCAGGGCTGGAGGGGGCGCCGGTTTGGCCGTGAGGTCTTTGCTAGCGTTACGGTGAGGGTGCTCGAGTCGATCGCCTACCGAATGGCCCGTCTTCCTATTTCTGCCTGTTCCCGCAATTCTTTGGTTTCGCAGCAAACCGTAGGCCGCATAAAGGTCCATCACTTCCATAGCGCCGAACCCGACGTGGATTTCGCAACCAATTACCGACGGAGCCGTTGAAGTTGCGCTTTAACCTGTACCGACTTGACCCAATACTATCCCGACGCACATCGAGGCCTCGCCTTAACTTCTCGAATCGATCTACGCTAAATGCATTTCTGTCTACAGGGCAAAGCTGACCTCGGTAAGAGGCTCAATCTGGATTCGCTGATGGTCAATCAGTTTCGAACCTTTAAAGCACGCGCCGACTTGGAGCGGTTGCTGACTGACGGTGCTGTCGAAGGCACAACGTTGGAGTTCAAGGACTCTCGGTCTCTTCGCCGCGACGAGGAGAAGATTACGGAACTCTGTATCAATGTTTCAGCTCTGGCCAACTCAGCAGGTGGTCAGATCATTTACGGAATTAACGAGAACAAAAAGACAAATGGGCCGATCGAGGTCGACAATGGAGTTGCGGACCCGTCGATTACCCGGGACTGGATAAGTCAGATATTGAACGCCCGCATAAAACCTAGGCTCCCCGAGTATTCTATTGACCCTGTGCCGCTGAGTGAAGCGCAATTCGGCTTCGTGATCTCGGTTCCTCAGTCATTGATCGGGCCGCATCAGGCGCCGGATCACCGGTACTATCAGAGGTTCGGACTCGAAGTCCGGGCGATGGAAGATTATCAGATCAAGGACGTCATGCGGCGGACCGCAACGCCTGATCTCTTTGTGAATCTATCATTCTTAGAAGGAAATAGAGAGACCCTCCGATTTTTAGAAGAAGAGTCGAGGCCTTTTAATCTAATCGCTCGTATCGAGAATAGGTCTCCACAACCTGCATTTCATGTTGTGGTGGAGATAGGGATCGATACTGATTTCAATATCGTCGGGTTGGGAGGCTTCACTCGATTTGACTCCAAAGAGCAGGTCGACAAAACGCCTCTCAATTGGCTCAGGTGGGAACTGGCCGCCCCACCCGGTCAACCCGTCTTCAAAGAACATCCGCGATCTCTCAACAATCAAGCTATTATGCTGACAATGAACGCGGATCACATTTCTAATCAAGAAATACACGATTTGACCGTGCGGGTATTGGCTCCCGGATGCTCTCGGCAAGAGAATTGGTCAATCGTTGCCAACGGTCCGATTTTGGTCCTACATCGTCCTAACAGTCCTCATACCTTTAAACGCAGGCCTAGCTGAATACTCAACGTTTCACCCGAGGGCTCAGTGAGGCCTCGTAACAGCATGGCCTTTGGGCCCCGCCCCTTGATCCAGTCGTGCAAAAGCTTGGGCGTTATGCCGAGGTCACGAGCGACGTGCAGAGCGCCTTCGCCTTGCTCGACTTGCCTGATCGCCTTCAGTCTGTAGACGATCGGAAGCTGACGGGTCATTCCTCGTGCCGGTTATCCAAACTCGACTTCGTGGACCTGCTGTCTGATCCGATTCAGTGACTCCCGGGTGTCACCAAGCAGTTTGAAGGATGGTTCGATCGCTTGCGCTTTAATCTTGTCCGCGACCGAATTGAGGAGTTGCACGTTTTTAGTCGCATCACTGAAATACGAAGAGATCTTGTCTGTTACCGACTCTACCAGCTCAGCATATTCTCTTCGAATTTCGATGAACTCAGAATGCAAATCACATAACGCGCTCAGTCGTTCAGTCGCGGCCGTACTCCAACTATCAGGATCGTAGTCGATGACAGTCTGATATACTCCTTCTAGTCGCTTTATGAGGACGGGTATGCTAATCGCGACGAACTCGTGGGTGCTTGTTTCTCTTTGAGCGGCGCTTTCAAGCTCACTCCGAAGCAGTGCTTGGTGCTCGCTCCTTATTGTCGCTGATCGCTTGGGGAATTTGTCAATCGCTTTTGCCGTCAAAAACGCAATTGGCGCCCAAATCAACTGAGCAACAATGTTCCAAACAACGGCGTGGAAGTCATTTTGCGGTATGTCGACAGAGTGAGTATATCCAAAATACGTGCATACACCCAACAGAACGCCAGCCAACAATGTGCCGCCGTATAGGAGGCGACGACGGCGTCGCGCATCGGCAATCTCTAGTTTATAAGCGCGCCTCCTATCTACGGCGATACTCGACAGCTTCGTTTCTAGCGTTCCAAGGAATAAGCCGACGTCGTCGCGTAGTTCTCGAAATAGATCTTGGACGAGCAGATGACTTTCTGTCGCGACTAGGCTGTCAAGGAGTGTATAGTTGTTGTTCGGAGATGGAACTTTGAGCTCATTTATTTTGACGACGAGAGGTCGTAGCTTCTTTTCCATTGCCAACATATGTGTGCGAGCACTGCTCGTTGTTTCGGAAAATCCGGGAAAAAGGCTATTCGTTGCGTCTGAGGTGAATTTTGCTCTATCCGTTTCGTCGAGTTCGACTTCGAGTGCATCAAGTTCTTTCCCGAGCCCGAGCGCGCCGATTGATTCTTTTGTTGTGTGAGTAAAGACTCCCGCGCGGTATAATTCGGCACTCCCAAAAAAACGCGTCAGATCTCCAGCGAGCGAATTTTGCGCGGCCAGAACAATCTTTTCACATTCAACAAAAGGCGAGCCAGCCTGTATAAGCGCGCTTGCATCTTCCATAATCTTCCGGAGTTTGGCCGCCGCATCGCGCAGAGTGCTCGCCTTTGTCTCTCTAAAATTGGCCCACCGCGTCAGCATCCTTGACGATATCAAAGGCATTGTCGCGCTTATATCCATCTGAGGAAGCTTCAGTGAGATTGGAGCCGCAGCGTTTTCCGCGCTCGCCACCAAGTCTTCGAGGCTGGCCATCTCATATTCGTGTATCTGTTCGGAGATGCTGCCAGATATTCTGAGCTTCAACGTCTCGCTGATGTGTCGAGCCGTGAGCCGTGCATCGTCTAAATTGTCGGCAGCGATCTCCTGCCGTCTCTTCTTGATTGGTTCAAACCACTCGAGAGCAGTCGGTAGCGACTCGGGATCGGTCAGGCCGTTCGAAACGCGCTCGCCCTCTAAGTTGACAGTGCTTAACTGGTCTATCCACGTCTTCGTTAGATTGTTGTTTGATATCCGCACGTTTTCATTGTAGCGGACACGATTTTGTTCGGCGGTATGGACGATCCTATTAAGTTCAACGAGCTTGTGATCCAAAAATGTCTCGAAAAATCCCCTGAGGTCTTTTGCAATTCTTGCGAAGTAACCGAGCTTGTGGCTATGCATCGCAAGCTTGGCTCTGGTGTTCGTCGGATCGCAACGGGATCGCATAAACTCTCTAATTTCATCGATGTTATATCGGTACCGATTATCGATAAGGATAAACTGCTCCTCCGTATAAAGCTTGGGCTTTAGTAGTTTGTTCAGTCGCCCTAGGACATCATCGAAAAATCTGGTGCGTTTGTTTGTATCTATGTTGTCATCGGACGCTGGGGCCAGCATGTTGCGTCGCAATTCATCTGCTCGCGAAACAACAAAATAGATCGGCACAAACGGTAGGCGCTTGTGAAGTTCCTCAAGCAGGGGCATGTCGTCCTTATCGAGCGGGCTAGCCGCTGAGAAGAAGAACAATATTACGTCGCATATGGGTAGGAAATCTCTTGCAATCTCCTCGACTAACGCCGGATCGCCCGTGCCCGGAGTGTCAACAAGCACAATGTTGTCAAGAAGTTGGTTGTCGATTGGCTTGGATCGTATAGGGACGGTCCCCTCACGTATGACTCCAAGTAAATACTGCTCATTCGCCGGGCGCGTTATCAGGCTAATTGTGTCGTCGGTGGGATTCAGGTCAGTCGGGCGTTCGAACTCAGAGCCCCACGTCTCAAGAACCGAATTTATTGTGCTTGATTTTCCTGTCGAGAAATGGCCCAGCAGGCCGATGTAGAAGAGGTCGCCCTCCAACTTCAAATATTGCGTTAGGCTTCGATGCGTTCGATTTAGTATGTTGTGCTGATGGGCGGTTTTAGCGTTGTTATCTAAGTCCAACGCATTCTGAGTTATGGGCTCCTGTAATAGCGCTTGTAGTTCGCTAAGTCCCTTCAGGATCGCCTCGGCCCGGATGTCAATTGCGTGTTCTACTGCTGCCATGAATCCCCCACTGTGGCGTTTAGGTATTGTTATCACAACCGGGGGGTGAATTGAAGAGCAAGCCGTTAGTCGGCGTTTCAACCTTGTCGCAGCGGCAGAGTTGTAATTCGAGATTTTCGGGGGGGGACGCGCTTGGGTCGTATGGCGGCGGCTGGAAAGGCCCCGTGCAAAATTCATGGCCATTGCGATTGCAAGACTGTGGCGACGCTGCACTTAGCTACCGCCGGATCGAGCGCGGCGTGAGCCAGTTCTCGCGGCGAACAGCAAAATTCACGAACAACTTCAGGACGCTTGCGCTCGTTCGGGTGTTCTCCAAGAAAAACGCTATTGCGCATTATCCGAAATCATGCTCTACTCCGCACATCCCGTCCCGTTGAGGGGGCGCTTCGCGATCGTCACGGACGTCGGGTGCGGGATGCGGTGGGCGCATAGGGACGCAGCGCGGGCTTGCTCGCGCGGACGAACGATCCCGGTGCGACGAGGAAGTCGCGTGGTTCTGGCATCCCGGTGCTGATGCCAAGTGGGCGATGACGTGTCGTCCGCGACGGGGCCAACAAGCCGGTCCCCGGGAAGAGCGCGTATAAGTCGTAACACCATCGCGCAGGGAAGGCCGGGTGATCTCGGCTGAGCCTGTGGTTCTGCCGCGTGCTTTTTGTTGCACGCGGACCATGGGCGCCGGCCGGCGCCCGGTCTTCCCTGCGCCCTCTGTTCGAGGAGGGTGAGATGTCGGGCATCACTCGGGCGCGGATGGCGTCGCGGGAGCGATAGGGCTTGTCTTGCTTTTTCTGCGCGCTGCTCGGGAGTTTGGGTCGCGATCTCGCCACTCGCGTCATTGCGAGCGCAGCGACGTGTCCGCCTTCGCCCGCAATGACGGAGATTGGGGTGGCCGCCGTGGGTTGGGCCGCGCTGTCGTGGGGGAGGGCGCAGGTGTTGGCCCCGAACGCCCGTAGCTTTCCGGGAACCCGCCCCGGTCACACTCCCGTGTGAAGCGGCTGCACAGGCGGGAAAGTCTTGGCACGGTGCGTGCCTCATGGATGCCTTTGTGATAGGGTGAACATCCAGGCAACCTGGAGAGATTGTTGAGCGGCATCACGAACGAGCCGGCCGGGCCGGCAGGCAGCACGCCCGATGGCTTGACCCAAGACGGCCTTGCGCGGCTGAAGCTGGCGCAGGCGCTGAAGCGGGCGCGTCTCGCGATCGCCTGGGAGCGCGGCTGGCCGCATCTCGCGCGGCTGCTGATGGTGGTCGGCCTGTTCCTGATCGTGTCCTGGGCCGGGCTGTGGCTCGGCCTGCCGTTCGCGGCGCGCATGATCGGCGTCGCGCTGTTTCTGCTGCTGCTGCTCGGCGCCGCCGTGCCGATGCTGCGCTACCGCTGGCCGAGCCGCGAGGAGGGCCTGTCGCGGCTCGATCGCGGCTCGGGCATCGCGCATCGCCCGGCCACCGCGCTGACCGATACGCTCACCACCAAGGATCCGATCGCGCAGGCGCTGTGGCAGGCGCAGCGCGAGCGCACGCTCGCCTCGGTCAAGCGCATCCGCGCCGGCACGCCGCGGCCGCGGCTGTTGCTGCACGATCCCTGGGCGGTGCGTGCGCTGGTCGTCGTGCTGCTGGTCGCGACCTGGTTTGCGGCCGGCGACGAGCGGCCGATGCGCATCGCCTCCGCGTTCGACTGGAACGGCGTGCTGACGCCGGTCACGGTCCGCGTCGATGCCTGGATCAAGCCGCCGCTCTACACCGCGAAGCCGCCGATCATCCTCTCCGCCGCCAACAAGGAAGGCGCGGTGCCGGCGAACGGCCCGATCGTGGTGCCCGCGGGCTCGACCCTGATCATCCGCTCCAGCGGCGGCAATCTCGACGTCATCACCGGTGGCGGCGTCGCCGAGGCCGCGGCGAACGAGGTCGCGGCCGGCGACGCCGCGCCGAAGGGCACCACCGAGAAGCACTACACGATCAAGGCCGACGGCACCGTGCATGTGCGCGCGCCGTCGGGCCAGCCGCAATGGGTGTTTTCGGCGACGCCGGACAAGCCGCCGGTCATCAGCATGGCCAAGGACCCCGAGCGCCAGGCGCGCGGCTCGCTGAAACTGTCCTACAAGATCGAGGATGATTACGGCGTCACCGAAGCCCGCGCCAAGGTCGCCGCGCGTGCGCCCGAGGCCAAGGCAGACTCCAAGCCGGATGCCAAGACGGCGGATGCGCCCGCCGCGCGGCCGCTGTTCCAGCCGCCGGAGTTTCCGCTGGTGCTGCCGAACGCGCGCACCCGCAACGGCGTCGGCCAGACCGTCAAGGACCTCAGCGAGGACCCCTATGCCGGCGCCGACGTCACGCTGACCCTGACCGCCAAGGACGAGGCCGGCAACGAGGGCACCAGCGAGCCGTTCGAGACCAGGCTGCCGGAGCGGCTGTTCACCAAGCCCTTGGCGCGGGCGCTGATCGAGCAGCGGCGCCTGCTGGCGCTCGACGGCAACCGCAATGGCGACGTCTTCACCGCGCTCGACGCGCTGGCGATCGCGCCGGAGCTGTTCTCTCCGGAGCTCGGCCAGTATCTCGGCCTGCGCGCGGTGACGCGGCAGCTCGAGGCCGCGCGCACCGACGACGCGCTGCGCGAGGTCGTCGCCAGCCTGTGGGCGCTCGCGGTCACGATCGAGGATGGCAATATCAGCGACGTCGACAAGGCGCTGCGCGCGGCGCAGGACGCGCTGAAGCAGGCGCTGGAGCGTGGCGCCAGCGACGAGGAGATCAAGAAGCTCGCCGAGGACCTGCGCCGGGCGATGGACAACTACATGCGCCAGCTCGCCGAGCAGCTGCGCAACAACCCGCAGATGGCGCAGCGGCCGCTCGACCAGAACACCAAGGTGCTGCGCCAGCAGGACCTGCAGAACATGATCGACCGCATGGAGCGGCTGTCGCGCCAGGGCGACAAGGAGGGCGCGCGCGAGCTGCTCGAGCAGCTTCAGCAGATGCTGGAGAATTTGCAGATGGCGCAGCCCAACCAGGGCGGCGACAACGACATGGAGCAGGCGCTCAACGAGCTCGGCGACATGATCCGCAAGCAGCAGCAGCTCCGCGACAAGACCTTCAAACAGGGCCAGGACTCCCGGCGCAACCGCAACAAGCAGCAGGGCGACCAGGACCAGAGCATGGGCGACCTGCAGCAGGACCAGCAGGCGCTGCGCGACCGGCTGAAGCAGTTGCAGGAGCAGCTCGCCAAGCGCGGCATGGGCCAGCAGGGCGAAAAGGGACAGAAGGGTCAGAAAGGCCAGAAGGGGCAGCCGGGCCAGCAAGGCGAGCCCGGTGATCAAGGCGACCAGGGCGATTCCGGCGACGGGCTCGACGATGCCGACAGCGCGATGGGCGATGCCGGCAGCCAGCTCGGCGACAACAATGCCGACGGCGCGGTGGAGTCGCAGGGCAAGGCGCTCGATGCGCTGAAGAAGGGCGCGCAGAGCCTCGCCGAGGCGATGCAGCAGGGCGATGGCGACCAGCAGGGCGACGGCCCGGGCCAGCGCGCCGGCCGCCAGCAGGGCGCGCAGCAGACCGATCCGCTCGGCCGTCCGATGCATCCCGGCCGCGACATCGACGATTTCTCGCCGAAGATCCCGGGCGAGATCGACGTCCAGCGCGTCCGCCGCATCCTGGAAGAATTGCGCCGCCGGCTCGGCGATCAGTCGCGGCCGCAGCTCGAGCTCGACTACATCGAGCGGCTGCTGAAGGATTATTAGTTCGCGCGCGGCGCGGATGTCAGTAGCGCTTCTCGGACAGGATGCGCGCCGCGTGCTGCAGCTTCTCGACCGAGCGCTCGGTGTCGGTCAGCGCGCAGCAGCTGACCAGCGTGTCGATGATCGCAAGCTGCGCGACGCGGCTGCTCATCGCCTCCGGGCGATAGCGCGTCTCGTTGGCGACGGTGTAGAGCAGCACCTCGCAATGCGCCGCCAGCGGCGACTTGCCGAGCCGGGTGATGCCGATGGTGCGCGCGCCCGCCGCCTGCGCCAGCCGGGTCGCCAGCACCGTCTCGACCGTGCTGCCGGAATGCGACACGGTGACGGTCGCGACCTCGGGCCCGGTCATCCCGGCGCTGACCGCCTGGACATGGGAGTCGACGATGGCATTGGCCGCCAGCCCGAGCTGCAGCAGCCGATACGACAGGTCCTGCGCGATCGGCGCCGAGCTGCCGATGCCGTAGATCTCGACCCGCCGCGCCTGCCGCAGCAGCGTCGCCGCCTGCGCCAGCGCGTCCATCGACAACAGCCGCCGCGTCTCCTGCAGCGAGGCGGCATGCGCGGCGAAGATGTGGTCCGTGACCGTCGCCGGATCGTCGCCGCGATGCAGGTCCTCCTGGATCAGCCTGACCGGCTCGATCAGGTCGCGCGCCAGCATGATCTTGAGCTCCTGGAAGCCCCGCACCCCGACCCGCCGGCAGAACGACACGATCGTCCCCTCGCTGACGCCGCAGGCCTCCGCGACCTCGGTGATCGACATGTGGATGAACGGCTCCGGCCGGGCGATGACCAGCTCCGCGATCTGCCTGGCCTTGGGCGGCAGCTCGTTCTGCAGCTCGCGCACGCGGGCCAGGATGCCGTTCACGCCCGGTCCAGAACGAAAGGTCGATTCCGTCACGCTGCGCCCCGACACTGAGGAAATCTCATTCAGACTCATTCCGTAAATAAAAATTTCACAGCGCTGTCAAGCCGCGCTGATACGCCAGGGACGTTCGCAGGAGCAGGCCGGGCTCGCCCCGCCAATCCTGACGATGGTCTTCAGGATTTCAAAAGGTCGTATCAGCATGACAACACGTCGCGATTTCTTGGCAGGCGCCACGGCGGCGGCTGCCTTCGCCAGCATCCGCCAGGCGCTCGCCATTCCGGCACGGCGCCGGACCGGCACCATTCAGGACGTCAAGCACATCGTCATCCTGATGCAGGAGAACCGCTCGTTCGACCATTACTTCGGCACGCTGCGCGGCGTGCGCGGCTTCGGCGACCGCTTCCCGATCCCGCTCGAGAGCGGCAAGCCGGTCTGGTTCCAGTCCGACGGCAGCCGCGAGATCCCGCCCTATCACCGCGACTCCACGACCTCCAACGCGCTGGTCGGCTATGGCACGCCGCACTCCTTCGGCGACAGCCAGGCGGCGTGGAATCAGGGCAAGATGGGCTATTGGGCGAAGTACAAGACGCCCTATGCGATGGGCTATTTCGGCCGCGACGACATCCCGTTCCAGTTCGCCCTCGCCGAAGCGTTCACGATCTGCGACGCCTACCACGCTTCCATCACCACCGGCACCGATCCGAACCGCATCGTGTTCTGGTCGGGCTCCAACTTCAACCCGGCGCTGCGCGCGCAGGGCATCAACTCCACCACCAACGATTCCGAGCCCAACAACCTGCGCTGCTGGCCGAACCCGCACAATTGGGTCGCCGGCCAGCCGCAGCCGCAGGCCAACTACAAATACGTCGGCAGCGACTTCGCCTGGGATACGCTGCCCGATCTGCTCAACAAGGCCGGCGTGAGCTGGCACATCTATCAGGACATGAACGACAACTGGACCGGCGCAATGCACGGCTGTCTGGCGTTCTCCAGCTTCCGTCACGCCCAGCCGGACGATCCGAACTACGTGCACGGCCTGACCGGCGGTCCGGACTATCTCGACCGGCTGAAGGCCGACGTCATGGCCGGCACCCTGCCGCAGGTGTCGTGGATCCTGCCGACGCAGGCCAATTCCGAGCATCCCGGCGGCGGCAGCCCGACCCGTGCCGGGAATTTTACCGACCAGGTGCTGGAAGCGCTGACGGCCAATCCCGACGTCTGGAGCCAGACCGTCTTCTTCCTGACCTTCGACGAGAATGACGGCTTCTTCGATCATCTGCCGGCCCCCGCGGTGCCGTCCTACGACATCAACGGCAAGCTGATGGGCAAGGCGACCCTGCCGCTCGACGGCGAGTATTTCTCCAACACCGTCGGCAACGTGCTGACCGCGACCGACACGGTCAGCGGCAACATCCGCCCCTGGGGTCTGTCCGCGCGGGTGCCGATGTATGTGGTGTCGCCGTGGAGCAAGGGCGGCTGGGTCAACTCGCAGGTGTTCGACCACACTTCGGTCGGCCGCTTCCTGGAGAAGCGCTTCGGCATCAAGGTCGAGGCGATCAGCCCGTGGCACCGCGCCGTCTCCGGCGATCTCACCTCGGCGTTCGATTTCGCCAGCCCCAACGATCCGCGCTTCCCGGAGCTGCCCGACCAGAGCAACTGGCAGGCTTCGGACGCGCATCAGAAGACCTTGCCGGCCCCGGTTGCGCCCGCGACGCCGCAGCCGCTGTTCCAGGAGAGCGGCGCGCGCTATTCGCGCCCGCTGCCCTACATCCTGCACGCCACCGCGAAGGTCGACGCCGCCGCGGGCAAGGTGAAGCTCTTGTTCGCCAACACCGGCTTTGCCGGCGCCGTGTTCCACGTCTACGACAAGCAGCGTCTCGATCTCATTCCGCGCCGCTACACCGTCGAGGCCGGCAAGATGATCGACGACGAATGGAGCGTCGGCAGCGATGGCCTGTATGATCTCTGGGTGCTCGGCCCGAACGGCTTCCACCGTCACTTCAAGGGTGACCTCGACAAGGTCAGGCCGTCGAATGCCGCCAACCCCGAGATCTTCGTCGGTTACAACGTCTTTGAGGGCGGCCTGCACATGCAGCTGCGCAATGACGGCCATGCCCGCGTGAGCTTCACGGTGAAGTCGAACGAGATCTACGGGCCGTTGCAGGCCGTCACCGCCTCGGTCTCGGCCGCGCTGGAGCCGCAATGTCCGGGCTTCGGTCCGCTGCCCGGCTTCCATCCGGTGGGCTTCGGCGCGGTGCCCGGCTTCCGCTCGGCGCCCGACTTCGATGCTCCGGGCTTCGGCTTTGGCGCGCCGACGTTCTTCCCGGGGCCGAGCCATGGCGGTCCGTCGACCTCGTGGACCGTCAAGGTGTCGGCACCCGGACGCCACGGCGAGCTGTACTGGCACCTGCGCAAGTCCGGCCTGTGGTACGACTTCGTCGTCACCAGCGACACCGACGACAGCTTCTATCGCCGCGTCGCTGGCCACGTCGAGACCGGCCGTCCCTCGTTCAGCGATCCCGGCATGGCGCTGGCCGATCGCTTCTGATCGATGGATCTCATCTGAGTTCGGGGAGGGCGCCCATGGGCGCCCTTTCGCTTTGCGTCAGCCGCTGCCGAGGTCGTGGATCACGGGCGACAGGCTGGCTGAGGAGATATCCAGCGTCGCCAGCGTGATCGGCAGCCTGAAGCGGCGCGGCCCTGCGCTGCCCGGATTCAGGTAGAGCACGCCGTCGCGTGTCTCGACGCCCGCGCGATGCGAATGGCCGGACACGATGATGTCGATACACGCCGTTGCAGGATCGATCGCGAGATCGTGGACGTCATGCACGACATGGACGGCACGTGTGCCGAGCCTGATGGTCTCGGTCGCAGGATAGGCATTCGCCCAGTCTGCCGTGTCGATGTTGCCGCGGATCGCAGTCACCGGCGCGATCGAGCGAAGCTGCTCGACGATGTCGGGGCGGCCGATATCGCCGGCGTGGATGATGTGGTCGACGCCGGCCAGACGTCGCACGGCCTCCGGTCGTAGCAGCCTATGAGTGTCGGAGATGATTCCAACCTTGAGCATCGTTTCCCGCCGGGGTGATGGGCATCGCCTCAGGCGATCGTGAGAATCTCCAGCTCTTGTCCGGTCACCTCGACGACGTCGCCGACCGATTTGCCCATCAGCAGCCGCGCCACCGGTGAGACGTAGGAGATCATGCCGCGCTTCGGATCGGCCTCGTCCTCGCCGACGATAGTGTAGGTCTGCACGCGGCCGTCGCCGCGCTTGAACGTCACGGTGCTGCCGAACGCGATCTGATCGGTCGAGGCCGGTGCCGGCATCACCTGCGCGGTCCGCACACGCGCTGCAAAGTAGCGTGCGTCGCGCAGCGCCGACCCCCGCCGCCGTTCATTCACGTCCTCGATTTTCTGCGCCGCTTCATAGGCCGTCTGCGCCTGAAGCAGCTGCGCCTCCAGCGCCTTGAGGCCGGCGTCGGTGACGAGGTTCGGATGCGGCGAGACCGGCCGGTCGGGCAGCTGCGTCTCGGCCGCCGTCTCGGCGCTCTCTTCCTTGGTGAATGCGACGCTCACGCGGGACTCCTGAAAAAGGCCGCGAGATATCGCGGCCCTCAGGAGAGATCATGCCGGCTGTGCGGATTTCAAGCCGTGCGCATACGGCGTGCGAGCGCGCTTGACAGATGCGGCTGGGCGCGTTCTAATATTCGAACTATAGTTCGCAATCCGAACCATAGCAAAACAAGATGCGGGTCGTCAAGGCCCGGCGCCAAGCAGGAAACGCGGAGCTCCCCCGTGGACGAGGACAGCAAGGCTGGCAAAAGCGTCGTGCAGTCGCTGGCCAAGGGTTTTCAGGTGCTGAACGCCTTCACGAGCGACGCGCCCGAATTGGTGCTCGCCGACGTCGCGCGCCGCGCCACGCTCGACAAGGGCACCACCTTCCGCTTGCTCAACACCCTCGTGATGCTCGGCTATGTCGAGAAGGTCGGCGACACCAGGCGCTTCCGCCTGACGTTGAAATGCCTCGACCTCGGCTTCAACGCGATCGCTCGCTCGGAGTTGCGCGACCAGGCCCGCCCGATCCTGCGCAGCCTGGTCGGCGAGATGAACGAGGCCGCCTCGCTCGCGGTGCTCGACGGCAGCGACATCGTCTATGTCGAGCGCATCCAGGCGGGCCTCGTCCGGCTCGGCGTCGACGTCCGGATCGGCAGCCGCGCGCCGGTCTATTCCACCGCTGTCGGCCAGGCGATCCTGTCGCTGCTGCCGGTGCAGACGCAGATCGAGGTGCTCGAAGCGCAGCCGCGCATCAAGCGCACCGAAACCACGATCACGGATCTCGACGCGCTGCTGCAGCGCCTGCGCCAGGTGAAGGCCGCCGGCTACGCGCTCTCGAATCAGGAGAATGCACCGGGACTGTGCGTGCTCGCCGCACCGGTCGTCGATCGCGACGGCGTGCCGCTCGCAGCGATCAGCGTCGCCGCCCCGACCATGCGCGTGTCAGCCGATGAGTTCGAGCGCACCGGCGTCGCGCCGCTGCTGCGCGCCGCGGCGCAATTGTCGCGCGCGCTCGAAGCCATGGGCGGCGCCACCGCCACCGTTTCCAGCCGATGACACCAGAACTCATCAGGAGTCCGACATGAACGTCATGACCAACTTCAAGGGGATCATCCCGGCGATCGCCGTCCCCTTCAACGCCGATCACTCGATCGACGAGGCCGAGCTGACGCGCTATGCGGCGTGGCTCGGCAGGCGCCGCGGCATTGTCGGCATCATGACCAACGGCCACACCGGCGAGGTGTTCAGCCTCACCGCAAGAGAGCGCGCGGAGGTGACGCGCATCGTCGCCAGGGCGCTGACCGGCATCTGCCCGACGATCTCCTCCGTCGTCTGCGAAGGCATCAAGGACGGCATCGAGCATGCGCTGATGGCCAAGGAGGCCGGCGCCACCGCGCTCGACATCATGCCGCCGCATCACTGGCTGCGCTTCGGCTTCAAGCGCGAGCACTGCCTGGACTATTTCAACGCCATCGGCGATGCGACCAGGCTGCCGCTGATCGTGCACGTCTATCCGGCCTGGACCCGCGCCTCGTTCTCCTCCGAGCTGCTCGCCGAGCTCGCCCGGCTCGACCACGTCCAGGCGTTCAAGATCGGCACCCGCGAGATGAACAAATATGCCCGCGACCTCAAGGCAATCCGCGCGGCGGCCCCGGACAAGGCGCTCTTGACCTGCCACGACGAATACCTGCTGGCGTCGATGGTGCAGGGCGTCGACGGCGCGTTGGTCGGCTTCGCGTCGCTGATTCCGGATCTCATCTACGATCTGTTCGCCGCGGTGACGGCCGGTGATCTCAAGCTGGCGATGAAGTTGCAGGCCATGATCGATCCGTTGAAGGACGCGGTGTATGGCGGCGGCGAGCCGACCGGAGAGGCGCATGGCCGCATGAAGGCGGCGATGCAGGTCGCCGGCGTGATCCGCGATGCCACCGTGCGGCCGCCGACGCATGCGCCGAGCGCCGAGGAGATGGCCGCGATCCGCGCCGCAGTGGCCGCGGCCGGGCTGACGGTGCAGGCTGCAGCCTGAGCAACGAGAGGCGACGGCCGGTGACGGCCGCTGCCTGTGATCATAAAAACAAGAGACCGGGTGGACGCTCATGCTGATGATGGATGTCGACGATGCGCAACGGCGCGCTGCTGACACGCCCGACGATGTGCTGATCGCGATCGACCAGGTCTCGAAGACCTATGTCTCGGCCTCCGGTGCGGCGGTGCATGCGTTGAGCCGCGTCTCGCTGGATATCAAGCCGGGCGAGTTCGTGTGCGTGGTCGGCCCGTCCGGCTGCGGCAAGAGCACGTTGTTGCGTCTGCTCGCCGGTCTCGACGGCTACAGCGATGGCCGGCTGCTGCTCGATGGCGAGCCCGTCGCCGGTCCCTCGCGCAAGGTCGGCGTCGTGTTCCAGGCCGCCAACCTGCTGCCGTGGATGACGGTGCGCGACAATGTCGGGCTGCCCTTGCGCGTCGGCGGCAAACATGCGCCGGCCGGCGATCGCATCGAACGTCTGCTCGCCGTCACCGGTCTCGGCGATTTCGGCGACAAATATCCCTATGAGCTGTCCGGCGGCATGCAGCAGCGCGCCGGGATCTGCCGCGCCCTGGCGCGCGATCCCGAGATCCTGCTGATGGACGAGCCGTTCGGCGCCCTCGATGCGCTGACCCGCGAGCGTCTGAACCTCGAGCTGCAGCGCATCTGGCAGGAGAACCGCAAGACCATCCTGCTGATCACCCACTCGATCTCGGAAGCCATCTTCCTCGCCGACCGCGTCATCGTGATGTCGGCGCGTCCCGGCCGCATCCTGGCCGATCTCGCCGTTCCCATTCCGCGGCCGCGGTCGTTCGACGACATCGTGCTGCACCCGGACTATGCGCGGCTCGCAAGGGAGGTCCGCGGGCTGCTCAATGCGCAGGAGCATGGCCATGACTGATCTTGCCAACGTCGCCGTGTCAGCCATGTCGCAGAAGCCAGCGAGTCCACGCCGCGGCATCAGCCTGGGATCGCCGATCGCCTGGACCGGTCTCGCGGTGCTGATACTGAGCTGGATCGCCGCGGTCAACCTGCTGAACATCCCGTCCTACATCCTGCCGAAGCCCGAAGCGGTGGTCCGCGCGCTTTGGTCGGGGCTCGCGGTCAGCCCGGCCAGTCCGCTCGGCTACTACCTGCCGCTGTGGAGCACGCTCAGCAACGCCGCTGTCGGCTGCGCCATCGGCGTCGGGCTCGGCCTCGTCATCGGCTCGCTGATGGCCGAGGTCGAGGCCATCGAACGGCTGGTGATGCCCTATGCGTTCGCGCTGCAGAGCTTGCCGAAGGTGGCGATCGCACCGCTGATCGTGATCTGGTTCGGTTTCGGCGACGGCTCCAAGATCGCGATCTCGGCGCTGCTGTCGTTCTTCCCGGTGCTGATCAACAGCTTCACCGGGCTGCGCGCCGTAGAGCCGGAGCGCATCGACCTGATGCGCTCGCTGTCGGCGTCGCGGTTCGAGACCTATCGCATCGTCAAGCTGCCCAACGCCGCGCCCTTCATCTTCGCTGGCCTCGACATGGCGGTGGTGTACGCGCTGCTCGGCGCGATCGTCGCCGAGTTCTTGGGCGCTCAGCGCGGCATGGGGGTGGTCATCACCCAGGCGCAAGCCGTCTCCGATGTCGCCGGCGTGTTCGCCGCGCTGATCATTCTCGGCGTGCTCGGCATCGTGCTGCACGGGATCGTGCGCTGGTGCGAGGCCAAGGTCGTGCACTGGGGCGCCAATCGGAAAAAATAGGACAGCAGGGAGGAACGTAGGATGGTTTCGCGCAGGTCATTCCTGAAGAGCAGCGCCAGCGCGGCGCTGCTGGTGAGCGGCGCCCCGGCCGGCCTGATGGCGGCGGACGCCAAGAAGATTCGCTTCGGTGTCGGGCTCAAGGCGCTCAACGCCACCATCATCAATTGCGTGATCGGCGAGGCGCTCGGCTACAACGCGCAGGAAGGGTTCTCGCTCGATGTCCAGGCGCTCGGCACCAATGCCAACGTCCAGGTCGCGACCGACCGCGGCTCCGTCACCATCGGCGTCGGCGTGCCGTCGACGGCGCTGCCGCTGCTCGCCAAGGGCGAATGGGGTGGCGCGAAACTGTTCTATCAATATACCTATCCGTACAAATGGGACATCGCCGTCCCGCCCGGCTCCGCGCTCAAGAGCTACACGGACCTCAAGGGCAAGAAGATCGGCGTGTCCGACTTCGGCGCCACCGAATATCCGGTGACCAAGAACGTGCTGAAGGCGCTCGGCCTCGATCCGGACAAGGATGTGAGCTGGGTCGCGGTCGGCAACGGCACGCCGGCGGGCGTCGCCCTGCAGCGCGGCGTGATCGATGCGCTCGCCTATTTCGATACGGGCTTCGGCCAGATCGAGGCGGCTGGCATCGAGCTGGCCTATCTGCCGCGTCCGACCACGATCCCGATGGTCGGCGGTCAGTTCCTGATGGCGATGCCGCAGACGTTCGAGAAGGACAGGGATCTCCTGGTTGGCTTTGGTCGCTCGGTGTGCAAGGCGTCGCAATTCCTGCTCGCCAATCCGACCGCCGGCGCCAGGGCCTTTCTCAAGATGTACCCGGAGACGGCGCCGCGCGGTGCCAGCGAGGACGCGGCGGTCAAGGCCGTGCTGCAGTCGATCAGCCGCCGGATCAAGCTCTACGCGCCGCCCTATGCCGATACGAAGATGGGCGCGATCAACGAGCAGGAGTTCCGCACCGAGGCCGCGATGAACGGGCTGGACATCAAGGACTACGATGCGCTCTACACCAACGAGCTGATCGACAAGATCAACAATTTCGACGCCGTGAAGGTGAAGACCGAGGCGGCTGCGTACAAGGGATGACGGGGGAGAGCCACGACAGCAGCACCGATCGCGGCCATGCCGTGGTGACCGGAGCCAGCTCCGGCATCGGCCGCGCGGTTGCCGAGCGCCTGCTTGCCGGCGGCTGGCGCGTAACCGGCATCGACCGTGCAGCCTCGGCGCTGTCGCATCCGCGTTTTGCGAGCTTGCAGGCTGATCTGTCGGACCCGCCTGTGCTCATCGAGGTCCTGGCTGAGGTTGGTACGGTCACCGCGCTCGTCCATGCCGCAGGCTACATGCGGGTCGGCCGGCTCGGCGAGCTCGCACCTGACGACAGTGAGGGCATGTGGCGCGTCCATGTCGGCGCTGCGGAGGCGTTGGCCAATGCGCTGGCGCCTGATATGCGCGAGGGCGGGCGGATCGTGCTGATCGGCAGCCGCACCGCCAACGGCGCGGCCGGCCGCAGCCAGTACGCCGCGACCAAGGCGGCACTCACCGGCCTCGCGCGCTCCTGGGCGATCGAGCTGGCGCCGCGCCAAGTCACCGTCAACGTCATCGCGCCAGCCGCCACGGACACGCCGTTCCTGCGCGACCGCAGCCGCGCCGGCACCGCGCCGGTGCTGCCGCCGATGGGCCGCTACGTCGATCCAGGCGAAGTGGCCGCGCTCACCGCCTTCCTGCTGTCGCCGGAAGCGGCTGCCATCACCGGACAGACCATCACCATCTGCGCCGGCGCCTCGCTCTGACGCGGCGCTCGCGACCACGATCAGGAGATTGACCATGACCGTTCGTATCGTCGACGTCCGCGAGGTGACGAAGCCGATCTCATCGCCGATCCGCAATGCCTATATCGATTTCACCAAGATGACGTCGAGCCTCGTTGCGGTCATCACCAATGTCGAGCGCAACGGGCATCCCGTGGTCGGCTACGGCTTCAACTCCAACGGCCGCTACGGCCAGGGCGGCCTGATTCGCGAGCGGTTTCGCGCGCGACTCATCGAGGCGGATCCCGCCTCGCTGCTCGATGCCACCAAGGACAACATCGATCCGGACAAGGCCTGGACGGCGATGATGACGAACGAGAAGCCCGGCGGTCACGGCGAGCGCTCGGTCGCGGTCGGCACGTTGGACATGGCGATCTGGGACGCGGTTGCCAAGATCGCCGACAAGCCGCTGTTCCGTCTGCTCGCGGAGCGCCACAACCGCAAGGCCGATCCGCGCGTGTTCGTCTACGCCGCCGGCGGCTATTACTATCCCGGCAAGGATCTCTCGGCGCTGCGCCGGGAGATGCGCGGCTATCTCGAGCGCGGCTACACCGTCGTCAAGATGAAGATCGGCGGCGCGCCGATCGAGGAGGATCGCCAGCGCATCGAGGCCGTGCTCGACGAGATCGGTCCGAGCAACCAGCTCGCCGTCGACGCCAACGGCCGCTTCGACCTGGAGACAGCGATCGCCTACGCCAAGATGCTGCGCGACTATCCGCTGTTCTGGTACGAGGAGGCGGGCGATCCGCTCGACTATCATCTGCAGGCGACGCTCGCCGATTTCTATCCCGGCCCGATGGCGACCGGCGAGAACCTGTTCAGCCACCAGGACGCCCGCAACCTGATCCGCTATGGCGGCATGCGTCCGGACCGCGACTGGCTGCAGTTCGACTGCGCGCTGTCCTACGGCCTGTGCGAATATCTGCGCACGCTCGACGTGCTCAGGACCTACGGCTGGTCGCCGTCGCGCTGCATCCCGCATGGCGGCCACCAGATGTCGCTCAACATCGCCGCCGGCCTCGGCCTCGGCGGCAATGAGAGCTATCCCGACCTGTTCCAGCCCTATGGCGGCTTCCCCGACGGCGTTGACGTCATCGACGGCCACATCACCATGCCCGAACTCCCCGGCATCGGCTTCGAGGGCAAGTCGGATCTGCATGCGGAGATGCGCGCGCTGAGCGCTTGAGCCGCGCGCCGTTGAGCAGGGGCCTTCGAGACGCGCCGCAAGCCGCACTCTTCAGCATGACGGAAGCTGGCATCTCGAAGGGCGGCCCGGCGGCGGGGCTCACCAGACTCAATCTTCCAGCAGATTCTCCCGCAAGGTCGTGCCCGTATATCGCGTCCTGAACCGGCCGCGCCGCTGCAACTCGGGAACGACGAGATCGGCGAACTCCTCGAAGCAGCCGGGCGTGTAGGTCGCCGCCAGCATGAAGCCGTCGGCGCCGCCGTCATCCATGTAGTGCTCGATCTGGTCGGCGATGTCCTTGGCGGTGCCGACCGCGACCGGCATGCCCATGCCCTGCGCGTAGATCATCGCCGCCTCCTTCACGGTCACCGGCGCGCCGCCCTTGGCGTAGATGATCGACTCGAACAGACCCTGAATGCCCGGCACCTCGATGTTCTGCACGATGGCATTGCCGTCGAACTTGGAGAAATCCAGCCCGAAATGGCCGGACATCCAGGCCAGCGCGCCCTCCGGCGGAATGCACTCCTTGATTCGCGCGTACTTCTCCTGCGCCTCCGAGCGTGTTTCCGCGACCACGGTCTGCAGGCCGTAGATCAGCTTCACCGAACCCGGCTTGCGATCGAACTTGCCGGCGAGCCGCTCGTTCAGATCGCCGGCATATTGCCTCATGCGGTCGACGTTCGGATGCACGGCGAAGATCGCCTCGGCATGCTTGGCGGCGAAGTCGCGGCCCTGGTTGGATGAGCCGGCCTGCCATAGCACCGGCCGTCCCTGCGGGGAGGGCGCGCAAAAATGCCGGCCATGGCACTTGTAGTACTTGCCCTCGTGGTTCACGACCTTGATCTTGGCGGGATCAGCATAGATGCCGGACACCTTGTCGGCGATGATCGCATCCGGCTCCCAGGAATCCCACAGCTGGTAGCAGACCTCCATGTATTCCTCGAGCCGGTCGTAGCGGCCGCTGCGCTCGGTCATGGTGTGACCATAGGCATCCCATTCGCTCTTGGAGTAGGACGACACGATGTTCCAGGCGACGCGGCCGCCCGAGAGGTGATCCAGGCTCGAGAGCCTGCGGCACATCGAATAGGGATGCTCGAACGCCGTCGACAGGGTGACGCCGACGCCGAGATGCTTGGTCGCGGTGGTGATGATCGGCACGATCGTCGACGGCTCGTGGGTCGGGCACTGCACAGCCCATTTCACGATCGCGTCGGAGCTGTCCTCGTGTGTGTTGTAGGGCGCGAGCTCATCGGCGATGAACATGGCATCGAACATCCCGCGTTCCATCGTGCGGGCCATGTGCTGCCAGTATTCCGGCCGGGCGAAATCCCAGCCGATCTTGTCCTTGACGTGGCGCCACATTCCGGTGGCGTGACTGTTCACGCCGTGCTGGATGAATCCCAGAAGATGAGCCTTCTTCCTCGTGGTCGTCGTCATGCAATGCTCTCCTTGCGTCCGAAACTCGTCCAGTCCGTCATGAACTTCGGGTGGTCGGTGATCAGGCGCTCTTCTGCTCGACGAAGAAGGCGAGCCCGCATCCAGCCGCCGTCACCAGCGCAAGCAGCGGGCCGGCATAGATCATCGCGGGGGTGAAGCCGACGCCGGCAATGATGACGGCGGACGCGATCACCGAGATCGCTGCCAGCCCGCCATAGCCATAGTCGGGCACGTCGGTCGGCTCGGCGGCGCCGCTGCGATATTCGGCGATGGCGTTCTGCAGGCCGCGCCAGAATCCAGCGAGGAAGAACAGGGTGACGAGAATGCCGACGATGGTGATCAGGACGTACATGGTTGGCTCCTTTGGGATGTCAGAGGGACGGGCGCGCCGAGGACCGGCGCGCCTCGCGCAGCTATTCGGCCGGGGCAGAGACCTCGTCGCCGATACGCTGCAGGCCGGTGAGGTCGAAGTTCTCGCCGCCGATCAGACCCGCGATGACGACGGTCAGCCCGCTGATCGCGACGATCGACAGCGTTCCGATCAGCTCGCCGGCCGTGGCGTAGATCGGCATGCCCACGCCGATCGCCAGCGCGATGCCGCCGACGAAGCCGATCATGTTGGTCTTCGGCCACAGGATGGACAGCACCAGCGGCAGCAGGATCGAGGTCTTCAGCGCATAGGTCGTCAGCACCAATGTCGTGAAGTCGAGGCCGGAGAGCACGATCAGGGTCGCGATGATGCCGCCGAGCAGGACCGAAAGCTTGGTGATCACGAACAGGCTGCTCTCGGAGGTCTGCGGGAAGTAGCGCTTGACGATGTCGACGGCGACGACCGAGGACAGCGCGGCACTGGCGCCGTCGATGGTCGAGTAGCAGGCGGCAAGGATGACGAGCACGTAAAGCAGGACCAGGGTCAGACCGAGGCCGATATGGGAGACGATGTAGGGGCCGACCGCGACGATGTCGCCGCCGAAATCGGCCGGCTTGAGGCCATAGGCGATGCCGACCAGGCCGAGCATGCCCAGGCAGATCGGGATCGGATAGAACAGCGCGCCCGACCAGAGGAACACGCGGCCGACGTCGCGGCTCTTGATGGCCCAGACCTTCTGCCAGAATGTCTGGTCCGAGACCGTTGCGGCGAGGAGGCCGAACGCAAGCGTGATGCCGAAGCCCGCGGCGGCATCGGGACGCAGCACCGACAGGTTGCGGGCATCGGCCGCGCCGGCGGCGTTGAAGACCGCTTCCGATCCGCCCGGGATCGCGGCATACACCGCGGCCACGACAATCGCCGCCGGCACGGTGATCATCAGCGTGTTGAGCGTTCCGGTCATCACGCTCGTCCACAAGCCTCCGAAGTATGAATAGGCGAGCACGCAGATGATGCCGACGACGGTCGCCACCTTCCAGTCGATCCCGAACACCGTCGAGACGACGACGGAGGTGCCCTTGAGATTGATCAGGATCTCCAGGATGATTCCGAAGACCATCGTCACGGTGACGATTGCGGTCGCGGCTTTCGACCTGCCGAACCGGTACTCGATGAACTCGGAGATCGTGTAGCCCTCCGGCATGTTCTTGCGCAGGATGCGGGCGAACGGGATCATCGCCATGACCGCGAAGCCGTTGGGCACCACGAACCAGAACAGGCCGGAGAGGCCCCATTGATACGTCATCGCCGAGCTCATCATCACCGCCATGGCCCAGGTCCAGACGGCGATCACCGAACCGACGCCGAAACCGAAGCCGACTCGGCGGTCGGCGATGATGAAGTCGTGAGTGTTTCGAACGAGGAGGGTCTTCACGGCATAGGACAGGGCGAGTGAGAACAGGCCTAGTCCGATCATCGACGCATACCCGAGGGTCGGCGTCAGGCTCGGCATCGCGGCAAAGATCGATTTGTCCATTGCGATTTCTCCGGGGTTCAGGAACTCTGGTGAAGCGTGTGATAGTTGCGGGCGTGGTAGAGCAGCGGCGCGCCGCCGCCCGCATGGGCGGAGGTCACGTTGCAGAGCACGATGGCGTGGTCACCGGACGGGATCAGGTCGACGATGGCAGTGCCCAGCTGTCCGAGAGCGCCCGCGATCAGCGGCGCCTGGCCGGCGCCTTCGATCGTCGCCACGTCATCATAGGAGCCGGGTGCGAGCTTGCTCGCGAAGCGATCGGACAATGCCCGTTGGCCGGCGCTGAGGACGGAAATCCCAACGCTCATACCGACGCCGAGGCAGGCGTAACTCTGGCTGTTCTGCGCGACGCAGAACAACACCCGTGGCGGCTGCAACGAGACCGACGTGACCGAGGTGGCTGTGAAGCCATGGAGCTGTCCGCCGCGCCGGAACGTCACGATGCAGACGCCGGATGCGAGCTGGCTGAACACGTCCTTGAAGCCCTGTCGTATGTCGCCGGCGGAAGTGATCGTGGCTTCGAGCGCGCTCATGACATCTGACCTTCGAAAGCGAGTGTGCGATTGTCCCTGAGCGGGCGGATCACCTGCTTCATGAACGGACCGGCGTCACGCATCGGGTCGTCGAACTGACAGACGATGCGATCGAGGCCCAAGGCCTGCAGCTGGGGGATGCGGTTGCGGATGTCCTCGAAGGAACCGATCAGGCCGAGCTCGAAGCCGGCGTTGGAATCGACCATCTGTTCCTCGCCGAGCGCGGCCCAGGCGGCGGCACCGGAGCTGCCGATCACCTTGCGGAAGAAGTCGATCGTCTGTGAATTGCGGCGACCTACGACCGTCTTCCAGCGCTGCCTTGCCTGCTCGGTCGTCTCGGTCGCGATGACGTAGGCATTCGCCGCGATCAGGATGGTCCGGCCCCAGCTGTTGGCCTCCTGACGCACCGCCTCGATGCGCCGTTTCAGCTCCTCGTCGCCCATGCCATTGAGGAACAGGCAATGGCCCCATTCCGCGGCCATCTGCATGGCGCGGCCGGAGTGGCCGGCGATCCACACCTCCGGCAGGGCGTTCTGGTCCAGGCCATAGGTCGGTGGCTGCTTGAGCTCGACCGGCTGCGCCTCTCCAGGCGGAGCGTCCGTCCCGGCAATTTCGGCAGGCGGCTGAAACAGGCCATAGAGCGTGCGCAGGAATTCGCCGGCGCGGTCGTAACGTCCGTCATGATCCAGCCAGTCGACGCCGGACAGGTCGAACTCCTCCTTCCACCAGCCGCAGACGATATTCATGCCGAGCCTGCGCTCCGCGATCTTCGACAGCGTGTCGAGCATCCGGGCGACGAGGAACGGCGAGCGGAAGCCGGGCTTGATGGCGCCGCAAAGCCCGACCTTGCTGGTGACGGCGGCGATCGCCGCCAGAATGCTCCAGGCGTCGGCGACGCTCTCGCTCGGGCCATGGATGCAGTTGAGCAGGTTCTCCGAGGCGTAAAGGAAGTCGAACCCGAGCGCTTCGGCCTGCTGGGCGATCGCGAGACAGGCGGCAACGTCAGGGCCGGTCGGTGCGTCCAGCGAACGCAGCCAGCCGCCATAGACGGGAAGCCAGATGCCGAACTCCATCACGCGACCCCGCATGCTGCGAAGGAGGCGCGCGGAGCACGATCATGGATCGGTGCCTCGTCGGTGGGTGTCGCAGAAGGTGCAGGCGGCATATCCTCGCTGTCCTCGCTCGAAAGCCTTCGTGCGAAGTAATTAGCAAGCGTCTTGCCAAACCGGGTCGCGCGCAGGCGTATGCGGTCGGTGCTGAAAATAGCGGCGTGATTGATCGATAAAACGTCCTGAAGTGCCTGCGGCGAAAGCAGATCGGAACTACTTATTCATTCAGTTCATGCGCACTGAAGTGTATGAATGATGCGGCGCCGCTTTTGATGCTGGTCCCTGCGAGGATGAAACGAATTCATCGAAAGCGATGGGAGTGACTGGTTTGACGGCAGGCCGGCTCGGGAACTGGTTCGAATTTGTCCGTGGGAGCGCATTCGGCGGCGAGCCGGACGTCGCCGAGGCCCAGGAGAGTCCATGACCTTCGAGCAAATGAGGATCTTCCTCGAAGCCGCTCATTTTGGCAGCTTCACCCATGCTGCCGAGCGGCTGGGCCTCACGCAATCGGCGGTCAGCGTCTCGATCAAGAAGCTGGAGGAGAAGCTCGACGTCCCGCTGTTCGACCGCTCCGGGCGCCGGCTGATGCTGACCGAGGCCGGACAGGTGCTGTTGAACGAGGCCGAGCGGATCCTGCGTGACATCGAGCTGACGATGCGCCGTGTCGAAGGCCGGCGTCCCGCCTCACCGTCCGCGCTGGTGGCATGCACCGCCAGTGCCTACGACTTCTGGATGCCGCATCTTCTGGCGCGGGACAATGGTCCCGGCGCGTTCGGTGTCGATCTCGTCCGTGGCAGCGTCAACGAGGTAGCGGCTTATGTGATGCGGGGAACGGCGGATGCGGGGGTGACCAGCGCCATGCCGAGCCACCCGCAGTTCCGCCAGGTCGCCGTGTTCGCCGACCGACTGGTGCTATGCGCTCATCCCGAGCGGGCGCAGCACGTGCCGGCCGATCTGAGCTGGAAGTCGCTGGCCGAGCAGGCGCCCTTGTTGTGGGAGCACGGCGAACTGACGCAGACGCTGACCGCGGCGCTCGTCTCTCACCGGGTCGAGCCCGAGCGTGTGGCGCATCCCGTCCTCAAGCTGTCGTCGAGCACGGCGGTGATCTCGGCGCTGCTTGGCGGCCGCCATATCGGCTTCGTGTCGGATCGCGCCGCGCAGCCGTGGCTGGCGTCGGGGCGGCTCGTGCGGATCGGAACGCCGGAGATTCCCGTGCGCTATTGGCTGTTCGGCCTGCGTGAGCACGACATCGACAGGTTCGTGGCGCTGTTCGGTGCGCGCGTGGAATAGCTCCGGCCGCGCGCCTGCGCGGTGAGGGGCGATGACTGCCCGACGGGCAATCTGCTCATGACAGCTCTGCGTGAACTGCCCGTCGAGCCAGTTTGCCGCACCGTTGCGGCCTTGTGTCGTCGGGCAAATCAGGACGATGTTCCCACGCATCCCGCCTCACTCGGAGGGGCGTTGCGCGCGATCGTCACGACACGCGAGGCGGGGAGGCGATGGCCGCGAGGTGCCGCAGCGTAGCTTGCTGCGCGGACGAACGGCAGCTTGCGGACGTGAAGTCGTGTGGTCCTGACCTCCCGGTGCCGAGGTCAAGTCGACGCCAGCGCTTGACGCGCTGCGTTGATGACGGGGGCAATCAAGCCGGTCCCCGGGGAGAGCGCGAAGTAAGCGTTAAACCCATCGCGCAGGGAATGCCGGATGATCGGCAGCACCTGTGGTACCTGCCGCCTGCATTTTTTTCGCAGGCGGGCCATGGGTGAGGCCTTCACCCGGCATTCCCTGCGCCCTCCGACCTGTTGAGGGCGACGACGACCGGCAGAGCTCGGGCGAGATACGCCGCGGGAATGCAGGCGTGCGCCAAAATGTAACTGTCGTCCCGGGCAAGCCACGACGACGCGAAGCGACGGCGTGGTGCCGACTCGGGACCCATAGCCACAGGACGATGTCATTGCACACGATGGGGGACCAGCGTCGTGCTTCAACAGCCGCCGGTGGTTATGGGGCCCTGCGTTCGCAGGGACGGCAGCGAAGGAATGCAGGAAGACCACGGATCGCAGCTAAGGGCAGATCCCAATGCGCGAGCCATCCGGCGTCTGGCAGGCGACGCTTCGCGCAGGCGCCTACGCCTTCGCCGCCTTCGACGCCAGCGCATCGGCCACCGCGGTGCGGATGTCGGCGACCGAGAACGGCTTGGTGATGACGTCGTGAGCGATTGCGCTGAGATTCGACGCCCGCTCGCGCTGATGGGCAAAGCCGGTCATCAGCAGGATGGTCAGGTCGGGAAAATCGCGTGCTGCCGACAGCGCCAGCGCGATGCCGTCCATGATGGGCATCTGGATGTCGGTCAGCAACAGGTCGAAGGCGCCGGCCTCGCGCGTCAGGATGTCGAGTGCCTCGGCACCGTCCTGCGCCGTCACGATCTCATGTCCATCCATGGCAATGGCGCGCGCGACCAAGGTCCGCATCGAATCTTCGTCGTCGGCGATCAGCACGCGCGACATGTCGTTTCGTCTCCGTGTCGTGGGCCCCGCGGGCGACCCACGAGACCGGAACCATCATGCACTGCCGGCGGCGAGATCGCGCCGGTTGAAGAACCGTATATCGATATTGCGGCCTTCGGGAGGGGGCGAGGCGAGCCGCGACTTGAACGTCGTGCGCTCACCGGGCTTGAGCGCGGTCTGCTCGAGCAGGGTGTTCCAGGCGTAGATCTCGGTGCCGTGCGCGTCTCGGACGCTGAAGCGCAGCCGCGGCAGGTCGACCGGTTTCTTCGTCAGGCTGACGATCGTCCCCTCGATCACCAGCACCGGCTTGCCGTCGACGGTTTCGGTCGCGACCTTCACGTCCTTGAAGCTCAGGCCGCGCAGGTTCACCTCGAGCCCGACCAGCTTGTAGAACGACGCCGTCTGCGGCAGCAGCCTGACGACGTCGGCGCGCCACACCACCAGCGCAATCGTGAGCGCCGCCATGGCGGCCGTCAGCACCGGCAGGTTCAACAGCCTATTGCCTGGGACATCCGGCAATTTCGGGCGCCTGATGAGCGTGCGGAGACCGGCGAGGCGCGAAGCCCCGCTCTGCACCGGCTGCTCGGCCTCTTCGGTGTCGTCCTCGGGCTCGGCGAGCGCGTCCTCGGGCCAGCCGGCGGCCAGCGGCGGACTTTCCACCTCGGGCTGGCGTCCGTCGTCGTCGTCTTCCTGGCGGGCGAGGGCTTCCCACTCGTCGGCGGCGTCACGCGGCGCGGCGGCCGCGCCGGCCTCCGCCATGGCAGGCATGGGGGCGGGCGCCTCGACCGCATCCTCCGGTCGCGCCAGCCAGACCTCCTTGCAACGGGAACAGCGTACGCTGCGGCCGGCCATACCCAGGGTTGCCAAGTCGATGGCATAAGATGTCGTACAATGAGGGCAAACGATGAACATCGCGCCGGTTCTCCAACGGCCATTGCCGCTTTGTTTCCGACAGTTCGTGCTACAAGGACCGCCATGTCGACGAACTTCGGAACTCAATCGCGCCAATGGTACACGGCGACCGTTAACGAACCGGAAACCATAACGGGCGCTCAATCGGGCCATCGTACCGCTGAGCTTGGAGCGTGCGGGTCTGCCGCGCACGCGGTCGAACGGAGCTGACGCTTTGGTTCGGTTCGAAAATGTTGGGCTGCGCTATGGACTGGGGCCGGAGATCCTCCGCGACCTCAGTTTCCAGGTTCCGGCCCATTCCTTCCAGTTTCTCACCGGCCCGTCGGGCGCCGGCAAGACCTCGCTGCTGAAGCTGCTGTTCCTGTCGCTGCGGCCGACCCGCGGCCTGGTCAATCTGTTCGGCTACGACATCTCGCTGCTCAGCAAGGAGGAGATCGCCGATCTGCGCAAGCGCATCGGCATCGTGCTGCAGGATTTCCGGCTGCTCGACCACATGACGACCTACGAGAACGTGGCGCTGCCGTTTCGGGTCATGGGCCGCGACGAGTCGAGCTACCGCAAGGAGGTCATCGACCTCCTGAAATGGGTCGGTCTCGGCGAGCGCATGGATGCGCTGCCGCCGATCCTGTCGGGCGGCGAGAAGCAGCGCGCGGCGATCGCGCGCGCCGTGATCTCGCGGCCGCAGCTGCTGCTCGCGGACGAGCCGACCGGCAACGTCGATCCGACACTGGGTCGCCGCCTTCTGCGGCTATTCATCGAGCTGAACCGCTCGGGCACGGCGGTGATCATCGCAACCCATGACATCACGCTGATGGACCAATACGAGGCCCGCCGGCTGGTGCTGCATCAGGGACGATTGCACATCTATGAGTAGCGTAGACGATCGCGGCCTTCTGGTCGATCTCGGCGACGACCGCCCGCAACTGCCGGCGCAGGCCCGCATCGTGTCGCCGATCGTGCCGCGCGCCTCGATCGCGGGCCGCGCGCTGGTCGCCGTGGTCGCGATCATGACCTTCCTGGCCTCGATCACGACCGGCGGCGTGCTGCTGGTCAGCGAGTCCGCGGCCGAGTGGCAGTCGGAGGTCGCGAGCGAGATCACGGTCCAGGTCCGTCCCAAGACCGGCCGCGACATCGAGCGTGACATTGCCCTGGTGACGGACGCGATGCGGGGGCAGTCGGGCATCGTCGAGGTCCGGCCCTTCACCAAGGAGGAATCCAGCAAGCTGCTGGAGCCGTGGCTCGGCAGCGGCCTGTCGTTCGACGAGCTTCCGGTGCCGCGCGTGATCATTGCGCGCGTCCAGCCCGGCACCAGCTTCGATCTCAACGCCCTGCGCACCCGCGTAACCCAGGTTGCGCCGACCGCCAGCGTGGACGACCACCGCGCCTGGATCGAGCGGATGCGCTCGATGACCGGCGCGACCCTGTTTGCAGGCTTCGGCATTCTCGTGCTGGTGATCGCGGCCACCATCATCTCGGTGTCGTTCGCGACCCGCGGCGCGATGGCCGCGAACCGGCCGATCGTCGAGGTGCTGCACTTCGTCGGCGCCGGTGACCGCTACATCGCCAATCACTTCCTGCGGCACTTCCTGCAGCTCGGACTGGAGGGGGGCGTGATCGGCGGCGGCCTTGCGATGCTCGGATTCGGATTCTCGGAGTCGATCGCCAACTGGTTCTCCGGCACCCCCGTCGGCGATCAGTTCGCGGCGTTGCTGGGGACGTTCTCGCTGCGCCCGCTCGGCTATGTCGCGATCGCGCTGCAGGCCGTGGTGATCGCCGCGGTGACCGGCTGGGCCGCACGCCGGACCCTGTTCACGACGCTGGCGAGCATCGACTGATGGCGGCTTCTATCCCCAGCCGTCTCGTTGCGGATTTCACTTGGCCCGAAAACCGCCTAAAATCGTCTGCGCCGGGATGAGGCAGGACGGGGTGAGCTGGGTCACGAACACGGCGGAGGTCGCGCGCCAGGATCGGCGGCGAGCGAACGTGATCGGGAGGCCGGCGAAACCTGCCTGCGTTCCCGGACTTGAACGACGGGATCGCGCGACGGCATGGCGCCGCGCGCAGGCAGGCAAGGACAAGCCAGGCGTTGCATGGAGCCGGAGACCGACCATAGCAGGCGAAAGCTGCCGCTCACCGTGGCGGTGTGGCGGACGGTCGCGGGCGCCGTGGCGACGCTCGGGGTCGGTTTCTTCGTCGCGGCGGTCGGTTTCGTCGGCTTCCTCTCGCAATTGCGGGGCGCCGAGATCCAGCCCGAGCGCAAGGCGGACGGAATCGTGGTCCTGACCGGCGGCTCGTCACGCGTATCGGACGCGGTGGAACTCCTGGCGGGAGGCTATGGCCGGCGGCTGCTGATCTCCGGCGTGCACCCGACCAACGAGGCCAGCGACATCACCCGGTCGCTGCCCGAGGCGCGATCATTCATCAACTGCTGCGTCGATCTGGATTATTCGGCGATCAACACCCGCAGCAACGCCGCGCAGACGCGGCGATGGGCCAGCGAGCGCGGCTTCAAGTCGCTGATCGTGGTGACGTCGAACTATCACATGCCCCGGGCCATCGTCGAACTCTCGCATGCGATGCCAAGCATGGATCTCATTCCCTATGCCGTTGTCGGCGAGAAATGGCGCGACGAGCCGTGGTGGACCAGCGCGCCGACGGTGCGACTTCTGCTGTCCGAATATGCCAAATATGTCGCCGCCGAGATGCGGCTGCGGCTGGCCGATCTCGGCCTCGATCTCGTGCCCGAGGTCGATCCGCCAACCGGCTCGGTGTCGCGCCGACCGACGACGGCGCAAGCCAATTGAACTGGGTTTCTGATGGTCTCGATCTTCCTTCGTTCGCTGCTGTTCAACATCCTGTTCTACCCGAACTTCGTGCTCTGGGCGCTGATCGCGTTGCCGACCCTGGCGATGCCCCGCAAGGCGCTGCTGCGCGTCGCCAACTGGTGGGCGCAGAGCAACATCGTGTTGATGCGCGTCGTCTGCAACATCCGCGTCGAATATCGCGGCGTCGAGAAGATCCCGAAGGGGCCGCTGATCGTCGCCGCCAAGCATCAGTCGATGTGGGAGACGATCTCGCTGCTGCATTTCTTCGATGCGCCATTCTTCGTTCTCAAGCGCGAGCTGCTGCGGATTCCCTTGTTCGGACAGTATCTCGTCAAGGCGGACATGATCGCGATCGACCGCAGCTCCGGCGCCCGCGCGTTGAAGCAGGTGATGCGGCGGGCGGCGGAGGAGGTGAAGCATGGCCGTCAGTTCGTGATCTTCCCGGAAGGCACCCGGCGCCCGGCGGGCGCACCGCCGGACTACAAGGGCGGGGTCGGTTTGATCTACACGGATTGCGGCGTACCCTGCCTGCCGGTGGCCCTGAATTCGGGTTTGTTTTGGCCACGCCGCACATTTCTGCGCTATCCGGGCACGCTCGTCGTGGAGTTTCTCGATCCGCTGCCGCCTGGCCTGCCGCGCGATGAGTTCATGGCGCGGATTCAGGGTGTCATCGAAGAGGCGACCGGCCGGCTCGTCGCCGCGGGGCAGGCGGAACAGGCGCAGTTGTTTGGCGGGGTGCGGGCGCCGGTGAAGGCTTGAGGGCTATGTCTTGCCTGGCGCAGGATGCAGCGAGTGGCCGTCATCGTGCAGCATCGTCGCCAGCCGATGCAACTGCGTATCGCGAAAGCCCTGCGCCTCGATCGCCTTCACGGTCGAGATCACGTAGTCGCGATTGGCGCCGGACTGGCCGTGACCCTGGCGCACATGGCGCAACTGCTCCTGCGGCGACAGCCGGCCTGCATATTGCACATGGCCGCGATCGACCACATAGACCAATGCGCTCACCCGCTCGCGCGCGTCGTTCTCCAGCCACACGGAGCGCGTCATTTCGCGATAGACCGACGTCACCTGCTCACGCGCCCGCAAATAGGCGATGGTCTCGTCGCGCTTGTCTGCTGCGACCCGAAACGCAATGCCGCGACACGCGCCGCCGCGATCGAGACCGAGCACGAGGCCCGGCTTCTCCGGCGTTCCGCGGTGGACGAACGAGTAGACGCACAGCGCGCGATGCTCGCCGATCAGCCGAGCCGGCACCTGCTCGAGAAAGGCGAATCCGGGCCGCCACATCAGCGAGCCGTAGCCGAAGACCCAGAGGTCGCCGTGGGGAAGGTCGCGTTCGGAGAGGGTCATTGCGGACATCAATGCGGAGGCCTAAGTGTGGTGCTCGCGAATTGTTAATTTAGATACACAATCCGTGATCGCCGAATTGCCAAAATTGCTGCCCAAAGGGTGTCCTGCATGTCTCGTTTGCCGCAACCGCCGCGCAGGCGCTCTCGCTTGGGGCTTTTCATCGCTCCCATCCTGCTCCTGATCGCCGCTGTTGCGTGGAGCGCATTCTGGTTCTTCGCCGCTTCGCAAGTGGATGTCCAGGCCGACGCCTGGCGTGCCCGCGAGGCGAAGTCCGGCCGCGTCTATGATTGCGCGAAGCGCTCGGTCGCGGGCTTCCCGTTCCGGCTCGAGGTCCGCTGCACGGATCCAAGCGTGGCGCTGTTTTCGCAGGCGGCCGGTACGCCCTTGATGAATGCGAAGCTCGACGAGATCCTCGTCGTCGCCCAGGTTTGGGACCCGAAGCGGATCATCGCGGAGTTCAAGGGACCCGCGACGATTGCCGATGGTCGTGGACCGGCGTCGTTCTCCGTGAACTGGCGCGTCGGCGAGGCCAGCGTCCGCGGCCTCCCGGGGCCGCCGCAGCGCGCCGACCTCGTGTTCGAACAACCGACCATCGACCGCATCGAGGGCAACACCGCCGTGCCCGCAGCGCGCGCCGATCATGCCGAATTGCACGGCCGTCTCGCCGAGGGCACGCCGTCGGATCATCCGGTGCTGGAGACTGCGCTGCAGATCGAAAACGGCAGCATCCAGGGCGGTCATCCGCTGCTGGCCGAACCGTTCAATGCCGACATCCAGGCCCGCGTCACCGGGCTCAAGGACTTCCGGCCCAAACCCTGGCCGGAGCGGTTTCGCGAGATCCAGGCCGCCGGCGGTCATGTCGAGATCGTCCAATCGCGCATCCAGCAGGGCGAGTTGCTCGCCGTTGCCTCGGGCACGCTCAGCCTGACCGCCAACGGCAACATCGATGGCGAGGTGCAGATGACGGTCGCCGGGATCGAAAAGGTCATCCCGGCGCTCGGCCTCGACAAGATGCTCGAGAACGGCGTGCCGCAGGGAACGCTTGACCGCGTGGCGCCCGGTGTGAAGTCGCAGGACGTCAACAACCTGCTCGGAGCGCTCGACCGCGCCATTCCCGGCCTCGGAAAGGTCGTCAAGCAGAACGCCAATGTCGGCGTCGCACTTGGCATCAATGCGCTCGGCAAGGAGGCCACCCTCGAAGGCCGCAAGGCGCGGACCTTCCCGCTGCGGTTCTCCGATGGCGTCGTCGTGCTCGGTCCGTTCAAGGTCGCCCGCGTCCCTCCGCTGTTCTGACCTCAGTTCTTCTTCAACTGCGGCAGCGGCCGGCCGAAATCCGGCGCCGCCGAATCCTGGCCGATATCGACGATGCCGCGGCGGATCGCGCGCGTGCGGGTGAAGTGATCGAACAGCGCCTCGCCGTCGCCGCGCCGGATCGCCCGCGTCAGCTTCGACAGGTCCTCGGTGAAGGTGCCAAGCATGTCGAGCACGGCATCCTTGTTGCTCAGGAAGATGTCGCGCCACATCGTCGGATCGGAGGCGGCGATGCGGGTGAAGTCGCGGAAGCCGCCGGCGGAGAATTTGATCACTTCGGACTCGGTCACCTGCGCCAGCTCGTCGGCGGTGCCGACGATGGTGTAGGCGATCAGATGCGGTAGGTGGCTGGTGATCGCGAGCACGCGGTCGTGATGGTCCGGCGTCATGATCTCGACCTTGGCGCCGAGCGCCGTCCAGAACGCACGCAGACGATCGATCGCGCCGGCATCGACGCCGTCGGGCGGCGTCAGGATGCACCAGCGGTTGATGAACAGCTCGGCGAAGCCGGAATCCGGCCCGGAATTCTCGGTGCCGGCCACCGGATGGGCCGGCACGAAGTGGACGTTCGCCGGAAGATGCGGCGCCATGTCGCGCACGATCGCGCCTTTCACCGAGCCAACGTCGGAGACGACGGCGCCCGGCTTCAGATGCGGCGCGATCTCGGCCGCAACCGGACCGCAGGCGCCGACGGGAATGCAGAGGATGACGAGATCGGCGTCTTTGACCGCCTCTTCATTGCTCGCGACGACGCGGTCGACGACGCCGAGCTCGGCGACACGCGCGCGCGTCTTCTCCGAGCGCGCCGTGGTGACGATCTCGCCGGCCACGCCCTGCAGCCGCGCCGCGCGCGCGATCGAGCCGCCGATCAGGCCGAAGCCGATCAGCGCGACGCGTTCGAATCGCCCCGCGACGCTCATGTCGCCCTCATGAATTCGCTGAGAGCCTCCACGACTAGACGATTGGCCTCCTCGGTGCCGATCGTCATGCGCAACGCGTTCGGCAGCTTGTAGTTGGCGAGCGCGCGCAGCACGAGGCCGCGCCGGGTCAGGAATTCGTCGGCCTCGACCGCGGTCTTGCCCTTGTCGGTCGGGAAGTGGATCAGGATGAAATTGGTGACACTCGGCGTGACCTTCAGCCCAAGCTTGCCGATCTCCTCGGTCAGCCAGTTGCGCCACGTTTCCGTGTGCGTCTTCGACATCTGCTGATGCGCGGTGTCCTCGATCGCGGCGACCGCCGCGAGCATCGCCGGCGAGGAAACGTTGAACGGCCCGCGGATGCGGTTGATCGCATCGACGATATGCGCCGGGCCGAACATCCAGCCGACGCGGAGCGCCGCGAGCCCGTGGATCTTCGAGAACGTATGGGTGACCACGGTGTTCTCGGTCGTGGCGACCAGCTCGAGCCCGAACTCATAGTCGTTGCGCGAGACGTAATCGGCATAGGCGGCGTCGAGCACCAGCACGACCTGCGACGGCAGGCCGGCGCGCAGCCGCTTGACCTCGTCGAACGGGATGTAGGTGCCGGTCGGATTGTTCGGGTTGGCGAGCCAGACCAGCTTGGTGCGCGGCGTCACCGCGGCAAGGATGGCGTCGACGTCGGTGCGATACTCCGTCTCCGCGGCAACGACGTTCCTGGCGCCGCAGGCCATGGTCGCAATCGGATAGACCAGGAAGCCGTGCGCGGTGGAGATCGCCTCGTCGCCTTGGCCGAGAAAGGTGTGTGCCAGCAGATTGAGGATCTCGTCGGAGCCGGCGCCGCAGACGATGCGGTCGGGATCGAGGCCGTAGGTGCGGCCGATCGCCTGGCGCAGCACCCGTGAAGTCCCTTCCGGATAATCTTCCAGGTGAGTGGCCGCACTCTTGAATGCCTCGATCGCCCTCGGCGAGGGGCCGAACGGAGTCTCATTGGCCGACAGTTTGAAAACCTTGCGGCCCGGCTCCGGCTGGGGACTCTTGCCCGGCGTATAGGGCGCGATATCGAGGATGCCGGGGTTCGGCACGGGGCGGTTCATCGTCAACTCCGGAAAATCATCACTGGCGCAGGGCGTCTCAGCTCGGAACCGTATAGCGTTTCGCATGGCCGCCGACGAGGGCGGCGGAGCGTACCGAGGCGCCCGCCGCGATCAGGGCAGCCCTGATCTTGTCGAGGTTCGACGGCGACTCGATCGATACCAGCAGTGCGGCGCCGTCGAAGGCGGTATCGGGCACCGCGATGACGTCGGCGAGCGGCGACAGCGCCCGCGACACCTGCGCATTCCAGCCGGAGACGCGGATGCTCCAGGTCTCGACCTCGAGCACCAGCGCATCGTCGGCGACGCGCGACACCGCGAACACCGGCAGCGCGGCGGGATGGTCGGCGCGCTCGATGAACGGCATCCGCGCGATGATCTTCGGTGCGCCCACGGGCTCGAGCGTGATCCACCACGGCGTATGGCCGGAGGTCGTCGACACCAGCGCGAGATCGCCCTTCGAGCGCGCCACAGCCTCGACCGCGGCTTGCGCGCTGAAATGCGGCACGTAGGGCACCACGAATCCGAAATGGAACCTGGCGGAATCGCGCATCGCGGATTCGCCGACCGACACGTCGGCATGAACCGAGAACGGCGCCTGCACATAGGTGAAGGTCGAGACGATCACGCGCCAGATCCCCTCGACGGTGTCGAGCGGCAGGATGCCGCGATGGCGCTGCACCAGGCGGCGCATCATGTCGGCCTCGCGCGCGGGCCTGAACGCCGAGCCGACCTCCTGGGTCTTCTTGACCTTGATCAGCCGGTCGATGATGTCGGCCCTGTTCATCAGCAACTGATGGACCTGCTCATCGATGGCATCGATCTCCTTGCGCAGATCGGCGAGCGAGGGCGGGGCGGGCGGCGGGTTCGACATGGTCCGTGTCACTCTTCGCGAGGCCACGGGAAAACCTGCGGCCAAAGGAACGGATGCCGTTCTCTCCGATGCCGCGGACCTGCGCAACAGCAAGTTTACCTTGCGCCATCCAGGCTTGGCTGACCTGCGGCGGAGCGCCCGACCAACGGTCAACCCCAGCTTGCCTTGACGAATAGCGCCCGCGGGACTAGTTTCTGCCCGTTCCGTGGTCATTTGAGCCGGCCGGCT
Organism: Bradyrhizobium sp. SZCCHNS3002; assembly: GCF_032377435.1. Classification (NCBI taxonomy): domain Bacteria; kingdom Pseudomonadati; phylum Pseudomonadota; class Alphaproteobacteria; order Hyphomicrobiales; family Nitrobacteraceae; genus Bradyrhizobium; species Bradyrhizobium sp. SZCCHNS3002. The sequence goes on from NZ_JAUHHY010000026.1 coordinate 65,039, forward strand.
TGCAGCCACGTTAAAAAACTCGCTAAACAGGCCGGGGACGTTATCGATCCCGGCCGAACCCCAGTTCAGGCCGGGTTTTTCATGGCCTGATGTGTCACGTGGTTCGGGAGCCCTGGCCGGAAGGCTGGGGTGAGAGACATGACAGGTCTGACGCCGAAGTCCAAATCTGCGACGTCCAAATCCGCGACGCCTACATCCGCGTTGCGCACGGTCGCGCCCGACGAGCGCTCGCACGAGGTCGATCATCCGAGCTCGCCGGTGGCGCAGTTCGGCGCCGACAAGCCGCTCAGGCTCGATTGCGGCGTCGACCTGTCGCCGTTCCAGATCGCCTACCAGACCTACGGCGAGCTCAATGCCGACCGGTCGAACGCGGTGCTGGTCTGCCACGCGCTGACCGGCGACCAGCACGTCGCCAACCGCCATCCCGTCACCGGCAAGCCCGGCTGGTGGGAGACGCTGGTCGGCCCCGGCCGCCCGCTCGATCCCGGCCGCTATTTCATCATCTGCTCCAACGTGATCGGCGGCTGCATGGGCTCGACCGGGCCGGCCTCGCTGAACCCCGCCACCGGCAAGGTGTGGGGGCTCGATTTCCCGATCATCACCATCCCCGACATGGTGCGGGCGCAGGCGATGCTGATCGACCATCTCGGCATCGACACGCTGTTCGCCGTGGTGGGCGGCTCGATGGGCGGCATGCAGGCGCTGCAATGGACGGTGGCCTATCCGCAGCGCGTGTTCGCCAATCTCGCGATCGCCTGCGCGACGCGCCACTCGGCGCAGAACATCGCCTTCCACGAGCTTGGCCGCCAGGCCGTGATGGCCGATCCCGACTGGGATCACGGCCGTTACGCCGACAAGGGCACGCATCCGCATCGCGGCCTGGCTGTGGCGCGCATGGCTGCGCACATCACCTACCTCTCCGACGCCGCCTTGCATCGCAAGTTCGGCCGCCGCATGCAGGACCGCGAGCTGCCGACGTTCTCCTTCGACGCCGATTTCCAGGTCGAGAGCTACCTGCGCTACCAGGGATCGTCCTTCGTCGAGCGCTTCGACGCCAACTCCTATCTCTATCTGACGCGGGCGATGGATTATTTCGACATCGCCGGCGACCATGACGGCGTGCTGGCGGCGGCGTTTCGCGGCATCAAGACCCGTTTTTGCGTGGTGTCGTTCACCAGCGACTGGCTGTTTCCGACTGCGGAGTCGCGCGCGCTGGTGCATGCGCTCAACGCCTCCAGCGCGCGGGTGTCGTTCGCCGAGATCGAGACCGACCGGGGCCACGACGCGTTCCTGCTCGATGTCCCCGAGTTCTTCGAGATCGCCAGCGCGTTTCTCGATTCCGCCGGCAAGGCGCGCGGGCTTGCCCATGCGAAGGGAGACTGAGCCATGAGCATGCAGGGTGTGCTGCCGCTGAACGGCTTCACTGGCGGCGAGGTGCTGGCCTATCGGCCTGATCATCTGCTGGTCGCCGGCATGGTCGAGCGCGGCTCCAAGGTGCTCGACATCGGCTGCGGCGATGGCGATCTGCTGCAACTGCTGGAAAGCCGCGGCATCGACGGCCGCGGCATCGAGCTGTCCCGCGAGGGCGTCAACCATTGCGTCGCCAAGGGGCTCGCGGTGGTGCAGGGCGACGCCGATACGGATCTCGTCGATTATCCGGACGACGCGTTCGACTACGTGATTCTGTCGCAGACCCTGCAGGCGACGCGGCAGCCCAAGGTCGTGCTGGAGAACCTGCTGCGCATCGGCCGCCGCGCCATCGTCACCTTTCCGAATTTCGGCTTCTGGCGGCTGCGGCTGCAGTTGCTGGTCGGCGGCCACATGCCGCGCACCGACAATCTGCCCTTCACCTGGTACGACACGCCGAACATTCATTTCTGCACCATCAAGGACTTCGTGCAGCTCTGCGACGAGATCGACGTCAAGATGGAACGCGCCGTCGCCCTCGATAGTTACGGCCGTCCCCTGCGCGTCGCCATGCCCTGGTGGTTCTGGAACATGTTCGGCGAGCAGGGGGTGTTTCTGCTGAGCAGGGGTGAGCGGCGGTAGGGAACCGAGCGCAGCCCCGGGGTGCTGCCGAAGTTTGGTCCTCGCTCTCTCCCCACGTCATGGCCGGGCTTGTCCCACGGCTGTCCGGTTCAGACAGACTGGACATGGTGCATGGCGTGGATTCTTCTGCGG
>NZ_JAUHHY010000027.1:0-58779 GCF_032377435.1 Bradyrhizobium sp. SZCCHNS3002
CAAAAACCCACAACAGTTGAGCCTCGCAATATGCGGAAGCTGAACCGGACAGCCGTGGGACAAGCCCGGGCATGACGGAGTTCTTGGCTGACCGGGTCGTTCGTCGCGACAGCTTCGTATTCGGGAACGCCGGCGACTAATCCTCGTCGTCCCAATCCGCCGCCCGGCCATAGCCGCCGTGGTCGCAATTGCGATAGCGCTGGGCCGGCACGTAACGGTAGCGCTCGTAGCCGTAGCCGTCATACGCCGCGTCGCGATAGTGCGACCGGTAGACCGGCGCGGGCTCATAGGCTTGCGCTTCCGACGCCAGCGCGCCGCCGACGAGAGCGCCGACCAAGAGACCACCGATAAGCGCCGCGTTGCGGCCGTCATGGGCCTGAGCCGGCGCCACGCCGGCGAGCAGGGTGGTGGTCACGGCGAGCGCGGCGATGCCGCCTGCGAGAGATGTCTTCAGCGAAACCATGATCCCCTCCATTGGGAAGTGTGGTGACGGTAGAGGTTCTACAGCGCGCGCTTTGAAGGCACCCTGAATGCGATGTTGTCGGCCGTTCACTTTGCTGTCGGCCACGCTGCCCGCCGCAACGGCGGTGTCGTCCCTGCGAACGCAGGGACCCATACCGCGGAATCTGTCGGTTGGGCATAACTGGCAGTCCTCATCTCACGAGGGCCGGTGGTTATGGGTCCCTGCGTTCGCAGGGACGACAGCGGAGAGCGGTGAGGCGCCGTTGCCTCCGATCCTTGATTTTTGCAAAACAAAAATATCTTGCGTTTTTCCAGAAGTTATGATCATATCGCGCCATCCCGTCCCAAGCCGAGGGGCGTAGCGCGCGATCGTCACGACACGCGGGGCGGGGAGCGGTGGCCGCGATCATGTCGCAGCGTGTCTTCGGGCGCGCGGACGAACGATGTGACGCGGACGTGAAATCGCAGCGTCCTGATACCCCGACGCTGGTATCAAGCCGTGATGGCGCCGCAGGCGCTGCGCGGTGATGGTGGCCAAAAAGCCCGGCGCACCAGGGAGACTGCGTATAAGCGTGAAGACCATCGCGCAGGGAAGGCCGGGCGTTCTCGGCTGCACCTGTGGTACCTGCCGCCTGCATTCTTTTCGCAGGCGGGCCGCAGGCGTCAGCCGACGCCTGGCCTTCCCTGCGCCCTCCGCACCGGAGGGTGAACACGATCAGCAAAGCCCCGGGCGTGATTTCGCCGCGGGAATGCCGGATCATGTCATTTGCCTTTGCGCGCAGGCGGGCCTTACCATGCTGCGTCTGGCCGCTCCCCCCGCGGCTTGTTGTTTTGCATCGCACAACATGATGTCGGGCGCCGCTTATTGACTCCCGCGAAGATCGTTATAAAACATAACTATTCTGAACAGGACACAATCAAGCGATGGGAAACGCCGACACCGCCACGCCAGCGGGCGATCCGTCTCTACTGCAGATCGAACAGCAGGGCGCCGTCCTGACGATCGGGCTCAACCGCCCGGCCAAGCGCAACGCGCTGAATGACGGCATCATCCTCGCCATCGGCGAGCGCTTCACCAGCCTGCCCGACGACGTCCGCTGCGTCGTGATCCACGGCCTCGGCGACAATTTCTCCTCCGGCCTCGATCTCTCCGAATTGCGCGAGCGCGACGCGACCGAGGGCCTGGTGCACTCGCAGATGTGGCATCGCGTGTTCGACCGCATCCAGTATTGCCGCGTGCCGGTGATCGCCGCACTGAAGGGGGCCGTCATCGGTGGCGGTCTCGAGCTCGCCTGCGCCGCGCATATCCGTGTCGCCGAGCCGTCGGCTTACTTCGCGCTGCCCGAAGGCCAGCGCGGCATCTTCGTCGGAGGCGGTGGCTCGGTGCGGCTGCCGCGCCTGATCGGCGTCGCCCGCATGATGGACATGATGCTGACCGGTCGCGTCTATTCCGCGACCGAAGGCTCGTCCTACGGCTTCGCCCAATATCTCGTCGAGGCCGGTGCCTCGATGACCAAGGCCATGGAGTTGGCCGCCAAGATCGCGGGTAACGCGCCGCTGACGAATTTCGCGGTGCTGCAGGCGCTGCCGATGATCGCGGAGGCCAATCCGCAGACTGGCCTGCTGATGGAATCGCTGATGGCCACCGTCGCGCAGAGCGACAAGGAGGCCAAGAGTCGCATCCGCGCCTTCCTCGATCACAAGACCGCCAAAGTGAAGCCGACGTGACATGACCACACAAACAATAAGAAGCACACAGGGAGGAACGGACGACACGGCGCGCACCGCCAGTGTTCATCCGTTGCGCGCGATCTCGTTCAACGATCCCGCGGTCACCGTCGATCGCCGCGACGACGGCACCATCTATCTCCGTCCGAAGCAGCCGCTCGGCGACTATCCGCAGCGGATCACGGACCGGCTGCATCACTTCGCCAAAGCCACACCAGAGCGCGTGTTCATGGCCGAGCGCGTCGGGCCCGAGGGCTGGCGCGAGCTGACCTATGCCACACTGCTGGCGGCGAGCCGGCACATCGCCTCGGGGCTGCTCGCCCGCGGACTCTCGCCGGACCGCCCGGTGATGATCCTGTCGGGCAATTCGATCGATCATGCCCTGGTCGCGTTCGGCTCGCTCTATGCCGGCGTGCCCTTCTGCCCAGTGTCGCCGGCCTACTCGCTGGTGTCGCGCGACTACGGCAAGCTCGCCTATCTGATGAAGCTGCTGACGCCGGGCCTCGTCTTCGTCGACGACGCCGACAAGTTCGCCGACGCGCTCGTCGCGAACGTGCCCGACGGCACCGAGATCGTGGCCTCGTTCGGCTCGGTGCCGGGCCGCAAGGTCACGATGCTCGCCGATCTCATCGCGTCGCCGCTGTTTGCAGGCCTCGATGCTATCAACGACAAGATCGGTCCGGACACGATCGCGAAATTCCTGCTCACCTCTGGCTCGACCGGCAATCCGAAGGCCGTGATCAATACCCAGCGCATGATCTGCGCCAACCAGGTGATGATCCGCGAGACGCTCGCCTTCCTCAAGGACGAGCCGCCCGTCATCATCGACTGGCTGCCCTGGAATCACACCTTCGGCGGCAACCACAATATCGGCCTGACCTTGTTCAACGGCGGCTCGATGTATCTCGACCAGGGCAAGCCGGTGCCTGGCGGCATCGAGGAGACCGTGCGAAACCTGCGCGAGATCTCGCCGACGGTCTATTTCAACGTCCCCAAGGGCTATGAGTCGCTGCTGCCCCATTTCCGCGGGGACCCGGCGCTGCGGAAGTCCTTCTTCCAGCGGCTGCACGCGATGTTCTTCTCCGGCGCCGCACTGGCGCCGCATGTCTGGAACGAGCTCGACGAGCTCTCGGCGGCCGAGACGGGCTATCGCGTGCCGATGCTGACGGGCCTCGGCTCCACCGAGACCGCGCCGTTCTTCATGTCGGTCAATCCGCGCACCAGCCGCTCCGGCCATGTCGGCCTGCCGGTGTCGGGCAACGAGGCCAAGCTCGTTCCCAACAACGGCAAGATGGAAGTGCGCGCCAAGGGGCCGAACGTGACGCCGGGCTATTGGCGCCTGCCGGAGGTCTCGGCCGCGGCCTTTGATGACGAAGGCTACTACAAGATGGGCGACGCGCTGAAGCCCGTCGATCCCAACGACTTCAATGCCGGCTTCGATTTCGATGGTCGTGTTGCCGAGGACTTCAAGCTGGCGAGCGGCACCTGGGTCTCGGTCGGTCCTCTCAGGGCCCGCTTCATCGCTGCCTGCGCGCCGCTGGCGCGCGACGTCATCATCGCAGGCATCAACCGCGACGAGATCGCGGCCATCGTCGTGCTCGATCTCGACGGCTGCCGGCTCATCAATGCGACCCTGCCGATGGACGATCTCGCCGCGACGGCGGCGGATCCGCTCATCGTCCAGGCGTTCCGCGAGCGCTTCGCCAAGTTCCAGGGCACCGCGACCGGCTCGTCGACGCGGATCACGCGCGCCGTGCTGCTCGGCGAGCCGCTGTCGATCGACAAGGGCGAGGTCACCGACAAGGGATCGATCAACCAGCGCGCCGTGCTGGAGAACCGCAAGGACCTGATCGAACGCATCTACGCCGCGACGCCGGACGACGACATCATCATCGCCGGCTGATCGACGCATCCAAGGGAGAAACGACAATGTTGTTGAAGGATCAGGCCGCCATCGTCACCGGCGGCGCCTCCGGCCTCGGGGCCGCCACCGCCCGCAAGCTCGCGTCGCAGGGGGCCAAGGTCGCGGTGTTCGATTTGAACGCCAAGCTGGCGGCGGAGGTTGCCGCTGAGATCAACGGTGTTTCGGTGGTGTGCGACGTGTCCGACGCCGCCGGCGCTGAAGCCGGCGTCGTCGAGGCGGTCAAGGCGCTCGGCCAGCAGCCGCGCGTGCTGGTGAACTGCGCCGGCATCGGCGTCGCCAAGCGCGTCGTCGGCCGCGACGGCCCGATGCCGCTGGCCGATTTCGAGAAGGTCATCAAGGTCAACCTGATCGGCTCGTTCAACATGCTGCGCCTGGTCACCAACGGCATGACCAAGCTGGAGCCGCAGGCGACCGGCGAGCGTGGCGTCGTCATCAACACCGCGTCCGTTGCCGCCTATGACGGCCAGATCGGACAGTCGGCCTATTCGGCCTCCAAGGGCGGCATCGTCGGCATGACCCTGCCGATCGCGCGCGAGCTCGCACAGTTCGGCATCCGCGTGCTGACCATTGCGCCCGGCCTGTTCCTGACGCCGCTGCTCGCCAACCTGCCGCAGGAGGCCCAGGACTCGCTCGCCGCCGCGATCCCGTTCCCGCGACGTCTCGGCCACGCCGACGAGTTTGCCGCGCTGGCGCTGCACATGGTCGAGAACGCCTACCTCAACGGCGAAGTCGTCCGCCTCGACGGCTCGCTGCGCATGGCGCCGAAGTAGGATTGATGCGCCGAGCTACTCGCCAGAGGCTCGCTGCCAGCCTCTCCCCGCGCGCGGGGAGAGGCCGGATTGCATCGCCAGATGCAATCCGGGTGAGGGGGCTCTCCGCGAGTCTGGTGCGCGTGGCTGCCCCTCACCCCAGCCCTCTCCCCGTAAAGAACGGGGAGAGGGAGCGCACCGTCTACACGGCTGATAGCGAGGCCAAACCAATGTTCATCCACCGCCGCGACGTGCAGATCCAGTGGGGCGACTGCGATCCCGCCAATATCGTCTACTACCCGCGCTATTTCGCGATGTTCGACGATGCAACCTCTGTCATGTTCGAGGCGGCCGGGTTCTCCAAGCAGGACATCGTCCGTCGCTACGGTCTGGTCGGCATCCCCATGGTCGACACCCGCGCCAAGTTCTACATCCCCTCGACCTATGGCGACTGGATCACGATCGAGAGCCGGATCGAGAGCATCAAGCGCTCGTCCTTCGACGTTACCCATAAGGTGTTCAAGGGCGAGGCGCTGGCGATCGAGGGATTCGAGACGCGGGTGCTGGTCGGCCGCGATCCGGCCGACCCGGACAGACTGAAGTCGGCGCCGTTTCCCGAGGAGATGCGCGCCAAGTTTCTCGGTGGATGAGGCTGGAATGGGTGCGACATGCGACCGTCTTAAGGATGTTCAGCTGTCATGCTTTGGTCGACTGGTGAGGCGTGATCTTCTCGTGTTCAATGCTATGATCACGTTTGGACACATATCGGCCGGCCATGTTGGAAGGCGCCCCGGACAAGGGGCGGGACTGCAAACAGGATCGGCGGATCACGAGCTGAACCGAAAAGATCAAGGGAGGATTTTATGAGGAAGGCCTATCTGGCGGCGGCTGGCGTCATCGCGATGCTCGCAGCTGCTCCTGCGCTGGCGCAGACCAGCGAGATCACCATCGGCATCACCACGACCACGACGGGGCCGGGCGCGGCGCTCGGCATCCCCGAGCGCAATGCGCTCGAGTTCGTGCCGAAGGAGATCGGCGGCGTGCCGCTCAAGGTGATCGTGCTCGACGATGGCGGCGATCCGACCACGGCGACGACGAATGCGCGCCGCTTCGTGACGGAGTCGAAAGCCGACATCATCATGGGCTCGGCGCTGACGCCGCCGACCATCGCGGTGTCCAACGTCGCCAACGAGGCCGGCATTCCGCATTTCGGCCTGGCGCCGTTCCCGGTCACGCCTGAGCGGATGAAATGGTCGGTGGTGATGCCGCAGCCGGTGCCGATCATGGGCAAGGTGCTGTACGAGCACATGAAGGCGCACAACATCAAGACCGTCGGCTACATCGGCTACTCCGACTCCTACGGCGATCTCTGGTTCAACGATCTGAAGAACCAGGCGGTGCCGATGGGCATCACGATTGCCGACGAGGAGCGGTTCGCGCGCCCCGATACGTCGGTCACCGGCCAGGTGCTGAAGCTGGTCGCCGCCAATCCGGACGCGATCCTGGTCGGCGCCTCCGGCACCGCGGCGGCGCTGCCGCAGACCGAGCTGCGCGAGCGCGGCTACACCGGCCTGATCTATCAGACCCACGGCGCCGCGAGCATGGACTTCATCCGCATCGCCGGCAAGGCGGCGGAGGGCGTGATCATGGCCTCCGGCCCGGTGATGTCGCCGGAGACGCAGGACGACAGCGCGCTGACCAAGAAGCCCGGCCTCGAGCTGAACAAGGCCTATGAAGCCAAGTATGGCCCGAACAGCCGCAGCCAGTTCGCCGGTCACTCCTTCGATGCGTTCGAGATCCTCAAGCGCGTCATCCCGGTGGCGCTGAAGACCGCCAAGCCCGGCACGCCGGAGTTCCGCGAAGCCATCCGCCAGGCGCTGATGACCGAGAAGGACATGGCGGCCTCGCAGGGCGTCTACAACTTCACCGAAAAGGATCGCTCGGGCCTCGACGACCGCTCCCGCATCATCCTGACCGTGAAGGACGGGAAGTACGTCCCGGCGAAGTGAGCCGCGAGACCATAGCTTCTGATTGAGAAAGGCCGGCTCCGTGAGCCGGCCTTTCGGCCATTTGGACGAGGATCTTTGTAGTTTTCCGAGAGGCCCGCCATGATCCCAGCCCCCACCGGCGCCACAAGGCTCCACATCATCATCGGCGATCCGATCGCACAGGTGCGTGCGCCGGCCGGCGTGAGCCAGGCGTTTGCCGAGCAGGGCAGCGATGCGATCCTCGTCCCGGTCCAGGTCGCGCCGGGCGATCTCGCGGACTTCCTGGCGGCAATGACTCGGGTCAGGAATCTCGACGGCATCGTCGCGACGATCCCGCACAAGTTCGCCTGCTACCGCGCCTGCGCGACCGCCACCGAGCGTGCGCAGTTCATCGGCGCCGTCAACTTGATGCGGCGTGGTGAAAGCGGCGGGTGGCACGGTGACATGGTCGATGGCCTCGGCTTCGTCGGCGCGGCGAAAGCCAAGGACTTCGATCCCGCAGGCTGCCGGGCGTTGCAGATCGGCGCGGGCGGAGCGGGTTCGGCGATTGCGCTGGCGCTGATCGATGCCGGCGTGCGCGAGCTTGCCATTCACGACAGCGATCCCGGACGCCGCGATGTGCTGATCGCGCGCCTCAACGAGCGGGGGAAAGGCCGCGCCGTTGTCGGCGGCACCGATGCCAGCGGCTTCGACCTGGTCGCGAATGCGACGCCGGCGGGCATGCAGCCCGGCGATCCGTTGCCGGTCGACATGGCGACCGTCAGCCCGTCGGCCTATTGCGGCTGCGTGATCACCCGGCCGGAGGTGTCGCCGTTCATCGCCGCTGCGCGCCAGCGCGGCTGCCTGACGGCGACCGGCACCGACATGTACCGGGCGCTGGAGCGCGTGATGGTCGATTTCCTGCTGTCGAAGGAGGCGCCCTCCTGAAGCAGCGCCTCACCCCATCGACATCAGGCTCAGCTCGCAGCCGCCTCGGCAAAGCCGAGATAGCTCGCCGCCACGCGCTCATCGGTGGCGATCTCGCTGGCCTTGCCGTTGAGCACGAACTCGCCGAGCTCCATCACATAGGCGCGGTCGGCGACCTTGAGCGCGGCCTTGGCGTTCTGCTCGACCAGCAGCACCGAGACGCCTTCCTGGCGCAGCCTGGCGACGATCTCGAAGATGCCGGCGACGATGATCGGCGCCAGACCGAGGCTCGGCTCGTCCAGCATCAGCATCTTCGGCGCGCCCATCAGCGCCCGGCCCATCGCCAGCATCTGCTGCTCGCCGCCGGAGAGCGTGCCGGCGAGCTGCTTGCGCCGCTCCTTGAGCTTCGGAAACAGCGTGTAGACGTGCTCGAAGCCTCTGGAAGCGTGGGCCTTCGACATTCTGAAGGCGCCGAGCTGCAGATTGTCCTCGACGTTCATGGTGGCGAACAGCTCGCGATGCTCGGGCACCAGGCAGAGACCGCGCGCGACGCGGTCCTCGATCTCCAGCCGGGCCATGTCCTCGCCCAGGAAGGAGACGCGGCCCTTCAGCGGAAACACGCCCATGATGGCACTGAGCAGCGTGGTCTTGCCGGCGCCGTTGGCGCCGATGATGGTGACGATCTCGTTCTCGGCGACGGTCAGCGAGACCGATCTGACAGCCTCGACCTTGCCGTAGGAGACGTGGACGTCGGCGACTTCCAGCAAGGTGCTCATGCAGCGGCTCCGAGATATGCCTTGATCACCTCGGGATTGGTCTTGATCGCGGCTGGTGTGCCCTCGGCGATCTTGGTGCCGAAATCGAGCACCACGATGCGGTCGGCGAGATCCATGACAAATCCCATGTCGTGTTCGACCAGCAGCACCGACATGCCGCCGGCGCGGAGGTCGCGCAGCAGCGCGCCGAGGCGCTGCTTCTCCATGTGGCGCAATCCCGCGGCCGGCTCGTCGAGCAAGAGCAGCATCGGATCGACGCACAGCGCGCGGGCGATCTCGACGATGCGCTGCTGGCCGAGAGACAACGAGCCAGCAAGCTGGTGCATCTGGTCGCCGAGCCCGACGCGATCGATCTGGCGCGCGGCTTCCGCGAGCAGCTTGGCCTCGTCGGCGCGGTCGAGCCGGAACATGCTGGTGAGCGCATTGGAATGGCCGCGCAGATGGGCGCCGATCGCGACGTTCTCCAGCACCGTCATGTCCGGCACCAGCTTGACGTGCTGGAAGGTGCGGGAAATGCCGAGCTTGACGACGTCCTGCGGCGGGGCGTTGCCGACGGCCTTGCCGAGCACCGAGATGTTGCCGGAGGTCGGCGGCAGCACGCCGGTGATCAGGTTGAAGGTCGTGCTCTTGCCGGCGCCGTTCGGGCCGATCAGCGCGACGATCTCGCGGGCCTGTACGTCGAAGGAAACGTTGTTGACCGCGACCACGCCGCCGAACTGCTTTCGCGCGTTGTCGACTTGCAGCAGGACGTTGGGCGTCGTCGCGGACCGCTCGCGGGCCGGCAGCTTGATTGTGGTGTCCGGCTTCTTCGCCAGCGGCTTGAACGGCAGGCGCGCCGTCAGCCACGGCCACAGGCCGGTCGGAGCGAGCTGGAGGAGCGTCACGAGCAGGATGCCGAACACGATGGTCTCGAGCTGGCCCTCGCCATGCAGCAGCAGCGGGAGGTAGCTTTGCAGGACCTCCTTCAGCACAACGACGATCGCAGCACCCAGCACGCCGCCCCAGACATAGCCGGCGCCGCCGACGACGGCGACGAACAGATATTCGATGCCGGCCTGGGCGCCGAACGGCGTCGGGTTCACGGCGCGGGTGAAGTGCGCATAGAGCCAGCCCGAGAGGCCGGCGAGCACGGCGGCATAGATGAACACCAGCAGCTTGGCGCGGGGTGCGTAGACGCCGAACGCTTCCGCCGCGATGTGGCCGCGGCGCAGGGCGCGAATGGCGCGGCCGGTGCGGGAGTCCAGCAGGTTCATCGTCAGCAGCGCAGAGATCAGAACGGCGGCCCAGATCGCGAAATAGATCGTGCCGGGATCGAGCATCTTGAGGCTGCCGATCGACAGCGGCGGGATGCCGGAGATGCCGTCATTGCGGCCGAGGAAGGCAAGCTTGCTGAAGAGATAATAGAGGCCGAGACCCCAGGCCAGCGTGCCGAGCGGCAGATAGTGGCCGGACAGCCTGACCGTGACGAGGCCGAGCAGCACCGCGGCGAGGCCGGAGACCAGCAGCGACAGTGGCAAGGTCAGCCAGGGCGAGATGCCATACTGCGCCGAGAGCACCGCGGTCGTGTAGGCGCCGAAGCCGACGAAGGCGGCCTGGCCGAACGAGGTGAGGCCGCCGACGCCGGTCAGCAGCACCAGGCCCATCGCGACCAGCGCGGACAGGCCGATATTGTCGAGCAGCACGATCCAGAACGGCGGCATGCCCGGAATGAACGGGATCGCCGCAACGATGACGGCAAAGACGATGAGAGGCCAACGCTCGCGCACGGCTCAATCCTTCTCTTCTTCGACCGCGGGCGCGGCGAGCGAACGCAGCAGCAGGACCGGGATCAACAGCGTGAAGACGATCACTTCCTTGAAGTTCGAGGCGTAGAACGAGGAGAACGCCTCGACGATGCCGACGACGAGCGCGGCGACGGCGGTCAGGGGATAGCTGATCAGGCCGCCGATGATCGCGGCGATGAAGCCTTTGAGGCCGATCAGGAAGCCGGTGTCGTAATAGAGCGTCGTGATCGGGACGATCAGGATGCCCGAGAGCGCGCCGATGCTGGAGGCCAGCAGGAAGGCGATCTGGCCGGACAGCGTGGTGCGGATGCCGACGAGGCGGGCGCCGAGCCGGTTGACGGCGGTGGCGCGCAGCGCCTTGCCGTAGAGGGTCAGGCCGAAGAACAGCCAGAGGCCGACGATGAAGGCGATGGTGATGCCGTAGACCGCCATGCCCTGTCCGGTAAAGCGCAGCGAGCCGAGCGTCGCGCTGGCATTCAGCAGCGTCGGGCCACGCTGGCCTTCGGCGCCGAAGAACAGCAGGCCGAGGCCCTGCAGCGCCAAGTGAACGCCGACCGAGGCGATCAGCAGCACCAGCACCGAGGTGTGCGCGAGCGGCTGGAACACGATGCGGTAGAGCGACAGGCCGATGCTGGCCACGATCAGCAGCGACAGCACCAGGCTGACGCCGGCGGGCATGCGCTGGTTCGCCGCCCACATGCTGGCGAGCAGAATGGCCACCGGGAGGACCACGTTGAGGCCGAAGGTGCGCGCGATCTTCGGCGCGTGCAGCGTCTTGCGCATGGCGTAAAGGTCGAAGGCGAAGGCCGCGAGCCCGATCACGACGGCGAGCTTCGCCGTGCCCGGCATTTGGCCGGCAGCGAGCGAGGCATAGGTGAGGGCGCCGTAGGTGACGAATTCGCCCTGCGGGATCAGGATCACCCGGGTGACGGCAAACACCAGCACGAGCGCCAGCCCGAGCAGCGCGTAGATCGCGCCATTGGTAATGCCGTCCTGCAACAGGAACAGCAGGATCGTTGTGTTCAAGACCGGACGCTCCCCCTCTGTGGTGACCGGATGCGGGCGACGCCATGCGCCGTCCGCAGGTCGGGGCAGTTGAATTGGGCTGCCCGTGTTTGATATAGTGGATAACAATTATCGATTATAATCTCAAGGCCGCTGTTCCGGCTGCGGCGTTCGAGACCAGGGATGGAAGCAAATGCGATGAATTTGGCGGACCGTGATGGCCGATAGCGCCAAGCCCGTCAGCAAGAGGGAAAGCCGCAAGGAAGCTGCCGTAGCGGCCGATGAGACGCAAGCGGTCCAGCTCGGCGAGCTGTCGGATCTGCTTGGCTATGTGCTGAAACGGGCGCAGTTGAAGGTGTTCGAGGACTTCCTGCGCTGCGTCGCGCCGCTGCAACTGACGCCGGCCCAGTTCTCGGTGCTGCTGCTGCTCGACGCCAATCCGGGCCGGAACCAGACCGAGATCGCCAACACCCTGGGCATCCTGCGGCCGAACTTCGTGTCCCTGCTGGACAGCCTCGAGAGCCGCGACCTGTGTGCGCGAGTGCGTTCGGCCAACGACCGGCGCTCGCACATCCTGATGCTGACCGAGAAGGGCCGCGCCGTGCTGGCCCGCGCCAAGAAGCTGGTGGTGTCGAAGCACGAGGCGCGGCTCAACGAGCTGCTGGGCCCGGATGGGCGCGACGCGCTACTGGCGATGCTCACCAAGATCGCGGAGGAGTTCTGAAGGACGCAGGCGCGCCCCTCAATCGACCAGGATGACCCTGACGTCGTTCACGTTGGTGAGCGTCGGTCCGGTCTGCAGCAGGCCGCCGGTCGCGGCGAAAAATGCGGTGGCGTCGTTGTTGGCGAGATAGGCCTGCGGATCCAGCCCCTGCGCCCGCATCGCGGCGATGACCTCGGCATCGACAAGCGCACCGGCCGGATCGGAGGCGCTGCCGCCGCCGCCATCGGCGCCGTCGGTGTCGCCGGCGAGCGCCGCTATGCCCTCCATGTCCTTGAGGAGGTCGGCGAGCGCCAAGGCATATTCCTGGTTCGGGCCGCCGCGGCCCTGGCCGCGCACCGTCACGGTGAGCTCGCCGCCGGAGATGATCGCCATGCGGCGGCCGAGCGCGCGGGCCTCGCGCGCCAGCTTGGCGTGATCGGCCGCGACATCGCGGGCCTCACCCTCGAGATCGGCGCCGAGATCGAGCACGTCGTAGCCCGCCGCCTTGACGCTGGCCACGGCGGCCTCGAGCGAGCTGGCGGGGCGCGCGATCAGCTCGAACGAGGCGCGGGCGAAGGCGGCATCGCCGGGCTTGCAGCTCTCATTGGCGGCATCATCGAGCGCTCGGCTGATCGCCGGGTCGACCTCGAGCTTGTATTTGGCGACGATGCCGCGGGCATCGGCCAGCGTGGTCGGATCGGGCACCGTCGGACCCGATGCGATCGCCGAGGGATCGTCATGCGGCACGTCGGAGATCGCCAGGGTCACGATCTCGGCCTTCTGCCCGGCCCGCGCCAGCCGGCCGCCCTTGATCCGCGACAGATGCTTGCGGACCGTATTCATTTCGCCGATCGGTGCGCCCGAGCGGAGCAGCGCGCGGGTCAGTTGCTGCTTCTGCGCGAAGCTGACGCCGTTCACCGGCGCGACCCAATTGGCGGACCCACCACCGGAGAGCAGCACCAGCATCAGGTCGCCGGGCTCGGCGGTTGCCGCCAGTTGCAGCGTCTCGTCGGCGGCCTTCAGCCCGGCCTCGTCTGGCATCGGATGTCCGGCCTCGATGACCTTCACCCGCCGGGTCGGCACGCCATGGCCATGGCGGGTGGTTGCGATGCCGGTCAGCTTCGCGGGATCGAATCCCAGCGTGTCCAGGTAGTGGCGCTCGGCCGCGACCGCCATCGCGGCCGCGCCCTTGCCGGCGGCGAGACAGATGATTCGTCCTTTGGGAGCCGCCGGCAGGAATGCCGGCAGCACCATGTCAGGATGCGCCGCGGCGACCGCGGCATCGAAGATCGCGCGCAACAACGGACGGCGGCTGGTCATGCGGCGCCGCCCGCGTGCCGTGCGCAGCCTATTTCAGTTCGCCGCTCATGACCTCGCCGAACAACTGCCAGCGCTCGCCCTTGAACTGCATCAGCTGCAGCTGCTCGATCGGCTGGAAGTCGTCCGGACCGGTGGTCAGCGTGATGCCGGGCAACAGCCCGCCCTGCGCAAACTGCTTCAGGCTTGCCGCCTGCTTCATGACATTGGCGCGGGTCAGTTCGTCGCCGCATCGCTTCAGCACCTCGACCATCGTGGTGGCGATGTTGTAACCGGTCAGCGCCGACGAATCCACGGGGTTGATCTCCGGCAGATATTTGGCGAGCAGTTCCCTGAACGCGCCGAGACCGGGGTCGTTGGCCCATTGCGGATCGGAGGCATCCTTGGCATAGGCGGCCGAGATCACCCCTTGCGAGTTCTCGACGCCGGCCGGCCGCATCACGGCCGCGGTCGAGGCGCTGACGTTCGAGATGATGGTCAGCGGCTTCCAGTTCATCTCGCCGAGCTTCTTGATCGCCTGGGCGCCGGACTTCGGTGTGGTGAACAGCACGACGATGTCGGGATTGGCCGACTTCATCTTGACGATGTGCGACTCGACCGTGGGTTCGGCGATCTCATAGCTCTCCTCCAGCACGACGCGGGAGGTGTCGCCAAGGCCGTCCTTGAGACCCTTCAGATAGTCCTTGCCCATGTCGTCGTTCTGGTAGAGCACCGCGATCTTGCCGGTCGGCTGCTGCGCGGTGAGGTATTTGGCGTAGATGCGGGCTTCCGACTGATAGCTCGGCAGCCAGCCCATGGTCCACGGATTGGTCTTGGGCTCGTTCCACTTGGTGGCGCCGGTCGCGACGAACAGCTGCGGCACCTTCTTGGCGTTCATGTATTTCTGGATCGCCGTGTTGGGCGCAGTGCCGAGCACGCCGAACAGGAACAGCACCTCGTCGCTCTCCACCAGCTTGCGCGCCTGCTCCACCGTCTTCGGCGGCGAATAGGCGTCGTCGTACGAGATGAAATTGATCCTGCGGCCGTTGATGCCGCCCTCATCATTGACCTTCTTGAACACAGCCGACATCGCCTTGCCGACCGAGCCGTAGGCCGAGGCCGGGCCGCTATAGGGCACGATGTTGCCGATCTTGATCTCGGTGTCGCTGGCGCCGGTGTCGTATTTCTTGTCGGCATAGGCGCTGCCGGCAGCGGCGCCAACCAAGGCGAGGCCGAGCAGGCTGGAGAGCGTGCGGCGGGTGAGGGCAGTGGTCACGTGGGGACTCCTTCTCGGCCTTGGAGCTTGGCCTTGTTGTTGGATTCGCCCGCAGCACGGGCGACTCGTTTCACTCCGGACGAGTCCCCATAGCGCAGCCGCGCGCTCGGCGTAACCGCCGCCGCTGCATGACCGCCTCTCTTTCAACTCCTAGCTTAAGAATTCTTGGCAAAGACAGCAAAGATGCCTGGAGAGAGCGCCTCCTGCGGCGCGAAGCCGCAGGAGGCGGTTTCAATTGCGTTCCGTCGTTAGCCGCCGACGTCGGCGGAAATCACGTCGCCGAACAGCTCCCACTTCTCGCCCTTGAAGCGCATCAGCTGCAACTGGCTGACGGGCGCGAAGTCGGTTGCCGAGGTGTTGATCGTGATGCCAGGCAGCAGCATCTCGGTGCGGAAGTTGCGCAGGGATGCGGCCTGCTTCATGACGTTCTCGCGGGTGAGGTTGTCGCCGCACTGCTTCAGCACCTGCACAAGCGTCTGGGCCACGCTGTAGCCGACGACGGTGCCGCCATCGAGCTTGTCGCCATCCGGGAAATCCTTCGCCATGAAGTCGAGGAACTGTTTCATCCCGGCATCATCCTTCCATTGCGGATCGGAGACGTCCTTGAGATAGGCCGCCGAGAGGATGTCCTGTGAATTCTCATAGCCGGCCGGTTTCAGCACGCTGCCGACGGAGGCGGAGACGTTGTTGAGGATATGCAGCGTCTTCCACTCGATCTCCTTGACCTTCTTAATTGCCTGCGCCGCAAATTTCGGCGTGGTGATGTTCACGAATACGTCGGCGCCGGTGGACTTGAGCTTGACGATGTGATTGTCGATCGAGGGTTCGGCGGTCTCGTAGCTCTCCTCCATGACGATCATTGAGGCGGCCTTGGCTCCAAGCCCATCCTTCAGCCCTTTCAGATAGTCCTTGCCGTAATCATCGTTCTGATACAGCACCGCGATCTTCGCGTCCGGCTTTTCCTTCAGCAGATATTTTGCGTAGATTCTGGATTCGCTCTGGTAGTTGGGCTGCCAGCCCATGGTCCAGGGGAAGTCCTTCGGATCGTTCCATTTGGTGGCGCCGGTGGCGACGAACAGCTGCGGGACCTTCTTCGAGTTCATGTATTTGTGGATCGCCGAGTTCGGCGGCGTGCCCAGCGAATTGAAGATGAACAGCACTTCATCGCTCTCGACCAGCTTGCGTGCCTGTTCGACCGTCTTCGGCGGCGAATAGGCGTCGTCATAGGAGATGAAGTTGATCTTGCGACCGTTGATGCCTCCCTCGGCGTTGATCTTCTTGAAGTAGGCCGCTTCCGTCTTGCCGATGATGCCGTAGGCCGAGGCCGGCCCGCTATAGGGCATGATGTTGCCGATCTTGATCTCGGTGTCGGAGGCGCCGGTATCGTATTTCTTGTCGGCGGCGATTGCGGAGCTCGAGGCGAGAACGATGGCGGCAGCCGAGGCGAGGGCGGCCCTTCGCGTGATCATCATGGTGCGTTTCTCCCGTGTTGGTTTGGTTGACGTGTCTCGGCCGCCTTGATGGCGGCTCTTGTTCTGGCTGGAACTATAGCAGAGCTGCACCGGGGTGGTTGCGACATCACGGCACGGTCCGTGTTTTCGCGGTGCCTTGGCGGTCCATATCATGTGCAACTGCGAGAGGTCTCCGCAATCTCGGCGGGTGATTGCTCTGCAAGAACAGCCTGAGATGAATAGTTCGACGCCGATCCAGATATGAAAAAGCCCTCCGCGCCGATGGCGCGGAGGGCCAGTGGAGATCGGCACCGCTTTCTGCGGCGATGCGCGATTACTCGATGGCGCCGCTGATCGCCTCGCCGAACAGCTCCCACTTCTCGCCCTTGAACCGCATCATCTGCAATTGCTCGATGGGCGCGAAGTCGGTAGCCGAGGTGTTGATCTTGACGCCCGGCAGCAGCGTGTCGGGCGCGAAGTCCTTCAGGCTCGCGGCCTGCTTCATCACGTTGGCGCGGGTCAGGTCGTCACCGCACATCTGCAGCACCTTCACCAGCGTCTGCGCGGCGCCGTAGCCGTAGACGGTCGAGCTGTCGAGCTTGTTGGCGTCGGGATAGTACTGCGCGAGGAAGTCGAAGAACTTCTTCATGCCGGGATCATCGTTCCACTGCGGATCCGCAGCATCCTTGGCGTAGGCGGCCGAAAGAATCCCTTGCGAGTTCTCGAAGCCGGCCGGCTTGATCACGCTGCCGACCGAGGCCGACACGTTGACGACCAGATGCGTCGGATGCCAGTCGATCTCGGCAAGCTTCTTGATCGCCTGCGCCGCGAACTTGGGCGTGGTGACGCTGAAGAAGACGTCGGCGCCGGAGGCCTTCAGCTTGACGATGTGGCCGTCGATCGAGGGTTCGGACGTCTCGTAGCTCTCCTCCATGACGATCATGGACGCGGCCTTGTCGCCGAGGCCGTCCTTGAGGCCCTTCAGATAGTCCTTGCCGAAATCGTCGTTCTGGAACAGCACGCCGACCTTGGCGCCGGGCTTGTCCTTGAGCAGGTACTTCGCGTAGATGCGGCCCTCGCTCTGGTAGCTCGGCTGCCAGCCCATGGTCCAGGGGAAGTTCTTCGGGTCGTTCCACTTGGTGGCGCCGGTGGCGACGAACAGTTGCGGGATCTTCTTGCCGTTGAGATATTTCTGGATCGCCGAGTTCGAGGGCGTGCCGAGCGGGTTGAAGACGAACAGGACCTCGTCGCTTTCGACCAGCTTGCGCACCTGCTCGACCGCCTTGGGCGGCGAATAGGCGTCGTCATAGCTGACGAAGTTGATCTTGCGGCCGTTGATGCCGCCCTCGGCGTTGATCTTCTTGAAATACGCCTCCTCGGTCTTGCCGATCACGCCGTAGGCGGACGCCGGTCCGCTATAGGGCATGATGTTGCCGATCTTGATCTCGGTATCCGACGCGCCGGTATCGTATTTCTTCTGGGCGAGTGCTGCGCCCGAGGTGAGGGCGATGACCGCCGTCGCGATCGCGGCGATTCGTAGTTGTTGAACGACCTGCAAGAGTTCCTCCTTAGTTCTTTCTGAGTTTGCCGAGCAGCTGCTGCGCCACCATCGCCACCTGCCGCGAGCCGTGCGGCACGAGGAAGATGACGAGGAACAGCAGCACGCCGAACACCGCGCCGGACAGGCCCTTTGAAATGCCTTCGGCGATGTTGGGAACGAAGATGATGAAGGCCGCGCCGACGAACGATCCGGGCAGCCAGCCGACGCCGCCGACGACCATGCCGAGGAACAGCGAGATCGCGAGCACGATCGTGTAGCTGTCGGGTGCCACGAACTGCACGGCTATGGCGCCGAGGCCGCCGGCGACGCCGGTGATGCCGGCGCTGACGCCGAACGCCAGCGTCTTGTAGGTCGCGACGTCGATGCCCATGGCGGATGCCGCGATCTCGTTGTCGCGGATCGCCATGAAAGCCCGCCCCGAACGCGAGCGCAGGAGGTTCACCGAGAACACGTAGATCGCGATCGTGATCGCCAGTGTGAAGTAGTACAGCCACATGTCCTGCGACATCGGCAGGCCGAACGGCGCGTCCGGCTTGGTGACGACGAGGCCCTGCACGCCGCCGGTCCATTCCTCGAAGAAGCCGAGCTTGAGGATCTGCGGCATCGCGGTGGCGAGCGCGAAGGTGGCGAGCGCGAGATACACGCCCGAGAGCCGCAGCGCCGGCTGGCCGAACAGGAAGCCGGCGCCGAAGCAGATCACGCCGGCGACCGGCAGGGTCAGCGCGTAGTTGACATTGTACTGCTCCATCAGGATCGCCGACGTATAGGCTCCGATGGCGTAGAAGGCGCTGTTGCCGAGCGAGAACTGGCCGGATCCGCCGGTCAGGATGTTCAGCGCCAGCACGGCCAGCCCGTAGATCAGCAGCATCGTCATCTGGAAGATGATGAAGTTCTTGACGAACAGCGGCACTATCAGGAGCAGCAGCACGACCACGAAGGTGGTGCCGGAGCTCAGGGTCATGGCCCGCTTCGGAACGGCCTCGACCGCGGGCGCCTGGGATGTGATGTCCTCGATTGCGCTCATGATCAGACTCGCTTCACGATGTTGCGGCCGAACAGGCCGGCGGGCTTGATGACCAGGACGGAGATGATGAGGGCCAGAGCGATCGGCAGCTTCATCTCGTTGCCCACATGCGGGATGTAGGTTCCGGCGAGATTTTCGAAGATGCCGACCAGGAAGCCGCCGAGCACCGCGCCGAACGGGCTGGTCAGGCCGCCGAGCACGGCGGCGGCGAACCCGTAGATCAGCACGCCGCCCATCATGTTCGGCTCGAGGAAGACCACCGGCGCGATCAGCATGCCGGCGATCGAGCCGATCGCTGCCGCCATGCCCCAGCCGAGCGCGATCATCCACGACGTGTTGATGCCGACCAGCCGCGCCGACTCGGGCACCGCCGCCGCCGCACGCATCGCAAGCCCGACCCTGGTGTACTGGAAGAAGAAGTACAGGCCGATCAGCAGCAGCAAGGTGATGCCGATCATGCCGGCCTGGTGCGTCGAGATCAGCTGGCTGCCCAGGAACGGCGACGATCCGAACGGCGTCGGATACTGCTTGATGGTGAAGTCCCAGGTCAGTCCGGCAAAGGAGTTGATGATCGAGTACAGCGCGATGAAGCCGGCGACCTGAGTCAGGATCGGCGCCTTGGTGAGCGGCTTGAACAGCACGCGCTCGATCGCGATGCCGCCGGCAAAGGACAAGGCCAGCGTCGCCACGAAGGCGACCCAGTAGGGCAGGCCCCATTGCATCAGCTGCCAGGAGATGAATGTCGAGAACATCGCCATCTCGCCTTGCGCGAAGTTGAGATGGTCGATCGCCTGGTAGATCATCACGACCGCGAGCGCCATGCAGGCGTAGATCGCGCCAGTCGCAATGCCGGCCAGGACCTGGTTGGTGAACAGCTCCATTGTCCCGCCTCCGTTAGTAGCCCAAATAGGATTTGCGGACGTTCTCGTCGTTCGCGATGTCCGAGGCCGCGCCGGACATGACGATGCGGCCGGTCTCGATCACATAGGCCTGATCGGCGAGCTCCAGCGCGAGCTGCGCGTTCTGCTCGACGACGAGGATCGAGACCTTTTCCTCGCGGTTGATCTTGCCGAGGATGCCGAAGAGGTCGCGGACCACCAGCGGCGCGAGGCCGAACGACGGCTCGTCGAGCAGCATCAACCTGGGACGCAGCATTAGCGCCCGCGCCACGGCCAGCATCTGCTGCTCGCCGCCGGACAGGGTGCCGGCCTGCTGCGTATGACGCTCCTTCAGCTTGGGGAAGTAGGAATACATCCGCTCGATGTCGGCGACGATGCCCGCCTTGTCGGAGCGGGTGATGGCGCCGAGCTGCAGGTTTTCCTCCACCGTCATGTTGGTGAAGGTGCCGCGACCCTGCGGGACGTGCGCGATGCCGAAGCGGACGATGCTCTCGGTCGACTTGTTGTTGAGCGGCTTGCCCTCGAACTCGATCGCACCGGTCGAGCGCACCATGTTGCAGATCGCGCGCAGGGTGGTGGTCTTGCCGGCGCCATTGGCGCCGAGCAGGGTCGTCAGCGAGCCTTCGTTGAGCGAGAAGGAGAGGCCGTGCAGGGCCTGGACCTGGCCGTAATAGGCGCGCAGGTCCTTGACGTTGAGCAGCGCCGTCATTGATCCTTGCTCCCGAGATAGGCCTTGATGACGTCGGGATCGGCCTGCACCTGCGCGGGCGTGCCCTCGGCGAGCTTGCGGCCGAAATTCAGCGCCACCACGTGGTCGGCGATCGACATCACCAGTCCCATGTGATGCTCGACCAGCAGCACAGTGACATGGCGCTCGTCGCGGATGCGACGGATCAGGTCGCCGAGCACATAGACTTCCTCGTGATTGAGGCCGCCGGCGGGCTCGTCAAGCAGCAGGATCTTCGGGCCAGCGGCGAGCGCGCGCGCCAGCTCGACGCGCTTCTGGGTGCCGAACGGCAGCCCGGACACGGTCTTGTGCGCGACCTCCTCGAGGTTGAGATAGGCGAGGATCTCGTGAACCTTGGTATTCACCGAAGTCTCGCTGCGGCGGATCCAGGCGAGACGAAGCGAATCGGAGATGATGTCGCTCGAGGTCCGCGCATGCGTGCCGACGCGGACGTTGTCGAGCACCGACAGGTTCGGGAACAGCGCCACGTTCTGGAAGGTGCGGCCGATGCCGATCTCGGCGATGCGGTGTGGCGGCCGCTTCAGGATGCTGTGGCCTTCCATCAGGATGTCGCCGGAGCTCGGCTGATAGAGCCGGCTGAGGCAGTTGAACAGCGTGGTCTTGCCGGCGCCGTTCGGGCCGATGAGGCCGAGGATCTGGCCCTGGCGCATGTCGAACGAGACGCCGTTCAGCGCCACGATGCCGCCGAACACGACGCTGACGTCGCGGACGGCGAGCAGCGGATCGTTGGTCTGGGCGAGTTGTGCCTGCGTCATCTCGTCTCGCCCCTCCCGAAATCGTTCAGGTCAGGACGCGGCGCCAGCCGACCGCGATGATGCAGGCTATCTGATACCCTCGGCAACACGGGCAACTTTTCCTCCTGGCTTCGGCTTTTTATTGAGTTCTTTGTGAGACGAATTGTTCGCATGAACATTCGTCTGATTAGTTTGCGGCGCAAGTCCGCCAAGCGCTGCTTCGATTTTCCTTACCATCGCCACGAGACGAGGTCCAATGTCGGTGAGCAGGCGCTCTTCCGTGAAGCGGAATGCAGGCGCGCCGCAATTGATCGCGTAAGGACCCGTTCCATCGTTGAGCCTCAACGCCGCGCCGACGGCGTGAACGTCATCCTGCCATTCGCCGGCCGAGATCGTGAAGCCGTACTTGGCGACGGTTTCGCCGGCGCGCTCGATCCCGTCACGGATCTTGGGCCAGCGGTTGCCGTAATGCTCGCGCATCTCGCGCATCAGCACGGCGCGTTCCTCTTCGGGCAGCGCCCAGAGATAGGCCCGGCCCATCGCGGTGGTCGCAATCGGAATGCGCGAGCCCACGTCGAGCTCGACGTTGACGACGCCGTGCCGGCTCTGGCCGATATAGATCATGCTGAGCCGGTCGCGGCCGCCGATTGCCACCGCACCGCCGGTCTCGCGCATCAGCTGCTCGCGGAACGGCTCGGAGAGCTGGCGCACGCCGAGATTGGCGAGCGCGGCGTAGCCGAGCAGCAGCGCTGACGGCGCCAGCTGATATTTCTCGAAGCGGGGAACGGGCGTGAGATAGCCGAGCTTGGTCAGCGTGTAGGTCAGGCGCGACACGGTCGGCTTGGGCAGGTTGGTGCGCGCCGCGATCTCCTGGTTGCCCAGCAGGCCGTCATTGGGCCGGAAAGCCCTGAGCACCTCGAGGCCGCGCGACAGCGCAACGACGAAGTTGCGATCGGTCGCAGCTTTCTTCCCTGGGCGTTTCATGTCATCGGCTGTTGATTGATGAGCCTCGTTGACAACGCTCGTGCTTCAAAATAACCCTGGCTGTCAAGATGTGGAATTAGATTTCGCACTGCGGAATTGATGTCCGGCAGCGGGTAGACGCAAGCAAGGCTGAACCTCTGCGCAAATGAAGAGCCAAGAAGGGGTCGGAACGTTAACCGGCCGCAAAGAAACGACATCCCAAGGAGCTTACGCGTGAGCGAAGTGGCAAAGCTTGATCGTCATGACATCATCGGCATCGTCACCATCGACAGTCCGCCCGTCAATGCGCTGAGTGCCGCAGTTCGCGGCGGCATCCTGGACAACGTCAAGGCGGCGATCGACGATCCCGCAATCAAGGCCATCGTGCTGACCTGCGGCGGACGCACCTTCATTGCCGGCGCCGATATCACCGAGTTCGGCAAGCCGCCGAAGCCGCCGGCGCTCAACGACGTGCTGAGCACGATCGAGAACAGCCCCAAGCCGGTCATCGCGGCGATTCATGGAACGGCGCTGGGCGGTGGTCTCGAAGTGGCGCTCGCCTGTCATTATCGTGTCGCCACCAAGGAGGCGAAGCTCGGCCTGCCCGAGGTGAAGCTCGGCCTGCTGCCGGGCGCGGGCGGAACGCAGCGCCTGCCGCGCGCGGTGGGGCCGGAGCTCGCGGTCAAGATGATCGTCGCCGGTGATCCGATCGGCGCAGCCGAAGCGCTGAAGGCGGGCCTGATCGAGGAGATCGTCGAGGGGCCGGCATCGGGCGGCGAAGCCTTCGCGCGCAAGGTGGTGGCGGAGAACCGTCCGCTGCGCAAGCTGCGCGACGATGACTCCAAGATCGCCGCGGCCAAGGCCGATCGCTCGATCTTCACCAATGCGGTCGCTGCGATCACCAAGAAGTCGCGCGGGCTGGAGGCGCCGTTCGCGGCGGCCGATGCGGTCGGCTATGCGATCGATCTGCCGTTCGACGAGGGCTTGAAGCGGGAGCGCGAGGGCTTCCTCAAGCTGCTCACCAGCGACCAGTCCAAGGCGCAGCGCTACGCGTTCTTCGCCGAGCGCGAGGCGGCCAAGATTGCCGGCGTGCCCGAGGGCACGAAGGGCCGCAAGGTCGAGCGCGTCGCCATCATCGGCGCCGGCACCATGGGCGGCGGCATCGCGATGTCGTTCGCCAATGCCGGCATCCCGGTCACCCTGATCGAGACCGCCGAGGAGCAGCTCAAGCGCGGCATGGGCATCATGCAGAAGAACTGGGAGGCGACCGCCGCGCGCGGCGGCATTCCGGCGGACGCCCCGGCCAAGCGCATGGCGCTGATCGACGGCAAGGTCGGTCTCGAGAACGTCAAGGACGCCGACCTCGTCATCGAGGCGGTGTTCGAGACCATGGCCGTGAAGAAGGAAGTGTTCGGCAAGCTCGATCAATATGCCAAGCCGGGCGCGGTGCTGGCCTCGAACACTTCGTATCTGAACATCGACGCAATCGCCGCCGAGACCAGCCGTCCGCAGGACGTGCTCGGCATGCATTTCTTCTCGCCGGCCAACGTCATGAAGCTGTGCGAGATCGTGCGCGCGGAGAAGACCGCGCCGGATGCGCTCGTCACCGCCGTGTCGATCGCCCGCAAGATCGCCAAGGTGCCGGCCGTGGTCGGCGTCTGCGACGGCTTCGTCGGCAACCGCATGCTGGCGCAGCGTGGCAAGCAGGCCGAGAAGCTGTTGTTCGAAGGCGCGCTGCCGCAGCAGGTCGATGCCGTCGTCACCAAGTTCGGCATGCCGATGGGCCCGTTCGCGATGGGCGATCTCGCCGGCCTCGACATCGGCTGGCGCTCGCGCAAGGACCGCGGCATCAAGAGCGAGATCGCGGATGCGCTGTGCGAAGCGGGCCGCTTCGGCCAGAAGACCGGCAAGGGCTACTACAAATACGAGGCCGGCTCGCGTGCGCCGCTGCCGGATCCCGATGTCGAGAAGTTGATCGACGAGACGCTCGCCAAGCTCGGCCTCAAGCGCCGCGCGGTCAGCGACGAGGAGATCCTCGAGCGCATGATGTATCCGATGATCAACGAGGGCGCGAAGATCCTCGCCGAGGGCATCGCCGCGCGTCCGTCCGACATCGACGTTGTCTGGCTCTACGGCTATGGCTGGCCGATCTATCGCGGCGGCCCGATGTACTGGGCCGACAGCGTCGGCCTGAAGCACATTGCCGAGCGGCTGGCGTTCTATGCCAAGGAGACCAATGACCCGTCGCTGGAGCCAGCGCCGCTGCTGAAGAAGCTCGCCGACGAAGGCAAGACCTTCGCCTCGCTGGCGCAGGGGAAGGCCGCTTGAGGCGGCCCAACTATCACTCTGCGCCCGGCTGCGCTCCCCTCCCCCTTGCGGGGAGGGGTTGGGGGTCCACACGGGCAGTCTCGCCCGGGGCCACCCCCCTCCCTGACCCTCCCCCACAAGGGGGGAGGGAACGGAGACAGCGGGGCCGTCTTACGCCAACGGACATTGAGCTCGCATGACCCATCCTGGCGAACAGTTCTATCCCGAAGGCGTCCGCTGGGACGCGCCGATCGCGCGTGGCACCTTGCCGGATCTGCTGGCAAAGGCGGTCAGTGACTTCGGCGATGGCGACGCGCTGGAATTCCGCGACCGCCCCATCACTTTCAAGCAACTCGCGGCGCTCGTCGACCAGGCCGCCGCCGCGTTCCTGCGCGCCGGCTTCGGCAAGGGCGCGTCGATCGCGCTGTTCCTCGGCAATACGCCGGATCATCCGATCAACTTCTTCGGCGCGCTCAAGGCCGGCGCCCGCGTGGTGCACCTGTCGCCGCTCGATGGCGAGATCGCGTTGTCGCACAAGCTCAGCGATTCCGGCGCGCGCATTCTCGTCACGTCGAACCTATCAGCGCTGCTGCCGACCGCGTTGAAGTTCCTCGCCAAGGGACTGATCGATCGCCTGATCGTCTGCGAGGATGATGATTGGGGCAAAGTCGGCACGCCGCAGACGGCGCTGCCGGACAATCCCGCGGTGATTACGCACCGCGCCTTCGTCGAAGGCGCCGTTGCGCCTATGGCGTGGCCTTCGATCTCGCCAGACGACATCGCCCTGCTGCAATATACCGGCGGCACCACCGGCCTGCCCAAGGGTGCGATGCTGACCCATGGCAATCTCACCTCCGCGGTGTCGATCGCCGAAGTCTGGGGCCGCGCGACGCGTGCAAACGGTAACGGCTCCGACCGCGTGATCTGCGTCTTGCCGCTGTTCCACATCTATGCACTGACGGTGGTGCTGCTGACCTCGCTGCGCCTCGGCAGCCTGATCTCGCTGCACCAGCGCTTCGATCTCGACGCCGTGATGCGCGACATCGAGGTCAAGCGCGCGACCTATTTTCCCGGCGTGCCGACGATGTGGATCGCGATCGCCAACCTGCCCGATCTCGACAAGCGTGATCTGTCGTCGCTGACCAGCGTCGGCTCCGGCGGCGCGCCGCTGCCGGTCGAGGTCGCGCGCATCCTGGAGCGACGCGTCGGCATGAAGCTGAAGAGCGGCTGGGGCATGACCGAGACCTGCTCGCCCGGCACCGCCCATCCCAAGGGTGGCCCGGACAAGCCCGGCTCGATCGGGATCACGCTGCCCGGCATCGAGATGGACGTCGTGTCGCTCGAGGATCCCGCAAAGGTGCTCGGCGTGAACGAGGTCGGCGAGATCCGGATCAAGGGGCCGAACGTCACCAAGGGCTATTGGAACCGGCCGGAGGAAACGGCGCAGTCGTTCGTCGGCGATCATTTCCTGACCGGCGACATCGGCTATGTCGACGCCGACGGCTTCTACTTCCTGGTCGACCGCAAGAAGGACATGATCATTTCCGGCGGCTTCAACGTCTATCCGCAGATGATCGAGCAGGCGATCTACACCCATCCGGCGGTGCAGGAGGTCATCGTGATCGGTATTCCCGACGCCTATCGCGGCGAGGCGGCCAAGGCCTTCATCAAGCTGCGCGACGGCTTTGCGCCGTTCCCGGTCGAGGATCTCCGCGCCTTCCTCACCGGCAAGCTCGGCAAGCACGAGCTGCCGGCGGCGGTCGAGTTCGTCGACGAGCTGCCGCGCACGCCGGTCGGCAAGCTGTCGCGTCACGAACTGCGCCAGCAGCAATCACCCGCGTCTCAAATCAAACATCAGTGACAACAACAGGAGGTCGCCCATGACCGATGCCGTCATCGTTTCCACCGCCCGCACGCCGATCGGCAAGGCCTATCGCGGCGCGCTCAATGCCACCGGCGGCGCGACGCTGCTCGGCCACGCCATCGGCGAGGCGGTCAAGCGCGCCAAGGTCGATCCGGCAGAGGTCGAGGATGTCGTGATGGGCGCGGCCTTGCAGCAGGGCTCGACCGGCGGCAACATCGCGCGCAAGGCGCTGCTGCGTGCCGGCCTGCCGGTGTCGGTCGGCGGCACCACGATCGACCGCCAATGCGCCTCCGGTCTGCAGGCGATTGCGCTCGCGGCGCGCTCGGTGATCTTCGACGGTGTCGAGATCGCAGTCGGCGGCGGCGGCGAATCGATCTCGCTGGTCCAGAACGACAAGATGAACAGCTTCCAGGCCACCGATCCGGCGCTGCTCGAGATCAAGGGCGACGTCTACATGCCGATGATCGACACCGCCGAGATCGTCGCCAAGCGCTACGGCATCTCCCGCGAACGGCAGGACGAATATGCGCTGGAGAGCCAGCGCCGCACCGCGGCCGCGCAGCAGGGCGGCAAGTTCAACGACGAGCTGGCGCCGATCACCACCAAGATGGCGGTCACCGATAAGGCCACCGGCAATGTCTCGTTCAAGGACGTCACCTTGTCGCAGGACGAGGGGCCGCGTCCCGAGACGACCGCCGAAGGTCTTGCCGGCCTCAAGGCCGTGCGCGGCGACGGCTTCTCGATCACCGCGGGTAATGCCAGCCAGCTCTCCGACGGCGCCTCGGCCTGCGTCATCATGAGCGACGCCACTGCGGCGAAGCGCGGCCTGCAGCCGCTCGGCATCTTCCGCGGCTTCGTCGCGCATGGCTGCGAGCCCGACGAGATGGGCATCGGCCCGGTGTTCGCGGTGCCGCGCCTGCTCAAGCGCCACGGGCTGACCGTCGACGACATCGGCCTGTGGGAGCTCAACGAGGCGTTCGCCGTGCAGGTGCTGTACTGCCGCGACAAGCTCGGCATCGACCCCGACAAGATCAACGTCAATGGCGGCGCCATCGCGGTCGGCCATCCCTACGGCATGTCGGGCGCGCGGCTCACCGGCCACGCCCTGATCGAAGGCCGCCGCCGCAAGGCCAAGTACGCCGTCGTCACCATGTGCGTCGGCGGCGGCATGGGCGCCGCCGGCCTGTTCGAGGTGCTGCAGTAACGAACGACCGAAATCCCACGCGCAACTCGCGCGGGATTTCACTCGGTGTCGTCCCGGGCAAGCGAAGCGCAGACCCGGGACCCATACCGCGTGATGTTGCTTGGGGCATGACGGCAGATGCCTGTGCTCTCAAACGACCGTCGGTGGTTATGGGTCCCGGCGTTCGCCGGGACGACGGCGGAACAAGACGAACGAACGCGATTCAAACTACACACGGGAGGATCCGATGGATCTTGCATTCACGAAGGAAGAGCAGGCGTTCCGCGAGGAAGTCCGGCAGTTCTTCAAGGACAACGTGCCGCCGGAGACACGGCGGAAGATGATCGAGGGCCGCCATCTGTCGAAGGACGAGATGGTGACCTGGTGGCGCATCCTCAACAAGAAGGGTTGGGGCGTCTCGCACTGGCCGACGGAATATGGCGGCACCGGCTGGACCTCGGTGCAGCACTACATCTTCAACGAGGAGCTGCAGGCCTATCCGGCGCCGCAGCCGCTCGCCTTCGGCGTCAGCATGGTCGGCCCGGTGATCTACACCTTCGGCAACGAGGCGCAGAAGAAGCAGTATCTGCCGCGCATCGCCAATGTCGACGACTGGTGGTGCCAGGGCTTCTCGGAGCCGGGCTCCGGCTCCGACCTGGCCTCGCTGAAGACCAAGGCCGAGCGCCGCGGCGACAAGTGGATCATCAACGGCCAGAAGACCTGGACCACCTTGGCCCAGCACGCCGACATGATCTTCTGCCTGTGCCGCACCGATCCCTCCGCGAAGAAGCAGATGGGCATCTCCTTCATCGTCTTCAGCATGAAGTCGAAGGGCGTCACCGTGCGTCCGATCCAGACCATCGACGGCGGCCACGAGGTCAACGAGGTGTTCTTCGACGACGTCGAGGTACCCTATGAGAACCTGATCGGCGAGGAGAACAAGGGCTGGGACTACGCCAAGTTCCTGCTCGGCAATGAGCGCACCGGAATCGCCCGCGTCGGCGTCTCCAAGGAGCGCATCCGCCGCATCAAGGAGCTCGCCGCCAAGATCGAGGCGGGCGGCCGTCCGGTGCTGGAAGACCCGTCGTTCCGCGAGAAGCTCACCGCGTGCGAGGTCGAGCTCAAGGCGCTGGAGCTGACGCAGCTGCGTGTCGTCGCCGACGAGGGCAAGCACGGCAAGGGCAAGCCCAATCCGGCGTCTTCGGTGCTGAAGATCAAGGGCTCGGAGATCCAGCAGACCACCACCGAGCTGCTGATGGAGGTGATCGGCCCGTTCGCCGCGCCCTACGACATCCATGGCGACGACGACAGCAACGAGACCATGGATTGGACCGCCCAGATCGCGCCGAGCTACTTCAACAACCGCAAGGTCTCGATCTACGGCGGCTCCAACGAGATCCAGCGCAACATCATCGCCAAGGCGGTGCTGGGGCTCTGACCTGTGAGCCGCAGCGCCTCGACAACGCACGCCGTCATGGCCGGGCTTGACCCGGCCATCCACGCGCAGCCCTGCCCGGGCACGACGTGGATGCCCGCGACAAGCGCGGGCATGACGGAGAATGGGGATACTGGAGAGTCAACCAATGGATTTTGATCTCACCGAGGAGCAGCGTCTCCTCAAGGACAGCATCGACGGCCTGCTGGCGGATGCCTATGATTTCGACAAGCGCAAGCTCTACATGAAGGAGAAGGGCGGCTGGAGCCGCGCGATGTGGTCCAAGCTCGCCGAGCAGGGCCTGCTCGGTCTGCCGTTCTCCGAGGAAGACGGCGGCTTCGGCGCCGGCGGCGTCGAGACCATGATCGTGATGGAAGCGATGGGCCGCGCGCTGGTGCTGGAGCCGTATCTCGCCACGGTCGTGCTGGCCGGCGGCTTCCTCCGCCATGGCGGCTCGGCAGCGCAGAAGACGGCGCACCTGCCCGGAATCATCGACGGCAGCAAGACGTTTGCGTTCGCGCAGCTCGAGAAGCAGTCGCGCTACGACCTGTTCGATGTCGTCACCTCCGCCAAGAAGAAGGGCGACGGCTGGGTCATCGACGGCGAGAAGTTCGTCGTGCTCAACGGCGAGAATGCCGACACCCTGATCGTCACCGCGCGCACCTCCGGTGGCCAGCGCGACAAGTCGGGCATCGGCGTGTTCATCGTGCCGGCCGACGCGAAGGGCGTCACCCGCAAGGGCTATCCGACCCAGGACGGCCTGCACGCGGCGGACATCACCTTCACCGGTGTGGAAGTGGGCGCCGACGCCGCGATCGGCGATCCTGCTAACGCTCTGCCGCTGATCGAGCGCGTCGTCGACGAGGCCCGCATCGCACTGTGCGCGGAAGCCGTCGGCCTGATGGACGAGTCGCTCAAGACCACGGTCGAGTACATCAAGACGCGCAAGCAGTTCGGCGTCGCGATCGGCTCGTTCCAGTCGCTGCAGCACCGCGCCTCCGACATGTTCGTCGCGCTGGAGCAGGCCCGCTCGATGTCGATGTTCGCCACCATGGCCGCCGACTTCGACGACGCCAAGGAGCGCGCCACCTCGATCGCCGCGGCCAAGGTGCAGATCGGCAAATCGGCCAAGTTCGTCGGCCAGCAGGCGATCCAGCTCCACGGCGGCATCGGCATGACGATGGAGGCCAAGATCGGCCACTACTTCAAGCGCCTGACCATGATCGAGAGCACCTTCGGTGACACCGACTACCACACGCGCCGCGTCAGCGAGGCGGGTGGGTTGATCTGAGATGGTCCGTCGTTGCCGGGCTTGACCCGGCAACCCATCGCTCCTTGATGATGGATGCGCGGGTCAAGCCCGCGCATGACGAGCGTGAGAGCCTACGCCGGCTCGGTTGTTTTGAGCCGTCATTGCGAGCGTAGCGAAGCAATCCAGGGCGTCACGCGTCGCCCTGGATTGCTTCGTCGCTTCGCTCCTCGCAATGACTCGGAGGACGCAGAATATGATCCCCAATCCCTTCAACCTCTCCGGCCAGGTCGCCGTCATCACCGGCTCGAGCCGTGGCATCGGCCGTGCTTCTGCGGAGCTGCTGGCGCAGCTCGGCGCCAAGGTCGTGATCTCCAGCCGCAAGGCCGACGCCTGCGAGGAAGTGGCAAGCGGCATCCGCGCGAGCGGTGGCGAGGCCCGCGTCATCCCCTGCAACATCTCGCGCCGCGCCGAGGTCGATGCGCTGATCGACGGCGCCGTCAGCCAATACGGCCAGGTCGACATCCTCGTCTGCAATGCTGCGGTCAACCCGTATTACGGTCCGCTGCTTGACATCACCGACGAGGCCTTCGACAAGATCATGGCCTCCAACGTGAAGAGCAATCTCTGGCTCTGCGCCAAGGCGATCCCGCCGATGGCCGCGCGCGGCAAAGGCTCGGTCGTCATCGTCTCCTCGATCGGCGGCCTGCGCGGCTCGACCGTCATCGGCGCCTACGGCATCTCCAAGGCCGCCGACTTCGCGCTGTGCCGCAGCCTCGCCGGCGAATGGGGCCCGCAGGGCGTGCGCATCAACTGCGTCGCGCCGGGCCTGATCAAGACCGACTTCGCCCGCGCGCTGTGGGAGGACGAAGCCCGCCTGAAACAGCGCTGCGCGACGACACCGCTGCGCCGCATTGGCGAGCCTCACGAGATTGCCGGCGCGGTCGCCTATCTTGCGTCCGATGCCTCGACCTTCATGACCGGCCAGACCATCGTGGTCGACGGCGGCGTCACGACGGCGGCGGTGTAGCCTCTCTCAAGGCTGAGTGGCGCGCAGACGTCGGTCTTCACCCTCCCCTGGAGGGCCTGGAGGGGGAGGGCAGGCCCTACACGTGCCGCTCCAGCTTGACCTCGTCGTTCCAATCCGCTTGCTTGTCGGCCCAACGTCGTCAACTCCCGGGAAGAAACCCCATGTCCTTCGTGCTGGCCATCGATCAGGGCACCACGTCCTCGCGCGCGATCGTGTTCCGCTCCGACATCTCGATCGCCGCGGTCGCGCAGCAGGAATTTCCGCAGCATTTCCCGGCCTCGGGCTGGGTCGAGCACGAGCCGGAGGACATCTGGACCTCGACGGTGATGACCTGCCGCGACGCGCTGGAGAAGGCGGGACTGACGGCGAAGGACATCGCGGCGATCGGCATCACCAACCAGCGCGAGACCACCGTGGTGTGGGACCGTGCCACCGGCCAGGCCGTCCACCGTGCCATCGTCTGGCAGGACCGCCGCACCGCCGACATCTGCGCGCGTCTCAAAGCCGAAGGCCATGAGCCGGAGGTCAGCGCGAAGACCGGCCTGATCATCGATCCCTATTTCTCAGGCACGAAGGTCGCCTGGATCCTCGATCACGTGCCGGGCGCGCGCGAGCGCGCCGAGCGTGGCGAGCTGATGTTCGGCACCGTCGACTGTTATTTGCTGTGGCGGCTGACGGGTGGACGGGTCCACGCCACCGATGCCACCAACGCCTCGCGCACGCTGCTGTTCAACATTCACACCGGGCAGTGGGACGACACCTTGCTGAAGCTGCTGCGCGTGCCGCGCTCGATGCTGCCCGAGGTGAAGGACTCCTCGGCCGATTTCGGCACCACCACGCCCGAGCTGTTTGGCGGTCCGATCAAGGTCGCGGGCATCGCCGGCGACCAGCAGGCGGCGACCATCGGCCAGGCCTGCTTCACGCCGGGCATGATGAAGTCCACTTACGGCACCGGCTGCTTCGCGCTGCTCAATACCGGTGCCACGCCGGTGAAATCGAACAACAAGCTGCTGACGACCATCGCCTATCAGCTCGACGGCGTCCGGACCTACGCGCTCGAAGGCTCGATCTTCGTCGCCGGCTCGGCCGTGCAATGGCTGCGCGATGGGCTCGGCATCATCAAGCATGCCGCCGAAACCGGCCCGCTCGCCGACAAGTCCGACTCGATGCAATCGGTCTATCTGGTGCCGGCCTTCGTCGGCCTCGGCGCACCGTATTGGAATCCGCGCGTGCGCGGCGCGCTGTTCGGCCTGACCCGCAACACCGGCCCCGCCGAGCTCGCGCATGCCACGCTGGAGAGCGTGTGCTACCAGACCTACGATCTGTGGGCCGCGATGCGCGCCGACTGGCCCGATGCGTCCGCAGCCACGATCGTGCTGCGCGTCGACGGCGGCATGACCGCATCGGACTGGACCATGCAGCGTCTCGCCGACCTGCTCGACGCACCAGTCGACCGTCCGATGATTCAGGAGACCACCGCGCTCGGCGCCGCTTATCTCGCCGGCCTCAACGCCGGCGTCTATCCGGAGCCGGAAAAGTTCGCCGACAATTGGCGGCTCGAGCACCGCTTCCGGCCGGCGATGAGCGCGGCCACGCGGGAGCGCAAGCTCGCCGGCTGGGCCCGCGCCGTGAAGGGCGTGCTGGCGAGCGACGAGGGCGAGTAGGTGAACGGCATGTCGGTCCCCGACGGCCACTACGACGTTCCACACGGCAAGGTCGCGGCCGTGGTGACCTCGCTGGAAATGGTGGCGCCGCCGGTGTTGCCGCCGGATCCGATCGGCGACTGGAGCATTCGCCGCGTCGCGCAGCCAGATCTCGATTGGTACCGCGACCTCTATGCCCGCGTCGGCTGGGAGTGGCTGTGGTCGCAGCGCACGCGGATGAGCGATGCGGAGCTTGCCAAGACAGTTCGCGCCGACGGAGTCGAGATCTACACCTTGGCGCATGACGGCGGTGACGAAGCCCTGCTGGAGCTCGACTTCCGCAACAAGACCGATTGCGAGCTGGTGCTGTTCGGCGTCACCGACAGGCTGATCGGCACCGGCGCCGGACGCCTGCTGATGAACCATGCGCTGCGCCGCGCCTGGGCGCAGCCGCTGACGCGGCTCTGGGTCCACACCTGCAGCTTCGATCATCCGCGCGCGCTGGCCTTCTACCAGCGCTCCGGCTTCCGCCCCTATCGCCGCCAGATCGAGATCGCCCCCGATCCCCGCCTCGACGGTACCCTGCCGCGTTCTGTCGCCGCGCATGTGCCGCTGCTCGCCTGAACGTGGCAGCTGACAACGGCGCCGAACGGCGCTTCAATGCGCCGCACAGGAGGATAACCGATGTTCCTGATCGGCCAATACGACTCGCCTTTCGTCCGCCGCACCGCGATCGCACTCGAGCTCTACGGCATCCCGTTCGAGCACAAGCCGTGGTCGACCTTCGGCGATGCCGACAAGATCGCGCCGTACAATCCGCTGCTCCGGGTGCCGGTGCTGGTGCTCGATGACGGCGAGGCGCTGATCGATTCGGCGGCGATCCTCGATCACCTCGATGAGGCCGTCGGGCCCGAGCGTGCGATGCTGGCGCGCAGCGGCGCGCCGCGCCGCAGGCAGCTGCATACGATCGCGCTCGCGACCGGTCTCGGCGACAAGGCGGTCAGCCTGATCTATGAGCGCGTGCTGCGCAAGGACCGCCTGGCCCTGTGGGTCGCGCGTTGCGAGACGCAGATCTCCGGCGTGCTGGCGATGCTGGAGGCGGAGCGCGCCGCCGCGACGACGGATTATTGGTATGGCGAGCGCATCGGCCACGCGGACATCGCCGTCGCCTGCGTCCTGCGCTTCACCCGCGAGGCGCATCCGCATCTGTTCGACGCGACGCGTTACCCGGCGCTGGCCACGCACGCCGCCCGCTGTGAGGCGCTGTCGCCATTCCAGGCTTTCGTCCAGCCACTGGCGCCGCCGAGCGGGGATTGAGCTCGTTGGAGCGAGCCGTCGCCCCGGCGATGGTGCGCTCCTTCTCCCGTTCCTCACGGGGAGAGGGGCAGCCGCACGAGAAGTGTCAGCGGAAAGACCTGCACCCCCTCACCCGGATTGTATCTGGCGATGCAATCCGACCTCTCCCCGCAAGCGGGGCGAGGTGCACCGCGCCAGCGGCGAGAGATGTTCTCACCTCAGCCCGCCAAGAGACGCTGTGCAGCCAGGCGCGGAGCGCAGTCGAGCCACCAGCCCTCACGGCCTGAAATACACGTCCACCTTCATGCCCACCGCGAACGGACCCGGCTCGGCGAGATCGACCAGCACTTCCACCACGTCGACATCGGTCATGTTGCGCTGGCTGAGCGCAGCCGTGCGGCTGCTCTCGACCAGCGGGGCGATGGCGGCGACCTTGCCGGCGACGTCGCGGCCCCGGAAGGCGTCGGAGCGGACCACGGCCTGCTGGCCGACCTTGATCTTGTCGAGGTCGCGCTGGTCGAGCTCGGCGCGCACGCGCAGCGAGGACGTATCGCCGAGCAGCACCAGCGGTGGCGTCGTCTGCGGCGAAGCGATCTCGCCGGTGCGCGCATTGACCTGCAGCACCGCGCCGTCGAGCGGCGCGCGGATGGTGAGCTTTTCCAACGTGGCGCGGGCGCCCTGCAGTTCGCTGCGGGCGACGTTGAGCTGGCCCTCGGCGCTGACCGGCAGCGGCGCATCCGCGGTGACCTTGCGCAGTTCGTCGGCCTGCTGCTCCAGCTTCGCCTGCGCGGCTGTCAGTTGCGTGCGTGCGGTGTCGACATCGGCATCGGCGCCGCGCCCGGCGCGCCGCTCGGCCACGGCCTTGTCGAGCGCAACACGCGCGTCGAACACCGCCGCCTGCGCATCGGCGAGGCCGTCTTCGGCGCGGCGCCGCGGACCCGCGCCAGACGGCGTCGACTCCTTGTTGCGCACGCGCTTGCGCATCGCGACCTGCGCCTCGGCGCTGGCGAGCTGCGCGCGGGCTTCGGCGTCGCCGAGCCGCACCAGCGCCTGGCCGGCGAACACGGTCTCGTTCGGCTTGACCAGCACCTCCTGGATCGGCCCGACCACCGGCGCGCCAAGCTTGATCAGGCCGGATGCCGGCTCGACCCGGCCGGGTGCGACGGCCAGCCAGCGTTCCTCCTGGGCATTGGCGGCGCGCGCTGTCGGTGGAATCGAGGTCGGCGTGACGATGATCGCCAATGCAGCCGCGGCGACGAGCCCGAGCAGGTGAGCGCGTTCTGGAATTCCCGATATCATGCGTGCGAGACTTTCTTCATGGACTCGCCGCCGCTCTCCTCGCGGACGATGCGGCCGTCCTCGATGTGGATGACGCGATTGGCAAACGGCAGAATGCGCGGATCGTGCGTCACCACCAGCACCGCGCGCGACGGATCCCTGGCGATATCGGCGAGCAGGGTCATGATCGCCTGGCCGTTGGCGGTATCGAGTGCGCCGGTCGGCTCGTCGGCGAGAATGACCTGCGTCTTGCCGACGATGGCGCGGGCGATCGCGACGCGCTGCTGCTCGCCGCCCGAGAGCTGGCGCGGGAACGACCGCTTCTTCGGGCCGAGGCCGACCCTGTCGAGCACCTCGCGCGCCGCCTTCTTCGCCGCCCGCGCGCGCTCGCCGCGTACGTCGAGCGCGAGCCGGACGTTGTCCTCGGCGTTCAGCGTCGGAAACAGATGATAGGATTGGAAGATGAAGCCGATGCGCTCGCGGCGCAGCTTCGCCAGCGCCTCGGGATCGAGCCCCGCGACCGGCTGGCTGGCAACCCGCACGGTTCCGCCATCCGGCGTCATCAGGCAGCCCAGGATCGACAGCAGCGTCGTCTTGCCGCTGCCCGAGGGACCCATCAGCAGCGCCAGCTCGCCGCCCTTCAGCGACAGGCTCACGCCCTTCAGCGCCTGCACCCGGCCGGCCCCCTGGCCGAGGTGATGCACGAGATCGGTGGCCTCGAGCACGGTCTCGGTCATCGCGAGAACACCAGCGTCGGATCGATGCGCATGACCTTGAGGATCGCCGCGATCGCCGAGCCGATGCACATCGTCACCGTCAGCACGAACAGCGCGACCGTCAGCGCCGGCGTCATGATGACCGGCAGCGCCGATTCCGCCGTCGCCGCCGCCACGATCTTGCCGATGCCGGCGGCTCCGGCGAAGCCGACGATGGCGCTGAGCAGCGCCTGCCAGATGATGACGGTGTAGATGTAGCGGCTGGTCGAGCCGATCGCGCGCAGCGTCGCGAACTCGTTGATATGATCCTTTGTGCTGGAATAGAGCGTCTGCGCCACGATCACAGTGCCGACGATCAGTCCGAGCAGCGCGCCGGCGAACAGCGCCGCGCCGGCGCCGGTGCCGAACAGCCAGAACGAGCGGCTGCGGTTGCGGAACTCGGCTGCGGTGAGCACATCGACATTGCCGAGGTTGTCGCGCAACGCCTGCTGCACCGTGCCGAGATCGGCATCGGGCGTCAGCTTCACCAGCAGATAGGACGCCTTGTTCGGCGCGATGCCGGTATAGGTCCGCGCGCGCTCCACATCGGTAAAAACGTAAGGCGTCGTCGTGAACGAGCGGATGCCCTTGGTCACCGCCATCACCTGCACCTTACGATCGCGCAGCTCCGCGGCCTGCTCGACGCCGGTGATGCCGAGCCGCTCGAAATAGGTCCGGTCGATCGCGACCGCGCCCGGCACCGACAGGTCGTCCAGCCGCCCCTCCACCACGTTCCAGGGATGCAAGCCCAGCCCGCGCAGCTCCGAGCCGACCACGAACACCGGCGTCGTGGTGCCCTGCGGCAGCCGCCATTGCGCGTAGCCGATCACCAGCGGCGTCGCCTCCGCCACGCCGGGAACGGCAAGCGCGCGAAACCGCTGCCGCTCGTCGAGCAGCGAGGGGTCCTCGAAGCATTTGGTTCCGACTGGCATGATCCACAGCTCGGCGGGGGAATGGTCGATCATGGTCGTGACCATGCGGCGGAAGCCGACATAGAGACCCATCTGCACTGTCACCAGCACGATCGAGAAGATGATGCCGATGATGGTCGCGATGAAGCGCAGCCTGTCATGAAACAGGTTTCGCGACGCAAGCCTGAACTGCAACGACATGAACCAAAACCACCCGAAGGCCCCGGGCCTATTTCAGCCGGTTACGGCGGCGATGTCCACGCCGCATCGCCTGGCGGCGACTGTGGCGCCTTGTCATTCGGAGCGGTCGTGGCGCTGGAGACACGGAGGATGGCTCCAACCCTTGGTGTCGCGAACGCCGATGAGAGGCGAGAGCCGTCCGCCACCACGAGGTGTCGTCCCGGCGAACGCAGGGACCCATAACCCCGGAAAGTTGTTGGTGAGCTCGGTCTCCGCGATCGCGTACGACCGATACATCACGCGGTATGGGTCCCTGCGTTCGCCGGGACGACAGTTGTGGGCGTGGTGACTGCGCCGGCTACTTCGCGCCGACCGCCTTCTTGCGCCAGGCCAGATGCACGGCGCAGGTGCAGCCGGCCGGATGACTGGCGAGCTCCGCGGGCGCGGCGTCGTTGGCTGCTGCGGGAGCGGGCGCAGCGGTTGCGCGAGGCGTCTCTGCCTGCTGGCCGCCCCTCGCCGGGATGTAGTTCAGGATCGGCGCCAGCCAGCGCTCGACCTCGGTCACCGTCATGCCCTTGCGCGCGGCGTAGTCCTCGACCTGGTCGCGCTCGATCTTGCCGACGCCGAAATAGAAGCTCTCCGGCGAGGCGAAATAGAGGCCCGAGACCGACGAGCCCGGCCACATCGCAAAGCTCTCGGTCAAGCGGACGCCGGCATTCTTCTCGGCATCGAGCAGCTCGAACAAGGTCGCCTTCTCGGTGTGGTCGGGCTGCGCCGGATAGCCGGGGGCCGGGCGGATGCCCTGATACTTCTCCAGGATCAGGTCATCGGCGGAGAGCGCCTCGTCCGGGGCGTAGGCCCAGAACTCGCGGCGGACGCGGGCATGCAGGCGTTCGGCAAAGGCTTCGGCGAGGCGGTCGGCCAGTGCCTTGACCAGGATCGAGGAGTAGTCGTCATTGGCGTTCTTGAAGCGGTCGGCGACGGCGTCCTCGCCGAGGCCCGTCGTGACGACGAAGCCGCCGACATAGTCCGGCACGCCGGCATCCACAGGCGCGACGAAATCGGACAACGCGGTGTTGAAGCGGCCCTCGCGCTTCTCGAGTTGCTGCCGCAGCGTGTGCAGCGTCGCGATCTCCTGGGTGCGGCCGTCGTCGGCATAGAGCACGATGTCGTCGCCGACGGCGTTCGCCGGCCAGAAGCCGATCACGGCGCGCGCTGTGAACCACTTCTCGTCGACGATGCGCTCGAGCATCTTCAGCGCGTCGTCATACAGCGCCCGCGCGGCCTCGCCGACCTTGGCATCGTCGAGGATGCCAGGAAAACGACCGGCGAGCTCCCAGGTCTGGAAGAACGGAGTCCAGTCGATATAGGGCACGAGCTCGGCGAGGTCATAGTCGACGAACGTCTTGGTGCCGAGGAAGGTCGGCTTCACCGGCTTCGCTTTGGCGAAGTCGATCTTCGGCGCGTTGGCGCGGGCGTCCGCGAGCTTCAGCCGCTTCTTGTCGGCCTGGCCGCGCAGATGCGCCGCGGCGATCTTCTGATACTCGCTGCGAACCTCCGTGGCGTAGGCATCCTTGCGCTCCGGCGACAGCAGTGAGGAGGCGACGCCGACGGCGCGGCTGGCGTCGTTGACGTGAACGACCGGGCCATTCTGGTAGTTCGGATCGATCTTGACCGCAGTATGGACGCGGCTCGTCGTGGCGCCGCCGATCAGCAGCGGCACATTGAGACCCTGGCGCTCCAGCTCGGACGCCAGATACGCCATCTCGTCGAGCGAAGGCGTGATCAGGCCGGACAGGCCGACGATGTCGGCGTTCTCGGCCTTCGCCGTCTCGATGATCCTGGCCGCGGGCACCATGACGCCGAGGTCGATGACCTCGAAATTGTTGCACTGGAGCACGATGCCGACGATGTTCTTGCCGATGTCGTGCACGTCGCCCTTGACGGTGGCGAGCACGATCTTGCCGGCGTTGGAGCGCTCATTGCCGCGGCCCTTGTTGGCGGCCTTCTCCGCCTCCATGAACGGCATCAGATAGGCGACCGCCTGCTTCATCACGCGCGCCGACTTCACCACCTGCGGCAGGAACATCTTGCCGTCGCCGAAGAGGTCGCCGACCACGTTCATGCCGGCCATCAGCGGGCCTTCGATGACGTCGAGCGGCCGGGTCGCGGCAGCGCGGGCCTCTTCGGTGTCCACATCGATGAACTCGGTGATCCCATGCACCAGCGCGTGGCTCAGCCGCTTGCCGACCGGCCATTCGCGCCACGCGAGATCGGCCTCCTTGGTCTGCTTGCCCTGGCCGCGAAACTTCTCTGCCAGCGCTAGCAGCCGCTCGGAGGCGCCGGGGTCGCGGTTGAGCACGACGTCCTCGCACACCTGGCGCAGCTCCGGATCGATGTCGTCATAGACGATCATCTGACCGGCATTGACGATGCCCATGTCCATGCCCGCCTTGATGGCGTGATACAGGAACACCGAATGCATGGCTTCGCGCACCGGCTCGTTGCCGCGGAACGAGAAGGAGAGATTGGACACGCCGCCGGAAATGTGGGCATGCGGCAGGTTCTGGCGGATCCAGCGCGTCGCCTCGATGAAGTCGACGCCGTAGTTGTTGTGCTCTTCCAGCCCGGTCGCGATCGCGAAGATGTTCGGATCGAAGATGATGTCTTCCGGTGGGAAGCCGACCGTCTCGACCAGGATCTTGTAGGCGCGGGCGCAGATCTCGGTCTTGCGCTTGTAGGTGTCGGCCTGGCCGGTCTCGTCGAACGCCATCACGACGACCGCGGCGCCGTGGCGGCGCGCGATCTTGGCTTCGTGGATGAACTTCTCCTCGCCTTCCTTGAGCGAGATCGAGTTCACCACCGGCTTGCCCTGGACGCATTTCAGGCCGGCCTCGATGACGTGGAATTTCGAGGAGTCGACCATCACGGGCACGCGGGCGATGTCCGGCTCCGCGGCGACGAGGTTGAGGAAGGTCCGCATCGCGGCTTCCGAATCGAGCAGGCCCTCGTCCATGTTGACGTCGATGACCTGGGCGCCGTTCTCGACCTGGTCGCGCGCGACCTGCAGCGCCGCGGTGTAGTCGCCGGCGGTGATCAGCTTGCGGAATTTCGCCGAGCCGGTGACGTTGGTGCGCTCGCCGACATTGACGAAGGGAATGGCGGGCGTCAGCTCGAACGGCTCCAGGCCCGACAGCCGCAGCCGCGGCGCGATCTCGGGCACGGCGCGCGGCTTGTGCGGGGCAACGGCGGCGGCGATCGCGGCGATATGGTCGGGGGTGGTGCCGCAGCAGCCGCCGACGATGTTGACGAGGCCGGCCGACGCGAACTCGCCGATCAGTCGCGCCATGTAGGCCGGCGTCTCGTCATACTGGCCGAACTCGTTGGGCAGGCCGGCATTGGGATAGGCGCAGACCAGCGTGTCGGCGACGCGGCCGATGTCGGCGACATGCGCGCGCAGATCCTCGGCGCCGAGCGCACAGTTGAAGCCGATGGTCAGCGGCTTGGCATGACGGACCGAATTCCAGAACGCCTCCGGCATCTGGCCCGAGAGCAGGCGGCCGGACTTGTCGGTGATGGTGCCCGAGATCATCACGGGCACGTCGATGCCGCGCTCCTCGCAGAGCTCGGCGATGGCGTACAGCGCCGCCTTGGCGTTGAGCGTGTCGAAAATGGTCTCGAGCAGCAGGATGTCGGCGCCGCCATCCAAGAGCCCGCGCGCCTGCTCGCCATAGGCGAGCCGGAGATCGTCGAAGGTCACGGCGCGGTAGCCGGGGTTCGACACGTCAGGCGAGATCGAGGCGGTGCGGTTGGTCGGACCCATCGCGCCGGCAACGAAGCGCTGTTTGCCGTCCTCGGCGGCGACGCGGGTCGCGGCATTGCGCGCGAGCCGGGCGCCCTCGCGGTTGAGCTCGTAGATGATGTCGGAGAGGTCGTAATCGGCCTGCGCGATCGAGGTCGCCGAGAACGTATTGGTGGCGACGATATCGGCCCCGGCGCGCAGATATTGCGCGTGGATGTCCTCGATGGCGTCGGGCTGGGTGAGGATCAGCAGGTCGTTGTTGCCGCGGAGGTCGCGATGGAAGTCGCGGAACCGCTCACTGCGGAAGGCGGCCTCGTCGAGCTGCAGCGCCTGGATCATCGTGCCCATGGCGCCGTCGAGAATCAGGATGCGCTCGCGGGCAGCGGCAAGGAAGGCGGTACGCGCTCGAGATACAGGGGCGGACATCAGGCGGCAGCCTTGTTGGCGGACTTCGGACGGATGCCGAGCAGATGGCTGATCGCGAACACGAGGTCGGCGCGGTTCATGGTGTAGAAATGGAAGGTGTCGACGCCATGCTTGGCGAGCTTTTGCACCTGGCCTGCGGCGACGGTCGCCGCGACCAGCTTGC
Source organism: Bradyrhizobium sp. SZCCHNS3002 (assembly GCF_032377435.1). NCBI lineage: Bacteria > Pseudomonadati > Pseudomonadota > Alphaproteobacteria > Hyphomicrobiales > Nitrobacteraceae > Bradyrhizobium > Bradyrhizobium sp. SZCCHNS3002. The sequence goes on from NZ_JAUHHY010000027.1 coordinate 41,500, forward strand.
GGGTCTCGGGATCGTCGTCGAGACCGTCGAATTTTTCGGCCAGCCAGTCCGGCACCGTCGTGCCGGCGCGGGTCACGAAGCCGCGCGCCTGCTTGAAATTGTGCATCGGCATGATGCCGGGCACGATCGGGATCGTGATGCCGCGGGCGCGGACACGGTCGAGGTAGCGGAAGTAGAGATCGTTGTCGAAGAACACCTGGGTGATGGCGCGGGTGGCGCCGGCGTCGACCTTGGCCTTGAGCATGTCGATGTCGGCGTCGAAGTCGCGGCTCTCGGGGTGCTTCTCCGGATAGGCCGAGACCGAGACCTCGATATCGGGATGGCGCTTCTTGATGCCGGCGATCAGCTCGGGCGAGCTCTGATAGCCTTCGGCATGGGTGTAGTAGGGCGTGCCGATGCCGCCGGGCGGATCGCCGCGCAGCGCCACAATGTGGCGGACGCCGACCTCGTGATAGCGGTCGACGACCTCGTCGATCTCGTGGCGCGAAGCGCCGACGCAGGTGAGATGCGCCGCCGGCAGCAGCGCGGTTTCCTTCAGGATGCGCGCGATCGTGGCGTGGGTGCGCTCGCGCGTCGAGCCGCCGGCGCCATAGGTCACCGAGACGAAGCTCGGCTCCAGCGGGGCGAGGCGCTCGATCGAGGCCCACAGCGTCCGGTCCATCTCCTCGGTCTTCGGCGGGAAGAACTCGAACGAGATCTTCGGCCGGGGAATCGCGGTGTGGCCGTCGGCAATGGCGGTGGCGAGGTCGGTCATGGCAACGCAGGTTCCGGCTGGGGCGTAAATTTCAACTCAAGAGGGGATCGGCCTCTGGATGTGCCAAGATAAGGGAAGGGCGCTGCAATAAACAGCCCACCAGAAATGGGATTTGGCCCACTGATATGGCAAGAAGCGGATTTTTGAGGAGCTATTGGAAATGCAGAGTGGGACGATAAAGGTAAACAATATCAAAGGTTATCGATTATGGCGAAGGGGTTTTTATCAATTCTGAATGTGGGATAGTTTGGTTTCGTTGATGTATACAATCGTATTGTCCCAACATTAGGTCCAGCCATCCACTGCATTTCCGGCAGGTCACCATCGCTTCCAGCCCATTGTGGCGCGCCTCGCAGTCATTAGGTTGAAGCCATGATCCCGATTTCAGTCCTCGACCTCTCCGTCACCACCACCGCCACGCCGGCGTCAGTGGCGCTGCGTAACAGCATCGACCTGGCCCGTCACGTCGATCAGCTCGGCTACGTCCGCTACTGGCTGGCCGAGCACCACAGCCTGCCGTCGGTGGCGAGCCCGTCGCCCGACATCATGATTGGGCAGATCGCGGCAGCGACGCAGCACATCCGCGTCGGCTCCGGCGGCGTGATGCTGCCCAACCATGCGCCGCTGGTGGTCGCGGAGCGCTTCAAGATGCTGGAGGCACTGTTTCCCGGCCGGATCGATCTCGGCCTGGGCCGCGCGCCCGGCACCGACGGCACCACGGCCTATGCGCTGCGCAGCCGGCTCGACCGTCGTGAGGGCGATGACTTCCTGGAGCGGCTGCATGAGCTGATGCTGTGGGAGACCCGCGAGTTCCCCGCCGGCCATCCCTACAACAACGTGATCGCCATGCCCGATGATGCGCCGCTGCCGCCGATCTGGCTGCTCGGCTCCAGCGACTATTCCAGCGAGCTGGCGGCGCAGCTCGGCATGGGGTTCGGCTTCGCGCATCATTTCGCGAGCCACGATGCCGTGGATGCGATGCGAACCTACCGCGCGCATTTCACACCGTCGCGCTGGCGCTCGCAGCCGCATGCGATCCTGGCAGTCGCAGTGGTGACAGCCGAGACCGACGCCGAGGCCGAGCGGCTGGCGTCGTCGATGGACCTCAACCGCTTGCGGCGCGACCGCGGCCAGTTCCTGCCGCTGCCGAGCCCGGAGGAAGCGGCGGCGTACATGTATACAGACGCGGACCGGGCCTCGATCGCGCGCAACCGCTCGCGGCTGTTCGTGGGCGCGCCGGCGACGGTGCGGGCCAAGCTCGATCCGATGATCGCAGCGAGCCAGGCCGACGAGCTGATGGTGATCACCGCGATCTACGATCACGACGCCCGCAAGCGCTCCTACAGCCTGCTCGCCGACGCCTTCGGCCTCGAGCGGAAGGCGGCGGCATAAGCAGGACGGCGCTGGTCTCACCATGTGATCAGCGGCGCGCGATGCAGAAAGCTGTCGTCGCTCACCTGGTCCACCACGAAGCGCGCGACGTCGGCCCGCGCAATCGTGCCGCCGTGAAAGCCGGCGAGATCCGTCAGTGCACGCAGCTTCTGCCCGCCAGGCTTGTCGTTCAGCATGGCGGGGCGAACGATGAGCCAATCGAGCCCGCTGTCGCGAATGACGGCCTCCTGCCGGTTCTTGTCCGCGTAGACGTTGCGCAGCAGCAGCGGCAGGATCAGCCGGTCGTAGACGAAGCCGCCATGGCCGCGGCTGTCGCCGGCGCCGATGCCGGTGATGGCGACCAGACGCGCGACATGCTCGGCCTTCATCGCGTTGACGAGCGCGCGCGTCGAGGTCGAGAGCGTCGTGACCTCGCGGAATGGACTGAGCGGTGTGCCCAGTGAGCTGATCACGGCGTTCTGTCCCTTGAGCGCCTTGCGCAGCGTAGCTTCGTCGCGGGCATCGCCGACGATCAATTGCGCGCCTTGCAGATCCCCGGCCCTCTCCGGCGAGCGCACCAGCGCGGTGACGTGATGGCCGCGCGCCAGCGCGTCGCGCACGATCAGCCGTCCGGTGCCGCCGGTCGCGCCGAGCACGAGGATGTTGGGCTTCATGGTGACGCCATCGTTCGTTTGATTGGTCATGATGACCTCCTTGGATTGCGCGGGACGCTCTCATGGAGACGTCCCGCAGACGCATGGGGTGTGCCGTCAGGCGACGGTCGCGCTCTCGGCGACGAAGTCGCGATAGGAGCGCAAGGGGCGGCCGAGCAGCGCGGTCAGGCGGGCGACGTCGCCATCGTCCGGCACCATGCCGTCGGTCTGAAAGCGCTCGCTCATCAGCCGCATGTCGAACGCCATCCAGCTCGGCATGAGCTGCCGCAGGTTGGTCTCGAAGCCCGCGGTGTTGTCGCCGCCATAGCCGATCGGACGCCCCAGCACCTCGGACCAGACAGCGGCGGCATCGGCGCCGTTCAGCGTGTCGGGGCCGACAAGGTTGATCCGCGTCAGCGGCAGCGGCGTCGAGGATTGCTCGCGGCGGATCAGATCGATGGCCGCGATCTCGCCGATGTCACGGGCATCGATCATGGCGAGGCCTTTGCTGCCGATCGGCATCGGGTACACGCCGTAGCCGCGCACGACGTCCCTGATCGTGAGATCGTTGTTCATGAAGTAGGCCGGCCGCAGGATGGTGGCGTGGAGGCCCATCTGCTCGATCATCCGCTCGACGGCGAACTTGCCGGCGAAGTGCGGCACGTTGACGTAGACGTCGCTGTGGATCACCGAGAGATAGACGATCCGCTCGATGCCGGCCTCGCGAGCGATGTTGAGCGCGACCAGCGCCTGGGTGAATTCGTCTGATGTGACGGCGTTGAGCAGAAACAGCGTCGAGACGCCAGAGAACGCGCCGCGGAGCGAATCGATGTCGAGCAGGTCGCCTTGGGCGATCTGAACGCCCGCTGGAAAGTTGGCCTTGGCGGGATCGCGGACGAGGGCGCGGACATCGGCGCCGCGCTTGACGAGCTGTTCGACGACGCGGCGGCCGACATTTCCAGTGGCGCCGGTCACGAGGATGGTCATGGGGATCACTCCGGGTTGGCTTGTTGGGACACCCGGAAGATATTGATCCACACGCGAGCCAATAGACGCTATATCTGGACAGGTCGTCTCACTGGTGGAACGGATGGATCTGCTTGCGCTCGCCGATTTCAACCTCGTCGCCCGCCACGGCGGCTTCGGCCGTGCCGCCCGCGCCAGCGGTCGTCCCAAGGCGACGCTGTCCCGCCGGGTCGGCGAGCTGGAAGCGAGCCTGGATCTCAGGCTCATCGAGCGCGGCGGACGCGCGCTGAAGCTGACCGAGGAGGGGCGGGCGCTGTTCGAGCGCGCGGGGGCGCTGCTGACCGAGCTCGACGAGACGGTCGCCGCCATTTCCTCCGGCGGCGACAAGCCGCGCGGCCGGTTGCGGATCAGTGCGCCGCTGCTGTTCTCGCAGACCGCGATGGGCAAGCTCGCCGCCGCGTTCGCGCTCCGATATCCCGAGGTCCGGCTGGACGTGACCACCGACGACCGCACCGTCGACATGGTCGAGGAAGGCTATGACCTGGTGATCCGGGTCAATCCCGATCCCGATGAAAGCCTGGTTGGACGCATCTTCCTGCGCGACCGACTGGTGGTCGTGGCGAGCCCAGGCCTGACGCGGCCGGCGGATCACGCCGTCGTTCCAGCGGTCGTGCGCGGCAGCGATCAGAACGCAGTCTGGGAGGTGAAAGGGCCGGCGGAACGATCGCGCATCGCGTTCGACCCCATCCTGCGCCTGTCGTCGCTGATCATGGTCCGCGATGCGGTCCGCGCCGGCGTCGGCGCCGCTTGCCTGCCGCTGTCGCTCGTCAGCCACGATCTGGCGGCCGGCCGGCTGGCGCATTGGGGCGATCTGGACGCGCCCGCCATCGCGCTGTGGACGCTCTATCCATCGCGCCGGCTGCTGAGCGCGCGCGTCTCCGCCTTCCTCGACTTCCTGAAGGAGGCGTTCCCGACGGGAACGCCCGCTGAGCTGGCGGCCTATATCGAAGCGTGAGCCCCGATCACTCCATCCGCTCGCTGAACGTCGCGCGGAACGGATGCGCCGGATAGACGCCGACGATGCGCAGCTCGCGCGAGAAGAACTTCAGCTCCTCCAGCGCGAAGGCCAGCCCCTTGTCGTTGGGATGGCCGTCGACGTCGGCGTAGAACTGCGTGGCGAAGAAATTGCCGTCGACCATGTAGCTCTCGAGCTTGGTCATGTTGACGCCGTTGGTGGCGAAGCCGCCGAGCGCCTTGTACAGCGCGGCCGGCAGGTTGCGGACGCGGAACACGAAGCTCGTCACCAGCGGACCGGAATTCTGCTCGGCCCACTGCTCCTGGCGCGCCAGCACGACGAAGCGGGTGGTGTTGTGGGCCTCGTCCTCGATGTCCTCGGCGAGGATGTCGAGGCCGTAGATCTCGGCGGCCAGCCGCGAGGCGATCGCCGCCACGCTCTTGTCGCCGCGCTGCGAGACGTCCCGCGCGCTGCCCGCGGTGTCGCCGGCGACGATCGGCCGGACGCCGAGCTGGCGGATGATGCGGCGGCACTGGCCGAGCGCGTGGACATGGCTCTCGACCGTCTTGATGTCGGCGAGCTTGGTGCCCTTCAGCGCCATCAGCTGGTGGCGCACCGGCAGGAACCATTCGCCGATGATGTAGAGGCCAGAGGCCGGCAGCAGATGGTGGATGTCGGCGACGCGGCCTGCGACCGAGTTCTCGATCGGGATCATGCCGAGATCGGCCTCGCCGGAGGAGATCGCGCTCAGCGCGTCCTCGAAGGTCGCGCAGGGCATGGCCTCGGCGGTCGGATAGGCCTCGGAGATGGCGATGTGGGAATTGGCTCCCGGCTCGCCCTGGAATGCGATTTTCAAGATCTTGCTCATGGTGGGCCTTCTAGCAGCTCAAGCCTTTGTCAATTAAGCCTTGGACAGCAGCCGGCGTGCGGTTTCGAGGTCGGCCGCGGTGTCGACGCCGCGCGGCACGGCGTCGACCACCATCACGTCGATGCGCATGCCGTCCTCCAGCGCCCGCAGCTGTTCCAGCTTCTCCTGCTGCTCCAGCGGCGATGGCGGCAGGCTGACGAAGCGCTCCAGCGCCGCCCTGCGGTAGGCGTAGAGGCCGATGTGATGGTACCTCGGTCCGTCGCCATGCGGCGCCGTGGCCCGGGTGAAATACAGCGCGCGCAGGCGCCGTCCACCGACAGGCGAGCCGACCGCCTTGACGACGTTCGGGTTGAGGCTCTCCTCCTCGGTATGGATCTGCGCGGCAAGGGTCGCGATGTCGACCGCGGGATCCTCGAGCGGCGGCAGCACGTCGCTGATATTCTGCGGGTCGATGGTCGGGAAATCGCCCTGCAGGTTGACCACGATCTCGGCCTCGCGGGCAGGGTCGAGCTTGCACATGGCCTCGTAGATGCGGTCTGACCCCGAGGGATGATCCGGCCTGGTCATGACCACCTCGCCGCCCGCGGCAGCGACGGCCGCAGCAATCTCCGGCGTGTCCGTTGCCACGGCCACCCGGCCGATTCCCGCCTCCTGCGCGCGCCGGAGCACCTGCACGATCATCGGCTGGCCGGCGATGTCGAGCAGCGGCTTACCGGGCAGGCGGGTCGAGGCCATGCGGGCCGGGATCAGCACGAGGATTTTGGACTTGGTCATCCGGGAAACGGCAGGTCGGAGCCGGTCGCAACAGCGCGGGCCGGGCTTGATGGGGACAGCGAAAGCGGCCCGCTTATACGGGTTGCCAGAGCACGGGCAAACCGATATCTCACTTCTGCCGCAGGGGGAGGCGCGACGGCTCGATTCCGCTCGATGCCTTCACGAGTCCTTTCTCGAATCCTGGGGCGACTCACGGTCGCGGCCCCGCGGCCCCCAAGCAATGAAATCCGCCCTCGGAGCCTGATTCCAAAATGGACTCCTTCGAACTGAACAAAATCCTCGGCGCCGTCCTGGCCGCCTGTCTGGTCGTGCTGGTCACGAGCTTTTCCGCCGGCGCGCTGTTCGCGCCGAAAATGCCGGAGAAGCCGGGTTTCGAGATCGCGGTGAAGGAGGCCGAGGGCGCAGGCAAGGAAGCCGCTGCGCCGGCCGCGGCCGAGCCGATCGAGAAGCTGCTGCAGACCGCCTCGGTCGAGAAGGGCGCTGCCGCTGCCAAGAAGTGCGCGGCCTGCCACACCTTCGACAAGGGCGGCAAGAATGCCGTCGGCCCCAACCTCTACGGCATCGTCGGCGACAAGATCGGCGAAGGCCGCGGCTTCAAATTCTCGGCAGCGATGGCGGCCAAGGGCGGCACCTGGACGATCGAGGAACTCAACCACTTCATCACCAATCCGAAGGGTTACATCCCGGGCACCGCGATGGGGTTTGCCGGCATCCAGAAGGACTCGGAGCGCGCCGACGTGCTGGCCTATCTGAACTCGCTGTCGGACAACCCGGCGCCGCTGCCGACCGCAGCCAAGTGATCCGCTGCAGACCTCCAGTTTCCGACGGCCGGGCCCCAAGCCCGGCCGTTTTGCTTTGCGGGGCGAATTTCGCCGCATTTGGGACCTTTGGTCGCATCCACCTCGTTCACAACCCGGTATCATGAGGAAAAAGCAAGGTTATTGGTCGAAACCTTGCCGTATATTGGTCCCCTGAATGGAACGGGTTCACGGGCTGGAGCACCCTGGCTGAGGCCGGCGAAACCTGCCCTTGCGAATTGGGTTACGATCGAACGTTGGATCTTTGAGCAGCAGCGGCCACGGCCGACCACCTGCTTCAAGCGGTCTTATTCAGAGGAAGTCTCATTTGACGATTACCCGACGACAGCTCCTGCAGAGCAGCGTCTTCGCTGCGATGACCCCGGCGCTCGGCACCGCCGCCAGCCTCGTCCCGCTCGACGCCGCGCAGGCGCAGGCCGGCGAGCAACTGGTCTGGCGCCACGGCCTGTCGCTGTTCGGCGAGATCAAGTACCCGGCCGACTTCAAGCGCTTCGACTACGTCAATCCCGACGCGCCCAAGGGCGGCACAGCGCGGATGATCTCGCTCGGCACCTTCGATAATTTCAACATCGTCGTGATGTATGTGAAGGGCAACATCGCCTCCGCGGCGGGGCTGGTCTACGAGACCCTGATGACGCGGTCGCAGGACGAGGTGTCGACCGAATACGGCCTGCTCGCCGAGTCGGCGGCGTATCCGGACGACTACTCCTGGGTCATCTACCGCCTGCGCAAGGAAGCGCGCTGGAACGACGGCAAGCCGGTGACGCCCGAGGACGTCATCTTCTCGCTGGACGTCCTGAAGAAGAACAGCCCGCACTATTCGTCCTATTATCGCCATGTCGTGAAGGCCGAGAAGACCGGCGATCTCGAGGTCAAGTTCACCTTCGACGGTCCGGGCAATCGCGAGCTGCCGCACATCGTCGGCGAGCTGCTGGTGCTGCCGAAGCACTGGTGGGAAGGCACCGACGCGCAAGGGCGCAAGCGCGACGTCACCGCGACGACCCTGGAGCCGCCGCTCGGGTCGAGCCCGTATCGCATCAAGGAATTCGTGCCCGGCCGCTCGATCAAGATGGAGCGCGTCAAGGACTACTGGGGCGCCAGCCTGCCGGTCCAGATCGGCCAGAACAATTTCGACGAGCTGCAGTTCGAATATTTCCGCGACAACATCGTCGCCCTCGAGGCCTTCAAGGCCGACCAGGCCGACTGGATCAACGAGAATTCCGCCAAGCAATGGGCGACGGCCTACGACTTCCCGGCCATCAACGACAAGCGCGTGGTCAAGGACGAATTCCCGATCAGCGATTCCGGCCGCATGCAGGGCTTCGCCTTCAACCTGCGGCGTCCGCAATTCCAGGACGCGCGGTTGCGGCGCGCCTTCAACTACGCCTTCGATTTCGAGGAGATGAACAAGCAGCTGTTCTACGGCCAGTACAAACGGATCAACAGCTATTTCGAAGGCACCGATCTGGCCTGTTCCGGGCTGCCGCAGGGCCAGGAGCTGCAGATCCTCGAGGAGTTGCGCGACAAGGTGCCGCCGGACGTGTTCACCACGGTCTACCAGGCCCCGGTGGGCGGCAATCCCGAGAACGTTCGCGCCAATCTGCGAGAGGCCACCAGGCTGCTGAAGGACGCCGGCTTCGAGATCAAGGACCGCAAGCTCGTCGATCCCGCCGGCAAGCCGGTCACGGTCGAACTCCTGGTCCAGGACCCGTCGTCCGAGCGCATCGTGCTGTTCTACAAGCCGGCGCTGGAGCGCCTCGGCGTCGCGGTGACGGTCCGCCAGGTCGACAACGTCCAGTATGAGAACCGGGTGCGCACCTTCGACTACGACATGATCATCGACGTCTGGGGGCAGTCGCTGTCACCCGGCAACGAGCAACGCGATTTCTGGGGCTCCAAGGCCGCCGACGAGCCCGGCTCGAAGAATACGATCGGCATCAAGAACCCCGCCGTCGACGCGCTGATCGAGAAGATCATCTACGCCAAGGATCGCGCCTCGCTCGAAGCCGCGACGCATGCGCTGGACCGGGTGCTGCTGTGGAATTTCTACGTCGTCCCGCAGTTCACCTATCCGTTTTCGCGCAGCGCGCGCTGGGACCGCTTCAGCCATTTCACGCCATTCCCGAAATATGCGCGGTCCGGGTGGCCGAATCTGTGGTGGTACGATGCCGACAAGGCCGCCAAGGTGAAGCGCTCTTGAGCCGGCTTTCTCATTTGTCGCGGCGCGGCGTGCTCGGGCTTGGGCTCGGCGCGCTCGCGGCGCCGTTGCTCACGCCGGCCAAGGCCGCGGAGTTCGGCGCCGAGGCCCACGGCATGTCGGCGTTCGGCGATTTGAAATATCCCGCCGACTTCCGGCAGTTCGACTACGTCAATCCCGACGCGCCGAAGGGCGGGCTGTTCTCGCTGATCCCCTCGGTGCGCGCCTACAACCAGTCCTACCAGACGTTCAACTCGTTCAATGCCTATGTCCTCAAGGGCGAGGGCGCCCAGGGCATGGATATGACGTTCGCGACCTTGATGGTGCGCGCGAGCGACGAGCCGGACGCGGTGTATGGGCTGGTCGCGAAGTCCGTCGCGATATCAGCGGACAAGCTGAGCTATCGTTTCACGCTCCGTCCCGAGGCGTGCTTCCACGACGGCACGAAGATCACGGCACATGACGTCGCGTTCTCGCTGAACACCTTGAAGGAAAAGGGCCACCCGCTGATCGTCGTGCAGCTGCGCGACTTCATCAAGGCCGAGGCGCTCGACGATGCGACGGTCGTGGTGAGCTTCGTCGAGAAGCGCGCGCGCGACGTGCCGCTCTATGTCGTGACCCTGCCGATCTTCTCCAAGGCTTATTACGCCAACCGCGCCTTCGACGAGAACCCGCTGGACGTGCCGCTCGGCTCGGGCCCCTACAAGGTCGGCAAATACGAGATCAACCGCTATGTCGAGTTCGAGCGCGTCAAGGACTGGTGGGCCGCCGACCTGCCGGTCAGCCGCGGCATGTATAATTTCGACATCGTGCGCTACGAGTTCTATCGCGACCGCGACGTCGCCTTCGAGGGCTTCACCGCCAAGAGCTATCTGTTCCGCGAGGAGTTCACCTCGCGCATCTGGGCCACGCGCTACGATTTCCCGGCGATCAAGGACGGCCGCGTCAAGCGCGAGCTGCTGCCGGACGAGACGCCGTCCGGCGGGCAGGGCTGGTTCATCAACACCCGCCGCGACAAGTTTGGGGATCCGCGCGTCCGCCAGGCGCTGACCTACGCGTTCGACTTCGAGTGGACCAACAAGACCATCATGTACGGCGCCTATGCGCGCACCGTGTCGCCGTTCCAGAACTCCGACATGGTCGCGGTCGGGCCGCCGTCGCCGGAGGAGCTGAAGCTCCTCGAGCCGTTCCGCGGCCAGGTGCCCGACGATGTCTTTGGCGAGCCCTTTGTCCCTCCCGTCTCCGATGGCTCGGGGCAGGATCGCACGCTGCTGCGCAAGGCCACACAGCTCCTGCAGCAGGCCGGCCTGCCGGTAAAGGACGGCAAGCGGCTGCTGCCGAATGGCGAGGTGTTCGCGATCGAGTTCCTGATCGACGAGGTCTCGTTCAAGCCGCACCACGGCACCCTGATCAAGAACCTGCAGACGCTCGGCATCGACGCCGATTTGCGCATCGTCGACGCCGTGCAGTATCGCGCTCGCGTCGAGGATTTCGATTTCGACATCACGGTGCAGCGGCTGTCAATGTCGCCGACCCCCGGCGACAGCCTGCGGCCATATTTCACCTCGGACGCAGCCAAGACCAAGGGCTCCTACAATCTCGGCGGCATCAGCAATCCCGCGATCGACGCGCTGGTCAACAAGGCGATTTCGGCGGAGACCCGCATCGAGCTGACCTTGGCCTGCCGGGCGCTTGATCGCGTGTTCCGCGCCGGCCACTACTGGATACCGCAATGGTATCGCCAGACCCATCCGATCGCCTATTGGGATCAGTTCAGCCACCCGCCAAAGCCGCCGAAATACGCCTCGGGCGTCGGCGCCCCCGACATCTGGTGGTACGATGCCGCCAAAGCCGCAAAGCTGGAGCAGGCGAAGTAGTTCATGGCCGCCTATATCGCCCGTCGCATCCTGCTGATGCTCCCGACCCTGCTCGGGATCCTCTTCATCTCCTTCGTCGTGGTGCAGTTCGCGCCGGGCGGCCCGGTCGAGCGCGTCATCGCGCAACTGACCGGCGCCGACACCGGCGGCACCTCGCGCATCTCGGGCGGCAGTGGTTCGGATTTCGGCGCGCGGCCGCCGGGACAGGTGGGATCCGGCGGCGAGCTGAACTCGAAATATCGCGGTGCGCAGGGGCTCGATCCCGCCTTCATCAAGCAGCTCGAAAAGCAGTTCGGCTTCGACAAGCCGGCGCCGGAGCGGTTCGCGCTGATGGTGTGGAATTTCGCGCGCTTCGATTTCGGCAAGAGCTATTTCCGCGACACGAGCGTGCTGCAGCTCATCAAGGAGAAGCTGCCGGTGTCGATGTCGCTCGGCATCTGGATGACCCTGCTGACCTACCTGATCTCGATCCCGCTGGGGATCCGCAAGGCGGTGCAGGACGGCTCGCGCTTCGACGTCTGGACCTCGGCCGTGATCATCATCGGCTACGCCATTCCGGGCTTCCTGTTCGCGATCCTGCTCATCATCCTGTTCGCTGGCGGCTCGTTTCTCAACATCTTCCCGCTGCGCGGGCTGACGTCGGATGGCTGGTCGGACTTCCCGTGGTACTGGAAGATCATCGACTATTTCTGGCATCTCACTTTGCCGCTGGTATCGATGGCGCTCGGCGCCTTCGCGACCATGACGCTGCTGACCAAGAACTCGTTCCTCGACGAGATCCGCAAGCAATATGTCATGACCGCGCGCGCCAAGGGCTGCAGCGAGAACCAGGTGCTGTACGGCCACGTGTTCCGCAACGCCATGCTGATCGTGATCGCCGGCTTTCCAGGCACCTTCATCAACGCCTTCTTCTCCGGCTCGCTGCTGATCGAGACCATCTTCTCGCTGGATGGGCTCGGCCTGCTCTCGTTCGAGAGCATTCTCAATCGTGATTATCCCGTTGTGTTCGGCAATCTCTTCATCTTTTCGCTGCTCGGCCTCGCGATCAACCTGATCTCGGATCTGACCTACATGTGGATCGATCCGCGGATCGACTTCGAGGCGCGGGAGGTCTGATGACGATCACAGCCACCCCTCCGGTCGAGACCAAGGCGCAGGCCCCGCTCGGCGAGGCCGTGCCGCCGACGCGGCACCGCTTCCGGCCGTCGCCGCTCAATCAGCGCCGCTGGCAGAACTTCAAGGCCAACCGCCGCGGCTACTGGTCGCTGTGGATCTTCCTGTTCCTGTTCGTGGTGTCGCTGTTCGCCGAGCTGATCGCCAATGATCGGCCGTTCCTGATCAAGTTCGACGGCCACCTGTACTTCCCGGCGTTCGTCACCTATCCGGAAACGGCATTCGGTGGCGACTTCGAGACCGCCGCGGACTATCGTGATCCGTATCTGCAGAAGCTGATTGCGGACAAGGGCGGCACGGTGATCTGGCCGCTGGTCCGCTACTCCTACGCCACGCACAATCTCGATCTGCCGACGCCGGCGCCATCGCCGCCGACCTGGATGCTGACGGAGGCACAGTGCAAATCCGTGGTCGAGAAGAAGGGGCTGAAGAGCTGCCGGGATCTCGAATACAACTGGCTCGGCACCGACGACCAGGGCCGCGACGTCGTCGCACGGCTGATCTACGGCTTCCGCATCTCCGTTTTGTTCGGCCTGTCGCTGACGTTCTTCTCCTCGATCATCGGCATCGCCGCCGGCGGCGTGCAGGGTTATTTCGGCGGCTGGGTCGATCTGTTGTTCCAGCGCTTCATCGAGATCTGGAACGCGATTCCCTATCTCTATCTGCTCCTGATCCTGTCGGCGGTGCTGGTGCCCGGCTTCTTCACGCTGCTCGGGATCATGCTGCTGTTCTCTTGGGTCTCGCTGGTCGGCCTGGTGCGCGCTGAATTCCTGCGCGGCCGCAATTTCGAGTACATCCAGGCGGCGCGCGCGCTCGGCGTCTCCAACGCCGTCATCATGGTCCGCCATCTCCTGCCGAACGCGATGGTCGCGACCATGACCTTCCTGCCCTTCATCGTGTCGAGCTCGGTGATGACCCTGACCGCGCTCGACTTCCTCGGCTTCGGCCTGCCGCCGGGATCGCCGTCGCTGGGCGAGATGCTGTCGCAGGCCAAGTCCAACGTGCAGGCGCCGTGGCTCGGTCTCACCGGCTTCTTCTCGGTCGCGATCATGCTGTCGCTCTTGATCTTCATCGGCGAGGCCGTGCGCGACGCGTTCGATCCGCGCAAGACGTTCAGGTGACCGACATGGATGCGATCAGCCAGCCGCTGCTTTCGGTCAGCGATCTCTCGGTGGCCTTCCACCAGCAGGGCCGCCTGTCGACCGCCGTCGACCACGTCTCGTTCGACATCAAGCGCGGCGAGTGCGTCGCCCTGGTCGGCGAGTCCGGCTCGGGCAAGTCGGTCAGCGCGCTGTCGGTGCTGAAGCTCTTGCCCTATCCGGTCGCCTCGCATCCGTCGGGCAGCATCCGCTTCAAGGGCCGCGATCTGCTGCCGCTGTCGGAAGGCGAGATGCGCGGCATCCGGGGCAGCGACATCTCCATCATCTTCCAGGAGCCGATGACCTCGCTCAATCCGCTGCACACGATCGAGCGGCAGATCAGCGAGATCCTGCATCTGCATCGACCGATCTCGAACGGCGCGGCGCGGGCGCGCGTGCTCGAACTGCTGACGCAAGTCGGCATCCCCGAGCCGGAGACGCGGCTCGGCAGCTATCCGCATCAGCTCTCCGGCGGCCAGCGCCAGCGCGTGATGATCGCGATGGCGCTCGCCAACGAGCCCGATCTGCTGATCGCCGACGAGCCGACCACCGCGCTCGACGTCACCGTGCAGGCGCAGATCCTGGCGCTGCTCGCCGACATCCGCGCCCGGCTCGGCATGAGCCTGCTGTTCATCACCCATGACCTCGGCATCGTCCGCCGCATCGCCGATCGTGTCTGCGTCATGAACGGTGGCAAGATCGTCGAGCAGGGTCCGGTCGAGCAGGTGTTCACCGCGCCGTCGCATCCCTACACCAGGGCGCTCCTCGCCGCCGAGCCGAAGCCGGACCCCGCGCCGCCGCGGCCCGATGCGCCCGTGGTGATGCAGGCGAAAGACCTCAAGGTCTGGTTTCCGATCAAGCGCGGCCTGTTCCGCTCCACCGTCGGCCACATCAAGGCGGTCGACGGCGTCAGCATCGCCGTGCGCAAGGGCGAGACGCTCGGCGTGGTCGGTGAATCCGGCTCCGGCAAGACCACGTTGGGGCTGGCGCTGCTGCGGCTGATCTCCTCCGACGGTCCGATCGTGTTTCTTGGCAACGAGATCCAGGGGCTGACCTTCAAGCAGGTGCGCCCGTTCCGCCGCGACATGCAGATCGTCTTTCAGGACCCGTTCGGCGCGCTCAGTCCGCGCATGTCGGTCGGCGACATCATCGCCGAAGGCCTGAGCGTGCATCAGCCTGACCTGTCGGAGGAGCAGTCCGAGGCGAAGGTCGTCAAGGCGCTCACCGATGTCGGGCTCGATCCGGAGACGCGCTTCCGCTATCCGCACGAGTTCTCCGGCGGCCAGCGCCAGCGCATCTCAGTGGCCCGCGCGGTCGTGCTGGAGCCGAGCTTCGTCGTGCTGGACGAGCCGACCTCGGCGCTCGACATGCTGTTCCAGTCGCAGATGGTTGAGCTGCTGCGCGAGCTGCAGCGCAAGCGCGAGCTGACCTACATGTTCATCTCGCACGACCTCCGCGTCGTTGCCGCCCTCGCCAGCCATCTCATCGTGATGCGCCATGGCAAGGTGGTGGAGGAGGGGCCGGCCGCGCAATTGTTCAAGGCGCCGAAGACCGACTACACCCGCGCACTGTTCGCGGCCGCGTTCAGGAACGAGACGGCGGGGAATGGGGCGGCGGCGAGCTAGGGTCAAGCGCTCGTCCGACGTCTGTTGCGGAATGGCCACGGAGATCGCCGATGAGGCGTAGTCCCTTGGGCTCTCCAGCGGTCATGTCCGGGCGGCCGCGTAACCGGACTTATGGAAGCCGATGGGCAGGTCCAGAATAGGGTCAGGTTCGGACCAACCACTTGCCGCTAGATCGTAAGCGCTGTCGATGCACCACCCGCGGGGGGCAGTGACAGCGCGATCAATCGACAAACGGTACTACTAAGAAGCGCCATCGTTGCTCTGCGTGTTCAGTACGCATTCAACTTCGTCCGTTTAGAAGCGATAGTTGATGCCCACGCGAACGACCTGGAGTTTCGTGCTCACCGTATGGTTCGCTACTTGTCCAGGGGGACCAAATCCGGCTCCATTATTGAAAGTCGAATAGGAGAAGTTGCCGAGGTCGGCATAGAGATACTCAGCCTTCGCGGACCAATGGTCTCGGAATGCCCATTCGACGCCGCCGCCGGCTGTCCAGCCGACACGGGTGCTGCTGCGGCCGCCGACATGACATTCATTCAAGCCGTTCACGATCGGGCAGCCGTCGGCAAAATCCCACGCAAACCTCTTTGATGCGTCGACGTTGGCGATCGCCGCGCCGCCCGTGCCATAGATCATGAATCGGTCAAAGGCCCAGCCAACTCGCCCTCGGACCGTGGCGAACCAATTCATGCCAATGTGGTCGACTGATGCAACCGTTCTCCCCGATACCGGCTCGACAACATTGCCGGTGTTTCGCGATACGTCGCCATCAATGCCGTTGAAATCGCCCTCGATACCCAAGACGAGCTGCGACCAGCCTGCGGTTGTTGGCTGCCAGTTGCATCCAGCCTGTCCACCACCGGTGATGCCGGTGTGACTCAAGCTCGCCAGACCGGCATTGTTGATCGCCGTTCTTGCAACGCCACTGATGAGATTGGGCGGGAACGGAGGCGCATCGGTCGTCAGGTTGTGTTTCACCTGTCCCCCGCCGAGGTTCGCGCCGACGTAGCATCCCGTCCAACTAAACACGGCAAGCGGCGCAGCTGGGGGCGGGGCCTTCAGCGGCAGATCGGCCGCCGACGCGGCCTGCGCGAACGGAAGGATTGAGACAGCAGAAATGATTGCGATGGATGTGTTACGCATCGTTGCCCCCCAGCGCCAGACCCGAACCACGCTATTCAGGGCGCGAGTTCCGGGTCAACAATTTTAAGTTGCTGCGCGTGTCGTTTCCAGCCAACTGTAGCAATTTCACCACAGGTTGTATAATGCAGAACATAAACCTCATTCATCGCGCGAAGCTGTCGCTATCCTGTCGAGACCGGGCGTATTACCAAGAGCTCCGAAAGTCAGAATCTCAGATCTCTCGAGTTGAGGCGAGAGCCCACCGACTGCGGGTGATTTGGCCGACGGGCACGGTCTGCGAATGCCTGTCCAGTCCTCTCGCGAAAAATATTCACCTTTCTTTTTTTCGGAAATCGTGCATACTCCGCCCCGTCCTGCCCCACGAGAGGGACGTACGCGTCGTCACGGACGTCGGGTGCGGGATGCGATGGCCGCGATGACGTTGCAGTGTGTATGCGCGCACCGACGAACGGCGTCATGCGGACGGCGAAGTCGTGTGGTCCTGGCGCCCCGATGCTGGCGTCAAGGCCGCGGGAGCCGATGAGGCCTGCGGCCGACAGGGGCAAGACAGCCGGTCCCTGGGGAGATCACGTATAAGCCGTAAAGCCATCGCGCAGGGAAGGCCGGATGTTCGGCCCGTACCTGTGGTGACTACCGCGTGCTTGTTGCACGCAACCACGGGTGCGACCGGCACCCGGCCTTCCCTGCGCCCTCTCATGTTTTCGAGGGCGGATGAATGTCGCACAGCTCGGGCCGATGAGGCCGCGAGAGCGCGGACGCTCGCGCGGTGCTGTTTGGCCCGGCCTGATGCTGTTTGACAGGTGTATTGGATCCTTGCGCCCCTCTCTCCACGTCATTGCGAGCGCAGTGTTCAGCCCGGGGACATGGCTGACAGGTGTTCGGAGACATGGTTGACACCTCAAAATTG
>NZ_JAUHHY010000028.1:0-48167 GCF_032377435.1 Bradyrhizobium sp. SZCCHNS3002
CGTCTGGCACAGCCGTCACGTCCATCGCAGCCCGCCTCCACGTTCGTGACGACGCGTACGTCCCTCTGCTCGAGGCGGGATGGGCAAGACCATCGTCCTGATTTGCCCGACGACGCAAGCCGGCGCGGCTGCGGCAAACTAACTCGACGGGCATTTCGCGCATACGAAGCATGCGGAGATTGCCCGTCGGGCACATCTGGCCGGCGCTCCATCCAGATGTGAAGCCGTGAAGATCGGCTGACAATCAGCGGACGGACGGAGCAGCGGCGGCTTCCCCCCGCGCCGCAAGCGGCAATGACGCCTGCCTCAGACTTTCCGACGGCGTCTCACCGTAGATCTTTCGATACTCCCTGGCGAAATGCCCGGGATTGCTGAAGCCACATCGCAAGGCGATCGACGTCACCGTGTCACCTGCTTTCGCATCGTACAGCAAGCGGTGCGCATGTTGGATTCGCGTCAGCTTGATCTTCTCGGCCAAGGAGACGCCGCTCTTCGCGAAGTACTGATAGAGCGTGCGAGGGCTGACGCCGTAGCGAACCGCGAGCTGCTGGATCGATATCTTCTGATCCCAGTTCGTCTCAATGTGTTCCAGGATCCTGCGAATGGACTCCGGCACCTGGCCATCGCGATCGAGATGATCCGTGGTGACGTCGATCGTCGCACCGACGAGATGGGTTCGTCCGTCGGACGGGCTGTAGACAGAGGTCGCCATGCCACGGACCCAGCGCACCGTACCGGCTTTGCCAAGCACCCGGTAGTCGCGCGTATAGCCGGTTCGCTTCATGATCGCACGACGGATGACCTGCGCGAGCCCGTTCCGATCCTCGGGATGCACGTGGCACAACATGTCGCGCAGCGACGATGGCGACGCCGGCGGAAAATCTCCCTTGGAATCGTCTGCATCGACGATCAGGTTGAACGTCGACAGCCCAGCGAGCTTCTCCGCGGCCGCAAGCTGTTCTTCCAGGATCCTGGTTGTCGTGATGTCCTCGACTACGGCGCAGAACCACTTCAGGCGACCCCTGGCGTCCCTGACCGGATTGACGGTCACGCGTCCCCACACGATGCTTCCGTCCGGCCGGAGATAGCGCTTGTCGAGCTGATAGGTCGCGATCTCGCCTGCAAGCAGCTTGTCGTGCTGCAGCCGATTGCGCTCCCGGTCCTCTGGATGGGTCAGATCGACAAAGGTCAGCCCACTGGTCTTGAGCTGCTCCAGCGTGTATCCGACGATCCGGCAGCATTCGGCGTTCGCAAACCGGATATGTCCCGTTGCACTGTCGACGATCGAGATGCCGATGCCGAGGCTGTCGAGAAACACCCTCGGCACCGCGATGACTTCGGCAATGTCCTTCTCTGGCATGTCGAAGCCGATAGCATCCAATTTCCATTCAGCCTAGCTGCGAGGATCATGTCGATCTTGATCTAAGGCAATCCCGGCCCTGCGACACCTGAACACGCCCCGCAGATTCACGGCCATTCCTGCACAATCAGAACATCGCTGCAGATTGCTGCCTAACCGAATCTTACTGACGAGCTGTTAGATTGAATAAAGCCCCCGGAAATTTACGGGGATCATCGAGTTCAGGAATGATCGCAGTCAGCGCCGTCTCCGGATCACAGCAACTATCGCGTGATCACGAGCATGTGCACATCGCTGGCGTGATCGTTTGCACAGGAGACCATCATGTTTGGCCGCAAGAACAACGCCGCGTCCCTGGCCGCCCTGGCCGCAAACGCGATCACCGCGAAGGTGATGGTCGCTGACGACAAACTCAACATCGTCTACATGAACGAGGCGGTAAGGGCGCTGATGCGTGAGGCGGAGGCCGATCTCAAGACGCAATTGCCGAACTTCCGCGTCGACGGACTCATCGGCACCAACATCGACGTGTTCCACAAGGACCCGACGCACCAGCGCCGCATGCTGCAGGCCCTTACCTCCGAGCACCGGGCCACCATCAAGATCGGCAAGTGGACGTTCGATCTGGTCGCGCAGCCCTTGAAACACCCGGATGGAACCCGCGCCGGAACGGTCGTCGAGTGGTCCGACGCGAGCGTGCGGCTGCAGAACCTCGACTACAGCGCCCAGGTCGCGGCAATCGGCCGATCACAGGCCGTGATCGAATTCAACCTGGACGGCACGATCGTCACCGCCAACGACAACTTTCTGCATGCGCTTGGCTACAGCCTGCCGGAGATCCAAGGCAAGCATCACAGCATCTTCGTTTCGCCGCAGGAGCGCGACAGTGCCGGCTATCGCGAGTTCTGGGCCGCCCTGAACCGCGGCGAATACCAGGCCGCAGAATACAAGCGGATCGGAAAGGGCGGCAAGGAGGTCTGGATTCAGGCGTCCTATAATCCGGTGTTCGATCAGAACGGAAAGCCCTTCAAGGTCGTCAAGTTCGCCACCGACGTGACCGCCCAGAAGCTTCGGAATGCCGATCTCGCCGGACAGATCGCCGCCATCAGCAAATCGCAGGCCGTGATCGAGTTCGAACTGGACGGCACCATCATCAACGCCAACGACAATTTCCTGCAGGCGCTCGGCTATACGCTGTCCGAGATCAAGGGCCGGCACCATTCGATGTTCGTCGATCCGTCGGAGCGCGACAGTCCGGCCTATCGCAACTTCTGGGCCGCCCTGAACCGCGGAGAATATCAGGCCTCGGAATACAAGCGGATCGGCAAGGGCGGTCGCGAGGTCTGGATTCAGGCCTCCTACAATCCAATCCTCGACCTCAATGGCAAGCCGTTCAAGGTCGTGAAATACGCCACCGACGTCACCAAGCAGGTGCTGGTGCGGATGGGCAATGAGCGCGTTCGCGGCATGATGGAGTCCGTCGCAGCGGGTGCCGAGGAGTTGAACGCCTCGGTGCGCGAGATTTCCGAGGCCATGACCAAGTCGCGCGAGACCGCCATGGGGGCGGCTGACCGGGTCGCCTCAGCCGATTCGCAAGCCAAGCGGTTGAGCGAGGCGACACAGGCGATGAGCGGCATCGTCGAACTGATCGGCAACATCACCGGGCAGATCAACCTGCTGGCGCTCAATGCCACGATCGAATCGGCGCGCGCCGGCGATGCCGGCCGCGGCTTTGCCGTGGTCGCGTCGGAGGTCAAGAATCTCGCCACGCAGGCCAAGGCCGCCACCGACAAGATCGGCGCGGAGATCTCCGGACTGAACGGGATCTCCAGCGAGGTCGTGAATGCGCTGAACGCGATCAAGGTCGAGATCCAGAACGTCAGCGAATACGTCACCTCGACCGCCGCCGCCGTCGAGGAGCAGAGCACGGTCACCGGCGAGATGTCGTCCAGCATGCAGCGCGCAGCCGCAGAGGCGCAGGCGATCGCAGCAGGCAGGGCGTAGAGACCGCCCGAGCGCGGCGCTTCCCCGCGAGGGCCGCGGCCAGGATCAATCCCGCGTCGCGTCCCAGGTCACCGGCAGATTGAGCAGACCGCGAAACGCCCAGCCGCCGATGCGCACCGGCTCGGTGTCACGCAGGCGCAGGTCCTTGAGCCGCGCGAACAGCGTCGGCAGCGCGACGTCGGCGATCATCGCGCGCGAGGCCCAGGCGCCCGCGCAGAAATGCGGGCCTGCGCCGAAGGCGATGCTCTTGGAGACGTCGCGGCGGATGTCGAAGCGATCGGGATCGGTGAAATGCGCCTCGTCGCGGTTGGCCGAGCCGAACATCAGGAACACGCGCTCCTCCGGCTCGAAGGCGACGTCGCGGATGCTCCATGGCCTGGCGATCCGCCGCGGCGACATGCCGATCGGCGAGATCCAGCGGGCATATTCCTCGAACACCTGGAGCCAGCGCACCTCGCCAGTGATGGCCAGCGCGAGCTGCTCGGGATGCGTCAGCAGCGCCCACACCGTGCCGGCGATCGCGTCGCGCGGTTCGTTCTGGCCGCCCGAGATGGCGAGCTTGATGTTGGCGCGGATGCTCTCCATCGGCATTTGCGCGGCGAGCATCACGCCAAGCAGGCTCTGGTTCGGGGTCTTCTCCAGCACCGGCAGCATGTCGTCGATCGCGGCATCGATGCCGGCGGTCGCGGCGTTGCAACGCGCCTCGACCGCGGGATCGCCGGTGTAGTTGGCGATGCCGTCGATCATCGCCTGCGACCACGCATTCATGTCCTGGAAGCGCATGTTGGTGAGGCCAGTGATCAGCTTCAGGCATTCGGCCGAGAACGGCAGAGCGAAATCGCCGACGAGATCGATATCCATGGCTGGATCGAGCGCATCGATCAGCCGGTCGGCATGGGCCTGGAACTGCGCCAGCCAGTGCACGCGCACGGCGCGCGGCGACACCGCAGGCGCGATCGCCTGGCGCTCGGCCATGTGATCCGCGCCATCCTTGCGCATCATGTTGTGGCCCATCAGCCGGTTCATCAGCCCTTGCGGCTGATGCGAGCTGAAGACGTCGACCTGCTTTTCGGACACGAAGATGTCGTCGCGGCGGCACAACAGCGTGCTGCCGAGTTGCGGCACGAACGCGATCGGCGCTTCCTTGCGCATCCGCGCCAGCGCTGGATAGGGATCGGCCCAGAAAGTGGCAGTGTCGATGTCGAAGCGCGGTGCGGTGCTCACTGTCGATCTCCGGTCGGACGGCGCAAGCTAGCCCGCGCGCACAGGCGACGTCTGTCCCGGTGATGGGTGACAGCATGCGTGCTGCATCGCTCAGTTCAGCGGCCGCGGCGTCGACATCAGCCGCAGGGCGATCGCGAACAGCTCGTTCTGCGAGGCGATGCCGAGCTTCTCATAGGCGCGCTTGCGATAGGTGAAGACGGAATTGAGTGCGATGCCGAGATCACCGGCGATCGCCTCGGAGGTGAAGCCCGAGAGAATACGGCGGCAGACGTCCTTCTCGCGGACGGTCAGGACCGACAGCGGACCGCCGGCGGCGAACAGCAGCGCAAATTTGTCAGCCGGATCCATTGCAGCGGCGCGATCCTGGCAATGACGCGCGACGATGGCGCCCACGATCGGGGCGACTGCCGCGATGCGCTGGCGTTCGCCGGGCGCGAAGCCGCCTTGCGCAACGGTGCGATAGAAGTTCACGTAGGTACAGTGGTCGCCGATCCAGATCGCGGTGGCGGCCTTGTCCACGATCTCGGAATCCTCGAAGAACAGCTTGCGGTAGCCCTTCGGGTACATGCGGCGCGCGAAATTCGGCAGCAGGATGTGGTGCGCGTCCGCACGCTCGCGGAAGATGGCGTCCCGGTTCGGATCAGCGGTGTGGAAATGCTCCGAATAGGCCGCGCCGAGGTCGGGCCCGATCGCGATGTTCCCGGTGCTGAGCAGGCAGCGGGCGGAGTGCTGGTTCTCGAAGGTGAACACCATGCAGTGGCCGACATCGGCAACGATGCGCAACGTCTCGATCAGAACTTGGGGGAACGAGGGCTGTCCGATCGCGAGCACCATCGCGCCGACAGCGCCGGCCGCGTCGACATCAGGCCGCTGAGCCTCCATGCGTTCCTCCCGGATGTTTGTTCGCCGAAGCCTAGCAGCAACCCGCCTTGGCTGGAAGCGCCGCGCCCCGCGTCACCAACCATGGGGACAGACGGAGGCCCTTGGTCCGGCTACGCTCCTCCGCCAAAGTCTCGGCCAGTCAACGCGCCGAGCATGCTCAACGGGGAGGACATGCGATGAGAGCCGCACTCACGGCGATCGGAATTGCTGCAACGATGGCCTTCGGCTCGCCCGCGCGCGCCGACATCAAGGTCGGTATCGTGGTGTCCGCGACCGGGCCCGGCTCGGCGCTCGGGCAGCCGCAGATCAAGGCCGTGGCGGCGCTGCCGAAGGAGATCGGCGGCG
The DNA here is from genome assembly GCF_032377435.1 of Bradyrhizobium sp. SZCCHNS3002. Lineage (NCBI taxonomy): Bacteria > Pseudomonadati > Pseudomonadota > Alphaproteobacteria > Hyphomicrobiales > Nitrobacteraceae > Bradyrhizobium > Bradyrhizobium sp. SZCCHNS3002. The sequence continues at coordinate 5,816 of NZ_JAUHHY010000028.1, forward strand.
AGAAGATCGTCTACATCGCGCTCGACGACGAGTCCGACAGCGTCAAGGGACTGCAGAACGCGCGCCGGCTGGTGATCCAGGATGGTGTCGACGTCATCATCGGCTCGTCGCTGACGCCGGTGACCATGCCGATGCTCGATGTCGCGCTCGAAAGCAGGACGCCGCTGCTGTCGCTGGCGGCCTCGACAGCGATCGTGCAGCCGATGGACGACAAGCGCAAATGGGCGTTCAAGGTGGTGCCCAACGATGACATCATGGCCGCGGCGATGCTGAAATACATCGCGAAAAGCGGGGTGAAGACGCTCGGCTTCATCGGCGTGTCCGACGGCTATGGCGAGGGCTACTATCAGGAGGTGAGCAAGCTGGCGCCGAAGCTCGGCATCACCGTCACCACCCACGAGGTCTATGCGCGCGGCGACACCAGCGCGGCCGGCCAGGCGCTCAAGGTGATCGCCACCAATCCGGACGCGGTGTTCATCGCCTCGGCCGGCACGCCCGCCGTGCTGCCGCAGCAGGCGCTGCGCGAGCGCGGCTATGCCGGCAAGATCTTCCAGACCCATGGCGTGGCGACGCAGGAGTTCATCAAGCTCGGCAAGGAGAATGTCGAGGGCGCGGTGTTCGCCGGAGAGGCGTTCTCGATCGCCGACGATCTCGCGCCTGAGGATCCGTTTCGCCGGGCCAACGACGCCTTCCTGTCAGCCTACCAGACTGCCAATGGCGACAGGCCGAACATCTTCGCCGCGCATCTGTGGGACACGGTCACCTTGCTGAAGGGCGCCATCCCCGGCGCGCTGAAGGCGGCCAAGCCCGGCACGCAGGAGTTCCGCGCCGCGCTGCGCGAGGAATTGGAGCGCGGCAAGGACATCTATCTCAACAACGGCCTCTCCAACATGAGCCCGACCGACCACAACGGTTATGACGAGCGCTCGGCGTTCTTGATCAAGGTCGAGGGTGGGAGATTCAGGCTGGTGAAGTAGGTGCTGTCGCATTGTCACGCCCAACTATCTCGGCACGAGCGGTGCAACCTCTCCCCGCCCTTTTTGCGGGGAGAGGTCGGATTGCGCAGCAATCCGGGTGAGGGGCATGGCACGTACAAAGCCACATCGTGGCTCTATCGGACGGGCACGGCGGCGTCCCGTAGCGGCACCGCCCGTGTGGCTGCCCCTCACCCCGGCCCTCTCCCCGTAAGAACGGGGCGAGGGAGCGCACCGCGCGCTCGGTGGCAGCTCGAATTCAAATGGCGAGGACGCGCCAATGGAGCCCTCGCCTACGCCGAGACGCTCTCGACCGCCGTCTTGCCGAGGATCAGGTCCGCCGCCTTGTCGCCGATCATCAGCGTCGCGGCGTTGAGATTCGCCGAGATCATGCGCGGCATGATCGAGGCGTCGGCGACGCGCAGGCCCTGCAGGCCGTGGACGCGGAGCTGATCGTCGACCGTGGCCCAGGTCGAGTCGGCCGGGCCCATGCGGCAGGAGCAGCCGGGATGGAAGGTGGTGGTGGCGCGCTGCGTCGCCGCGGCCAGGAACTCGTCGTCGCTGTTCACCTTCGGTCCCGGAAAATCCTCGTAAGCATAGTACGGCGCGAGCGGGGCCGAGGCCAGCAGGCGACGCGCCAGCTTCATGCCGGCGACGACCACGCGGCGGTCGAGCTCGGCGGTGAGATAGTTGGTCTGGATCAGCGGCGGCGCGAACGGATCCGCCGAGCGCAGCCGCACATAGCCGCGGCTCTCCGGGCGCTGCTGCCAGGACGCCACCGTCATGCCGGGCTCGTCCTCGAGCTGGCCCTGCACGCCCTCCTTGTAGCTTGCCGGCGTGAAGGTGAGCTGCAGGTCGGAGCTTTCGGCGGTCTCGCCGGAATGCCAGAAGCAGTAGACCATGGTCGGCGACAGCGACAGGATGCCGCGCCGCGTCACCGCCCATTTCAGCGCCTCGCCCCACAGATTGAGGCCGCGCGCGAGCTCGTTGACGGTCTTGATGTTCTTGACACGCGCCACCGTGCGGGGCGCGTAATGGTCCTGCAGGCCCTCGCCGACGCTTCGGAGTGCATGACGCACCTCGATGCCGTGCTCCTGCAGCAGCTCGGGCGCGCCGATGCCGGAGAGCTGCAAGAGCTGCGGCGAATTATAGGCACCACCGGACAGGATCACCTCTTTACGCGCGCGCACCTCGACCGGCACGCCGCCGCGCCCGCCGCGATGATAGCGCACGCCGACCGCGCGTTTGCCTTCCAGCACAACGCCGGTGGCATGGGCGTGGGTGCGAACCTCGACGTTCGGCCGCTTGCTGGCCGGACGCAGGAATGCGGTCGCCGACGACACGCGGCGGCCGTTCTGGATGGTGCGCTGGACGTAGGAGACGCCTTCCTGAATCGCGCCGTTGTAGTCCGGGTTGCGCGGGATGCCGAGCGAGACAGCGCCATCCATGAAGGCCTCGCACAGCGTGTCCTTCCACTCCATGGTGGTCACGATGAGGTTGCCGTCGCGGCCGCGATACTGGTCCTCGCCGGCGCCGATGCGCTTCTCCATGCGCTTGAAATTCGGCAGCACGTCGGAATAGCTCCAGCCGCGATTGCCCATCTGCGCCCAGGTGTCGAAGTCCTGACGCTGACCGCGATTGTAGACATGGCCGTTGATCGAGGAGGAGCCGCCGAGCGTCTTGCCGCGCGGCGCGTAGATGCTGCGCCCGGCCGTGTAGGGCCCCGGCTCCTGCTGATAGCCCCAGTTGATGCTCTTCATGTAGAAGGTCTTGATGAAGCCGGCCGGCAGATGGATGTAGGGATGCCAGTCGCGCGGCCCTGCCTCCAGCACGCACACCGTGACCTCAGGGTCCTCGCTGAGGCGGCTCGCCAGCACGCAGCCGGCGGAGCCGGCGCCCACGATCACATAGTCGAAGGTATCCATCTGGTCGTTCGTCCCGGTCTCATCGTCATCAGCCGCGCGAGGCGGCAAGCGGCCATAGCGCGGTCAGCGCGGCTTGTCATTCAATTGGTAGTCGAGATGCGCCTTCACGGTGGGCCATTCGGCCGCAGTGATGCTGTAGACGACGGTATCCCGCAGCGTGCCGTTCGGCGCGATCTGGTGGCTGCGCAAAATGCCGTCCTGCCTGGCGCCGAGCCGCTCGATGGCGCGGCGGCTCTGGTGGTTGAAGAAATGGGTGCGGAACTCGACCGCGATGCAGTCCATGGCCTCGAAAGCATGCGCCAGCAAGAGCCGCTTGCACTGGGTGTTGAGCGCACTGCGCTGCACCCGTTTCGCATACCAGGTCGAGCCGATCTCGACGCGACGGTTGGCGGCATCGACGTTCATGTAGGTGGTCATACCGGCGACGCGGCCGTCGGCATCGAGCACCGTGAACGGCAGCATGCTGCCGGCCGCGAGCAGGCCGAGCCGGCGCTCGATCTCCCTGGCCATGGTCTCGGGTTTCGGAACTGCGGTGTACCACAGCTTCCACAATTCGCCGTCACTGACGGCCTCGACCAGCGCATCGTGATGGTCCGCCGACAGCGGCAGAAGGCTCGCATGCGGGCCGCGAAGGGTGACTGGTTCAAGAAAGGGCATCAAAGACTCCTTCCCCTCATCCCGAGGAGCAGCGCGCAAGCGCTGCGTCTCGAAGGATGAGGCCACGATGGAGGCCTCATGGTTCGAGACGCGCCTGCGGCGCTCCTCACCATGAGGAGCAATTCCGACGACGTTCCAGCCAGCTGGTTATCACCGGCGCGCCGTGATGACGATGCCCAGCCGCATTCACTTGTTCAGAAAATTTAGCGGCAGGCCGGGCCGCGGCCAGTCCATCGCCACCAGCTCGCCCCGGCCCGACAGCGTGATGTAGGCGGTCTTCAGTTCGGGACCGCCGAAGGCGATGTTCGTCGTAACGCGGTCGCCGGTCGGGACCTGCTCGACCAGCGTGCCGTCCGGCGCGATCACGCTGATGCATCCGGAGATCAGCGTCGCGACGCAGACATTGCCGTTCGCTTCGACCGCGAGCGAATCGAACATCTGGTAGCCGCCGAGGCCGCAGATCGGCCGGCCGCGCTCACCACGATAGATCACCTCGCGCGGCTTGACGGTGCCGGGCTCCGGAACGTCGTAGGCCCAGAGCCGCGCGGTCGGCGTCTCCGCGATGTAGACGGTCTTTTCATCCGGCGAGAGCCCGATGCCATTGGCCGGCAGAATGCCGTGGACGGCCTCGACGATCTCGCTCATGCCGGGCTTGAGGTAATAGAACGCGCCGACGTCCATGTCGCGGGCGCGGCGCTTGCCGAGGTCAGAGAACCACAGGCCGCCGTGACGGTCGAAGACCAGATCGTTGGGCCCGCGCAGCGCGTGCTCGCCGCAGCGGCTGACGACGGTCTCGATCCTGCCGTTCTGCAGATCGACGCGCTGGATCGAGCCGCCGAGATAGTCCTCGGGCTGCGGGCCCGGCATGATCATCTTGCCAGTCGGAATCCAGGAGAAACCGCCATTGTTGCAGATGTAGATCTTGCCGTCGGGCCCCAGCGCCGCGCCATTCGGCCCCCCCGGAATCTGCGCCACGATCTCCTTGCGGCCGTCGGGAAACACCCGCGTCAGGCGCTTTCCGCGGATCTCGACCAGCACCACCGAGCCGTCGGGCATCACCACGGGCCCTTCCGGAAATTCCAGATCGGTGGCGAGCACGCGCATGTCGGACATCGGACGACCTCCCGCTTTCGTCGCCGCGCTGCGGCGCATTGTTGTTAGGCGTGAGGTTATCGCAAACGTGCCGCTGCTTGCCAAGCAATCGGCAGGGTCCGGCGCCGCAGGGCTGGCCTGCAGCGTCTCGACACAATTCGGGACCGCCTCAGCGAATCACCGGAACCCAGATCTCGAAGCCGCCATCACCGGTCCTGGAATCGAAGCGCTGATCGTAGCGTTCGAAATTCGGTGCATCGGCGACCGTGCAGCCCGATTGCGGCAGCCAGTGATTCCAGATCGTGCTGACGGTGCGACGGATGGTCGAGACGTGGCCCGGATGGGCGAACACGGCAAAGGTGGCCGCGGGAATCCGAACCTTGGCGAAGCTGCGCGGCAGGTTGGAGAAGTCGGCTACCGCGACGCCTGCGATATAGTCGAAGTTTCCGGCGTCGTCACCGTTGCAGCAGACGCCGTAAGCGACGTCGCCGACGCGCGCCGGGATATCCTGCTCGACCAGGTGGAAGCGCTGCCAGAGCGCCGGAATGCCGGCCCCGTTGTCATGGCTGAAGCGCTCGGCCACACCGGCAACGAGCAGCGGCTTGGCCGTGACGAAACGTGGTGCGGCGAGATCGGCGAGCGGAGTCTGGTCCATCATGATCGGCTCCTGAAGCGACAGGCCATCGAGGCGTGAGCTGGCGCGCACCGATTCCGGCGTGACGCCGAACTGGTCGCGGAACGCGCGCGTGAACGCTTCGTGGGAGCCGTAGTCGGCCTCGAGCGCGAGACTGAGAATGTCCGGCGCTCCCGAGGCCAGAGCCCGTGCCGCCTCGCTGAGACGGCGCAGCCTGACATAGCGCATCACCGAGACGCCGGTCGCCGCCGCGAACGCGCGCACGATGTGGAAGCGCGACACGCCGGCAATGGCAGCGACATCATCCAACGTCAACGGCGCCGACAGATGGCTCTCGATGAACCAGAGCGCCCTCTCGGCCGGGTTGTTGGACACGCGCCTCTCCTTGTCGAAGCGGCCGATCATGCGCGCGGACGTCCTCGTGCGCTTGATCGTTATTGCGCTGCGGACCGTGCTATTTGCCGGCCGGCTTCGCCGGCGCCGCGTCCTTGGCGCCCGGCGCATCGGCCTTCTTCCTCAGTTCGTCCGCAAGCTTCGCCTGCGACGCCTTCAGTTCGTCGATCAGGCCCTGCTGCGAGATCAGCGCAGCCTTCAGCGCCTGGATCTGCCGATTCGCCGCATCGAGCTTCTGCTGCTGATCGAGCGCTTGCTTGGTCATCGTCTTCTGCAGGAAATCGATGTTGCTCTGCAGACATGATGTCCGACGATCCATCGCCTTTTCTGCAGTGCATATCTCGATGCCCGGAATATCCTGCGCATATGCGGCAGAACTCACACACATCGCGAGCACACTCGCGGCAAAAATGATTCCCGCAGCAACGATTCTTCGCATCACAATTTTCTCATTGGCTTGCCCAACACATGATTTTGCGTGGAACTGAAGGAGTTTCCTGATTGATACCATACTGAGACCTCAATCGCGCATTGAAGTTCCGGCCGGGACCCGTTTTTAGGGAGATGGACAGAATGGCTACGCGCGAAAAACGGCTGGCGCAATTCGACGGCAGCGGTGAGCCGCCGCCCGGACAGACGGTCGAGGTGCTGTGCGAGGATCACAGCGGCACCTACCAACTACCGTTCCCCTGTTTCTACATTGATGGCAAATGGCACAACAAGGAATCCGGCGGCGCGCTCGAAGCCACCGTCATCGGCTGGCGCTTCCCACGCTCGCGATTTGACGAGCGCAATGGACGCCGTCCGCAGCCGAGCTTCGTTGCCGATCGCGCTTCGTCTTATTGATCATGCCGGGCCCTGAGTTCTGCTCAGGGCCGGTCTTGCCGAAAATATGGTTTCGAACGCAGATTGAGCATCACGACCGGATAGGCCATCAGCAGCGCGCCGGCGACGACCGCGAGGACAACCGTTCCAACGTCGAGCACACCGTCGCCCCACGCCCGCCGCCACATTGCAATGGCAATCGGAAAGAACAGAATCAGCGCCGTCGCCAGCCCCGGCGAGAATCTGCCTCCGCTGCGCAGGAACGGCAGAATGTGAAAGAAGATGGCGTTGATGATCATCAGCGCCGCGTAGGTGAGCGCGGCCGGCGGCCATGTCTCGGCAAGCTCCGCCTGCACCGCGCCGAGCACGACAACCAGCGCGTTCGTCACGTAGAAGTCGCTCCACTCGACCGGCAGCTTCATCACCGTACGCGCCCAATTGCGCCAATCGAACGTGTATTCCTCGAGAATATGCGCGCCGTAGGCCGCGAGCGCGAGCCAAGCCAATGTGGTCAAGGTCATGATCGATGCTCCCCTTGCGGGTGATGGACCGGCACCAGATCGGTCGCAAGGGGCAATGTGGAGCACCAAGGCGCGAGACAGGCAGCGCGCGTGCCGTGTGTCAAAACGCGACGGCGCTGCCTTGCAGTCTTAATCCTTGGAACGCTGCCGGAACGAATCGCGTCCGAATCGGACGCCGCATCTGGTGCGCGATCTGTTCACGCTAGATGTCGGACACATCGGAGACGACCCACCACATCGTGAGGAGACGCCTCCGGCCGCTTGCCGCAACCGGATGCCAAAGACTAACGGAGAAGGAGTTCAGGCGCTCAGGTCCAGGGCGTGACCGGCGGCACGTTGTCGGTCGCCGGCGGCATCTCGACCGTCTTGAAGTCGGCCGGGCTGACGATCTCCATATATTCCATGTCAGGGGAATAATCGTAGAGGTAGTGCACGATGCCGGGCCGCTGGTGCACGACGTCGCCGGCCTTCACCAGGGTCGGCTTGTCCTCGTACATGAAGCGGGCCCAGCCCTTCATCATGATGACGATCTGGAAATCGCAATCGTGGCGATGCCAGCCTGTGCCATCCACCGGCGGACAATCCGGATTGGCCTTGACGAGGTGGCAGATCACCTGCCCGCCGGTGGCGTCGGCGATGCCGAGATCGCGATACAGAAAGAAGTCGCGCAACCCACCGCCCTTGTAGTCGGTATCCTCGGGCTTCACGTGCGAGAACTTGGTCACCACTGCATGCTGGTTCATGACGGCCTCCACCGGTTGATTGCGACATCGGCGACCGTTGCGGCCCATCGATCGGCCACAGCGGCCACCACGTCAGAAAGCGGATTGTGCCATGCGAAAACCACGCCACGCCCTGTTCGCAACGCAAAGATCGGCAGGCGGTGACGGCATCGCGCGCCGAACTGATTGCCAACAACCGGGTTTTGGCCGACGCCACACGGCAATGGTGACGTGCTGACAGCTCACGCCACGCGCCGAGAGGACGCAAATCCGGCTTCAAATTGAGCAGCACCTGCCCGCGACATGAGCCGTTCTCGCCGGGGCCGGCGGCTGCCAAGGGCCGCGGGCATGGTCCGCTGACGGCAGGACACCTAGTACTCGACCTCCAGCTCCTCGATCTCCTCGGGCTCGGCCTTGGCGGCCTCGATCCATTGCTGCATCTCCGGCATCGCCATGATCAGGTCGGCATAGGCCCTGAGCTGCGGCTCCAGCTTCACGTCATAAGTCACGAAGCGCGTCACCACCGGCGCATACATCGCATCCGCCATGCCGCGCTGGCCGAACAGAAATGGACCGCCGGATCTCTCCAGGCAGTCGCGCCAGATCGCCCAGATGCGATCGATGTCGGCCTGCGCCCGCGTCCAGACCTTGAAGCCCGGAAAGTGGCCCTTGAGATTGACCGGCAGCGACGCCCGCAGAGTCGTGAAGCCGGAATGGATCTCGCCCGAAATCGAGCGGCAATGCGCGCGCTGGATGCGGTCGGCTGGCAGCAGGCCTGCCTCCGGAAAGGTCTCGTTGAGATACTCGCCGATCGCCAGCGTATCCCAGATCGTCGCACCATCGTGGCGCAGGCACGGCACCAGGATCGAGGACGACAGCAGCAGGATCTCGGCGCGAGCCGACGCGTCGTCCGGACCGACGATCACCTCGTCAAAATCCAGTCCGGCAAACCTGGCCAGCAGCCAGCCGCGCAGCGACCACGACGAGTAATTCTTGCTACTGATGGTCAACGTCGCTTTGGCCATGTCGCCCTACCCTGTTGCCGCATTGTCGATTGTCGTCCGCCCATCGTGCCGCTCGTGCAAGCGGCGCGATGGGCGGAGCCGGATATGTGAGAGATTTCATCGAGCAAGCGACATGCCAGTTTTTCAGGCAAGACTCGGCCGCTCTGGCTTCGATATTGCATACACCAATGCATGTAATGGATCGGACGCGATGGCGCTGCTGTACCAAGCCTATCAGAACCACATGGACCTGACCGAGCCGTGGCGCCAGAGCGCGGCAGCCGCCATGCGCTATCTCAACCTGATCCCATCAGGGCTATCCAGCCGTGCCATGCGGCGTCTGTCCGCCGCGCTCGAGCTGATCTCCCGCTCGGCCTTGACCTACGCCCGCCCGGCCTATGGCATCGACAGCGTGATGGTCGGCAACCGCGAGCTCGCCGTCACCGAAGAGGTCACGTTCAAGACGCCGTTCGGCTCGCTGCTGCACTTCAAGAAGGATGCCGCACCGGATCAGCCCAAGGTGCTGCTTGTCGCGCCGATGTCCGGCCATTTCGCCACCCTGCTGCGCGGTACCGTGAAGACGCTATTGCAGGATCACGACGTCTATATCACAGACTGGCACAATCCGCGCGACATCCCGCGCGATCATGGCCGCTTCGGCCTCGAAGATTACACCGATCATCTCATCACCTTCCTCGGCCAGCTCGGGCCGCGCCCTCACATGGTGGCGATCTGCCAGCCGTCGGTCTCCGCGCTCGCGGCCACCGCCGTGATGTGCGAGGACAACCATCCGTCGCGGCCAGCCACCTTGACCTTGATGGCCGGACCGATCGATACGCGGATCCAGCCGACCAAGGTCAACGAGTTCGCCAAGAGCAAGCCGATCGACTGGTTCGAGGACAACCTGATCCACTACGTGCCCTTTCAATGCAGGGGCGCCTTCCGCAAGGTCTATCCTGGCTTCGTGCAGCTCACGGCATTCGTCTCGATGAATCTCGAGCGACACGTGAAGCAGCACATGGATCTCGCCAACCATCTCGCCAAAGGCGAGGTCGAGAAGGCCGAGACGATCAAGACCTTCTACGACGAGTACTTCGCGGTGATGGATCTGCCGGCGGAGTTCTACATCGAGACTGTGCGCGACGTCTTCCAGGAACATCTGCTGCCGCAGGGCAGACTGATGCACCGCGGCCGTCCCGTCGACCCGAAGGCAGTCCGGCGCATCGGCCTGATGACGGTCGAGGGCGAGCGCGACGACATCTGCTCGATCGGCCAGACGCTCTCGGCGCAGGACATCTGCACCAACGTGCGCGCCTATCGCCGCGTCCATCACATGCAGGCCGGCGTCGGCCATTACGGCGTGTTCAGCGGCAAGAAGTGGAACAACGAGATCTATCCGCTGCTGCGGGATTTCGTGCACGTCAATTCGTGAAGCGGCCGCGCTGTGCGCGTTGCAGCGTGGCCGACGGCGCCTCCCCGAACTTGTCGCGATAGGCCCCCGCCATCCGCCCGAGATGGGTGAAGCCGAGGTCGAAGGCGATGTCGATGATCCGCGCCTCCGGCGCAGCCGTCATCAATTGCGCATTGAGCCGCGCCAGCCGGATGTCGAGCAGCATGTCGGAGATCGACATGCCGAAATGGCGGCGGAAGCCGCCCTGCAGCGCCCGGATCCCCACGCCTGACGATGCCGCAAGCTGCGCCAGATCGAGCGGTTCGGCTGCGTGCGCTGCCAGGAGATCACGCGCCCGGCGGACGGCCTGCGGCAGCGTCTCGACCCGGCCGGAATGCAGCCTGATCGCCTCCGCCAGGCCATTTCCCGGCTGCGCGAACAGAATATCCAGCAGCGTCTCGCGCCAATTGGCGGCCGCGACCGCTGGCAGTCCGCGCCCACCGCCGAGACGCTCGGCGAGGTCGGCGAGCCCGAGCATGTGAGCCCGGAGCCGCGAGCCATGACATCCCGACAACGCGATTGCGGGATCGAATTCGATCGGTTGCACCGCGCGCCCGGACAGCGCTGCTGCGCGCTGTTCCACGAGACGGCGGTCGAGCAACAGGATCAACTGAGCGCACCCCTCCCAGACCATGCGCGTGGGCAATGTCGGCGACAGCAGCGACGCCGCATGATCCGGCGCCGTCGCGACCTCGCCGGTCCCGGCGAAGACCCGCGCGGTCCCCGCCAGCGGGAGCTGCAGCAGGAAGAAGCGGTCGAGACAGCCCGGATCAATCGTTACCGCACCGCCATAGGCGACGTAGTTGATGGAAAAGCCATCGAATGCCGCGCAATTATGCAGAGCGAGGAAATCGCGCGCAGTATCCGCCTCCGGTTGCAGCCCATGCGGACAGAAGATGCGGCCTATTTGTTCAGCGGCCTCATCGACATCGTGCGTTGCAACACGACCATAGGCGGTCAGCCGCGGCACCGCCGGTGACTTCCAACTACGATCAGCGGCTGCATCTGCAGTCATGGCCTACATCGCCCGTCGAGATCGTTTGAAACCTATAATAATTAGCAACTGACGTCGAGGGATTCGTTTTCCGGATAGACTTGGGCAGGCCCCGGCTCGATCCTCCCATGCGTGCAGCAAGGAGATCCGCCATGATCACACTCGAAAAAGGCATCACGCGCGCAGGTACCGGCTATGCCGGCAAGACCTGGAATATCCTGGGTCAGCTCTATTATCCCAAAGCCGTCACCGACTCCACGTTCGCCTTCGAGACCAACAGCGAGCCCGGGCAGTTCGTGCCGGTTCACGTTCATCCCACCCAGGACGAGTTCATCCTGGTGCAGGAAGGCGTACTCGACCTCAAGCTCGACGGCGTCTGGGTCAAGGCGAATGCCGGCGACCTCGTGCGCATGCCGCGCGGCATTCCGCATGGCTACTTCAACAAATCCGACAAGCCGGCGCGCGCGCTGTTCTGGGTCTCGCCGATGCAGAAGCTGGAGGCGCTGTTCAACATGCTGCACAATCTCGCCGACCCGGCCGAAGTGGTGCGAATCTCGGCGGAGCACGAGGTCGACTTCCTGCCGCCGGAGGCCAACGACTAGGCGACAGCGCGGGCCCCAGCGAGCGCCCCCCGATTGTTGCGGTACGAACGGCGCGCGATCATCGCTGTCGGCTCCGTGCGCCTGCAGCATGAGCAGCCGCTGCGCTCGGACGAGATGCGACCGGCGAGATCCTTCTCGCCCTGATTTCGATGCCGACCCATCCGTCGGCATCGCACGTCTCGGTCGCGCCGAGCGACCTTCGTCACCATCGAACTCTCGCGGGCTTCTGCAGCGCGGCGGGCGAATGCCGCCCGAACGCGGCTGCGCGCTCGACAACAAGGAGGTCCCATGATCAGCCGAAAGAATGTCTGTGTGATCGGTGCCGGCGTCTCCGGCCTGGCTGCAGCCAAAGCATTCACCGCCCGCGGGCACGACGTCACCATCGTCGAGCGGAGCGCCGATCTCGGTGGCGTCTGGGAGCCCGCGCGGTCCTATCCCGACGTGCAGACGCAGAGCCCCAAGGAGCTCTATCGCTACACCGACAAGGCGATGCCGGATCACTACCCCGAATGGCCGAAGGGACCGCAGGTCTATGCGTATCTTGCCGACTACGCGAAATCCCACGACCTCATCCGCCTGATGCGGTTGAACACGACCGTGCTTGCGATGCAGCGCCGCAGTGACGGCAAGCCTGGATGGAGCCTCGACCTCAAAACCGGAGACCGAACGAGCCGGGAGGATTTCGATTTCGTCGCCGTCTGCACCGGTCAGTTCAACGAGCCGCAGACGTTGTCGCTTGGCGGCGAAGATCAGTTCGCGGCCGCCGGCGGCTTGATCCTGCATTCCTCGAAATACAACAATGCCGCGCTCACGAAGGGGCGCGACGTGGTGGTCCTCGGCGGCTCGAAATCGGCAACCGACATCGCAGTCAACGCCGTACGCGCCGGCGCGCGCTCGGTCACGATCGTGCTTCGCGAAGCGGTGTGGCGCATTCCCTACTTCGTCGGCGGTCTGATCAACTTCAAGCGCATCCTCTATATCCGTGCCCAGGAGCAGATGTTCGCAAGCTGGGGCATCGGCCCGCTCGCGCGCGTTGCCCATCTGCTGGCCAAGCCGCTCGTCTGGGCCAATTGGCGCGGCCTGGAGAGCGTGCTCAAGACGCAGTTGAAGCTCGCCAAATGCAACATGGTGCCGAAGGGCAGGATCGAGGACGGCGTGAACTGCTCCGTCCCGATCGCCACGCCCGACTTCTTCCCGATGGTCGCAGACGGCCGGATCAAGCCGGTCTACGGCACCTTCGACCACTACGAGCCGAACACCATCGTGACCAGCGGCGGTGAACGGATTCCGGCCGACGTCGCGATCCTCGCCATCGGCTACAAGCTCGGGGTCCCATTCCTGTCGGATGCCGACCGCGCCAGACTGGTCGATCCGGACGGGCAGTACCGGCTCTATCGGCTGATCGCCAATCCCGATCTTCCCGACATGGGATTCGTCGGCTTCAATTCGAGCTTCTGCACCGTGCTCTGTGCGGACATGGCCGCCAACTGGCTGGTGCGCTACGCCGACAAACAGCTGGCGCATCAACCGAGCGAGCGCGAGATGCGCGACAACATCGAGATGATGCTGCATTTCAAGCGGATCGAGCGCCCTGCCGCGGGCGTGTATGGCGGACTTTGCGTCGCGCCCTATCACTTCAAGCATTTCGACGAACTGCTTGCCGACATCGGCGCTCGGCGCCGACGGCGCAATCCATTGGCGGAGATGTTCACGCCGCCCGATGCGGACGCGTATAACGACTTTCTCGCATCCGCGCCGGCCTATCAGGCCGGCTGAGGTGGCGGCGAACAGTCTCGCCGCGCTGCAGACACAGTGACGCCGCGAGCGAGACGCATTGCGGAGGGATGGCCGGCCCCGCGGGGCGCTGGCCTTCCCGGCACAGTCGGGCTATCCAAAGCGCCCCCGGCCTCCAGCCGTTCGCCTCGGAGCCTGCCATGATCCTCTCGACCCATCTCCGCACCATCGGTCTCGCCGCTTCGGCCGCGTTCCTCCTGACCACCGCGGCCCAAGCCGCAGAAGTTCACGTCATGATCTCCGGCGGCATGACCGCTGCATTCAAATCCCTGGTGCCGGAGTTCGAGCGGCGCTCGGGTCACAAGGTCGCGATTGCGTACGGCCCGTCGATGGGAACAACCACGAATGCGATTCCGGTTCGCCTCGAGCGTGGCGAACCTGCCGATGTCCTCATCATGGTGGGCTACGCGCTCAGCGATCTCACCACCAAGGGCAAGGTGACGCCGGATAGCCGTGCGGACCTCGCCAACTCGCCGATCGGCGTCGCCGTCAAGTCGGGGACGCCGCATCCCGATATTTCGAACGCGGAAGCCGTGAAACGCATGCTGATCGCCGCCAAGACCATCGCCTATTCGGACAGCGCCAGCGGCGTCTATGTCTCCACCGAGATGTTCGACAGGCTTGGCATCAAGGACGAGATGAAAGGCAAGGCGCGGATGATTCCGGCCACTCCCGTCGGCGAGATCGTGGCCCAGGGCGAAGCGGAGATCGGCTTTCAGCAGATCAGCGAGCTCAAGCCGGTGAAGGGCATCGACATCGTCGGGCCGCTGCCGGCCGGACTGCAGAAGATCACCGTGTTCTCCGCCGGCATCGCCACGGCCGCCAAGGAGCCGGAGGCCGGCAAGGCGCTCATCAAGTTCCTGCAATCACCGGATGCGCGTCACGTCATCGCGGAAAGCGGCCTTGATCCGATCGTGAGGCGGGCGCCGAACTGATACCGAAGGAGCCCGGCTGAGACGATGGCTCTCCCCCGCCCCTGGCGCGGGAGAGTCCGGCAGGCAGCGTCGGTGCGCTTACTGGGTGAGCAAAGTCGACTCGCTCAGATTGTTGGCGCCGTAGGCCTTCTTGAGCAGACCGTTCGCCTTGGACTCCGTCATGAACTTGGTGACGAAGGCCAGCGACTGCGGATGCTTCAGCGGCACCGCAACCGCGGTGTCCGTCTTCTTGAAGGTCTCGGCCAGCACCTTGGTGCCGGGAATCTGCTTGGCGATGAGATTCAGTTGATCGCGGGCCAAGGCCAGCGCGTCGATCTCGCCGGCACTCAGCAGCGCATAGACTTCCTCATAGGACTTGAAGCCGGTGACGGTCGCCTTCTTCAGGAAGGCCTTGGCGCCGCGCATCACGGTCGTATCGTTGATGGCCGCAACCTCGGTGCCGGCATGGTCCAGCGCGGCGACGTTGGCGACGTCGAGACCGGCGCGGACGATGAAGGTGGTCTCGACCGAATCGTAGACCGGACCGAACGAGACCTTGGTTTCGCGCTCCGTGTCCCTCGGCATGAAGGCCACATCCCAGATGCCCCGCGCAGCATCTTCGGTGATCGCATTGGAATTCGGATGCTCGACGAATTCGACGGGCACACCGACCTGCGCGGCCATGGCCTTGCCCAGTTCGACCGGAACGCCTGAATAGCCGCTGTCCGACTTGACGCACCAGAACGCCCCGCCGGCGGCGCCGACGGCGATGGCGACGCGAAGCTTGCCGGTCGGCGCGATTTCTTCCTTCAAACCGGCTGCGCCGGCGGCGTTGCCGGCAAACGTGACTACCGCAGCTGCCAGGGCTGCGTCACGCAGCCAGCGCCAAAACGCCATGGCCCTCTCCCATCGAATTGCAAGTTGGATACGAGCCGCACCTTGCCGGGAGCACCGTTAAATACAGCTTACCTCGCTTGCGCAAAGCAGCATGCGACGCGCAAAACTTGCGCGTCGCAATTACGGTTTCAAATAACTCGATACCGAAAACCAATTAAGCGTCGCTTAAACGCAGCGCCGAACCGCGACGCCATTGACGATCACCGTGCGGCACGCCGCAGCCGCCACCGGCGGCTTGCGAACCACCACGGCGCCCGCCGCACCGGCGCAGCCGGCTCGCACGACGCCGCGTGCGCAGACCACGGCGTTGGCATCCGACATCGACACGAACGGCATTACCGCCAGGATGAACAATCCGCACAGCGTGGAAATAATGGCACGTGAAAGAATGGCGCTCATCTTCAAACTCCTGATCATGATCTGATTGGTCAAATATCCACCCTGTTGCGACCTTGCCTGGGACGTCCCCACCCGACAATTGGGACAATTTGGGTGGATTCGCTCTCCTGTGCATCCCCGCGTGCACTGCGGTGGTAACCGTGAACGGCGACAGCCGCCCTGCATCAGCGATTGGCCGCAAACTGCGCGAGCATGCCCTTGCAGCCAGGTGTCAGCGCACCGGCATTGGCCGCGAGGCACTGCGCGATCCGGCCGCCGCCCGGCTCGATGCCGCTGCACAACGCCCGCGCGTCCGCGCCGCAGGCGGCCCTCACGATGCGCAACTCCTCGAGCGGCCGCAGCGGTCGCAACACCAGCGCGGGCGCCGCCGGTGCAGCGGCGGTTGTCGCCGCGGGCCGGGCAACAGCCGCGGTCGCCGTCGATGCCCCGCTCGGCGTGACGCCGCCGCTCGAAGACGCCATCGCCTGAGCGCAGGGGCCGGACACTCTCACCTTGTTCTGCTCCAGGCACTGCAGCGCCGCCGCGCCGCCCGGCGGCACGCTGCTGCAGACCTTGCGGTAATCGGCGCCGCAGGCAGTTCGGATCGCGGCCACCTGGGCCTCGCTCGGCTTGCCCGCAGGCGCCGCCGCAGCCGGCTTGGCCGCGGCCGTGGCCAACTGGGCAGGCGCGGCCGGGACGGACGCGGCCGGCTGCGCCGCAGCCTTTGGAGGTTCGGCGGAAGGCTTGCTCGCCTCGGCGGCGACCGGCGCGCTCGCGGCCGGCGGCGCCGAAGCCGGCTTGGCCTCCACGACAGGCTTGGCGTCTGCCGGAGGCCTTGCCTCTGCCGCGGGCTCGAGCGCCTTGACCGCCGTCTGGCAAGCTGAGGACAGGCCCGCGATGTTCTTCTGCAGGCATTGGAACGCCGCCGCGCCGCCGGGCGGCACGCTGGCGCATTTCGACATGTAGTCCGACCGGCATGCCGACTTGATCGCGTTGCGCTGCGCATCGCTCTGCGCCAGCGCCTGCGTTGCTACGAGGCCGGCCGCCGCGGCCATCCCGAGCACCAGCAGTCTCTTGAAGCAATTGATCATCGGCGGATCCTCAATGGTATCGTGCTTCAATCTCTTGTCGCCACCGCAGTCGCCCGCAGGGTGGCCAATCGGGTCTCGTCAGTATCAGCACGCGCATATCGGCCAAGGCTGCGCCGGCGGCGCAGGCCTGGCAATTGGGAAAATTTGGGTGGATCGCATTCTCACTCCGCCGGCGCCTGCCGCAGCGCCGGCTGCGCCGCCGGAAGCTCCGGCGGCAGGATCAGCGCGGCGATGACCGCGACCAGGCAGAGCGCAGCGAAGGCCTGCAGCATGGTGGCGAAGCCGCCGTGCTCATACAGCCAGGCGACCAGGCCGACCGAGGCGCCGGCCGCGGTGAAGCCGATGAAATAGCGCACCGCATAGGCGCGCGAGCGCCACTCCTCAGCGGTGTACTTGCCGACCATCGCGTCGTTCACCGTGACCTGCCCGAATGCCCCCATGACGATGCCGATCGAGGCCACGATCAGCGCCCAGTCGCGGGCATCCGCGGCGAGATAGAGCAGCGGCGCCAGCACCAGCGACAGCGGCAGCGCGATCGTCTTCAGCGCGTGGCGGTCGAGCAGCCGCCCGATCGTATACTGCGTCATGGCGCCGAACACGTAGACGCCGGCCGCGATCACACCGAGCAGCGCCGGGCTCTGCGTCAGCCCCGCCAGCCGCTCCGCGAACAGTTTTGGCAGCGCCACGGTGATCGCGTTGAACGTCGTCGAGATCGCGATCACCACCAGCAGCAGCGCCAGCACCACGCGCCACATCTGATCACGCGCGACCCGGGCCTGCGCCGCCGCCTGCTTCGATCCGCGGCGGTCCTCATGCGCGACCGCCAGCGCGAACACCACGCCGATGCCGACCGTGATCACGCCGGGCACGATGAAGGCGAAGCGCCAGCCGAGATATTGCCCGACCACCCCGGTGACCAGCGCCGACGAGGCGACGCCGAGATTGCCGAACACGCCGTTCAGCCCCATGTCGCGGCCGAGCCGGTCGGCATAGGACACCAGCATCGCGGTTCCCACCGGATGATAGATCGAGGCAAACAGGCCGATCGCGAGCAGCGCCGCGCCGAGCTGCCAGGGCGTCTGCACCAGTCCGACCGAGATCATCGACAGGCCGATGCCGAGATAGAAGATCAGCATCATGTGCCGCCGGCTCCAGCGGTCGCCGAGCCAGCCGGTCAGGAGCGAGCCGGCGCCGAAGGCGATGAAGCCCGGCGTCGCATAGGGCAGCAGGTCCGCATAGGCCATGCCGAGCGCAGGGCCCATGATGATCACCGCGGCTGCGAAGATCAGCATCGCATAATGGTCGATGAAATGGGCCGCGTTGACGAAGCCGATGACGCGGCGGGGGCTGTTCATGGGAGCTGTCCTCGATTCCTGGCAGATCGGTTATAGTCGAGGTGACCAACGAGAAGCCGCCAATGACCATCGTGGACACGCCATTGAAGCCGCTCGGCGCCGACCGGGTGACGACCGAGCCCGGCGTCCACCTGATCGCGCGCCTCTATCACAAGGGCGCCCGGCTCGATCCGCACATGCACCGCGAGTCCCAGTTGATCTACGCCTCGCGCGGCACGATGCAGGTGACGACGCCGCGCGGACGCTGGCTGGTGCCGCCGGACCGCGCCGTCTGGGTTCCGGCGCGTCACGGCCATGCCATCGACATGCTGGCCGACAGCCAGATGCGCACGCTGTATTTCGAGCAGGACTGGCTGACGCGGGAGACGCGGGGCGTGCGGCTCGACCGCGAGTTCGTGGTGCAGGTCTCGCCGCTGCTGCACCAGGCGATCCTGGCGCTGTTCGCCGCCGACGGCGACCGTGCGCGCACCGCGCTGCTGGTGCGGCTCGCGCTGCTCGAATTGCGCCGCGCCGAGGATTCCTCGACCTTCATCCCCCTGCCGCAGGATCCGCGCGCACGCCGCGCCGCCCAGCTCGTCCTCGCCTCTCCCGCGAGCGAGGAGGATCTGGCGACCCTGGCGGGCAAGGTCGGCAGCTCGGCCCGCACTCTGTCGCGGCTGTTCGCGGCGGAGACGCGGCTGAGCTTCAAGGCGTGGTGCCAGCGCGCCCGGATCGCCGCCGCGATCGAGCGGCTGTCCACCGACCGTCACCTCTCCGTCAAGCAGCTCGCCGCCGATCTCGGCTATGCCAGCGTGCCGGCGTTTTCGCATGCCTTCAGGCAGGTCACCGGCCGCACTCCGACCGAATTCGCGGAGCAGACAGGTGCATGACACGCCGGCCGCATATGCACGCCGCGGCGGCGGCGTTGACGATTTGTTATGTTTGAATGTCGCCAGCTTTGCCATAAATCCATGTAACATCGCCCTCATCACGCTCCGGGATTCGACCGACATCAGATGGCCAACGCCTTTTTCACCGACCTGATCACCACAATTTCCGAGCGAGGCCGGACGCTGCTGCGCGGCGGCGGCACCCCTACCGACAAGCATGATGCGAAAAGCCTGGCCGAGCTGTGCGAGGCGCTGGTGTCCGGCGCCGGCGAGGCCTCGGGCACGGCGATGGCCCGCGACGTGCTCGACGGCTATCACGATCTCGACCCCGAGGGCCGCAAGGCGTTCTTCACCGCGCTGGTGCATGATTTCGGGCCCGACAAGGCCAAGCTCGCCAAGGCGATCGACGATTGGCGCGCGGCACCGTCGGACGAAGGCGCGAGCGCGCTGCATTTCGCCTCCGAGCCGCGCCGGCAGGAATTGATCCGCCGGCTCAACCGCGCGCCGGGCGGCACGCCCGAACTCGTGGCGATGCGCACCGATCTCCTGGATCTCATCAAGGGCAATCCGGAACTCGCCGCGCTCGATCGCGACGTCGTGCATCTCTTGAGCTCATGGTTCAACAGGGGGTTTCTCGTGCTGCGTAAGATCGACTGGTCGACGCCGGCGAACATTCTGGAGCAGATCATCCGCTACGAGGCGGTGCACGAGATCCACGACTGGGACGACCTGCGCCGCCGCATCGATCCGGTCGATCGCCGCTGCTACGCCTTCTTCCATCCGGCGATGCCCGACGCGCCCTTGATCTTCGTCGAGATCGCGCTGACCGAGACCATCCCCGGCGCCATCGCGCCGCTGCTCGCGGTCGACCGTCCGCCGGTGCCCGCCGACCGCGCCCGTACCGCCGTGTTCTATTCGATCTCCAACACCCAGCGTGGCCTCGGCGGCATCTCGTTCGGTAACTTCCTGATCAAGCAGGTGGTCGAGGAGCTCCGCCGCGAGCTGCCGAAGCTCGACACCTTCGTCACGCTGTCGCCGGTGCCCGGCTTCATGAACTGGCTGAAGTCGACCCCCGATGCGACCGAAGAGGATCGCAACGTGCTCAAGCTGCTGAACGAGCCGCGCTGGGTCGAGGATGCCGAGATGACCGCCGAGCTGCGCCCGGTGATCGAGCCGCTCGCCGCGCACTACTTCCTCAAAGCGCGCACGTCGAAGGGCAAGGTGATCGATCCCGTCGCCCGCTTCCACCTCGGCAATGGCGCCAGACTCGAGCGCATCAACTGGCTCGGCGACCTCTCCTCCAAGGGCCAGCGCGAATCCGCAACCGTGATGGTGAACTACCTGTACCGGCTCGAGGACATCGAGAAGAACCACGAAGCCTATGCCAATGACGGCGAGGTCGTCGCCTCCAGCGCGGTGAAGAAGCTGCTGCGCGGCGAAGGCCGGCGGCTGCTGGATATGCGGCTGTCGTCGTAGTCTTGCACTCACAAGGCTCATGAGACGGAACGCTCAAGCTACAAAGTCAGTGTCATCCCGGTGCACGCCGGGATCCATAACCACAGGCAGTCGTTTGAGGCAGGTCCGGTCGTTAGACCTCGCCAGGCCACATCCGCCGCGGCGTATGGGTCCCGGATCGGCGCCGCGACGCGCCTTGCGCGTCACGGCTTGTCCGGGACGACAGCGGAGGAAAACGGCTGCGTCGGTAGCTCTCAATGGCCTCCATGAGGCAGCGCGCTCCTGCAACAACCACCGCGTCATACCGGCGAACGCCGGGATCCATAACCACAGGACCTCGTTTGAGGCAGGCTCGTCGTTGGACCTCGCCAAGCCACTTCCGCCGCGGCGTATGGGTCCCGGCGTTCGCCGGGACGACGATGGGGCTAGACCGGATTCACATCTCAAACAGCTCAAAGGACGTGCGACCGTAGCCTCGCGGCGCGTGGCGCCCGAGTTCTGCATCGACATGTCCCCCTGATCAAAGACAGAGGGCGCAGGGAAGACCGGGTGCTGGCCACACCCATGGCCCCCGTGCGAGAAAAATGCACGGGGCAGGAACCACAGGTACGACCGATGCATTCCGGCCTTCCCTGCGCGATGGTTTTCACGGTGTCCTTCGTGCTCTCCCTGGGGATCGGGCTTTCTTGCCCCCATCGCCCGCGCGTGCCGTCAAGCAACAACGCAGACTTGACCTCAGCGTCGAGAGGCCAGGACCACACGACTTCTCCGTCCGCAAGGACGCCGGTCGTCTGCCGACATCCTCACAGCCACCGCATCCCTGCCCCGACGTTCGTGACGACGCGTACGCCCCTCTGCGATGAGGCAGGATATCAGCAATATTGCTGATTTTCGGAATTTGTCAAGGGAGAAGATTCAGGCCGTTCACGACGCCCCCCATCGGGACGCCGTGCGCCCGGCACGCTCAGGACGCCTTCGCCTCCACGTGCCGTTTGAAATTGTCGAGAATGGCCTGCCAGCCTTGCTGTTGCATCTCGACCGGGTGCGTCGTTTCAGGATCGAAGACAACGCGAACGAGAACGCCGTTCGGACCGGTCTCGAAATGGACGTCCGCTTTCCGGTCGCCGAAGGCGTAGGCGATCAGCTTGTGCTCGACGATCTTCGTGTAGGTCCCGGCGAAGTCGAAGCCCATGCTGCCGTCCTTGGCCTCCATGCGAGAGGAGAAATCTCCGCCCTCCCGCAGATCGATCGTGGCCTTGGTCGTATGCCAGTCGTCCGAGGCAGCGTTCCACTTCACGATATCGGCCGGCGTCGTATAGGCGCGCCAGACCTGATCGATCGGGGCTGAGACGGTGGTTTCGACGGTGATCCGCATGACCATTGCTCCTTGGTTCGATTTGACGGCTCGCTGCAGACGTGCAGGAGTTTGTGCTCGAAGGACGATACAGACTGGCAGATGCCGACAGACCGTAGAACAAATCTTGCCTCCAGGGATGCCGCAGGCTTGCGATGGGAAAAGCGATACGAGCGTCATTCGTTGCCGCCACCGCGCTGATTGGCGGCGCGCTTGGAGCGGTCGGTCTCGGCTACACGGCCTTGGCAGCCGGCTTCTTTGCTCTCAGTTTCGCGCCTAGGGGCATTCACAGCGACTGGAGCATGCTGGCGCTGTTGGGTGTCGTGGTTGGCATAGGTCTGGGCGGCCTCCTTGGAATTTGGGCGGGCGTGACAGCGGCAAAATTCTTGCTCCGGGAGAAGCAGACACCGGAACTCCGAGGACATTCCGACACCGAGAGATATTCATGAGCACCTCAGCGGAGATTTCGAAACGCATATCCGAATTGCTCTCGGAAGATGGCTTTCGGCAGCCTTCCCGCGGGATCTATGTGAAGCCATGGACCAACGCGTGGCGAGGATGGATCGGTGTGGACTCCGGACGTTACAGCCTGGGCCCGGTTGTCGGCGTGTTCAACGACGAGTTCCTGAAGGCCAGCAGCGAAGCGCTGAAGATGTCGGGTGCTCCATGGCGATACGGCAAGAATGGACCGCCACTGATCATGATCAACTTGCAGCAACTTGCCGAACAGGACGCTGGCAATCGGGCTAGGATTTCTTGGACTTATCGCGGCAAAGCGTTGGAGCCAACCGTTGCGGACGACATCGTTCACTGCATCCGGACCTGCGGGTACCCATACATTCAGGCGCACACCAACATAGAGTCCTTGTGGCGCGAAGCCGTGGCTGAACGAAGGGCATCACCTGCCTTCGTGATGTATGTGCCGATCTTCCTCATCAAGCTCGGCCAGCTCGATACCCTTCGTCAATACGTCGCTGCCAACCGGGAGCGCCCTGTCAGCGCCGATCTCTCTGTCAGCTACCCGCAATATGTCGATGCGATGCTGAAAATCCATGGCATCGCACCGCTCGGATCGTAGCGTCGCGCCCAGGCGCCAACCGCTCGGGGCTCATGGTTCGAGACGCGCCGCGAGCGGCGCTCCTCACCATGAGGAACGAAGCCGTCTCAGCGGATACGGACCTCGTCCTGAGGAGCGCGCCGAAGGCGGGCGTCGCGAAGAAGGGCCGTAGCGCAGGCTTTAGGCCGCGGCTTGCTGCGGCCGCAGCCGCAGCACCGCTGCCGGCAGATTGGCCGTGAGCCACGCCGCAATCACCTTCTGCTTCCTGTGATACGCCAGCCCCACCGCCACGACCGCGACGCCGATCAGCGACAGCGCGAACGGGAATAGCAGCGAGTTCTTGAACACGACGTCGGCGAGGTGGCCGAGATACATCGTGATGCCGATGGCGCCGAACACGGCGTAGGCGCGGCGGACGATGATGACGGCGATGGCGAGCAGGCCGACGTTGAGCAGACAGTAGACCGCCTTGCCGAGCTCGGTCGCGCCTTCGGTGGCGCTGATGCCGCCCCAGAAGGCCATCAGGCCGAACAGGTGCAGCCAGAAGCCGAAGTCGCGGCTGCGGCTGTTGTAGTCGACGGTCCAGGCGACCGCGAGAATGCCGAGGCCGAACCAGATCGAGACGATGCGGCGTATCTCCCAGTCGATGTGGCTGACGTTGAAGATCCAGGGCGTGAGGTCCATCGACATGAACCACAGCGCGACCGAGATGATCGCGACGATGAAGGGCACGCGATAGAAGCGTAGCGCGATCGCGCCGGCCGCGAGGGTGGCGAGCTCCATGAACAGCCAGCTGCCCTTGATCCAGACGTAGAAGTCCTGAACCGTGCCGGGCTTGCCGAACCTGCCCCACCAGCCGAGCTCCTCCTGCACGCCGTAGACGGCGAGCGGCGCCATCGACACGGCGATGGCGATCAGCAGGCCGCCGGGGACGCGCAGGCCGCGGCGCCAGAGGTGGTTGCCGGCGAGACCGAAAGCCGCGGCGTAAGCGAGCGCGCAGGCGGTCAGCGCGCGGCCGCCCAGCTGCGAGAACGCCACCGTCGAGAACAGGCCCATCGCGCCGATCACGATCAGCGCGCCGGCGTACCAGAGCAGATGCGCGGCATCGAATTGGGCGCGGGAGGCGTCGGTGGAGGGGGCGCGCTGGTGGAGATAGGTGAGCAGCCGTTGCAGCTCGTCCGGGCTGATGGCCCCGGCGCTTGCGGCGGCGCGGAGGTCGGTTTCGGAATAGGACATGGTCGTCACCTCAAATGGTCCGCCGGAAAGCATGCGCGTCCGGTCGCGCAAACGCTGCTCGCGTTGCGCGTCACGGGCCGATGCCGGCGTCGCATAAGGGTGAGTGTAGCGAAACGTGAGCGACGTTCAAGAAATATTTGAGCGACGCTCAAATATTCTCAAGGTGCGGGCTTAGGCGCCCCAGTATCGTGCATCGGCTTCCTGTCTGTGGGGTCGACGTCGCCCTCACCCTTGCTGTCATTCGCCGCGAAGGTGGGGAATCCAGTACGCCGCGGCCTCTCGATCAATCACTGCCGCCTCTGGAATACTGGATCGTCCGCCTTCGTGGACAATGACAGCAGAGTGTGAGGGGGCCCCGTCCGCCCCACCGGCGTCATGGCCGGGCTCGTCCCGGCCATCCACGTCGTGCCGCGACGAAGGACGTGGATGCCCGGGTCAAGCCCGGGCATGACGAGGTCTGGGTTGGCGGTTGCCTGATCTCAGAGGCCAGAGACCGGCTGATAGGGATATGAGCAGGTCAGCGTCCCCGCCCCTCAATCCTTGAAATACGGCTCCACCGGGCCGTGCACCTTGATGGTCAGCGGGTTGCCGTGGCGGTCCTTGGCGGTGCCGGCGGCGACGCGGATCCAGCCTTCGCTGATGCAGTATTCCTCGACATTGGTCTTCTCGGCGCCCTTGAAGCGGATGCCGACGTCGCGCGACAGGATCTCCGCGTTGTAATAGGGGCTCTTCGGATCGACCGAGAGGCGGTCGGGGAAGGTGAAGGTCTCGTTGTCGCTCACAGCAGTGCCTCGATCTCTTTCTTCAACGCCTCGGGCGTGGTGGTCGGCGCATGGCGCGACACCACGTGGCCGGTGCGATCGACCAGGAATTTGGTGAAATTCCATTTGATCGCCGAGCCCAACAGGCCGGTCTTCTCGCCCTTCAGGAACCTGTACAGCGGGTGCGCGTCAGCGCCGTTGACGTCGATCTTCGCAAACAGCGGGAAGGTGACGTCGTACTTGCCGGCGCAGAACGCGCCGATCTCCTCGGCCGTGCCGGGCTCCTGGGCGCCGAACTGGTTACAGGGAAAACCGAGCACGGCAAAGCCCCTGTCCGCATAGGCGCGGTGCAGCGCCTCCAGGCCGCGATATTGCGGCGTGAAGCCGCAGGCGCTGGCGGTGTTGACGATCAGGAGCACTTGGCCCTCGAAGCGCTGCAGCGGCACCTCCTCGCCCTTCAGCGAGGTCGCGGTGAAATCGTAGATGCTGGCCATCAGCCCAGCACCGGATCGATCGGTGACGGCGGCGTGCCGCCGGCCTCGATGGCCTCGCCCGCGGCAAGGCACATGTCCTCGCGAAAACGCTGGCCGACGAGCTGCACGCCGACGGGGACGCGGCCGACCATGCCAGTGGAGACCACGAGGCCCGGCAGGCCGAAGAAGGGAATGGCGATCTGCGTGAGCTGGGCATGCCAGACCTGCCTGAACGACTCCTCGTCCTTGCGGTCGAGCTGGTCGGCGAACGGCAGCATGCCGGAGACCGGCATCAGCAGCAGCGGATGCTGCTCCATGAACAGGAGCCATTGCCGGGTCAGCGCGGCGCGGCGGGCCAGCGTCGCCGAGAGGTCGAACGGATGAACCTTGTCACTGACGCCGCGCAGGCAGGCCAGCGCGCCGGGATCGCCTTCCTTCTCGGCTGCGGCGAGCTGCGCCTCGTAGCCGTCGCCGAGCCAGAGCCGGGTCTGCAGCAGCGCGGCCTCCTGCAGCGGCGGCGTGTCCTGGATCTCCTCGACCGTCCAGCCGGCCGCTTCGAGACGCCTGGCGGCATCGCGCAGCGCGGCGACCACCTCGGGCACCGGGTTCAGTCCGTCGGGGTTGACGCAGAGCGTGACGCGCTTGGGCAGCGGCGGTCCCTCGAGCGGCACCGGCATCCACCAGACATCGCGGACGTCGCGCGCCGACATCGCCGCCAGCGCGATCCTGACGTCGTTGATCGTCCGCGCCAGCGGGCCGGAGACGGCGCTGATCTGCGGGCCGATCGGACGCTCCGGCAGGCAGGTGTTGAAGGCGGGGATGCGCCCGACCGTGGGGCGCAGGCCGTGGATGCCGCAGGCGTAGGCGGGATAGCGCACCGAGCCGGCGATATCGGTGCCGTGGCCGATATGGCCGATGCCGGCGGCGGTCGCCGCGCCGGCGCCGCCGGAGGAGCCGCCCGGGGTGATGCCGGGGTCGCGCGGGTTCCTGGTGTGCCCGTGGATGAGGTTGCTGGTGAACCAGCGGTAGGACACCGCCGGGGTGTTGGTGCGGCCGAGCAGCACGGCGCCGGCCTTGACGAAGTTGTTGACGACCGGATTGTGCGCCGACGCGATCGCGTCCTTCTGCAGGTTGAGGCCGTTGGTGGTGGCGAAGCCTGTCTGGTCGACATTGACCTTGATCGTCACTGGCACGCCGGCGAGCGGCCCGGGGTCCTCGCCGTTCGCCAGCCGGGCGTCGATGGCGTCGGCCTGTTTCAGAACCTCGTCTGGACGGTGATCGATCACGGCGTTGATCGCGGGGTTCACCGCATCGAGCCGCGCCAGCGCGGATGTCGCGGCCTCGCGGGCGGAGACCTGTTTCGACTTGATGAGGGCGGCAAGATCGGCAGCCGGCAGGCGCCAGAGATCGGTCATGGGGAGCTCCGTGGTGGTCTCGCGTTCTTAGCGCGACGGAGAGCACGGAGAAAGCCGCGCCAGGCGAGGTGGCCATGCACAAGCGCGGTCCCGCTGGCCTGCGTCTCACGCTCATGTTGCAGAGCAGCCGTGCCCGCGGCCGTCCTTCGAGACGCCCGCCTGCGGCGGGCTCCTCAGGACGAGGGTTGAGGGTGTGCGCCGAATGTTCGCGGCACATTGCAATGCCTCCCCTCATGATGAGCGAGCTGCTCATGGTCAATGTGCCGCGCCGGCCTCGCTACCAAATCCTCATGGTGAGGAGCCCGCCCCAGGCGGGCGTCTCGAACCATGAGGCCTGGATGCCTCGACGCGACGCCCGAACGATCGATACCCAACCTGCATCGATCGATCCGGAATCAGGCTTGGTCAAGCTTCACATTCGACTTTAAGAGCTGAAGCAACAACATCACAAAGGGGGAAACAGATGATCAGACCGGGCACCATCATGGCCGCAACCTTCGTTCTCGCCGCTGCAGCAACGCTGGCGCCGCGCGCCGGCCAGGCCGAGACCTACGCCTATGTCGGCAACGCCGACAGCAACGACATCAGCGTGTTCAAGTTCGACGCCGCCTCGGGCGAGATGACCCCGGTGCAGACGGCTGCCTTCGTGGGCGTGGAGAAGCCGGGCTCGTCGACCCCGCTCGCGGTCAGCCCGGACAAGCGGGTGCTGATCGCCGGCGTCCGCTCGCAGCCATTCGTCGCCGAGAGCTTCGCCATCGACGCCAAGACCGGGCGGCTCAGCCACATCGGCAACGGGCCGCTCGCCGACAGCATGGCCAACATCGCCTTCGACCGCACCGGCAAGGTGCTGTTCAGCGCCTCCTATGGCGGCAACAAGGTGGCGGTGAACCCGGTGCAGGCGAACGGCGTCGTCGCCGCACCTGGCCAGGTGATCCCGACCGGGCTGAACGCGCATGCCTTCCTGCCCTCGCCCGACAACCGCTTCGTGTTCGCGACCAATCTCGGCTCCGACCAGGTGCTCGGCTTCGCCTTCGACGCCGCGACGGGCACGCTGACGGCCAAGGAGGCGCTGACGGTGAAGACGCCGGAGAAGTCCGGGCCGCGGCACTTCATCTTCCACCCGAACGGCAAGTTCATCTACCTTCTGCACGAGCTCAACGCCGATCTCGCCGTCTACGCCTATGATGCCGAGAAAGGCACCTGGAGCGAGCAGCAGCGCACGACCGCCCTGCCCTCGGGCTTCACCGGCAAGCCCTGGGCGGCGGATCTTCATGCGACGCCCGATGGCAAGTTCCTCTACGCCTCGGAGCGCGGCTCGAACACGATTGCCGGCTTCAAGGTCGATGCGGCCAGCGGGCGCCTGACGGCGATCGGCAGCGTGCCGACCGAAACCCAGCCGCGCGGCTTTGCCATCGATCCCACCGGGCGCTACCTCGCCGCTGTCGGCGAAGTGTCGAATGGGATGACGGTGTATCGGGTCGACCCGGCCAGCGGCGTGCTGGAGAAGACGAAGTCGTACGCGGTCGGCAAGAAGCCGAACTGGGTGGAGTTCGTCAGCCTGCCGTGACCGGCGGGCTGCAACACCGCTGTTGCGGCCATCCTTCGAGACGCCCGCCTCCGGCGGGCTCCTCAGGATGAGGGGCTGAGGGTGCGGCAGGAATTCTTCCGCGTTGTGATGCCTCCCCTCATGGTGAGGAGCCCGCCGGAGGCGGGCGTCTCGAACCATGTGGCCCGGATGGCTCCAGCGTTTCCATCCGCGCTGCGAGTGCCTATATCCAACGCCATGACCATGCCTGCCGCCCAGCCCGACCGCCATCCCCTCGCCGTTCAACATCCGGACCTCGACGACGCCTCGATCCGCCTGCTGGTCGAGACCTTCTACGGCCGCGCACGGGAGGACGAGCTGATCGGCCCGATCTTCAACCGTACGGTGGAGGATTGGGACGAACATATCGGCAGGATCAGTGATTTCTGGTCGTCGATGTTCCTGAAGACGGGCCGCTACAGCGGCGCGCCGATGCGGCCGCATCTGCTGCTGGAGTTGCAAGGCGGGCATTTCGACCGCTGGCTGCGGCTGTTCGAGACGACGGCGAAGGACCTGTTCGCGCCCGAACTCGCGGAGCTCTTCATCGTCCGCGCCCGCCGCATCGCCGACAGTTTCGAGATGGGCATCGCCAGCACGCGCGGCGACATCGCGCGCCCGCGCCATTCGGTCTGACCTCGGCCGCAAGCACGCCGGCGTTCGGAAGCGCCGATGCGGCCGTCTGCGCTCAATGGCGCGTCATCGACTGCGCCGGCATGTTGAAGATCGCTTCGGAGAACGGGAACTCGAGCACGATCTCGCCGTCCTCGTCGGTGACCTCGATGACGGCCGTCATCAGCGCCGCGTTGCCACCTTCGGTGCGCAGCAGTTCCTTGATCATGTCGCGCGCGACTTCCCAGGCGCGGTCGGGATTGCGCAGCACCTCGCCGTCGGTGTCGGAGACCAGTTCCTCGCCGATCCGTGTGTTGAAGAAATAT
Source organism: Bradyrhizobium sp. SZCCHNS3002 (assembly GCF_032377435.1). Classification (NCBI taxonomy): domain Bacteria; kingdom Pseudomonadati; phylum Pseudomonadota; class Alphaproteobacteria; order Hyphomicrobiales; family Nitrobacteraceae; genus Bradyrhizobium; species Bradyrhizobium sp. SZCCHNS3002. Next base: position 35,178 of record NZ_JAUHHY010000028.1, read on the forward strand.
CTAGGCATCATCAGCTTCCAATGGGGTCGCGCGCTGGGGTTTTGAAGTCTCGAACATCTCACGACTGCTTTATCCGGCCAGCTCAGCCCCTCAAGCTAGGGGCTGAATTGTACGGCGTTGCGAAGCCATCGATCACGAATTCGTTGTTTTCACGGCTCAATCCGACGAAAACGGCAGCAACTCGCATCTGCAACTTCGCACTGCAATAAACAGGCCTGAGAGGCTCAAACAAAAAGATTCCACTGGCGAACTTTTCGTAGCACGGTAGTTTATTGCTGAGGACGATAACCGTCCCGTCTTGAAGGAGAGGACAATGGCCTGGAAAGCACCGAAGATCGTTGAAGTGCCGGTCGGCATGGAAATCAACATGTACGCCTGCGCGGCCCGCAAATAATTCGCGGGTGTGACGTCCAGGTCTCGGCGATCAGGACGTCGACGCTTGAGGGTGGGGATCAGCGACCGCGTATGTGCCAGCCCGTGCGCTGGTCGGATGTCCCACCCTCGTCACCTTCCCTGCGGGCGATCCTGACCGTCGGTCAGCGTGTCCGTCGGTGATCCTGCCGCTGGTAATCGCGTGCGCCACCACAGCTGAATTCCAGGAGACGGCTCATGCTTCGCCTCGTCGTCCTGGGCGCCGCCGCGGGCGGTGGAGTGCCGCAGTGGAATTGCGGCTGCGCCGTGTGTCGTGCCGCGCGCACCTCACATCCCGAGATCAGCAACAGTCAGGCCTCGGTTGCGGTCAGCGCAGATGGCGCCAACTGGTTCCTGATCAACGCCTCGCCCGATCTGCGTCAGCAGGTCACCCGCACGCCGCAGCTGCATCCGAAGCCAGGCGCCCTGCGCCACAGTCCGATCGCCGGCGTGATCCTGACCAATGGCGAGATCGATGCGGTGACCGGCCTGCTGTCGATGCGCGAGAGCTCGCCATTTTCGATCCATGCGCACCCCAAGGTGCTTGCGATCCTCCGCTCGAACAACATCTTCGATGTGCTGAAGGACGAGACCGTCAAGCGCGTGCCGATCGTGATCGACGTGCCGTTCCGGCCGCTGCTGCAGGACGGCAGGCCCTCGGGCCTGGAGATCACGGCCTTCGCCGTCTCGGGAACGAGCGCGTGGTATCTGCGCGACAAGCAGCATCCCGGCGGCAGCTCCTCGACCGGCGACACGCTGGGCCTGAAGATCGCCGATCTCGAAGGCGGGCAATATTGCTACGTCATCGCCGCCTGTGCGGTCGTGGACGATGATCTGAGAACGAGATTGAGGGGCGCGCCCTTGGTGCTGTTCGACGGCACGGTGTGGCGCGACGACGAGATGATCCAGGCCGGACTCGGCAACAAGACCGGGCAGAGCATGGGACATATCGCGATGTCCGGAGAAAGCGGTGCGATCAAGCAGCTGGCGGACCTCGCGATCGGCAGGAAGGTCTTCCTGCACATCAACAACTCCAATCCGGCGTGGCTGCACGCCTCACCCGAGCGGCAAACGTTGGAACGCGAGGGATGGGAAATCCCCGCTGAAGGGATGGAGATCGTACTGTGAGTGAGGTCAATCTGAGCGGAATGACGGCGCTGTCGATCGGTAGCGGCGTAACGCTGAACAATGCGAGCGAATTGGAAGCGGCGCTGCGCCATATCGGCGCGACGCGCTATCACAACCACCACCCGTTTCATAAGCTGCTGCACGGCGGCAAGCTCAACAAGGGCCAAGTGCAGGCCTGGGCGCTGAACCGCTACTACTACCAGTCGACGATCCCGCTGAAGGATGCGATGGTGATGACGCGCTTCCGCGACCGCGCCACGCGGCTGGAATGGCGGCACCGCATCGAGGATCATGATGGCGATGTCGGCAGCGAGGGCGGCATTGAGCGCTGGATCAAGCTGACCGAAGGCCTCGGCCTCGACACCGCCTACGTGGAATCCACCGAAGGCATCCTGCCGGCCACGCGCTTTGCGGTCGAAGCCTATGTGCATTTCTGCCGCGACCGCTCGCCGCTGGAGGCGATCGCCTCGTCGCTGACCGAATTGTTCGCGCCGAGCATCCATGAAGAGCGCATCTCGGGCATGCTCGAGCACTACGATTTCGTCAACAACGACACCATGAGCTACTTCAAGCGGCGTCTCACCCAGGCGCCGCGCGATGCCAATTTCGCGCTGCATTACGTCAAGGAGCACGCCACCACGCCGGAGCAGCGCGCCGCGGTCTGCAACGCGCTGATCTTCAAGACCAACGTGCTGTGGGTGCAGCTCGACGCGCTGTATCATGCGTATGTCGAGGGGCACATTCCGCCGGGTGCGTTCGTGCCGAAGGAGGGGTGAGTGGTTGCATCGGAGCAACGCCGCCTGGTCCGGGGGGCCTCATGGTTCGAGACGCGCCGCAAGCGGCGCTCCTCACCATGAGGGGCAAGCGGCGGAGCGGCCGCTGCATACGGGACCATGAACACGCTGTTAGCGTGTTCATGGAGAGGGTTCAGGATATCGCCGCAAGTTCCGCCCTCGTCCTGAGGAGCCCGCCGCAGGCGGGCGTCTCGAAGGACGCTGGCAGGCGCGGCGGCGGCTCCGAACTCCAAATCTGCGCGATCTCGCCGTTTGATCACAGCTGCTGCTAGAGAACCCCACCATGGCCCCGCGTCACATCCAAGTCACCGAGACCAGCCGCGTGGTGCTGCCGCGGCATACGAAGTTGAAGTTCGACGAGACGCGCCAGGTCTGGGTGATCCTCGCCCCCGAGCGGGTGCTGGCGCCGGATGAGATCGCGGTCGAGGTGCTCAAGCTGTGCGACGGTACGCGCAGCGTCGCCGGGATCATCGACGAGCTGGCGGCGAAATACGCCGCGCCGCGTGACGTGATCGCGATCGACGTCGTCGCCATGCTGCAGGATCTCGCCGACAAGGGATTCCTGACCGAGGTTCGGGAGACGACATCATGACCGAGCTGACCGACACCTCACCGCCCAGCGACAGCAATGACGGCCTCGCCGTGCTGGAGCGGCGCGGCTCCGTGGCCGAAACCTTCGGCATTCCGCTCGCCGTGCTGGCCGAGCTCACGCATCGCTGTCCGCTGCAATGCCCCTATTGCTCCAACCCGCTGGAGCTCGACCGCGCAGGCCAGGAATTGACCACGGGGGAGTGGAAGAAGGTGCTGTCCGAGCTCGCCGAGATCGGCGTGCTGCAGATCCACTTCTCCGGCGGCGAGCCGACCGCGCGCAAGGACCTGGTCGAGCTGGTGCAGCATGCCAACGACGTCGGACTCTACACCAACCTGATCACCTCGGCCGTGCTGCTGACGCGCGAGCGGCTGAAGGAGCTGGCCGATGCCGGGCTGTCCCATGTCCAGATCAGCTTCCAGGGCAATGAGCCTGATGTCGCCGACCGCGTCGGCGGCTACAAGGGCGGCCACGCCAAGAAGCTCGAGGTCGCGCGCTGGACCCGCGAGCTCGACCTGCCGCTGACGGTGAACGCCGTGATGCACCGGCAGAACCTGCATCAGCTGCCCGACATCATCCAGATGGCGGTCGATCTCGATGCCGACCGGCTCGAGGTCGCCAACGTGCAATATTACGGCTGGGCGCTGAAGAACCGCGCCAGCCTGATGCCGACCTATCAGCAGCTCGAAGAGACCGACCGCCTGGTCGAGGAGGCGCGCGAGCGGCTGAAGGGCACGCTGACCATCGACTACGTCGTCCCGGACTACTACGCGCTGCGGCCGAAGAAGTGCATGGGCGGCTGGGGCCGGCAGTTCTTCAACATCTCGCCGTCGGGCAAGATCCTGCCGTGCCACGCCGCCGAGAGCATCACCGGGCTCGACTTCATGTCGGTGCGCTCGAACCATTCGATCGCCTGGATCTGGCAGAACTCGGAGGCCTTCAACCGCTATCGCGGCACCGGCTGGATGAAGGAGCCGTGCAAATCCTGCGAGTTCCGCGAGATCGATTTCGGCGGCTGCCGCTGCCAGGCCTTTGCGCTGACCGGCGACGCCGCCAACACCGATCCGGCCTGCACGCTGTCGCCGCTGCACGAGAGCATCTTCAAGCAGGCCGAGCGCGATGCCGCCTCCGGCCAGGACCGCTTCCTGTATCGCAACTTCGCCGGCGGCACGCCCGAGAGCAATGATGCCTGACGCCGAAGCCGGCCGCGCCTCCGCGCGCCGCAGCGATCCGTTCGCGCCGCTGACCTCGGAATGGCTCGACGTCTCCGGCGGCCATCAGATCTATGTCGAGAGCGCCGGGCGAGTCGGCGGCCTACCCGCCGTCTACCTGCACGGTGGGCCCGGCTCCGGCTGCCAGCCGGATCACCGCCGGCTGTTCGATCCCGAGCGCTTCCACGCCGTGCTGTTCGACCAGCGCGGCGCCGGCCGCTCGCGTCCCGCGCGCAGCCGCGACAACAACACTCTGCACGATTTGATCGCCGACATGGAGGCGATCCGCACGAAATTCGGCTTTGAGAAATGGATCGTCGCCGGCGGCTCCTGGGGCGCGACCTTGGCGCTGGCCTACGCCCAGGCGCATCCCGCGCGCGTGAGCGGCCTGGTGCTGCGCGCGACCTTTCTCGGCACCCGCGCGGAGGTGGAGACGGCGTTCGGCGAGACGCTGGCGCGCTTTCACCCTGCCCTGCATCGCGACTTCCTGGAGATGCTGCCGGAGAACGAGCGCGCCAACCCCTGCGAGGCCTATTTCCGCCGCATCCTCGATCCCGATCCGGCGATCCACGGTCCGGCCGCGCGCGCCTGGCACGACACCGAGCGGGCGCTGTCCGAGATCAAACCGGCGCGCGCCCATCTGGATCGGCTCGCCATCCGCTCCGGCAGCGCGCTGCCGGCGACGCCGTTCATGGAGGCGCATTACTTCTCTCAGGACAGCTTCATGGCGAAAGACCAGTTGCTGCGTGATGCGAGCAGGCTCAGCGGGATTCCCGGAATCATCGTGCAGGGCCGCTACGACCTGCTCTGTCCGCCCTCCACCTCGGCAAGGCTCGCGGACATCTGGCGCGACGCCGAAATCCGTGTCGTCGAAGCCGCAGGTCACAATCTTTATGACCCCGGCATCCGCGATGCGGTCATGAAAGCCATCTGCGATCTGGCGACGCGCACGACAGCGCCTTAAACACATCACTCATTCCCCTCATGCTGAGGAGGCGCGCCAGCGCCGTGTCGAAGCATGAGGCCCGCGACGCTTCGGGCCTCATGCTTCGACACGGCCGCCTTTGGCGGCCTCCTCAGCATGAGGATCAGCCACACGCACCAGGAGGCTCGAGATGCCCATCGCCGGGAAAGGCATGCTGTTGACGTCGATGAACATCGATGCCGCTCACGAGGCTGACTTCAACCACTGGTACGACAGCGAGCATCTCGAAGAGCGCGTCGCCATTCCCGGCTTCATCGAGGCGCGACGCTATGTCGCCGAGCAGGGCAGCCCGAAATATCTGTGCCTGTACTCCGCCGAGACGATCGGCGTGCTCGACAGTCCGGCCTATCGCGCCCGGCTGGAGTCGCCGACAGAATGGTCGAAGGCGGTGATGGCGCGGTTCAAGAACATGATCCGCAGCGTCGCACGCATCACGATCTCGAAAGGGGCCGGCCGCGGCGCCGTGCTCGGCATCATCCGGCTGCGCCCGAAGCCGGAGCAGGACAAGGCGTTGCGCGAGGCATTGCAGATCGAGCTTGACCCGTACGACCTCAAGGGCGTGATCTCGATGCACCTGCTCGAAGGCGATGCGGATCTGTCCGGCCCCGCCGCTAGCGTTCCAGCGAGCTCGCGCGACGCCGACTGGTTCATCCTGATCGACGGCACCGACGGCCACGCCATCGCGACCTTGATGACGACGCGTTTTGCGGCTGTCGACGGCCCGCTGGCGACGCAGATTTCCGCCGGGATCTATCGCCTGATGTGGGACCTCAGCCGCGCTGATATTGCGGCGCGTTAGTTGGCCAGTCTGATTCCCCGCCGTCATGGCCGGGCTTGACCCGGCCATCCATCCTCTTCGGAGATCTTGGAAAGGTGGATGCCCGGGTCAAGCCCGGGCATGACGACCGAGTGCGGAGCAACTCGCGTGTCCGCTCATTCGTTCTGTAAAGGCCACCATCGTCACCAGTCCGTCATCGTTTGTCGCACCACCTCCCGCATCGCAACACGCGGCGGCATCGCGCCTGCAATGCGGCAGCGCACACTGTGCATGAGGGGCAGCGTTGCAAATTTGCCTTTGTGTGCGCCTTGGAATGGCTCTAGTCTGATAAGACTATTCAATTGAGCCATTCAAAAAGCAGAAGGGCGACGAACAGGACCTGCTCCGGACCCACATCGATCCCCAGCCGATCCTGAACAAACAGTCGTCCTCACGTCAGGAAGGCCGCGCGCTCATGGTTCGCCGCGCGGACAGGGTATGAATGAGAGCGACTGATATCTCGGCTCCCGACTACTTTCACAAAGTGGTCGATTGCCAATGGGCTTGTCCCGCCCACACGCCGGTCCCCGAATACATCCGCCTGATCGCCGAGGGTCGCTACAGCGACGCCTACATGATCAATTGGAAATCGAATGTATTCCCGGGCATTCTCGGTCGCACCTGCGATCGCCCCTGCGAGCCCGCCTGCCGACGCGGGCGCGTCGAGGAAAGCCCGGTCGCGATCTGCCGCCTGAAGCGCGTTGCGGCCGATTTCAAGGACGACGTGCACCAGCGCATGCCGCGCCCTGCCCCGAAGAACGGCCGGCGCATCGCGCTGGTGGGCGGCGGCCCGGCCTCGCTGACCGTCGCACGCGACCTCGCGCCGCTCGGCTATCACTGCACCGTGTTCGACGCCGATCCCAAGCCCGGCGGCATGATGCGCTCGCAGATTCCCAAGTTCCGCCTGCCCGACAGCGTCATCGACGAGGAGACGGGCTACGTGCTCAGCCTCGGCGTCGATTACAAGGCCGGCCATCGCGTCGACAGCCTCAAGACGCTGCTGGCCGAGAACTACGATGCCATCTTCATCGGCTCCGGCGCGCCGCGCGGCCGCGAGCTGAACATCCCCGGCCGCAAGGAAGCCGCCGCGAACATCCATCTCGGCATCGACTGGCTGTCCAGCGTGTCGTTCGGCCATACCGACAAGATCGGCAGGCGCGTGATCGTGCTCGGCGGCGGCAACACCGCGATGGACTGCTGCCGCACCGCCCGCCGCCTCGGCGGCGAGGACGTCAAGGTCATCGTGCGCTCCGGCTTCGAGGAGATGAAGGCGTCTCCCTGGGAGAAGGAGGACGCGCTGCATGAGGATATTCCGATCCTCAATTACCTCGTGCCGGTCGCGTTCACTCACGACAATGGCAGACTGACCGGCGTCACCTTCCAGAAGGTGAAGGCCGAGTATGACGCCGACGGCCGGCGCTCTCTGGTGCCCTCCGGCGAGCCCGACGTCACCTATGAGTGCGACGACGTGCTGGTCGCCGTCGGCCAGGAGAACGCGTTCCCCTGGATCGAGGCCGATTGCGGCGTGGCGTTCGACAAATGGCACATGCCAAAGGTCGACCCGGCCACCTTCGTCTCGACCAACCCGAAAGTGTTCTTCGGCGGCGATGCCGCGTTCGGCCCGAAGAACATCATCTGGGCGGTCGCGCAGGGCCACGAGGCGGCGCTGTCGATCCACCGCCTGCTCTCCGGCGACGACATCACCGAGCGGCCGCTGCCCGAGGTGCACGTCTCCTCGCAGAAGATGGGCATCCACGAATGGAGCTATGACAACGACGTCTCGCCGGAGAAGCGCTTCAAGGTGCCGCACCGCGACAAGGTGGTCGCGCTGAAGGACATCCGCGCCGAGGTCGAGCTCGGCTACGACGTCAAGCTCGCGCTCGGCGAGGCGCATCGCTGCCTGAACTGCGACGTGCAGACGGTGTTCTCCGACACGCTGTGCATCGAATGCGACGCCTGCGCCGACATCTGCCCGATGGACTGCATCACCTTCACCGACAATGGCGAGGAGGCCGATCTGCGCGCGCGGCTGAAGGCGCCGTCTGTTCATCCCGACCAGAGCCTCTACGTGTCGTCGGATCTGAAGACCGGGCGCGTGATGGTGAAGGACGAGGACGTCTGCCTCCATTGCGGCCTGTGCGCCGAGCGCTGTCCCACCGGTGCGTGGGACATGCAGAAATATTTCATCGAGACGACCCACGCAGGTAACGCATGTCCCAGCAAGCGCCGCTCAGCAGCGTAAACGACTTCGTCGTCCGCTTCGCCAACGTCAACGGCTCCGGCTCGGCCAGCGCCAACGAATTGTTCGCGCGCGCCGTGCTTCGTCACGGCGTGCCGGTCAGCCCCCGCAACATCTTCCCGTCGAACATTCAGGGCCTGCCGACCTGGTACGAGGTGCGCGTCACCGAAGCGGGCCATCTCGGCGCGCGAGGCGGCGGCACCGACCTGATGGTCGCGATGAATCCGCAGACCTGGGACAAGGACGTCGCCGGCATCGTGCCCGGTGGCTACCTGTTCTACGATTCGACGAAGCCGATGCCGTCGACCAAGTTCCGCGACGACATCACCGTGATCGGCGTGCCACTGACGGCGATCACCAACTCGACCTACTCGGATCCGCGCCAGCGCCAGCTCTTCAAGAACATCATCTATCTCGGCGCGCTCTCCGCCCTCCTCGACATGGACCCGAAGCTGATCGAGCAACTGATCGGCGAGCAGTACAAGGGCAAGGAGAAGCTGCTCTCCTCCAACGTCCATGCGCTGCATCTCGGGCGCGATTGGGCGCTGCAGAATTTGAAATGCCCGATCGGCCTGCGCATCAGGAAGGCCGACAAGGTCGGCGACCGCATCTTCATCGAGGGCAACAACGCCGCCGCGCTCGGCGCCGTCTATGGCGGCGCGACTGTCTGCGCCTGGTACCCGATCACGCCGTCGTCGTCGCTGGCCGAAGCGTTCAGCAACCACTGCAAGAAGCTGCGGCACGATCCGGAAACCGGACAGGCCAAATACGCGATCGTGCAGGCCGAGGACGAGCTCGCCTCGATCGGCATCGTGGTGGGCGCCTCCTGGAACGGAGCCCGCGCCTTCACCACGACATCAGGCCCCGGCGTGTCGCTGATGACCGAGTTCATCGGCCTGTCCTACTTCGCCGAGATTCCGGCCGTGATCATGAACGTGCAGCGCGCCGGCCCTTCCACGGGCATGCCGACCCGCACCCAGCAATGCGACCTGATCGCCTGCGGATACGCCTCGCATGGTGATACCAAGCATGTGATGCTGTTCCCGGAGGATCCGGCGGAGGCGTTCGAATTCGCGGCGGCAGCGTTCGATCTGGCCGAGCGGCTGCAGACCACGATCTTCCTGATGCTCGACCTCGACATCGGCATGAACCAGCGGCTGTGCCGGCCGCTGAAGTGGGACGATGCCAAGCAGTATGACCGCGGCAAGGTGATGACGGCCGAGATGCTCGACGAAGGCCGCGACTTCGGCCGCTATCTCGACGTCGACGGCGACGGCATTCCGTTCCGCACCTACCCCGGCACGCATCCGACGAAGGGCTCCTACTTCACCCGCGGTACGTCACGTGATCGCTACGCGCGCTATTCCGAGGAAGGCGCCGTCTATGCCGACAACGTGCAGCGCCTGCTGCGCAAGTTCCAGACCGCGCAGGACATGGTGCCGCGGCCGCTGCAGGCCAACGCCGCCAAGCCGACCAAATACGGCGTGATCTATTTCGGCTCGACCGCGCCGGCGATGGACGAGGCGATCGAATTGCTGGAGGCCCGCGGCCACCAGCTCGACCGGCTGCGCATCCGCGCCTTCCCGTTCCATTCGAGCGTGGCGAGCTTCATCGCCGAGCACGACTTCGTCTACGTGGTCGAGCAGAACCGCGACGCCCAGCTGCGCCAGCTGATCGTCACCGAGAACGGCATCGATCCGGTCCGTCTCGTGCCGATCCTGCACTATGACGGCACCCCGATCACCGCGCGCTTCATCGCGGATGCGATCGGGACCCATCAGGACCAGATCAAGGTCACCCCGCTGCGGAAGGCCGCGTCGTGATGCGGCCTCGGCTCTCTCCTTCGTCATGCCCGGGCTTGACCCGCCTGCGCGGCCGTGGCCGCTTCGGCGCGGCGAAGGCCCGGGCATCCACGTCTTTCATTTTCCGGGCTCCCACGTGGATGGCCGGGACATCTTGGCGAAGACGCGCTCCGCGCTTTAGCCCGGCCATGACGAATTCGAGATCCATGGTGCTCTCATGACCTACATCGCAAAGCCGAAATTCCAGCATCCCGGGATCAAGAAGAACGCGCTCGGCTACAGCCATCGCGACTACGAGGGCAAGATCTCGACCCTGTGCGCCGGCTGCGGCCACGATTCGATCACGGCCTCGATCATCGAAGCCTGCTTCGAGCTGTCGATCGAACCGCATCGCGTGGCAAAAATCTCCGGCATCGGCTGCTCGTCGAAGACGCCGGACTATTTCCTCGGCAATTCGCACGGCTTCAACACCGTGCATGGCCGCATGCCGTCGGTGCTGACCGGCGCCAACCTCGCCAACCGCGAGCTGATCTATCTCGGCGTCTCCGGCGACGGCGATTCCGCCTCGATCGGCTTCGGTCAGTTCGCCCATGCGATCCGGCGCGGCGTCAACATGACCTACATCGTCGAGAACAACGGCGTCTACGGCCTGACCAAGGGTCAGTTCTCGGCGACCGCCGACCGCGGCTCGAAGTCCAAGAAGGGCGTCACCAACACCGACAACCCGATCGACCTCGTCGGCATCGCGCTGCAGCTTGGGGCCACCTATGTCGCGCGCTCGTTCTCCGGCGACAAGAAGCAGCTGGTGCCGATCATCGCCGGCGCGATCCAGCACAAGGGCGCCGCCTTCATCGACGTGATCAGCCCGTGCATCGCCTTCAACAATCACGCAGGCTCGACCAAGAGCTTCGACTACGTCCGCGAGCACAATGACGCCGTGAACCGGCTCGACGTGCTGACCGGGCGCGACCCGATCGAGATCGACCAGGATCCGGGCACGGTGCAGATCGTCGAGCAGCACGACGGCTCGCGGCTGGCGCTACGCAAGATCGACGCCGACTACGACCCGCACGATCGGCTGGGCGCGATGACCTTCCTCCAGAAGCATGCGGCGCAGGGCCAGATCGTGACCGGGCTGCTCTATGTCGACCCTGAGGCCGACGATCTGCACAGCCATCTCAACACCGTGGAGCAGCCGCTGAACCGGCTGGAGGCCGCGGATCTCTGCCCGGGACAGGCGGCGCTCGACAAGATCAACGCGAGCCTGCGCTAGGCTGATCGCTACGTTGACAGCTTCCCCGTAGCCGTCCTTCGAGACGCCCGCCTCCGGCGGGCTCCTCAGGACGAGGTCTGAATGTGTGGCGCCCCTCCTTCAAGGGCGCCTCGCCGTCACCCCTCATGATGAGGAGCGCCGCGCCACCGGTCGCGCCATCGTCAACAGCCGGCCTGACGGCGCGTCTCGAACCATGAGGCCCCGATCTCATGACCGCAGCGCATTCGCCCACACCCGTTCGAGCTGCACAATCGCATCGGGCAACGGCAGCGCCGACAGCGCATCATCACCGCCGCTGATAAGGCCGAACTCGCGCAACCTGATCAGCGCCTCATCGATATTGAACGCCCGACCCAGCCCGAACATCTGCTGCAGCAACTCCTCGACATGACTGCCCAATGCAGCCCGCGAGAGCGGCACCGACGCCAGCAGCAGGCCGCCATAGGCCAGCACGGCCTCCTTCCAGTCCTGGTCCTCGGCCTCGCCGATCAGGTAGTTGAAGATACCGGAATTGTTGTTGACGTTACGGAAGTAGATGTTGTCGGTGACCTGCTTCTGATGGATCAGCGACCGGCGATGGAAGTTGCCCCATTGCCTGAGAATGAAGGCGCCGAGCGCGAACAGGCCCGACAGCGCCGCCAGCGCCTGCTCGGTATCGTTGTCGTGCACGGTGCCGCTGAGGCCGAGATAGAAGCCGGCGACGATGAACAGCACGGTGAGCGTCGAGGCCAGCTTGAGCAGAATCGGCACGCCGCCGACCAGCGCCGGCACGCCCAGCGTCAGTTGCTCGCGCAGCCCCATGACGACACGGACGTTCGGCAGCAGCGCCTCGAGATCGAAGCGCGCGATGTGACGGAAATATTTGAACAGCACCGCCCCGCCGCGGATCTTGTTGCGGCCGCGCCAGGCGGCAGTCTTGCGCTTCGTCCGGGTCGGCTCGTCGGGCCTGGTCGCGACCATCAGGATGATGTCGTCATAGACCTCGATCTCATGCTTGCGCCGGCGCAGCCCATACAACATGGGGACCTCGATCGTCTCCTGATGCTGGCCGCGCCGGAACATGCGGACGGCGCGGTAGTCCGAGATCGACGCCTTCAGCTTGACCCTGACAAGCGCATGCTCGGCAAACGCGCGCTCGATCTCGGCATGGCTGATCTCGATGAAATTGGCCTCGCCGAGCACCTGCACGACTTCGTCGGCGAGGCTGCGATAGGCCGCGTCGAGCTCCTCGGGCGATCGATGGCGGCCGGCCGGCACTTCGGGATCGAAGTCGAAATAGGCGTCGCGCAGGCGATCGAGCTCGTCGAAATACTCGTGATGCAGGATGGCACCGAGCATCTGGGCGAGCCGGCGCAGGTCGGCCGATTGCGTGTCGTCCAGTCCACCGTGCGAAATCACGGCGTCGAGGACCTCGGACTTGCGTATCGGAATGAACCGGTCCCGCCGGCTCGTCGTCTCCCCTGGTCCAACCACGCGTGTCACGCCCGATTTGCCACGTTCTCAACAGCCGATCCCGTTGCTGCTGCCGGGCGGCTGCCCCGTAACATAGCGAGCTCAGCCGACTTGCGCTACTCGCCGGGGACCGGATTGCGCGCGCTCCTCAGTGACGCAAGACGATGCCCGTATGCATAACGCCAAGTCGACGGCGGTTGCTGTTCTCGCGCTCGTCATGCCCGGGCTTGACCCACGGCTGTCCGGTTCAGCTTCCGCATATTGCGAGGCTCAACTGTTGTGGGTTTTT
>NZ_JAUHHY010000029.1:0-40568 GCF_032377435.1 Bradyrhizobium sp. SZCCHNS3002
ACCCCAAAAGTGTCAACCATGTCCCCGAACAGGTGTAAGCTATGTCTCCGGGCTAAACACTGCGCTCGCAATGACGGTGGAGGGAGTTGGGCCCGCTCCGCGGGACATTGCGCCCCACCAGGGGTAAACGACCTCAAGCTGTTGACGACTAATTCATCCCGCTGAGGTAACATCGCGGCGAGTGCGTGCTGGTTGCGGCCGCCTGGCCGTCCTGGCGACATTTTCCTTATCTCGTTTCAATCCCTTGCTCGACAGGTCGATCTCATGAAGGCCTATTTCATCGGTGGCGGCATCGGTTCGCTCTCCGGCGCAGCATTCATGATCCGCGACGGCGGCGTCTCCGGATCGGACATCACCATTTTCGAAAAGCGCCTGCCCTATGGCGGCAGCCTCGACGGCGCGCGTCTTCCGGACGGCTCCTACTCGATGCGCGGCGGGCGCATGCTGACGACCGAGCAATACGAATGCACCTGGGACCTGCTGTCGACCATTCCCTGCGAAACCGACGCTCAGCAGACCATCCTCCAGGAGACCGTGGCGTTCAACAAGCTCCACGTCACCCACGCGCAGGCGCGGCTGGTCGATGGCAACCGGCACAAGGTCGACGTCTCCACCATGGGCTTCTCGATGCAGGACCGCATCGAGATGACCAGGCTCACCGAGGCCTCGGAGGAGAAGCTCGGCAAGTCCTTGATCTCGGACTGGCTGTCGCCGCCGTTCTTCACGACGAACTTCTGGTACATGTGGCAGACGACCTTCGCCTTCCAGCCCTGGCACAGCGCGGTCGAGTTCAGGCGCTATCTGCGCCGCTTCATCAACGAATTCCCGATGATGGATACGCTCGGCGGCGTCAAGCGGACGGTGCACAACCAGAATGACTCGATCGTCAAGCCGCTGATGCGCTGGCTGAAAGGCCACGGTGTCAACTTCGTCGGCGGCGCCGACGTCACTGACATCGCGCTCGTCACCGGGAACGGCAAGCATCGCGCCACGCGCCTCGATCTGGAACATGACTTCGTCGGCCGCAGCATCGATCTCGCGGCGGATGACCTCGTGTTCTACACCGCCGGCTCGATGACGGACGCGACCAGCCTCGGCAGCCACGACAGTCCGCCCAAGCAGCTCACCAAGGAGGACAGCCAAGGCTGGACTCTCTGGGAGAAGCTCGCACAGGGCCGCCCGGAATTCGGCAATCCGGCCGCGTTCAACTCATCGGTTCCGGAGTCGAGCTTCGAATCTTTCACGGTCACCTGCCGCAATGCGCGCTTCTTCGACGCGATGCAGACTTTCACCGGCAACGTCGCCGGCACCGGCGGGCTCGTCACGTTCAAGGATTCGAACTGGCGGATGTCGATCGTGCTCTACAGCCAGCCATACTTTCCGGACCAGCCCGGCACCATCAAGATCTTCTGGGGCTATGGGCTCCATCCCGATCGCGTCGGCAATTTCGTGGGGAAGCCGATGTCCGAGTGCAGCGGCGCCGAAATCCTGAAGGAGCTGTGCGGGCATCTGCGCTTTCCGCTCAACGTGTTCGACGAGGCGACCTGCGTGCCGTGCTGGATGCCCTACATCATGAGCATGTTCATGCCGCGCAGCTATGGCGACCGGCCGCTGCCGGTGCCGCTCACCTCGCAGAATCTCGCCTTCATCGGCCAATATGTCGAGCTGCCCGAGGATGCCGTGTTCACGATCGAATATTCGGTGCGCGCGGCCATGCATGCGGTCTATCAGCTCTTGAAGATCGACCGCGCCATTCCGCCGGTCACGCCGTATGACAAATCGCTGAAGGTGCTGCTGCAGTCGGTGGTGAAATCATTCGCTTGACGGACCACGCGAGATCGTGATCACCGCGCGCCGCAGCGCTTGACCTGGATCAGTTCCGCGAGGGAACACAGCAGCTAAGCCCCGGATCATAACACACGATCCGGGTGAACCATCATGAAGGCGTATTTCATCGGCAGCGGCATCGGCGCATTGGCCGGCGCGGCGTTCCTGATCCGCGACGGCGGCGTCGCGGGCCGCGACATCACGATCTACGAGAAGCACCTGCCCTATGGCGGCAGTCTCGATGGCGCGCGGCTGCCCGACGGCTCCTATTCGCTGCGCGGCGGCCGCATGCTGACGACCGATCACTACGAGTGCACGTGGGACCTGCTCTCCACCATCCCCGATGCCAGCGATCCCCGCCGCACCGTGCGCGACGAGACGATTGCCTTCAACAAGGCCCATGTCGCGCATTCGCAGGCGCGCCTCGTCGATCGCAACCGGCACAAGGTCGACGTCTCCACCATGGGCTTCACCATGCAGGACCGGCTCGAACTGGTGCGGCTGACCGAGGCGTCCGAGGAGAAGCTCGGCAACTCCCGCATCACCGACTGGCTGTCGCCGCCGTTCTTCACCACGAATTTCTGGTTCATGTGGCAGACGACGTTCGCGTTCCAGCCCTGGCACAGCGCGGTCGAGTTCAAGCGCTATCTGCATCGCTTCATGAACGAGTTTCCTCGCATCGAGACGCTGGCCGGCGTCAAGCGCACCGTGTTCAACCAGTATGATGCGATCGTGGTGCCGCTCGTCAAATGGCTGGAAGGCCACGGCGTGAATTTCGCCGGCGGCGTCGATGTCACCGACATGGAGATCGCGACGGAAGCCGGCAAGCATGTGGTCAAGCGCCTCACGCTGGATCGCAGCGGAAAGCCGGAGACGGTCGCGCTGTCGAGCGACGATCTCGTCTTCCTGCAGAACGGCTCGATGACGGACGCGACCAGCCTGGGCACGCAGGATGCGCCGCCGCCGCGGCTCACCAAGCAGGACAGCCAGGGCTGGACGCTGTGGGAGACAATCGCGAAGGGCCGCCCCGAATTCGGCAATCCCGCCGCGTTCAATTCATCGATCCCGGAATCCTGCTGGGAGTCGTTCACCGTCACCTGCCGCAATCCGCGGTTCTTCGACGCGATGGAAGCGTTCAGCGGCAACGCCGCGGGCACCGGCGGGCTCGTCACCTTCACCGAGTCGAACTGGCTGATGTCGGTCGTGCTGTATCACCAGCCGCATTTCGCCGGCCAGCCCGCCGACGTACAGGTGTTCTGGGGCTATGCACTGCATCCCGACCGCATCGGCAATTTCGTCGGCAAGGCGATGGCCGATTGCGGCGGCGCCGACATCCTCAAAGAATTGTGCGGCCACCTCAACTTCGACCTTGCGGTGTTCGACCAGGCGACCTGCGTGCCATGCCGCCTGCCCTACATCACCAGCATGTTCATGCCGCGCAACAAGGCCGACCGGCCGCTGCCGGTGCCGGCGAATTCGAAGAACCTCGCCTTCGTCAGCCAGTTCGTCGAGATCCCCGACGACGTCGTCTTCACGGTGGAATATTCAGTGCGTGCCGCGCAGATGGCGGTCTATCAGTTGCTCGGCATCACCAGGGCGATCCCACCGATCACGCGGCACGACAAGTCGTTCCGCGTGCTGATCGAGACGATGGAGAAGGCCTTCGCCTGACGCCTCTCTCATCCGCAAAAACGA
This sequence comes from Bradyrhizobium sp. SZCCHNS3002, assembly GCF_032377435.1. Classification (NCBI taxonomy): domain Bacteria; kingdom Pseudomonadati; phylum Pseudomonadota; class Alphaproteobacteria; order Hyphomicrobiales; family Nitrobacteraceae; genus Bradyrhizobium; species Bradyrhizobium sp. SZCCHNS3002. The sequence continues at coordinate 3,523 of NZ_JAUHHY010000029.1, forward strand.
ACGCGCCCGGATCAGGCTCGATCCGGGCGCGCTTTCCGTCTCGCGAGGCACAGATGGCGCCTCCATGCGTCTTGCGTGAGTTGTCAGTAGCCGAGCAGCGCGAGACCAACCCAGCTGACGGCAAACAGCGATACGACCGAGGTTGCAGCGGCAAAAACGGACAGCGAAACTTTCAAAGTCCTGAGGACCATACGCGCCTCCTTCAACGACAATGAACAGCACATCGAGGTGAACCCCGATGTCAGTCTGAAATTTCCTGGAACCGGCTCCACAACGAGCCGAACACAGGTTTGGTGCGCGCCTGCGCGCAAAGGTTCAATGTCAGGGTGTGGGGCCCTGATAGAGCGGCTTGATCGTTAACGGACACGGCCGCTCGTGGTTCCCGGATGGGAACTGGAACCGCTCCAAAGGAGGCCGCTCTCCCCCTCAGAGCCCCCTTCCTGGCGGAACTCAAGGTTGAGAAGGCTCCTGGCTGCAGGTTTTAGGATGGATCCGGCCGCCGGGCGCTATTTCAGCGGCAGGAACAGGTCCGCAGCCGTCTCGTGCTCGGGAACCTCCGGGAAGAAATTCAGCCGCTGGCAATAGATCGGGAAGTCACGCACCTCCTCGCCGCTGGCTGGAAGCCAGTCGCGATAGAGGAACAGCGCGGCGGGCTCCAGATTGTGGGTGTTGCCGACGACGCGCAGCACGGCGCAGCGTCCTCCGGGGATCACGCCGGCTCTGATCGTCGCGTCGTCCGTCTCGACCGGCTGATCGGTCCCGACACAGAGATCCACGCTGTAGTCGGCAGGCGAAGCGGGGCGCCGCTCGGAGCGCCAGACCGTGAAGGTCGGATGGGTCCTGGGGTGCAGGCCGGCCGCCTTGCGCCAGGCGATGAAGCGCTGGATGGTCGCGCCGAGCGTCGCCGGGTCGCCGCGATGCTCCATGATCGCCACCGGCGTGGCCGGCACCTCGCGAATCGTCACGTCGTCAGGGGTATAGGTCGTCCGCATCAGCTTGCTCCTCGCGTCGTCGAGAGGCCCGAAGGCCGCAAGCCACGGCTCCCAGTCGGGAGATTTCCGGAACGATGACGGCGATTGCCCGAACCGTTGCCGAAAGGCGCGGGCGAAGGCGTCCGGCGCATCGTAGCCGGCCTCCATCGCGACCTCGGTGACGCTTTGGGCATCGCTGTAGGCCAGCTGATAGGACGCCCGCTTCATGCGGGCGAGCTGGATGTAGCGATGCACTGATAGACCGAAGGTCGCCGTGAACTGCCGGTGGAAATGATATTTCGAGTAGGCTGCGATGCTGCTCAGCGCGTCCAGATCGAGATCATCCTCCAGATGCCGGTCGATATGATCCAGCACCCGCTGCATCCGCGCATGGTAGTTTCGCAGCGCCGCCTTCATCGTTCCTTGCTCCGTGGCGGCATCAGCTAAGCGCAGGCGGACATGACGCGCTCGACCGATCTTGCGGCTTTGTCACGGGGTTCAGCGATCAAGACCGCCTTTCACGGATCGACGGCCGTCACGGTCCAGAACGAGGCGGGCACCATGACGCCCGCGCCTCTGGCGTAGCGCGCCAGCGCCTTCCTCACCGCGGCCGTCGCGGCCTCCATGGCCTCGGGCGGCTGCCCGACCACCGCACGGCCGGCAGGCCCGATCGCGAGCGCCGTCTGCACCGCGCTGTCGAGGCCGGCGCCCGCGCCGACGTCGAGCGCGATGTCGTGGCGCTCCAGCCGGATGCGGCGCAGCCCGGCATCGGTCGTCACCTTCTCCATCCACTCGGGAGCGCCGAATGCGAAATCGTCCGGCGCGTGCGGCGGCAATCCCGGTAGCTTCGGCACGTGATCATAGGCCGCCTGCAGCGGCTCCAGCGCCCACGGGTTGTCGCGCAGCTCGCCCCAGCAGGCGAACGCGACGCGCCCTTCCGAATGCAGCGCATTGCGGATGTTGAGCACGGCGCGCACCGGATTGGCGAAGTACATGACGCCGAGCCGCGAGATCACGAGATCGGCGCTGGCGGCCTTGAAGTGGTGCACCATGGCGTCGCCTTGCACGAAGCTCACCGGCGCCTCGGCCGGGGCGAGTTCGTGGGCCGCGGTCAGCATGGCCGCGGAGACGTCGAGGCCGAGCACGCTGCCGCCTGGGCCGACCTTGTCGGCCGCCGCGATCAAGGTCGCGCCGCAGCCGCAGCCGATGTCCAGCACCCGCTCGCCCGCCTGGATCGCCGCGCGCTCCAGCAACGCCTCCTGCACCGGCACCAGCATCGCATCGATCTCGGCGCGGCGTGCGACCCAGCGCCCGCCGCCGGCGCCATTCCAGAAGGCGATCTGCTCGGCATTCTCGAAATGCCCAAAGGAGGCGTCAAAAGTATCCGTCATCTCGGTCAGCCGACTCGCCTCGATCTCGAATTGATGACGCAGATGCGCCCAGGCACCACACTGCGCTGCATGATAGTAGAAAGCGGTCGTCGGATTTGGAAGTCATAGGCAGGGACGAGTTCGCCCTGTGCCGAAACACGAACTCTATGAGACTGGGCGCCAGCCGCACGACCAGGTTGCTCGCCACGCGTTCGCTGCATCGCGAAGTATAGAGCAGGACTAGGATTTCACCGATACTCGGATCTCAACATGCAAAAGCCTCCGCTCGTTGCGGAGGCCTTCTTGCGCCGGGCATCAATAATACCATACCTGCTCAGCCAGCAGAACGCCGTTTGCGCCGAATCTCTTCCCGAGCGCTCTCGCGCTCCTTTTGCAGCTTGCCAATGATCCGCCCCGACGCCTTGTCAGCTTCTTCCTCGGGGCTGCCCACGGCCCGTGTGCCACGCAAATAGTCAAGCACGGTGCGGCGGATGCGAATGGCTCTGTGCTCAGACCGATGTTCCATCAGAATTCACCTTCTGAAGCTGGAGTGCCTTACGGATACCAAAGTCGGGATTCAACGACGAGTCGAAATAATGTTTCCGCTTTGCCCAGACGAGACCATCACCTTTCGAGATCACCGCAACATCGGTTGGCCCTCCGACTGATTCCAACGGTGAATCAACGCGTCGTCGAAGGGACGTTAGTTCCACGAGAGCCTCGGCCATATCAGCCATCTCTTCTTTTGGAAGAGTCGCAACCACTTTCATAACCGGCTGAACCAAGCTCTTGTCGCGATACTCTTCAAACTCTTTATCGAGATCCCGTACGATTTTAGAATTTTCTCTTCTTTGCAAGCCGCGCTCCACGGTTTTTTCATCCTGATCCGATACGTATGTCCCGATCAGAGTGTCGGATTTGTCGTCCAGGAGACGCTTCAGGGCTCGACGCAACCAGCGCGTGTGTTGCGACAATACGCCTTCGAGAAAAAGGATGGCTATGTCATCTTGCCCGAAGGGAATGATTACCCCGTTAGACTCATCTTCACCGTTACAGTTGTGGCTATTGGTTTCATCTTGCCAAGCCCTGAGTTGCCCTTTGTGTTTGCCATCGACAACGTAAGACACGAGTGATGGAAAGAATTCGCTTGAGCCGAAACCAGCAACGACCACGCCTGTATAGAAGTCAGAGCTAAACCTCCGTCGAAACCCCGCGTAGAAGAGTTCAACTAGATTGTTTATTATCTTCTTCGGTACATGTTCGTGGATTTCCTGTTTCACCAAGCCCGCTATCGTCGCCTGATATTGAGCGCGAAAGTCCTTCAAACTTAGATCAACAGCGATCTCCGGAAGGCTTTGCATCTGCTCCTTGCCTCTCGCTATTCTGGCCGAAAGCGCCTCTCGAAATTCCTTTCTGGTTTTGCATTCCGGCATCTGTTTCTTGATGAGTTCAAGATGCTTCACGAACCCGATTACAATGCTGATCTCTTCTTCGGCACTCGCGGAGAATCTTGGATCCCTCAAGTAGCCGATGAAGTCGTCCGCACATTCCTGAACAGTATTGAACGTTTTTTGTCCCACCGCGAGACGATACGTTTTTACGATTGTTTCCCAAGGGTAGCCGATCAAATCACCGGCGCCGTAGGCCATGATTGCAATGTCATTGTAGGGGGATAGAGAAAAAAGCTTATTTGCGGTTTTCCAAACCTTGCGGCGACCGACCGTAACCGCGCTGTCGGCCGCGAGAACAAGCGCCTGCTTGTTCATGATGGCTATCTCGGTGGTCATTGGAGGACCTTCAGCAGCGGTGCAGCGCTATAGTCCGAATCTTCAACGATTCTCCCCGATCCTAGGGAGATTTGGGCAATCATGGATTGATAGCAACACCAAAATCACTTGAAGCGCCAGCATCAGCGCTCGGATTCAAAGAACATACAACAAATCCGGGCCCCTCAAACACCCGGTCAAAAAAATGGTCGGAGCGGCGGGATTCGAACCCACGACCCCTAGTCCCCCAGACTAGTGCGCTAACCGGGCTGCGCCACGCTCCGATGGCCGTTCCTGTAGCCGTGATCAGAGCGCGATGCAAGGCACGCTGGGAGGGTTTCATGGGGGCGATGGCCCCGAATCCGCCCCTGATCGCCGGGGTGTCCCGCCTCAGACGTCCTTCATCGCGCGGTCGAGCAGCGCGCGGCAGTCGAGCAGGTCCTTGAGCACGCCCTGGAGCTTGTCACGCTCCTCCGGCTTCATCCCGGCGCGGGTGGGCGGGCCGACGCGGAAGGTGTCGAGGATGTCGTCCTCGGTGTCGACGAAGCGGAAGTCGATGCCCTCCTCGTCGGAAGCCTCCTCCTCCTCGTCCTCCGATTCGACCTCGGCCTCGCCGATCGGCTCCTCTTCCATCATCGCCTGGCCGAGGGTCTCCTCCATCGCGCCGAACGAGACCGCGGCGGAGCTGTCGGCTAGTCCCTGGACCGACTTGACGCCGTGCTCCTTGAGGATCCGCTGCACCCCCTTGATGGTGTAGCCTTCGCCGTACAGCAGGCGGCGGATGCCCTTGAGCAAATCGACGTCGTCGGGCCGGTAATAGCGCCGGCCGCCGCTTCGCTTCATCGGCTTGATCTGGGCGAACCGCGTCTCCCAAAACCGCAGCACGTGCTGCGGGATGTCGAGCTCCTGCGCGACCTCGCTGATCGTCCGAAACGCATCCGGCGCCTTGTCCAAATGCCCGTTCCCCTTCGACCGTGCTGCCAAGAAAGTGGGAGACTACGCTGATTCGACTGGACGAACTGCACGCGGGACGAAGGTAACGCGTCGATACGGCCTCGCCGGACGATGCGGCGGGCTAGCCCGGCCCTATTCCGGCTCGGCGCCGAACTCGGCGCTAGCCTCGCCGTTCATCTTGCCGTTGCCCTGCTGGCCGTTGATGCGCTGCTTGAGGATCGCGGACGGCTTGAACACCATGACCCGCCGCGGCGAGATCGGCACTTCCGTGCCCGTCTTCGGGTTACGTCCGATGCGCTGACCCTTCTTGCGCACCATGAACGACCCGAACGACGATAGCTTGACCGTCTCGCCGCGCTCGAGGCAGTCGGTGATCTCCTTCAAGACCAGCTCGACGAACGCAGACGACTCCGTCCGCGACAGCCCCACCTTCTGGTAGACTGCCTCGCAGAGATCGACGCGTGTGACTGTTTTTCCGGTTCCCGCCATCGCCTGCCCCAAACTCTCGGCGAATAATTCGCTCCGGAAATTAAGAGGTTAAGCGGCGGTGGTCAACAGCAGCGTGAATAGAAGTACGGGCCCTCATGCCGATCTAAGGCGTAATCCCGCCGCGCGGCAGGCTCACCAGCGCACCAAAGCCGAGCCCCAGGTGAAGCCGCCGCCCATCGCCTCCAGCAGAACCACGTCGCCCTTCTTGATGCGACCGTCCTTGACGGCCACGTCGAGCGCCAGAGGGATCGAGGCAGCGGAGGTATTTCCATGCCGATCGACCGTCAACACCACCTTCTCCGGCGCGATGTGCAGCTTGTGCGCCGAAGCATCGATGATTCGCTTGTTGGCCTGGTGCGGCACGAACCAGTCGATGGTCTCGGCCGACAGGCCGGTGGCATCGAAGGCGTCGACGATCACGTCCGTGATCATGCCGACCGCGTGCTTGAACACCTCGCGGCCTTCCATCCGCAGATGCCCGACGGTCTGGGTCGAGGACGGTCCGCCATCGACATAGAGCTTGGCCTTGTGGCGACCATCGGACCGCAGGTGAGTCGTGAGCACGCCGCGATCGGCCGAGGTCCCCCCCTGCTCCTGAGCGTCGAGGACCAGCGCGCCGGCGCCGTCGCCGAACAGCACGCAAGTGGTGCGGTCGTTCCAGTCGAGGATGCGCGAGAAGGTCTCGGCGCCGATCACCAGCGCGCGCTTGAACTGGCGGCTGCGCAGGAAATTATCCGCGGTCGCGAGCGCATAGACGAAGCCCGAGCACACCGCCTGCAGGTCGAACGCCGCGCCATGATGGATGCCGAGGCCGTTCTGCACCGCCACGGCCGTCGCCGGAAAGGTGTTGTCCGGGGTCGAGGTGCCCAACACGATCAGATCGATTGACTGCGGATCGACATCGGCCGCGGCCAGCGCGGCACGGGCCGCGTTGATCGCGAGATGCGAGGTGAATTCGCCGTCGGCTGCGACGTGGCGCTCACGAATGCCGGTGCGCTGCACGATCCACTCGTCGGAGGTCTCGATGCGGCTTGCCAGCTCGGCATTGGTCACGACCCGCTGCGGGAGGTAGGAGCCACAGCCGAGCACGACCGAACGAATTGTCACGAGACAGCCTCCTGGGCGACGGGTTCGGACGCCGGTGCGCCGCCGTCGGGATTGAGTGTTTGATTGATCTTGGTCAGGAGATCGTAGCGGGCCATCTCATAGCCAACCCTGACCGCCGAGGCAAAGCCCTCGGCATCGGTTCCGCCGTGGCTCTTGACCACCATCCCCTTGAGCCCGAGCACCACGCTGCCGTTGGATTTGCGCGGGTCGAGCCGGGCCCGCAGGGCGGCGAACGCGCCGCGTGCCAACACGTAGCCGATCCGGGCCAGCAGACTGGCCTGGATCGCGCCGCGCAGGAAATCCGTGACCTGGCGCACCGTGCCCTCGGCCGTCTTCAGCGCGATGTTGCCGCTGAAGCCCTCGGTCACGACCACGTCGGCGGCGCCCTTGCCGATGCCGTCGCCCTCGACGAAGCCGATATAGTCGAGCTGCGGCAGGTTCATCGCACGGAGCTGCTCGGCCGCCTCGCGGATCTCCTCATGGCCCTTGATCTCCTCGACACCGATGTTGAGGAGGCCGACGGTCGGCCTGGGCTTGTTGAACAGCACGCTCGCCAGCGCGCCGCCCATCACTGCCAGCGCGACGAGGTGGTGGGCGTCGCCGCCGATCGTCGCGCCGAGGTCGAGCACCACCGATTCGCCGCGCGCAGTCGGCCAGATCGCGGCCAGAGCCGGCCGGTCGATCCCGTCCAGCGTGCGCAGGCAGAAGCGCGCCATCGCCACCAGCGCGCCGGTGTTGCCTGCGGACACGGCGACGTCGGCCTCTCCCTTCTTCACCGCCTCGAGCGCGAGCCACATCGACGACGTCTTGCGGCCGCGCCGGAGCGCCTGGCTCGGCTTGTCCTCCATGCTGACGGCGACATCGGTGTGAACGACGCGCGAGACTGCCTTCAGCCGCGGATGCCGGTCGAGTTCGGGAACGATCTTGGCACTGTCGCCGAACAGCAGAAACTCCGCATCCGGATGGCGGCTCAGCGCGATCGCGGCACCGGGGATGACGACGGCCGCGCCGAAATCCCCGCCCATGGCGTCCAGCGCGATTCGAACCTTTTGAGGCATGACGTCCCGGAAACCTGATCTCGAGCTTTGTCTCGTCTTGGCCGTGATTTGGTTGGCCGTGTTTGGCGGTCGTTCAGAGGCATTGCGCGGCCGATGGACAGGCCAGAGGCCGTCCGGGCCTTTTCGTCGCACCCCGACCCGGGCGCGACAATAGCGTCTCTCCGTGTCGAAACAACCTCCCGGGAGCGATGCATTTTGCAACCGCCGCGCCGGTCCGGGACCGGTAGCGCCCCGTCTTTTCGTTCGAAATCAGCGGCTTGAGAGAATTTTGACAAGCTTTGTGACAGGATCGCGCGGCAGCGGCCTGCACAATTGCGCGTCAATCCTCACCCGTTTTCTTCGCTTTGACCGCGGCCGGCCCGACGGCATCTGCCGGCTTCAGCGCCTTCAGCGCGGCGAAGGGATGGTCCGCCGGATCGGAGGCCTCGGCGGGCTGCTCGAACACCGCGCCCGGTTTGCGCGGATACGGATCGATCCCCAGGAACAGCGCGTCGGCGGCGAGCCGGCCGAGGTCGATCTGCCCACCGACGATCGGCTCGGGCGGATCGGCCGTCTCGACCTCGCTGTTCGGGTCGTCCTCGACCAGGTCGGCAAGCTCCGGAATCTGCTCCGGCGGGGCAAACATCTGGTCGATCGGCTCGTCGATCTCGGTCTCGATCGGATCGAGCGTGACGACGCAGGTCTGGCCGATCCGGGCGCGCACCCGGCCCTCGACATGCACCTTGCCGTCACGCTTCAGGGCCACGTCGAACGAGGCTTTGGCCGAAAGCACCTCGCGCAGATCGGCGATCTCTGCCAACGCCCGGCGCGTGGCCGGATCGGCCTCGATCTCGCGATGCAGGCCGGCGTCCGGGATTTGCGCCACGATCACCGGCGGCGCGCGCCAGGGGTCCTTGGAAGGGTCTCGCGCCGTTTCGCGCGACGTGTCTCTGTCTCTGGTCATGTCGCTAGTCCTGCTGAACCGGCCGCGGGAAGCTCCAGCCGGCGCCGAGCAGCCTGTTGTCGTCGAGGGCGGCGAGGTCGGCCGCCACCCGGGCCGCATAGGCGGCAAGTCCGGCCGCGCTGTCGGGATGCTCGCCGTTCAAGATATTCTTCTGCAGCGCCTCCGCCAGCCGGGCCTCGCTCTCCGACCAGGCCAGATCATAGGCGGCGGTGCGGCCATAGAACGCCTCGCCGAACTTCTGCATGCGCTTCGGAACGGTCAGATCACCCACCCCCATCTCGCGGAGATTGTCGTCCATGTCGTCGCAGAACCGGTCGAACAGGGCCTGCGACAGCGCCGACCCCACCCCGCGCAGCCGCCGCAGCACCAGCCAGAGGTGCAGAATCAGCAGATCGAACCGTCCTTCCACCGTGTCAGGGACATTCAAGTGTCTATAAAACAACGGGTCTCGGGTTTGTGCCACGATCGCGCCATAGATCGGCTCGATGGTCCCGCGCGGGGACGGTCGGGATTTCCTGAGATGGTTGAATGGCCAGAGCATGACGGTTCCGCGGTCGAGTTTCCCTGACCCTGTTCAGGGGCATGTTGCAATCCGCAAGTTTGCCCGGTACGTCAACGCCCTGCCCGACGCAAGGGGACGGGATCCGATCTGAAGAAGATGACCCAGACAATGCGAACGACTGCCCGCCTGCTCACCCGTGGCCTGAGCCCCCGTCTGCGCACCCTTGGTGCGATCGCGCTGACCTGTCTGGCGCTCGGCGCCTGCACCGGCGAGCAGTTCCAGAAGGGCTACATCATGCCGCCGGGCGCGCTGGAGCAGATCCCGATCGGCGCCAGCCAGGACCAGGTGCTGATCGTGATGGGCACGCCATCGACGGTGGCGACGCTCGACGGCGAGGTGTTCTACTACATCTCGCAGCGCGCCGAGCGCCCGGTCGCCTTCATGAACCAGAAGGTGGTCGATCAGCGCGTCATCGCGATCTATTTCGACAAGAACCGCCAGGTCCGCCGGCTCGCCAATTACGGCATGAAGGACGGCAAGATCTTCGACTTCGTCAGCCGCACCACGCCGACCTCCGGCCAGGAGCTCAGCTACCTGACGCCGCTGTTCAAGCTGCTCAGCTTCAACTGATCCCGACCCGATCGCCGCAGCCCGGAATATGATTCCGGGCCACGGCACAAAGCCGGACCGCTGCGCTGATTGGCGCAGCCCGTGCGCAATTCGCCGGCTTGCTCTGGCGCTGCAATCTTCCCTACCCTGCTGGAAAACATCAGCAGGGAGGAATCATTGGCTCATCGCATCGCGCTGTCGCGCCGCAAGCTCGTGTCCGGCGCCGCGGCGCTGTCCACCGCCGCCATCCTGCCGCGCGCGAGTCTCGCCGACTGGCGCCCGACCGAGACGATCAAGCTGATCGTGCCCGCTGCGCCCGGCGGCAGCACCGACGTCATGGGCCGGCTGCTCGCGGCGCGTCTGCAGACCGCCTGGGGACAGTCGGCCGTGGTCGAGAATCGCTCCGGCGGTGGCGGCACGATCGGCGCCGCCGAGGTCGCGCGCAACACCAAGGGCGACGGCCATACGGTCCTGATCGGCAACCCCGGTCCGAACGCGATCGCCTATTCGATCTTCCGCAACCTCGCCTACAAGCCGGATCAGTTGCAGGCGGTCTCCAACATGATCCGCATCCCCAACATCGTCTCGGCGCATCCCTCCACCGGCATCAAGTCGATTCCCGAGCTGATCGCCTATCTCAAGGCCAATCCCGATAAGCTCAACTACGCCTCGTCCGGCGTCGGCCAGAGCCCGCATCTCACCGGCGCATGGTTCCTGCAGCTCACCGGGCTGAAGATGACGCACATCCCGTTCCGCGGCGCCGGCCCGGCGCTGCAGGCTGCGCTGGCGGGCGACGTCCAGATCCTGTTCGACAATCTGTTTCCATCGCTGCCGCAGGTCCAGGAGGGCAAGCTCACCGGCCTTTGCGTAACCACACCGGAGCGCAGCGCCAATGCGCCGGAGCTGCCGACGATGCGCGAGAGCGCGCCGGAGCTCGCCAAGTTCGACGTGTCGTCCTGGTTCGGCGTATTCCTGCCCAAGGCCTGCCCGCCGGAGATCGTCAGCGCGCTCAACCTGCAGGTCAAGGCGATGCTGGAGCGCGAGGACATCGCCAAGAACATCGCGGCCATGGGCGCGCGGGCCGACTACGGCACGCCGCAGCAGTTCGGCGACTTCGTCCAGGCCGAGACAGCCAAGTTCGCCTCGATCATCCAGAAGGAAGGCCTGCAGATGGATGTGCAGTAGCCCTCGGAGCCCGGCCGGCCACGTCGCAGCGGAGTATTGCAACACGGCTCGTGGTGTAACGGCACCTTAAGCGGGATGGTGCGATAGATGGCGGCCGCGCGCCTTTGATCTGGTCCTGAGATACCGTCAAGCGGATGCCTGGCCGACCACCTTCGCGTGGATGCGGTCCGAGCACCGTCCGAGGGGCAGGCGCCGGCGATGTCCATCGCATGAGCCGTGCCTTGCCCAACGACGTCCTCCACCAACTCGAAGACATTCTCGCCAGCCGCTACGTCTCGCGGCGCGCGGAGATTCTGGAGCGCGTCACCGACCTGTTCGTCTTCGGTTCGGGCAAGTTCAACGAAGAGCATGTCGATCTGTTCGACCACGTGCTGTTCAAGCTGCTCGACAACGTCGCCATTGCGGCGCGGGCGCAGCTCGGCAGCCGGCTCGCGGGGCTGCCCGACGCACCGCTACGCCTGCTCCGGCTGCTCGCGAGCGACGAGACGATCGCGGTGGCAGGTCCCGTGCTGCGCCAGAGCGATCGGCTCGACGAGGAGACCCTGGTCGCGACCGCGCAGACCCGGGGCCAGGAGCATCTGCTCGCGATCTCCGACCGCAAGATCCTGACCGAGTCCGTCACCGATGTTCTGGTCGATCGCGGCAATCAGGCCGTGGTGTCGAACACCGCCAACAATGGCGGCGCGCGCTTCTCCGATCACGGCTTCTCCGGCCTGGTGACGAAGGCGTCCGACGATCCCAACCTCGCCTTGAAACTCTGGAGCCGGCCCGACAGTCCGCGCGAGGTGCTGGTGCGGCTGTTCGTCGAAGCCTCCGACGCGGTGCGCAGCCAGCTCGCCAGCGCCGACGCGGCGCGCGCCGAGATCGTCGAACGTGCCGTTGCGCAGGCATCGGACCAACTGCAGGCGGCAGCGCGGACGCGCTCGGCCGATTTCGTCACCGCCAAGGACTATGTCGAGCTGCTGCACGCGACCGGCCAGCTCCACGAGGCGCAACTGCACGGTTTCGCCAAGGAAGGCAGCTTCGACAAGGTCACGCTGGCGCTGGCGCTGATGTGCAAGCTGCCGCTCGACGTGGTCGAGCGCGCCTTCGTGCGCAAGCAGCCGGACCAGCTCCTGGTGCTCGCCAAGGCGCTGGACCTGTCCTGGGTCACGACCACGACGCTACTGTTCATGCAGGCCAACGCGAGCGGCAGCGCGCGCCCGCAGCTCGATCAGCATCTGGCGAGCTTCTCGCAGATGCAGCCGCGAACCGCTCAGAGCACGTTGCAGTCGTATCGCACGCGGCAGCGCGCAGCCGATTAGCAAACAACACAGTCTCATGAAAAACCCCGCGGCTCACGCCGCGGGGTCTTTATTCGTCAGGACAATTGCTCCGCTCAGTGCGCGAGGATTGCCAGCAGCAGCAGGGCCACGATGTTGGTGATCTTGATCATCGGGTTCACGGCAGGGCCGGCCGTGTCCTTGTAGGGGTCGCCGACGGTGTCACCCGTCACCGCCGCCTTGTGGGCATCCGAGCCCTTGCCGCCGAAGTGACCGTCCTCGATGTACTTCTTGGCGTTGTCCCAGGCGCCGCCGCCCGAGGTCATCGAGATCGCCACGAACAGGCCGGTGACGATGACGCCGAGCAGCATGGCGCCGACGGCGGAGAACGCCGCCGACTTACCGGCCGCGCCGCCGCCCGCGATCGCGTAGATCAGGAAGTAGACGACGATCGGCGACAGCACCGGCAGCAGCGAGGGGATGATCATCTCCTTGATCGCCGCCTTGGTCAAAAGGTCGACGGCCCTGCCGTAATCCGGCTTGTCGGTGCCCTGCATGATGCCCGGCTTCTCGCGGAACTGCCGGCGCACCTCCTCGACGATCGCGCCGGCGGCACGGCCGACCGCGGTCATGCCCATCGCGCCGAACAGATATGGCAGCAGGCCGCCGAACAGCAGGCCAACCACGACGTAGGGGTTGTTCAGCGAGAAGTCCGGCTTGATGCCGGCGAAGTAAGGATGCTTCGCGGAGTCGGCGATGAAGAACTGCAGGTCCTGGTTATAGGCCGCAAACAGCACCAGCGCGCCGAGACCGGCGGAGCCGATCGCATAGCCCTTGGTGACCGCCTTGGTGGTGTTGCCGACCGCGTCGAGCGCGTCGGTCGACTTGCGGACCTCCTTCGGCAGGCCGGCCATTTCGGCAATGCCGCCGGCATTGTCGGTGACTGGACCGAAGGCGTCGAGCGCGACGATCATGCCGGCCAGCGCCAGCATCGTCGTGGTCGCGATCGCGATGCCGAACAGGCCGGCGAGGCTGTAGGTGACCAGGATGCCGGCGATGATCACGATCGCGGGCAGCGCGGTCGATTCCATCGAGATCGCGAGGCCCTGGATCACGTTGGTGCCGTGACCCGTGACCGAGGCCGAAGCGATCGACTTCACCGGGCGGAAGTCGGTGCCGGTGTAGTATTCGGTGATCCAGATGATCAGGCCGGTCACGACGAGGCCGACGACACCACAGACGAACAGCGCGGTGCCGGTGTAGTCGACGCCATCGAGCTTGCCGAAGCCGATCAGCCACGCAATGGCAATCGCGACGCCGGCGAGCGAGAGCACGCCGGTCGCGATCAGGCCCTTGTACAGCGCGCCCATGATCGACTGGCTGGCGCCGAGCTTGACGAAGAAGGTGCCGGCGATCGAGGTGATGATGCAGATGCCGCCGATGGCGAGCGGCAGGGTCATCATGTTGGCGAGCAGCGATGACTTGGCGAAGAAGATCGCAGCCAGCACCATGGTGGCGACCGCGGTCACCGCGTAGGTCTCGAACAGGTCGGCGGCCATGCCGGCGCAGTCACCGACGTTGTCGCCGACGTTGTCGGCGATGGTCGCGGGGTTGCGCGGATCGTCCTCAGGAATGCCGGCTTCGACCTTGCCGACGAGGTCACCGCCGACGTCGGCGCCCTTGGTGAAGATGCCGCCGCCGAGACGGGCGAAGATCGAGATCAGCGATGCGCCGAAGCCGAGCGCGACCAGCGCGTCGATCACGGTGCGGCTGTCGGGCGCGAGCTTCATGAAGCCGGTGAGAACGCCGAAGTAGATCGTGACGCCGAGCAGCGCCAGACCCGCGACGAGCAGACCGGTGATGGCGCCGGCCTTGAAGGCGAGCTCGAGGCCGCCTGCGAGCGAGGTCGTCGCAGCCTGCGCGGTGCGGACGTTGGCGCGCACCGACACGTTCATGCCGATGAAGCCGGCGGCGCCGGAGAGGATCGCGCCGATCGCAAAGCCGACCGCCACGAGCATGCCGAGGAAATACGCAAGGAGCACGAAGATCACGACGCCGACGATTCCGATCGTCGTATATTGGCGGCGGAGATAGGCCTGCGCGCCCTCACGCACGGCCGCCGCAATTTCCTGCATCCGCGCATTGCCGGCGTCCGCACCCAGGACCGATGAAGTGGCCCAGATCGCATAGACGATCGACAGCGCTCCGCAGAGCACGATCACCCATAAAGCTGACATTTAGTTTCCTCGGCTCTTTGCTTTTTTGAACTACGTCACGCCGCGATGGTGCGACGCACGCCCCCTATCAGGCCGCTCCGGGCGGAGCCGCCTCGAACATCATGAAGCTTGCCAAAATCGCCATGATGACGCAACGCCGCGACGCCTGAACCGCTCCAAATTCAGACGCTTCTTTGGTCGCATTGTGCGGTGCAAATAGGTGTCAGAAGTGGCTGAAGGACAAACGCGTCAGTGTGACGGGACGGCCCTGCCCGTCCAGGAAGCGCGGGGCTCGCGCCCCTTCGACGATGGCGCCGATGTCCGTGACGGCAACGCCCGCCGTCTCGGCTGCAGCACGGAACGCTTCGCATCGCGCTGCGGGAACAGTGCAGAGGATCTCGTAATCGTCGCCGCCCGAGATCATGCTTTCAAGCTGCGCGGCCCCGACAGCAAGCAGCTTCGCCGCTGCCGGCGATCGTGGAATGTGGGACAGCGCGATGTCGGCGCTCACGGAAGAGGCGGCGCAGAGCTTGGTCAGGTCGCCTGCGAGGCCATCAGAGACGTCCATCGAGGCGGTCGCACAGTCTCTCACGGCCGCCGCCAGTGCATTGCGCGGCTGCGGCGTGCGATAACGACCGATCAGCATATCCCGCGCGGCGGGATCGTCGGCCAGCGCCGTAGCCTCGGCTGTGCCCGTCAGCATGCGCAGACCGAGCGCGGCATCACCGATCGTCCCGGTGACCATGACCCGGTCGCCGGGACGCGCGCCGAAGCGATGCACCATCCGGCCCCTGGGCACCCGCCCCCAGGCCGCAATCGAGATCATCACGGGACCGGGCGTCGACACGGTGTCGCCGCCGAGCAGCGGACAGCCAAACGCAGCCGCGTCCTCGCCGAGGCCACGTGCGAATTGCGACAGCCAGGCGTCATCCTTCTCGCGCAGCGCGAGCGTCAGGACGAAGCCGGCGGGCACGGCGCCCTTGGCGGCGAGATCGGACAGGTTCACCCGCAGCGCCTTGCGCGCGATGGTGTCGGGGGGATCGTCGGCGAGATAATGGACGCCTTCGACGATGGCGTCGGTCTTGACGACGATGTCGTCCCCATCGGCCGGAATGATCGCGGCGTCGTCGACGAGGCCGAACGCGCCGGGGTCGGTCGCCAGCGGCTTGAAATAGCGGGCAATGAGGGAGTCTTCGCCGGAGGGGTTTTGGGTCACAGCCCCCCTCCCCGCTCTCCGCTGTCATCGCCCGGCTTGCCGCCTTCGCTAAAGCTTCGGCGCGCCCTTGCATTCGTCGCCGCGCCGGAGCCGATAGACGAAGGCGGGACCGGGCGATCCAGTACGCCGCGCTCGTCTCTGGAATGCTGGATCACCCGCTTTCGCGGGTGATGACAGTCGAGGAAAGACACTGGCATCGCACCGGTTTGCAGCGATCGTGCTCCGGCGCCCCCCATCGCTACTTCGGCCCCATCTCGTCGGCGCGGTATTGCCTGGCGAGTTGCTCCAGCACGGCGTTGACCATGCCGGTCTCGTCGCGCTCGACGAAGGCATGGGCGATGTCGACATATTCGGACACGACGACCTTGGCCGGCACGTCCTTGCGCCGCTCCAGCTCATAGGCGCCGGCGCGCAGCACGGCGCGCAGGATCGCCTCGATCCGCTGCAGCGGCCAGCCGCGCTCCAGCGCCGCGTCGAGCACCGGATCGATCTTGGTCTGGTCGCGCACCACGCCGGAGACGATGTCACGGAAGAAGGCAGCCTCCGCCGGCAGATACTGCTCGCCCTCGACCTCGTTGCCGAGCCAATGGCTCTCGAACTCGGCCAGCACGTCGTTGATGCCGGCGCCAGCAATGTCCATCTGGTAGAGCGCCTGGACGGCGGCGAGCCGCGCCGCGCCACGGCGGTTGGCCTTGCGGTCGCCGGCGCGGATCGGGCCCTTGGACGGCTTGTTGCTGCTCTCGGCCATCTCAGCCTCGCGACAGACGGCGTTTGATGCGCAGCACGGCGAGCGCGGCGCGGGCGGCATCGCCGCCCTTGTTCATCTCGGAGACGCGGGCGCGCGCCCAGGCCTGGTCCTCGTTGTTGACGGTGAGGATGCCGTTGCCGAGCGGCAGGCCGCGCGCCACCGACAGATCCATCAGGGCCCGCGAGGATTCCTGCGACACGATCTCGAAATGGATGGTGTCGCCGCGGATGACGCAGCCGAGCGCGATCGCCGCATCATAAGGCTTGCCGGTCTTGGCGGCAGCATCGAGCGCAATGGCAATAGTCGCCGGAATCTCCAACGAGCCGGTGACGGTGAGAACATCATAGCCCACGCCCGCCGCCTTCAGCTCGGCGGTGGCGCCCTCCAGCAGGGCGTCCTGGAGGTCGTCGTAGAAGCGGGCCTCGACGATCAGCGCCCGGGCGCCGGAGATGTCGGTCTGGTCTTTGAGCGGCGCGCGCCGTGCGTCTGCCATGGTTCTGTTTCCATTGTCTTCAGGTGCCTCGCCCCAAGGGAGCGGCGATCCGGCCGCGTCGCGAAGGGCGAGATGAAATCGGCCTCATGCCGCGAGACGACACATCGGCGCCTCCTCGCCACGAGGGCTGGCCTTGTAGGCGCGGGCGCCCGCAAAGCCAAGACGGAAAGCCCCCTTCGAGGCTACTTCATTTCCGTGAGGCGCGCGGCATAGCGCGCCATCAGGTCGACCTCGAGATTGACCTCGCCGCCGGCCTGCCAGGACGACAGCGTCGTGACCGACAGCGTATGCGGAATGATCAGCACCGAGAAGGCCAGTTCGTCGACGGTGTTGACCGTGAGCGAGACGCCGTCGAGGGTGACTGAGCCCTTGGTGGCGATGAAGCGCGCCAGATCCCGCGTTGTCTTCAGCACGAACCGCGCCATATCCGGCAGGTCGTCGCGGCTGACGATGGTCGCGATGCCGTCGACATGGCCTGCGACGATGTGGCCACCGAGCTCGTCGCCGATCTTCAGGGCCCGCTCGAGGTTCAGTTTTGTGCCGACGCGCCAGTGCTTGGCCGTGGTCAGTGCCAGCGTCTCCGCGGCGGCGTCGACCTCGAACCAGGTCTTCCCATCGGTGACGCCGGACTGCACGACCGTGAGGCAGACGCCATTGTTGGCGATGGATGCGCCATCGGCGATGCTGGCCTGGTCATAATGGCAGGCAATGCGCAGCCGGTGCAGCTTGCCCTCGGTCCGCGGCGTCAGGCTGGCGATCTCGCCGATGTCGGTGACGATGCCGGTAAACATTACGCGCGCTCGTAAATCGTAAGGGTGTCGGGATCGAGCGTTTCGCTAGCACGAACGCGATAGGCCGGCGACTGCGTGATTGCGGTCAGCGGCAATGCGTCCAGCGCAGCGATGCCGTCGGCCCCGATCTCGCCGGGACCGCGCAGCAGCCAGATTTCATCGACCAGGCCACTCGCCATGAAGGATGAGGCGACGCGGCTGCCGCCCTCGATCATCAGGCGGGTGATGCCCTTCTCAGCCAGCGCCTTGAGCACGGCGGGGGGCTCCAGCGCCGAGGGCTCGGCCTGCGGCGGCACGCGGATCACCTGGGCACCGGCAGCACCGAGCTTGGTCGCCGCCGCGGGCTCGGCAAGCGCTGACGCGACCATCCAGAGCGGCGTGGTTCGCGCTGATTGCACCAAACGGCTGGTCATGGGCAGCCGCAGCATCGGATCGAGCACCACGCGCACCGGCGAGCGGGCCTCCATGCCGGGCAGCCGGCAGGTCAGCAGCGGATCATCGGCGATCGCGGTGCGCACGCCGATCAGGATCGCGTCACTCTGGGCACGCAACATATGCACGCGCGTCCGCGCCGCCTCGCGGGTGATCGCGACCGGCTTGTTGCCCGCGGCTGCAATCTTGTCGTCGGCCGAGACCGCAAGCTTCAGGATCACATGCGGCCGGCCATCGCGGATACGCCGGAAATGGCCAGCATGATCGCGCTTGGCGTCCGCCGAGCAGAGGCCGACTTCAACCTGGATGCCGGCAGCGCGGAGCTTGGCATGCCCCTGCCCTGCGACCTCCGGATTGGGATCCTCGATCGCCGACACGACGCGGCTGATTCCGGCTGCGATGACGGCGTCCACGCAAGGCGGCGACTTGCCGAAATGCGAGCATGGCTCCAGCGTCACATAGAGTGTGGCGCCCTTCGCGGCCTTGCCGGCGCGATTCAAGGCCTCGGGCTCGCCATGAGGGCGTCCACCGGGCTGGGTCCAACCGCGGCCGATGATGACGCCGTCCTTGACCACGACGGCGCCGACCGCCGGGTTAGGCCAGGTCCGCCCCTGCCCGCGACGGCCGAGCGACAGCGCGAGCTGCATGAAGCGGCGGTCGGCGTCCTTCTGCGCCTTCAGCTTCTCGCCGACCTGATCGACCAGGACCCGGAAGATCATTTGCGGACCGGCGCCAGCCGCGGCGTCTCGTCCTCGGCCGAGAGCTCGCCGAGCACGGCCTCGAAGTCCTTGGCCTCCCGGAAATTGCGGTACACCGAGGCGAAGCGGACATAAGCGACGTCGTCGAGATCGCGCAGATGCTCCATCACGATCTCGCCGATCGCCTCCGAGGACACCTCGGACTCGCCGCCGCTCTCGAGCTCGCGCACGATCGCCGAGACCATCTTCTCGACCCTTTCAGGATCGACCGAGCGCTTGCGCAGCGAGATCTGCACCGAGCGCATCAGCTTGTCACGATCGAACGGCACGCGGCGGCCATTGCGCTTGATGACGGTGAGTTCGCGCAGCTGCACCCGCTCGAAGGTCGTGAAGCGGAAGTTGCAGGTGACGCAGACCCGCCGCCGCCGGATCACCGAGGAATCCTCGGTGGGGCGGGAGTCCTTCACCTGCGTATCGAGACTGTTGCAGCTCGGGCAGCGCATTGTGGCTTCAAGCCTTACTGATAGATCGGGAACCGGTCGGTCAGCGCCTTCACCTTCGCCTTGACCGCAGCTTCCACCAGCGGCGCGCTGCCGTCCGGCGCCTGCGCGATCGCGTTCAGCACCTCGGCGATCAGGCTGCCGACCTGCTGGAATTCAGCGACGCCGAAGCCACGGGTGGTCGCGGCCGGCGTACCGAGTCGCAGGCCGGAGGTGACGAACGGCTTCTCGGGGTCGAACGGAATGCCGTTCTTGTTGCAGGTGATGCCGGCGCGGACCAGCGCCTTCTCCGAGACGTTGCCCTTCAGGCTCTTCGGCCGGAGGTCGACCAGCATCAGATGGTTGTCGGTGCCGCCGGAGACGATGTCGAAGCCCTGGGCGCGCAGCGATTCCGCCAGCGCCTTCGCGTTCTCGACGATGTTCTTCGCGTAGACCTTGAACTCGGGCCGCAGCGCCTCGGCAAAGGCCACCGCCTTGGCCGCGATCACGTGCATCAGCGGGCCGCCCTGCAGGCCCGGGAAGATCGCCGAGTTGAATTTCTTGGTGAACTGCTCGTCGTTCCACAGGATGAGGCCGCCGCGCGGACCGCGCAGCGACTTGTGCGTGGTGGTCGTGGTGACGTGAGCGTAGGGCACCGGGGAGGCATGGACGCCACCCGCAACGAGACCAGCAAAGTGGGCCATGTCGACCAGCAGATAGGCGCCGACGCTGTCGGCGATCTCGCGGAAGCGCTTGAAATCCCACGGGCGCGAATAGGCGCTGCCGCCGGCGATGATCAGCTTCGGCTTCACTTCCTCGGCCTGCCTGGCGACCGCATCCATGTCGATCAGGTGGTCGTCGCGGCGCACGGTGTAGTGCGCGGCCTTGAACCACTTGCCGGACATGTTGACCGGCGAACCGTGGGTCAGATGGCCGCCGGCGGCGAGGTCGAGGCCCATGAAGGTGTCGCCGGGCTGCAGCAGCGCCAGGAACACCGCCTGGTTCATCTGGCTGCCCGAGTTCGGCTGGACGTTGACGAAATTGGCACCGAACAGCTTCTTGGCGCGGTCGATCGCGAGGTTCTCGGCGACGTCGACCCATTCGCAGCCGCCATAATAGCGCGCGCCCGGGTAGCCCTCGGCATACTTGTTGGTCATCACCGAGCCCTGGGCTTCCAGGACCGCGCGGCTGACGATGTTCTCCGAAGCGATCAGCTCGATCTCGTGTCGTTGTCGACCGAGTTCACCCTTGATGGCGGCAGCGATCTCGGGATCGGCCTCGGCCAGGGTGGCGGAGAAGAAGGAATCGACTGACGAGGCGGGCTTGGCGCTGGAAGCGGTCATCGGCGGAATATCTCCACGTCCGCAAGGCCTTGGGCGGCCGGCGGTCGGTTCAGTGAAGGCGGTCGGAAAAGACCCCTGCCCTTACCATACGGGCGGCGGCAGGCCAAGGGACAGACCAAGCGGTTGCGGGTCAAACCGGATATTTGCGCCAGATATGGTGGACGGCCGCTGGAGCAAGCCCCCTGCTCAGGCCCCGCCACAGGAGTGCCAGCTTTCCGACATCTGCCAGGTTTTCTTGGTCCGGAGATTGGTCGCCTTGTAGATTCGTCCCCGGTCATCGCCGGGCGGGCATTTCTTCGGCTTCCAGACGGTGCAGAGCCGCACGGGATCGCTCAGTTTGGAATGCGCGACGGCGGCATTCCATGCCGAGTCGATCTGCTCGGCGCCGTTCTGGTACAGCACGTGGACGCCCTGATCCATTATGGGCTCACCATACTCGTCGAGCTTCTCGCCGAGCTTGAACGGGGTCGGCGACAGCGGCTCATCGAACCGACCAGCAATTTTCGTGATCGTCGTCTCCGCGCAGGCTCCAACTCTGGCCAGCGCTTCTCGAGTGTTCGGTCCCTTCTGGGGCCAGACCGTCTCAGCCATGCTCCTTGTGGGCAGACTCAGCTCGCCGCACGCGAAGGCCAAGAGTCCCACCGTGGCAATAACTCGGGACACCAAACGCATCGATCCCCCAAAAATAAACAACCTGCATGAAACCTGACGGTCTCATACAGGTTGTCGGTATCATGAGGCAAGCGCGCGAGCCATCGCGCGCCGATGACATCAGAGGCCGGTGTAGCCGGCCTTCACCGGATCGACGCGGCCGTCGAGCTGGCGCAGGTAGGTCAGGCCGCACACCGTGAGACGATGCGGGTCACGCTCGCCAGCTTCGAACAAGGTCTGGATGTAGGCGCTGACCTTGCGCCGCGCTTCCTCGCTGGCGGCCGCGGTGCGGTTCGCCAGCAGGTCGTAGGTATGCATGATCCGATCGATGGCAGCTTCCATATCATCCCCTCTTGATGGTCAGGCCGCAGAGGCCATCTCGAACATCGAGATCGCCTTGTTCGCGAGTCTGAGCTTGTTGAATTCTCCGCGGTGAATCAGCTGTACGATCATGTCGACGAGCTGCTCGTTCGGCGTGATGGTATCCGTCATCGCCCCCGACAGCCGCAGGTAGTTGGCCGCGATCGCATAGGCGTCGCTCACCAGCTCCACGTTCATGACCTGCATTCCGTAATCGTGCAGCATCACCCGACCTCCGCGGGAGACAAGTCCGAGAGGCGATATTGGTTCCAGTTCGGAGTGGATGTTTTTCGCAACAGCGAACGAAGTGAGCCACGACAAAAAAAAAAAAGCGCCGGCCCAGCAGGGGCCGACGCAAGGTCGAACTCAGAGGATCGAGGGCTGTCCGGTCTTGGCTCTCGATGTCTGAGGCCGGATCAGCCGAAACGATGAAGCCGGCTCAGAGACGATACAGGATCTGGTCGGTCCAGAACCGCTCGAGGCGGTGCAGCGACTTGTTGAGCGTTGAGAACTCCTCGCTCGAAATGCCGCCGACCTGCTCCACGGTCTTGACGTGCTTCTGATACAGCGAGTCGACGATG
Source organism: Bradyrhizobium sp. SZCCHNS3002 (assembly GCF_032377435.1). Lineage (NCBI taxonomy): Bacteria > Pseudomonadati > Pseudomonadota > Alphaproteobacteria > Hyphomicrobiales > Nitrobacteraceae > Bradyrhizobium > Bradyrhizobium sp. SZCCHNS3002. Next base: position 25,747 of record NZ_JAUHHY010000029.1, read on the forward strand.
CGGCGGATCTCCTGGCCCTGGGGGGTCAGGCGGATGCGGACCGAGCGGCGATCGACGCGCGAGCGCTGGTGATCAAGGAAGCCGAGCTCGACGAGCTTCTTCAGGTTGTAGGAGACGTTGGAGCCGAGATAGTAGCCGCGCGTGCGCAGCTCGCCCGCGGTCAGCTCCTTGTCGCCGATGTTATAGAGCAGCAGCGCCTGGACCGAATTGATGTCGGAACGACCACGGCGGTCGAACTCGTCCTTGATGACGTCGAGCAGGCGGCGATGCAGCCGCTCCACCAGCGTCAGAGCTTCCAGATAGAGCGACTGGACGGTGCCGCCCTGGCCCGGCGCAGCAGTCTCCACGGCCGTCGCAACGGCTTTCATCATGACACTTCCCCTGTCGTCGTTTTTGTCGACTTATTCGACGAAACTTTTGTCCCGTCTGATAGAACGAACTTAAGGGGCGTGCTTTGAAGATCGCCTTAAATAAGAGCATAAAGAGAGAATGAATCGCGGAGAGTGAATCCTCTTTTAATCCAGTGATTACAGGGGCTTTTGCAAGGGTCCGTTGACGGACGACGGGCAATGTTCGCGCTCTGTTTCACCCCCCTGTCACATTCCAAAACAGGTGCAGTTCCCACCGCTAAGGTCTGTGTAACGGCTGTGGCAGGCGCTCTTAAGGTGTTCGAAACATTACTTGCATCGCGCTGAGAGGATTTACAGCGTGCAACGAATTTTCCTCACCACCTACGGTGGCCGCTCGCGGGCCGCCATCCAGGCCAGCACGAGGTAGGCGGCGAGCATGATCGCCTCGCCCGCGACCACCAGCAGATTGCCGCCATAGATGCCGGGGAACATCAGCTCGATGACCGCCATCGACACGACCGTGGTGAGCCACACCACCGCGCCCCACGGCGTCGCCAGCCACAGGCCGACCGCGGCGACGAGCTCGATCACCGCGAAATAGACCGTCGCCGCCTGCCAGGCCATCGCCTGGTTCTCGAACGCGTCGTCCTCGCCGCCGATGAAGCCGGTCACCTGGGCCCAATGATAAAGGCCCTTGGCGATCGAGAGCATGGCCATGACCCGCAGGAACAGCACCAGCCGCCGCGTCCAGACATTGTCGTCGCTCTCGCGCCGATCTGAGGACATGGCGGCAATCGACATGGCGGCGTTGTCACGCGCCAGATCTCGCGCCGAGGGAATCTCAGCCATGGCAGCTCGAGCAGAACAGGCAGGTCGTCATTGGGGCCTCTCAAGACCAGGAGCATGGCGATTCTTGGCCGGCCGGCACCGTGAAATCAACCGGGCCGGAAATCAACCGGGCCGCTTGCGTCAGGTCAAGTGACGGGCGGCGGCCGAAGTGCTACAGATTGTTGGAATTACAACAAATCAAATCCTCCGGCTCGCCGGCCAGCTCAAGGAGCCAGCACCCCATGGCGATCAAATTCGGGCGCCCGATCGACCTGCGCGACACCGCGCGCAACCCGGCCACTGCACCGACACCGGCGCTCGATCTCACCATCCGCCCCCGCCGCAACCGCAAGGCCGAGTGGGCGCGTCGGCTGGTGCGGGAGAACGTGCTCACGACGGACGATCTGATCTGGCCCCTGTTCGTGGTGCAGGGCGATCGGACCCGCAGCACGGTCGCATCGATGCCGGGCGTGGAACGGCTCAGCGTCGACGAGATCGTCCGCGATGCCGAACGCGCCGCCAAGCTCGACATCCCCTGCATCGCCCTGTTCCCCTACACCGAGCCGTCGCTGCGCGACGAGCACGGCTCCGAGGCCTGCAACCCGGACAATCTGGTTTGCCAGGCGGTGCGCGCGATCAAGAAGGAGTTTCCGGAGATCGGCGTGCTCTGCGACGTCGCGCTCGATCCGTTCACCAGCCACGGCCATGACGGCTTGATCCGGGACGGCCGCATCCTCAACGACGAGACGGTCGCGGTGCTGGTGCGCCAGGCCCTCGTGCAGGCCGAGGCCGGTTGCGACATCATCGCGCCGTCGGACATGATGGACGGCCGGGTCGGCGCGATCCGCCAGGCGCTGGATCAGGCCGGCTTCCTCGACGTGCAGATCATGGCCTATGCGGCCAAATATGCCTCCGCCTTCTACGGCCCGTTCCGCGACGCGATCGGCTCGGCCAAGACGCTCACCGGCGACAAGCGGACCTACCAGATGGACAGCGCCAACTCCGACGAGGCGTTGCGCGAGGTCGAGCTCGACATCGCCGAGGGCGCCGACATGGTGATGGTGAAGCCGGGCATGCCCTATCTCGACGTCGTCAGGCGCGTGAAGGACACCTTCAGCATGCCGACCTTCGCCTATCAGGTGTCGGGCGAATACGCGATGATCGCGGCGGCCGCCAACAATGGCTGGATCGACGGCGACCGGGCGATGATGGAGAGCCTGCTCGCCTTCAAGCGCGCCGGCGCCGACGGTGTGCTCACCTATTTCGCCCCGCAGGCTGCCGAGCGGCTGCGGCAGCAGCGCTGAGCGGGCGCCTCGGGATCTGGGTCTGCGGCGGTCTTCCGGGCGCGCCGACTATGCGCGCGCGCCGGCTTACAAGCGGGCTTGCAAATCGCGAAATCGCCGGAAATTTGCCGCGCCCCATGCACGAACGGCTCTTGCAAGCGGAAGTGGGGTTCCCATGTCCTCTGAGCCAATCCGGAGGGCAGATTCATGGCGTATATGGGTTCAGGCGATAGCAATGGCGGTGCCGGTGCCCGGCCGCACGCCTACGACCCCTATCAGCAGCCGGAATTGTTTCGCGGTGTGCTGACGCGGCGGATGATTGCATTCCTGATCGATCTCTTGGTGCTCTCCGTCCCGGTGATCCTGGCGGTGATCTTCATCGCCGTGTTCGGCCTGGTCACGCTGGGCCTCGGCTGGGCGTTGTTCTGGCTGGTGTCGCCGGCCTCGGTGATCTGGGCGATCGTCTACTACGGCGCCACGATCGGCGGCCCGAGCTCGGCGACGATCGGCATGCGGGTGATGGATCTGGAGCTCCGGACCTGGTACGGCGCGCCGGGCTACTTTGTGCTCGGTGCCGTGCATGCGGTCTGCTTCTGGATCTCGGTCTCGGTGTTGTCGCCGCTCGTGCTGCTGATCGGACTGTTCAACGGCCGGCGCCGGCTGCTGCACGACTTCGTGCTCGGCACCGTCGTGATCAACACGTCGGTGCGCTCGCAGCTGGTTGAACCGGCTCGCACGTGATGAGACGTCAGGTGGCGCAGCAAAAGCGATTGACCGGCCGCCTCCGGAGCGCAATTCTGTTGATGATCGCCTCGGAGGCTCACGACGTTCCTTGACCCAGCATTCGCGTGACACCCCGCAATTCTACCTGACCGCGCCATCGCCCTGCCCGTATCTGCCGGGCCGGCAGGAGCGCAAGGTGTTCACGCATCTGGTCGGCGACAAGGCGACCGATCTCAACGACCTCCTGACCCATGGCGGCTTCCGCCGCAGCCAGTCGATCGCCTACCGGCCGGCCTGCGACCAGTGCCGCGCCTGCGTGTCCGTCCGCGTGATCGCCAACGAATTCCGCCCCTCGCGCAACTTCCGCAAGGTGCTCGCGCGCAATTCCGATCTGGTCGGCGAGCAGCGCAGCGCGGTGCCGACGTCGGAGCAATATTCGATCTTCCGCGGCTATCTCGATCAGCGCCATCGCCATGGCGGCATGGCCGACATGACGGTGCTCGATTACGCAATGATGGTCGAGGACAGCCATGTCGAGACGCGAATCATCGAGTACCGCCGCCGCAATCTGAGCAACGGTCCGAACGCCCGCGGTGGCGAGCTGGTCGCGGTGGCGCTGACGGACGTGCTCAGCGACGGCCTGTCGATGGTGTACTCGTTCTTCGACCCGTCGGAGACCACGCGCTCGCTCGGCACCTTCATGATCCTCGACCACATCGCCCGGGCGCGGCGCCAGGGCCTGCCCTACGTCTATCTCGGCTACTGGATCGAGGGCTCGAAAAAGATGGACTACAAGAGCCGCTATCTGCCGCAGCAGCGGCTCGCGGCGGCCGGATGGCTCCGCGTGGATGCCGAGGGCGACACCGCGCCGGAGCCGCAGGAATGAAGAAGCGAATGGCGAATAGGGAGTAGCGAATAGGGATTTGAACGACCGCTATTCGCTATTCTCTATTCGCTACTCGCCTCCATCAACCTATCGCCAGATCCCACACCAGCTTGGCATTGAGCGCGATGATCACCACCGCGATCAGGCTCGCAATCGCCGTCAGCCAGCGCGGCGCCACGAACTGCCCCATCTTGGCGCGGCTCGCGGTGAGCAGCACCAGCGGCACGATGGCGAACGGCAGTTGCAGGCTGAGCACGACCTGACTGAGGATCAGGAGCTGCCCGGTCGCCTTCTCGCCGGCCCAGATCGTCACCGCCACCGCCGGCACGATCGCGATCATGCGCGTGATCAGCCGGCGCAGCCAGGGCGCGATCCGCCAGTGGAGGAAGCCTTCCATCACGATCTGGCCGGACAGGGTCGCGGTGATCGTCGAGTTCAGGCCGCAGCACAACAGCGCGATTGCAAACAGCGTCGGTGCCAGCGTCGATCCCAGGAGCGGCGCCAGGAAGGAATGCGCCTGGTCGAGCTCGGCCACGTCGCGCTGGCCGGTCTTGTGGAACGTGGCGGCCGCCAGGATCAGGATCGAGGCGTTGATGGTCAGCGCCAGGCACAGCGCGATGGTGGAATCGATCGTGGAAAGCGTGATCGCCTCGCGCTTGTCCTCCGGGCTGTCGCCGTAGCCGCGCGTCTGGACCAGGCCCGAATGGAGATACAAATTGTGCGGCATCACGGTCGCGCCGAGAATGCCGAGCGCCAGATAGAGCATCTCCGGATTGGCGATCAGCTGACCGCTGGGCACGAAGCCCTTCACCACCTCGGCCCAGTCGGGCTCGGCCATCGCGATCTGGATCGCGAAGCACAGCGCGATGATGCCGAGCAGCGCAACCACGAAGGCCTCGATCCAGCGAAAGCCGAACGCCTGCAGCGCCAGGATCAGGAAGACATCGAGCGCGGTGACGCAGACGCCGATCGACAGCGGCAGCCCGAACAGCAGGCTGAGACCGATCGCTGTGCCGATCACCTCGGCGAGATCGGTGGCGGTGATCGCGATCTCCGCCGACAGCCACAGCGGCACCGAGACCCAGCGCGGGGTGGAGTCGCGACAGGCCTGGGCGAGGTCGCGGCCGGTGGCGACGCCGAGCCGCGTGCAGAGCGACTGCAGCACGATCGCCATCAGGTTGGACAGCAGCGCGACCGAGAGCAGGACGTAGCCGAATTTGGAACCGCCGGCGAGCGACGTCGCCCAATTGCCGGGGTCCATATAGCCGACGGCGACAAGGTAACCGGGTCCGAGAAAGGCCAGCAGCTTCCGCCAGAGCGACCCTTTTGTTGCGGTTCGTACCGTCGCGAACATGTCGCCGAGCGACGGATCGCCGCGCTCGCCGCGCCAGCCTGCGTTCATCAGGCGGTCGCTCGGCGGAACCATGGCGTGCAGTTGCGAAAGGTCTGACGATTTTGCGTCCATGACATCATCCTGGACGAAACCGAGCTTTAATGCAACTTATTTGCAAGTGCGTCTCCCGCCTATGGCTGCGCCCCGCAGAGAGGCTAGAAATCCTCCGATACCGCTTCATCATCGCGAGAGCCTGTTGCTGCCGATTCGCGCGCGGCCCTCGCGGCGTGCCGCCGGCGACGGGTGCCACTGCCCCACTGACGGGATCCAACATGCTCTCCCCCCAACTCGGTCTCCGACCGGTCACGAACGCGCCCGTGCCCTGCAAGATCTGTGACGGTCCTGCCTCTCTCTACGGCGTGGTCGACATGAACCGCCCCTGCCAGACGGCCCATGCACATCGCCCGCCGCTGGCCGGCGTGCCGATCTACTACCGGCGCTGCTCGGATTGCGGCTTCCTGTTTACGGACGCCTTCGACGACTGGGGCATCGAGCAGTTCAAGACCCACATTTACAACGACGGCTACGAAGCCGTGGATCCAGACTATCGGATCAAGCGGCCAACCGACAATGCGGCGGCCGTGGCCCGCTTCTGGGCGCCGCACAAGGCCGGGATGCGGGTGCTCGACTTCGGCGGCGGCAACGACCTGTTCTGCACCGGCCTGCGCGCTCAAGGCTTTGCCGAAGCGGTCACCTATGATCCGATGGTGGCCGAGCACGCGACCCGCCCCGATCGCAAGTTCGATCTCGTGACCTGCTTCGAGACCCTCGAGCACGTGCCCGATCCGCTGGCGACGATCGGAGCCATGGCGGCCTGCGTGGCCGAGCCCGGCGCGGTGTTCTACTCCACATTGACCCAGCCGGACGATTTCGACAGCCAGGGCATGTCCTGGTGGTACGTCGCGCCGCGCAACGGCCACATCTCGATCTACACCCAGCATGCGCTGGCGCTGGCCTGGCACCGGTTCGGCTTCAAGACGGCGCCGCTGAATGCGGGCACGCATCTGGCGTTCCGCACGCTGCCTCCGGAATGGGGATTGGCCGAGGCACCGACCGCGGCATAGGCCGTCCGCCGCGCGAGGGGCGATGCAGGAGATCAGGAAGCGGGTGGGCGCAAGGAGGCGGCGCAGTGATGATGGCCGCATCATCACAACAGGTTCCTGTTCATGTCTCCCTCCGCCCTGCCTGCCGCCTTCCACCGCCTCGCCTGGTCCAACCTCACCGCGCAATCGGCCGAGCAGATCGCGCTCGCCGCAGCACCGATCGTCGCGGTGCTCGCGCTCGGTGTCGGCGAGGGCGAGACCGGGTTGCTGCAGACGGCGCTGACCGCGCCCTTCGTGCTGTTCGCGATCCCTGCGGGGCTGCTCGCCGACCGGATGCCGAGACGGCTGCTGATGGCCATGGCCGAGACGCTTCGCGCGCTGGCGCTGCTCGCGATCCTCATCGCCTTGGCGGCCGGCGTGCTCACGCTGCCGCTGCTGGCGGCGCTCGGATTCGCAGCGGTGTGCGGCACGGTCGTGTTCAGCGTCGCCGCGCCGGCCGTGGTGCCGAGCCTCGTCGCCCCGGCCCAGTTGGCGCCTGCCAATGCGCGCATCGAGCTTGCCCGCACCATCGCCTTTGCGGCGGGGCCCGCGCTCGGCGGCGTGCTGGTCGGCTGGATCGGCGGCGCGCCCGCCTTCGGCTGCGCCGCGGCGCTCTCGCTGGCCGCAGCCATCTGCCTGGCCGGCATCGCCGAGCCCGCTCGCGCGCCCGTGCCGCGCCGCCATCCGCTCGCCGACATCAGGGAAGGCGCCGCCTTCGTGCTGCATCATCCGTTGCTGCGGCCGGTGTTCGTGACCCAATTCATCTTCAACACGGCGCATTTCCTGCTGCTCGCGGTGTTCGTGCCCTATGCCGTGCACCGGCTTGGCCTGTCGGCGGGAGGCGTCGGCACGGTGTTGTCGATGTTCGGCATCGGCATGGTGTGCGGCGCGCTGCTGGCGACGCGCATCATGCGGCTTCTGCCGTTCGGCACCGTCATCGGGCTCGGCCCCGTCACCGGCTTCACCGCAGCGCTGGTGATGGCGCTCACCACGGTCGTCCCTTCGCCTCTCCTGGCCGCGCTCAGCTTCTTCCTGCTCGGCGCCGGGCCGATCCTCTGGGTGATCTCGACCACGACGCTGCGGCAGTCGGTGACGCCGGCCGGCCTGCTCGGGCGGGTCTCGGCCATCAACATCCTGAGCTACGGCGCCCGTCCGCTGGGCTCGCTGCTCGGCGCGGTCGTCGGCGGCCGCTACGGCGCCGACATCTGTCTCTACCTCGTCGCCGCCATCTTCGGCCTGCAGGCGCTCGTCATCCTCGCCTCGCCGGTCGTCGCGATCGCGCGCCAGCCGGAGCCGCAGCCCGCCTAGCGATAGACCAGGATCGGCACGGTCGAATGCGTCAGCACCTTCAAGGTCTCGCTGCCCAGGATCGCCGACACGCCGCGCAGCCCGTGCGAAGCCATCAGCACCAGATCGCAATGCTGCTTGCGCGCGGTCTCGACGATCGCCTCATAGGGCTTGTCGTGCTCGACGCACAGCGTGGCGCAGGCCACGCCGGCCTGCTCGGCATCGTCCTTCACATGATCGAGATATTTCGCGGTCTGATCGGCCACCAACGACTTGTATTGCGCGAGCGCCTTGGTCGCAGCGTGGGGATCGACGACCAGCGAATGCAGCGGCGTCGACACCACCAGCGCCGTGACCTTGGCGCCGGTCGCCTTGGCGAGCGCGATGCCGTGCTTGATCGCGGCCTTGGACAGATCGGAGCCATCGGTCGGCAGCAGAATATGTTTGTACATGAGCTTTCATCTCCCGGCGGAGAATGCTGGGCAGACTCGCTTCTGCTGGGCATTGACGTGGGTCAAGGGTGCGACATCTCGTCCGCCAGGTAGTTCTCGTAGGCCCGCGTGGCCGAGGCGCTGCCGGCAATGTCCGGATCCAGCGTGAACAGATCCTGCGCGCGGCCGATGCCGCGCAGCGCGTAGCGCCCGGTCGACACCAGATAGCGCCGACCTTCGCCGTCGAGCCCCTCGCAGAATTCGGAGGATGCCAACAGTTCGCGATCGACCGAGCGGCACATCGAGGCGATGCGGCTGACCTCGTTGACGGCCGGTCCCACGACGGTGAAGTCGAGCCGGTCCTCGCTGCCGATATTGCCGTAGAACACCTCACCGACATGCAGGCCGACATAGGCCGAGGTGACAGGCCGTTCCTCGCCGGCGCGCCGTGCGTTCAGCTTCAGGATGTTCAGCCGAAAGCGATGCTCGGCGCGCAGCGCGGCGTGACGGGCCGAGGCCATGTCGCCGCCGGTGAAGATCGCCAGCACGCCATCGCCGATCAGCTTCAGCACGTCGCCACCGGACTCGTAGATCGCGTCGATCGACGCCTCCGCATAGTCGTTGAGCAGCGGGATGATCTCGTCCGGCGAGATGCTCTCGCTGATCGCGGTCGAGCTGCGCAGGTCGGAGAACCAAAGCACGGCATTGATGCGCTCGGTGACACCGCGGGAGATGCGGCCGCGCAGCACCTGCTCCGACGCATCGCGGCCGAGATAGACGCGGCCAAGGGTTCGCACGATGTCGACCTGCTGCGCGGATTTGATCGTCAGCGCGAGCAGCGGGACAAGGTCGCGCAACGCGCCGACCTGCGTGTCGGTGAAGCCGCCGTCACGCCGCGTCAGCCAGTTCGAATAGAAGCAGTCCATCTGGCCGAGCGTGCCCGCTTCGCCGAACCGGTGCACGAAAGCGAGATAGTGCCGGTGCCCCTGTGCGGTAAGCTCCTCGATGATCGGAAAATCGAGATGCGCACAATTCAGGAAGTCGATGCTGAACTCGTCATGGCCGTTCTCCAGCATGTGGTGGAAGACCGAGCGCCGCCAGTTCTGTGCCGCCTCTCCCTCATTGCTGGAGCCATATTCGAAGCTGTCGGCCTCGTTCGTGTCGAAATCGTTCCAGCGGAAGCCACGCCCCTCGAAGATCGGATGCAGCGTGTCGATGATCGCGAGGCTGCGTGACAATTCGAGTCCGGCCGCGCGGCAGCGCTCGCAGAAGCCGCGCAGGATCTCGTTTTCCGGCATGCCGGTCAGGCTCTGAGCCACGAGCCAGTTCGCCACTTCGAGACGGGTCGCCGTATCCATGGTTTCAACTCACCAACGCGTCACGATCCGGAAAGCTTCAGCCAGGCCGGCTCACCACCTCGCCGTCCTCCTTGGTGAAGGAGGAGACGGGATGATCGAGCAGGTCGAGCACAAGTTCGGACGGGCGGCAGAGCCGCGCGCCCTTGCTGGTCACCACGATCGGCCGGTTGATCAGGATGGGGTGCGCGAGCATCGCCTCGATCAGCTGGTCGTCGGTCCATTTGGGATCGCCCAGCCCAAGCTCGGCATAGGGCGTTCCCTTTTCGCGCAGCACGTCGCGCACCTTGACGCCCATCGCGTTGATCAGCGCGATCAGCTGCTCGCGGCTCGGCGGCGTCTTCAGATATTCGATCACCTCGGGCTCCTCACCCGAGGCGCGGATCATTGCGAGCGTGTTGCGCGACGTGCCGCAGGCGGGGTTGTGAAAGATCGTCACGGGCATGGGCTGTCCAGTCGTTGCGTGCCGAGGGCACATTCGCGTACTGCTCACACCACGTCGGCGGGAGCGAGCTTGCAGGCGCAGCCATCGGCCTCGATCTGCAGGGTGGGATGCTGGATATTGAAGCGATGGGACAGCTCAGCGCAGACGCGATGCAGGAAGGCATCATCCGTTCCGCCTGCCCTTACCAGATGCGCCGTCAACGCGGTCTCGTTGGTGCTCATCGCCCAGACGTGGAGGTCGTGCACCTCGCTGACGCCGTCGAGGGAGGCGAGATAATCGCGTACCGCCGGCAGGGCGATGTCGCGCGGCACGGCGTCGAGCGCCAGATTGACGCTGTCGCGGGCGAGATCCCAGCCGCTCAGGAGCACCACGAGCGCGATGATCAGGCTGACCACCGGGTCGACCCACAGCCATCCGGTCCAGATCGTCACCAGCGCCGCGATGACCACGCCGAACGACACGGCGGCGTCGGCGGCCATGTGCAGGTAGGCGCCGCGAATATTGAGGTCGGTGTCGCGGCCACGCATGAACAGCATCGCGGTGGCGCCGTTGATGACGATGCCAAGCGCAGCCACCCACAGCACGGTCGTGCCGGCGACCTCGTCCGGATTGCGCAGGCGGTCGAAGGCCTCGACGGCGATGCCGCCGACCACGAGCAGCAGCAGGCCGGCATTGATCAGCGCGGCCAGGATCGAGGCGCGGCGATAGCCGTAGGTGTGGCGGTCGGTCGGCCGCCGGCCCGACAGCCACAGCGCGCCCCAGGCCAGGAGCAGCGACATCACGTCGGAGAGATTGTGGACGGCGTCCGAGATCAGCGCCAGCGAATGCGCGGCATAGCCGAAGATGAGCTCGGCGATGACGAAGGCCGTGTTGAGCGACACGCCGATCGCGAACGCCGTGCCGAAGCTGGCGGGTGCGTGGCTGTGGCCGGCGTGGCCATGGGCGTGCGGGGAGCCATGATCATGGGAATGATCATGGTCGGGATGATGAGAATGCGAGTGCGCCATCCAACATGTCTCCGGGCGATCGCGCACCTCGCGATCGCCCGCTGTCTGATATAGACGGCCGCCGGACGGATACTATTACGTCGCTACTCGATCGGCCGGTTGAACTTGTTCGACTTCGGCAGGCCCTGCGCGATGCGGCCGGCATCGGCGCGGTTGCCACGGTAGTCGGCCAATTCCTTCCAGCTCAGGCCCTGGTCGCGGCCGGCGGAATCCTTCCAGGCGAGCCCCTGCTTCTGCTCGAACGTCGTGACGTCGGACAGCTGCGCGCTGGTGTATTTCTGCAGCCGGACGCCGCGGCCACGCGCCATCTCCGGCACCTGGTCGAGCCCGAACACCACCATCTTGTGGTTGGTGCCGATGACCGCGACCTGATCGCCCTGGACGGTGGTGATCGCGCGCGCTTCCGCCGGTGCGGTCACGTTCAGCACCTGCTTGCCCTTGCGGGTGTTGCTGACGCAATCCTCTTCCTTGACGATGAAGCCCTGGCCGTCGGACGCCGCCACCAGGAACCTGCGCTCGCCCTTGGTGACGAACATCGACACGATCGAGGCATCCTGGTCGAGATCGATGAACATGCGGATCGGCTCGCCATGGCCGCGGCCGCCGGGCAGCTTGCCGACGTCGAGCGAGTAGAACTTGCCGTTGCTCGCAAACAGCAGCACCTTGGACGTATTCTCGGCAAAGAACGCCTGGCCGAGCTGGTCGTCGGTCTTGAACTGCAGGTTCGACAGATCAGCGACGTGGCCCTTCAGCGTGCGCACCCAGCCCTTGTCCGAGACGACGACCGTGACCGGCTCGCGCTCGATGAAGGCCTCCTCGATCGCGGCGAGGTCATGCTCCGGCGCGTCGGCAAAATTGGTGCGGCGCTTGCCGAGCGGCGTCTTCGGCCCGAACAGGTCGCGGACCGTCTTGACCTGCTCGCCGACCTTGGCCCATTGCAGTTGCTCAGAACCGAGCAGCGCATTGATGCCCTTGAGCTCGCCGCGCAGGTTCTTGTCCTCGGTGCGGATCTCCATTTCCTCGAGCTTGCGCAAGCTACGCAGGCGCATGTTGAGGATGGCCTCGGCCTGCACCTCGGTGAGCTTGAAGGTCTTCATCAGGACCGGCTTCGGCTCGTCCTCGGTGCGGATGATCCGGATCACCTCGTCGATGTTGAGATAGGCGATCAGATAGCCGCCGAGGATCTCCAGCCGGTTCTCTATCTGCTTCTTGCGGTAGTTCGAGCGGCGCAGCAGCACGTCGCGCAGATGATCGAGCCATTCGCGCAGGCACTCGGCGAGACCCACCACCTTCGGGATCTTGCCCTTGATCAGCACGTTGAGGTTCAGCGGAATCTTGCTCTCGAGATCGGTGAGCCGGAACAGCGATTCCATCATCAGCGCCGGATCGACGTTCTTCGACTTCGGCTCGATCACGAGCCGCACGTCCTCGGCGGATTCGTCGCGGACGTCGCCGACCAGCGGCAGCTTCTTCTCGTTGAGCAGCTCGGCGATCTTCTCGACCAGGCGCGACTTCTGCACGAGATAGGGAATCTCGGTGATGACGACGATCCAGGTGCCGCGGTTGCCCTCCTCCTGCTTCCACTTGGCGCGGACGCGGAACGAGCCGCGGCCGGTGGTGTAGGCCTCGATGATCGATTCCTTTGAATCGATCACGGTGCCGCCGGTCGGGAAGTCCGGGCCCTTCACCCAGCGCAGCAGCGCGCGCGACTTGGCGTCGGGCTTCTCGATCAGATGCAGCGCGGCGTCACACAGCTCGGCGGCGTTGTGCGGCGGGATCGAGGTCGCCATGCCCACCGCGATGCCCTGCGCGCCGTTGGCGAGCAGGTTCGGGAAGCCGCCGGGCAGCACCACCGGCTCCTTGGACTGGCCGTCATAGTTCGGCCGGAACTCGACGCCGTCCTCGTCGATGCCTTCGAGCAGCAGCCGCGCGACGTCGGTCATGCGCGCTTCGGTGTAGCGATAGGCCGCCGGATTATCGCCGTCGATGTTGCCGAAATTGCCCTGGCCGTCGACCAGCGGATAGCGCGAGGAAAAGTCCTGCGCGAGGCGGACCATCGCGTCGTAGATCGCCTGGTCGCCATGCGGATGGAACGAGCCCATCACGTCGCCGACGATCTTGGCGGACTTCTTGAACGCGGTGCCGGGATCGAGCCGCAGCAGCCGCATGCCGTAAAGGATGCGCCGGTGCACCGGCTTGAGGCCGTCGCGCGCGTCGGGCAGCGCCCGGTGCATGATGGTCGAGAGCGCGTAGGCGAGATAGCGCTCCTCCAGCGCCTCGCGCAGCGCGACCTCGTGAATCTCCGCCGGCTCCGGCGGAATCAGTGATTTTCCCATTAGCGTTGAGCTTTCAGTGGGTTAGCCCAGGAGCTTGAGCTGAATTGAACGATTTGGGAACACGCTTTATGCGATGACGCGCCGGGGCGCAATGACGGCCCTGCCCGGTTCCAGGAGGAAAAACCGGGTGTCCGGCCGCGGAACCGCAAAGCAGCCCGCAAATCATGCAGGTCATGCGCCGCCGACGCATGCCGCTACGCTCAGGATTGGGCAGCCATCGCGCGTCCCGTTGAGATGCAACGATGTCGCACACGAGTCTGTGTTGCTGAGATCGTCACCCTCCGTCGCTAAGGTAGCAGCGGACATCCTTGGTTGCGTATCGACGCGACGAGGAGCGCCATCACGCCGCGCCTTGAACGCGGCAGATTCCATCCAGTGAGAAAGGCAGACATCCCATGAGCTCAGGATTCGTGACGACATCGGACGGCACGCAGATCTTCTACAAGGATTGGGGCTCGGGCCGGCCCATCGTCTTTCATCATGGCTGGCCATTGTCGTCCGACGATTGGGACGCGCAGATGCTGTTCTTCCTCGACAAGGGCTTTCGCGTCATCGCGCATGACCGCCGTGGCCATGGCCGCTCGAGCCAGACCGAGACCGGCAACGAGATGGACACCTACGCGGCCGACGTTGCGGCGCTCGCCGCCAAGCTCGACCTCAGGGACGCGGTTCACGTCGGTCACTCCACCGGCGGCGGCGAGGTCGCGCGCTACGTGGCGAAGCACGGCAAAGGCCGCGTCGCCAAGGCCGCCCTGCTCGGCGCGGTGCCGCCGGTCATGGTCAAGTCCGACAAGAACCCCGGCGGACTGCCGATCGAGGTGTTCGACGGCTTCCGCGCCGCGCTCGCCGCCAATCGCGCACAGTTCTTCCTCGATATTCCGAGCGGCCCGTTCTACGGCTTCAACCGCGCCGGCGCCCAGGTCTCCGAAGGCGTGATCCGCAACTGGTGGCGGCAGGGCATGATGGGCGGCACCAAGGCGCACTATGATTGCATCAAGGCGTTCTCGGAAACCGACTTCACCGAGGATCTCAAGGCGATCGACGTGCCAGTGCTGCTGATGCATGGCGAGGACGACCAGATCGTCCCGATCGACGACTCCGCGCGCATCGGCATCAAGCTGCTGAAGCATGGGACCTTGAAGACCTATCCCGGTTTCCCGCACGGCATGGCGACGACGCATGCCGACGTGATCAATGCGGACCTGCTGGCGTTCATCAAGGGGTAGCTCGCGCTCTGGTGAATGAGCAGCCGGAGGCCGGTGAGGCGACAGACCTCACGTCTTGCACGTCATGGCCGGGCTTGTCCCGGCCATCCACGTTGCACCGCGCACGCCGAACGACGTGGATGCCCGGGACAAGCCCACGGCTGTCCGGTTCAGCTTCCGCATATTGCGAGGCTCAACTGTTGTGGGTTTT
>NZ_JAUHHY010000030.1:0-16606 GCF_032377435.1 Bradyrhizobium sp. SZCCHNS3002
TACCTGCCGCCTGCATTCTTTTGAGCAGGCGGGCCACGGGCCTCAGCCGAGGTCCGGCCTTCCTCGCGCCCTCTCGTATTTCAGGAGGGACATGATTGCCGCATGACCTGGGCGCTGCGCGCCGCGGGAATGTGGGGCCGTGTCTCTGTAGCCGGCAGGGCCATCTCCGTCCTTCGGTGTCTCAAGGCCTGGACGACACCGAATTTGTCGCACGCACCGGGCAGCCATGATCAGCCGTGCCTTTGCAGCGCACTCCCGATCCCGTATCCAGCAGCAACAACGCAAAGAGGAAACCACCATGACCAAGACCGCCGCCGAGATCGAGGACGACCGCCAGATTCGCGAGCTGTTGCAGAACTGGGCGATCTGGCGCGATGCGGGCGATTGGGAGCGCTTCCGCACGGTGTGGCATCCGGATGGGCGGATGATGGCGACGTGGACGCAGGGCACCGGCGACGAGTTCATCGAGATCAGCAAGGCGGCCTGGGCCAAGGGTGTCAACATCCTGCACTTCCTCGGCGGCATCTCGGTCGATCTCGCCGGTCATCGCGCGATCTCCCAGACCAAGATGACGATCTCGCAGCGGGCCGAGGTCGAGGGCGTCGTCTGCGACGTGCTGTGCACCGGCCGCTTCTACGACTTCCTCGAGAAGCGCGCGGGCAAATGGGGCATCGTGCTGCGCCAGCCGATCTACGAGAAGGACCGCATGGACCCGGTGACGCCCGGCGCGGTGCCGGCGCTGGACCGTGCGCTGCTGGAGCAGTTTCCCGTGGGGTATCGGCATCTCGCTTATCTGCAGACGCGCATCGGCTACACGGTGAAGCGCGACATGCCCGGGCTGAAGGGGCCGGAGGTCGAAGCGCTCTATGCGCGCGGCGCCGCGTGGCTTCGGGGCGAGGGGCTGTGATCGTCGACCCCTGCCTCGCCGGAGCCGCGCTCCGAACGGGACCAGCTCTCGCCGTGAGGGGCTGATCCGGCGGATCTCTGGTGCCGTTACAGAGCGGGTGACTGTGGCTCGGAGTGCGTAGCGAGGAATCAGCGCAAGTACCTGAATCAGAAAGGATTGTCTGTCAGCCTTGTTCCTTGGAGCGGAACCGTCGCGCGGGTGCTGTATACAGGATCGGCAGTTTTTGCCGAAAGAAGGCGGAACTTGCGTCTCATCCTTTGCTTGTTGTATACAATGCTCAGTTGGAAGTATACCGACACGAGGACACGCCATGGCCGCTTCTTTTCCGATGAATGCATGGTACGCCGCGGCCTGGGACGCCGAGGTCAAGCAGGCCCTGCTGCCGCGGACGATCTGCGGCAAGCACGTCGTGATGTACCGCAAGGCCGATGGCACCATCGCCGCGCTCGAAGATGCCTGCTGGCACCGGCTGGTGCCGCTGTCCAAGGGCCGGCTGGAAGGCGACACCGTCGTTTGCGGCTATCATGGCCTGAAATTCAGCCCGCAGGGCCGCTGCACCTTCATGCCGTCGCAGGAGACCATCAATCCCTCGGCCTGCGTACGTGCCTATCCGGCGGTCGAACGGCATCGGTTCATCTGGCTGTGGATGGGCGATCCGGCGCTGGCCGATCCCGCTATTATTCCCGACATGCACTGGAATCACGATCCGGCCTGGGCCGGCGACGGCAAGACCATCCACGTCAAATGCGACTACCGGCTGGTGGTCGACAATCTGATGGATCTCACGCACGAGACCTTCGTGCACGGCTCGTCGATCGGCAACGACGCGGTGGCCGAAGCGCCGTTCGACGTCACCCATGGCGAGCGCACCGCCACCGTGACGCGCTGGATGCGCGGTATCGAGCCGCCCCCATTCTGGGCGAAGCAGCTCGGCAAGCCGGGCCTGGTGGACCGCTGGCAGATCATCCGCTTCGAGGCGCCGTGCACGGTGACGATCGACGTCGGCGTCGCGCCGACCGGGACGGGCGCGCCGGAGGGTGACCGCTCGCAGGGCGTCAACGGCATGGTGCTCAACACCATCACGCCGGAGACCGACACGACCTGCCATTATTTCTGGGCGTTCGCCCGCAACTACCAGCTCACCGAGCAGCGGCTGACGACCGAGATCCGCGAGGGTGTGTCGGGCATCTTCCGCGAGGACGAACTGATCCTGGAAGCGCAGCAGCGCGCGATGGACGAGAATCCGGGGCGCGTGTTCTACAATCTCAACATCGATGCAGGCGCAATGTGGGCACGGCGGATCATCGATCGGATGATCGCGCGCGAAACGCCGCTGCGTGAAGCCGCGGAGTAGAATGGAATGGCCGAGCGTGACAGCGAGCGTTCGATCTCGCAGACCGTCCGAGCGCAGCTCACCTTGCGCGACCTGATCCTCACCGGCGGCTTGCGCCCCGGTGAGCGCATATCCGAGCTGCAGGCGGTCGAGGCCGCCGGCGTCTCCCGCACGCCGGTGCGCATGGCGCTGGTCCGGCTCGAGGAGGAGGGGCTGCTGGAGGCGATTCCGTCCGGCGGCTTCATGGTGAAATCGTTCTCCGAGCGCGACGTGCTCGACTCCATCGAGGTGCGCGGCACGATGGAAGGACTGGCGGCGCGGCTCGCCGCCGAGCGCGGCGTGTCCGTGCGCGACACCGAGCCGATGCGCGAATGCCTCGCCCAGATCGACGAACTGATCGCGCCCGCCGAGCTCTCCTTCGACGGCTTCTCGGCCTATGTGGCGCTGAATGCGCGCTTTCATGCCTTGCTGGCCGAGTTGTCGCGCAGTCCGCCGGTGATCCGCCAGGTCGACCGCGCCAGCGCGCTGCCGTTCGCCTCGCCGAGCGGATTCGTGATGGCGCAATCGGCGCTGCCGGAGGCGCGCCACATCCTGGTGGTCGCGCAGGAGCATCACCGCATCGTCATCGATGCGATCGAGAACCGCGAGGGCGCCCGCGCCGAGAGCATCATGCGTGAGCATGCCCGGCTGGCCGCCCGCAACCTGCGGCTGGCCGTGAAGGCGCGTGGTCCGATGGACCTGGTGCCGGCGGCGGTGCTGATCAAGACGCAGATCAACGGCTGAGGAGGCGATCATGCGTTTCCAGGACAATTGGTCGCCTGCGACCCTGGTCTCGACACGCGACCTTGCGCCGGGCATCCGCGAATTCATCCTGCGGCCCGACGGCTATGTCTGCGCGCCCTATGCGGTCGGCAGCCACATCAAGGTCGGCGTCCTCGCCGGCGGCCAGCCCGATGTCCGCTCCTACTCGCTGGTCGGCGAGGCGGACCCGCGGGGCTACCGGATCGCCGTGCGCTTCGCCGAGGATTCCCGCGGCGGATCGCGCTATCTGTGGTCGCTGCAGCCCGGTGCGCGGCTGGACGTGGCGAGCCCGACCTCGCTGCTGCAGGTCGATTGGCAGTATCAGCATTATTGTCTGGTCGCCGGCGGCATCGGCATCACGCCGCTGGTCGGGGCGGCGCATGCGCTGCTGCGCAAGACGCCGAGCGTCTCGCTGCATTACGCGGTGCGATCCCGCGATGATGCGGCCTACCTCGATGAGCTCTCGGCGCTGCTCGGCGACCGTCTCGCGGTGTATGCCGCGGACCAGTCGCAGCGGCTCGACCTGACCGATCTTTTTTCGAGTCTGCCGTCCGGAGCAGCCGTGCTGTTCTGCGGACCGATGCGGATGCTGGATGCCGCGCGCAGCGCGTGGGCGGCGTGCGGCCGCGCGCCGGCCGATCTCAGCTATGAGACGTTCGGATCGAGCGGCCGGCTGTCGACCGAGCCGTTCAAGGTCCGGCTGCGCGACAGCGGCGAGGAGATCGTGGTGCCGCGCGACCGCTCGATGCTCGACGTGCTCAATGCCGCCGGCCACGAGGTCATGGCGGATTGCCGGCGCGGCGAGTGCGGCGTCTGCGCGGTTGACGTCGTCGAAGTCGAGGGCGAGATCGATCATCGCGACGTGTTCTTCAGCGCCGAGCAGAAGCACGAGAGCCGCAAGCTCTGCGCCTGCGTTTCCCGCGCCCATGGCGTGGTCACGATCGATACGCTGGAGCGGACCGACGCGCTGTGAGCGCACTGCCGGCTATTTGTCGGCGAGCAGGTTGACCGGCATCGCCGACGGCGGCTTGCCTGAGGACTTCCGGCCGCTCTGCTCGGCTGCGACGGCGGCGCGTGCGGCCTTCAGGCGTGCATCGGTCTCCTTGTCGGCCAATAGCGCGTCGGTGAGGTTCGCTTCGGCGGTGTACGCCGCCTCGGCCGCGGCCTTGGCCGCCGCGATGTTGGCTGCGGTGGGATTGGCCTTTGCCACCGCCTCCGCCGCGTCGCGTTCGGAAATGGCCTTCTCGTTGGCCGCCAGCGCGGCATCGAGATTGGCGTCGGCGACCGTCTCGGCCGCATCGGCAGCCGCCAGCGTCGCCGCGGCCGGACTGAGCGGCGGCCGGGGGCGCAATGGTTTCGCTGCCGCCTGCGGCTTGACGGCCTGGGCCTGCGGCGGGAACGCGGGCCGAGAGGGTGGTGGCAGTGCCGTTGGCTGCTGGATGGGAGGCGGCTGGAGCGATGGCATGGTCGGCACGAGCCCGATCGGCACCATCCGCGCAAACGAGCTGCGCGCGTCGCGCATCAGGCCGCCCATGATATCGTCGAGCGGGTCGGCCATCGCGGTCCCGCTCACCGCTGCGCCGGCAAGCATGCCGATCGCGGCGGCGACGTTCCTCGTCGTGATGCAGACGGCCATCGGAGCCTCCCTCGCGACGAAATCGGGCCAGCCGACCCCCGGCGCTCACCGCCTGCCTTATTCCGGAAATGGGTTTGCAGGGTGGCGCCATCGTGGAGCGCCGCGCCCGACATGCGCCGCATCTGCCACATTGGGCTGTCAGGCGAGTTCCTCGCGCACCCGCGCCGCCGCCGCGCACATCGCCTTCAATTTCCCGAAGGCGGTCGCGCGCGGCAGATATTTCATGCCACAGTCGGGCGCCACGACCAGCCGCTCCGGCGCCACCACTTTCAGGCCGTTGCGGATGCGCTCGGCCACGACAGCGATCGGCTCGATCTCGGGATCGCCGAGATCGAGGACGCCGAGCACGATGGTCTTGGTCGAGAGATCTCTGAGAACGCCGAGGTCGAGCCGCGGCTGCGCCGCCTCGATCGCGATCTGCGCAGCGTGGCAATCGGCAAGCTCGGCCAGGAACGCATATCCGCTCGGCTTGCTGGAGCCCGGCACGATGGCGGCATAACCGAAGCAGACGTGAACGATGGTGGGCACCGTAATATGATCCAGAGCCCGGTTGATCGCCTTGACGGCATAGCGCCGCGCCGCCTGCGGATTGTTGCGGACCCAGGGCTCGTCGAGCTGGATGACGTCGGCGCCGGCGCGTTGCAGGTCGCGGGCCTCGGCATTGACGACCTCGGCGAAAGCCATCGCGAGCGCCTCGTCGTCGCCGTAGAAGTCGTCCTGGGCCTGCTGGCTCAATGTGAATGGCCCGGGCAGGGTGATCTTGGCGGCACGCCGGGTGCTACGGCGGAGGAACTCCATGTCGCGCAGCTCGACCGGCTGCGTCCGCCGGATCGGACCGACGACGCGCGGCACTGGCGTCTTGATCCCGGACGGCGAGATGATGATGGCGGGATTGTCGGCATCGACGCCGTCGAGCGCGGTCGCGAACCGGTTGGAGTAGCTTTCGCGCCGGATCTCGCCATCCGACACGATGTCGATCCCCGCCTGTTCCATGTCGTGGATAGCGACGATGGTCGCGTCGTCCTGGGCGTCGTCGAGCAGCGGCCGGGGAATGCGCCACATGCCCTGCATGCGAATGCGAGGAACGGATTTCGAGAGCATTGCGCGATCGACCAGCCAATCCGGCTGCGGGTAGCTTCCGACCACGGTGGTCGGGAGGAGATGTCGAGGCATATTCACGCAATGGCCCTCCCGCGGGTCCGACTCAACCTTGGGTACGATGGCAGACGATAATTCGGTGTCAGAATGCAACCTAGCGTTTTGTTCGTCTTCGGATCGTCATGGAAATAATTCGTATTTTCTGCAGTTTATCAGTTCAACATTCGTCACGAGGCGGCATCACCGATGCAACACATCCTGACCCTCAACTCCGGCTCATCCTCGATCAAATTCGCCTTGTTCGAGGAAGATGCCGTCCTTGTCGAGACCGTGCATGGCCAGATCGAGGGGCTTGGCCGTAACGCGCCGCATCTCGAAGCAAAGCTGAGGGGCGCTCCGCTGGCCGATGAACGCCTGGATGCAGCGAGCGCCGCCGATCACGAAGCGGCTCTCGGCGTCGTGCTCGAGGTCCTGCAGCGCGCCGTCGGCCGCACCGAAGTCGACGCCGTCGGTCACCGCGTCGTTCATGGCGGGCTCGCATTCACGCGGCCGATCGTCGTCAATGACGATGTTCTGAATGATCTGCAAAAGCTCATTCCGCTGGCGCCGCTGCACCAGCCTCACAATCTCTCTGGTGTCCGCGCCGCCCATCGCGCCTTTCCTGGCGCCATGCAGGTCGCATGTTTCGATACCGCGTTCCATCGCTCGCACCCCTGGGTTAACGACACCTACGCCTTGCCGCGCGAGTTCTACGATCAGGGCGTCCGCCGCTACGGCTTTCACGGCCTGTCCTATGAATACGTCGTGTCGCGATTGAAGGAGATCGCTCCGCTCGACGAGAAGGGCCGGGTGGTCGTGATGCATCTCGGCAACGGCGCCTCGATGTGTGCGATCCGGGATGGGCAGAGCATCGGTTCGTCGATGGGCTTCACGGCACTCGACGGTCTGCCGATGGGCACGCGCTGCGGTCAGCTCGACCCTGGCGTCGTTCTCTATCTGCTTGAGGAGAAGCGCATGACGGCCGAGGCGGTCACCGATCTCCTCTACAATCACTCGGGCCTCAAGGGATTGTCGGGGTTGTCGCAGGACATGCGCGAACTGGAGGCCGCCGGCACGCCGGAGGCGCGGCAGGCGATCGACTACTTCGTCGACCGCATCAGGCGCGAGCTCGGCGCCATGGCCGCGATCCTCTCTGGCATCGACGCGGTGGTGTTCTGCGGCGGGATCGGCGAGTATGCATGGCGCATTCGCGAGCGCGTCTGCCAAGGATTCGAGTGGCTCGGGATCGCGTTGGACGAAAGCCGCAACCGCGCGAGCCATTCCTTGATCTCTTCGGACCAGTCGCGGGTGCGTGTGCGGGTGGTCAATACCGATGAAGAGATGATGATCGCACGGCACGCCGCGCGGCTGCTGAAGCAGTCATGACTGAGATGGCCGACCAGATCTGCTGATTTGCCGCTTGCATGCGCCGGCTTTTGGTATCATCGAGGATGAAACAACAACAAGGCCGGTGGGGAAGCGATGGAAGGCAGCGCAGCGTTGCGTGAGACGGACCTGGAGTTCGACTATATCGTGGTCGGTGCCGGCTCGGCCGGGTGCGTTCTCGCCAACAGGCTCAGCAGTGACGGCAAGCACACGGTGCTGCTGCTCGAGGCCGGTCCGAAGGACACCAACATCTGGATCCACGTTCCGCTCGGCTACGGCAAGCTTTTCAAGGAAAAGACCGTCAACTGGATGTACCAGACCGAGCCGGAGCCGGGGCTCGACGGCCGCTCGGTGTTTCAGCCGCGCGGCAAGGTGCTCGGCGGCTCCAGCTCGATCAACGGCCTGCTCTATGTGCGCGGTCAGCACGAGGACTACGACCGCTGGCGGCAGCGCGGCAATGTCGGCTGGGGCTATGACGACGTGCTGCCCTATTTCAAGCGGGCGGAAAATCAGTCCCGCGGCGCCGACGACTATCATGGCATCGACGGCCCGCTGCCGGTGTCCGACTGGCGGCACGAGGACCCCTTGTCTGAAGCCTTCGTGAAGGCGGCGGTCGAGGCCGGGTTGCCCTTCAATGGCGACTTCAATGGTGCGAGCCAGGAGGGCGCGGGGTTCTTCCAGACGACGACCCGGCGCGGCCGTCGCGCCAGCACCGCGGCCTCCTACCTGCGGCCGGCGCTCGGTCGCAGCAACCTGCACGTCGAGACCGACGCGCTGGCCCAGCGGATCGTGTTCGACGGACGCCGGGCCGGCGGCGTCACGTTCAGCCAGCGCGGCCGGATGCGGACGGCCCGCGCCCGCAGGGAGATCCTGGTGTCGAGCGGCGCCTACAACTCGCCGCAACTGCTGCAGCTGTCCGGGGTCGGTCCGGCCGAGCTGTTGAAGCAGCATGGTCTCGACGTGGTCCTCGATGCGCCCGGTGTCGGGAGTGACCTGCAGGACCATCTGCAGGTGCGTATCGTGATGCGCTGCAGCCGGCGCATCACGCTCAACGACATCGTCAACAATCCCGTGCGCAAGGTGCTGGCTGGCGCACGCTATGCGGCCTTCCGCAACGGTCCGCTGACGATCGCGGCGGGGACGGCCGGCGCATTCTTCAAGACCGATCCGCGGCTTGCGAGCCCGGACATCCAGATCCACTTCATCCCCTTCTCGACCGACAAGATGGGCGAGAAGCTGCACACCTTCTCCGGCTTCACCGCCTCGGTCTGCCAGCTCAGGCCCGAAAGCCGTGGTTCGCTGCGGATCAGGAGCGCGGATCCGGCGGTGCCGCCGGAAATCCGCATCAATTATCTCGCCAGTGAAACCGACCGGCGGGCCAACGTCGATGGCCTCCGGATCCTGCGGAAAATCCTGGCGGCCCCGGCCTTGAGGCCGTATGTCTCGGATGAAGCCTATCCGGGGTCCAAGATCGTGAGCGATGACGACATCCTGGCCTATTGCCGGCAGACCGGCAGCACGATCTACCATCCGACCTCGACCTGCCGGATGGGGACCGATGCTGCCGCCGTGGTCGATCAGCGCCTGCGGGTACGCGGCGTTGACGGCCTGCGCGTCGTCGATGCCTCGATCATGCCGGACCTGGTTTCGGGCAACACCAACGCGCCGGTCATCATGATCGCGGAGAAGGCCTCCGACATGATCTTGCAGGACGCGCGCTGACGCAGGAATGAGTTCGTGACACGTTTCCGGATCGGCACCCGCAAGAGCACGATGGCCTTGGCGCAGACGGAGGAGATCGCCCGCCGGCTGCAGGCCGCGATTCCGTCGCTCGACATCGAGATCGTTAAGTTCGAGACGACGGGCGATTCCGACCAGACCAGCAAGCTGCTCACCCATGGCGGCAAGGGCGGGGCGTTCGTGGCCGAGATCCGCCGCGCCATGCTGGATGGCAGGCTGCATGCAGCAATGCACTCGCTGAAGGACATGCCGGGCAACGAGGAAACGCCGGGGCTGGTGGTTGCGGCGCTGCTGTCGCGCGATCCGCCGGGCGACGTGCTGGTGCTGCGGCGGGGGCTGTCGCTGGACGAATTCCGCAACGATGGCGGCCGGGGCTTCAAGATCGGCACCAATGCCGTGCGCCGGGCCGCCTATGCGCGACGACTGTTTCCGCAGGCCGAGCTGATCCATTTTCGCGGCGCGGCCGATACCCGCATCCGCAAGCTCGACAATGGCGAGCTGCAGAAGCTGCCTGACGGCGGCGCCGTGGGGCCGGCTGATGCGCTGATCATGGCGCGCTCCGGGCTGGAGCGGGTCGGCCTGTCCGACCGCGCTTCCTATGACTTCCCGGTCGCCGACATGCTGCCGGCGGTCGGGCAGGGCATCGTCGCCGTCGAATGCCCGGCCTCCGACTGGGACACGCGGCGCATCCTGGCGACCATCGACGATGCGGCGGCGCGGACCTGCGCCGACGCCGAGCGCGAGGTGCTGTGGGTGCTCAACGGTCACTGCAACTCGCCGATCGCTGGCTTTTCGACCATCGACGGCGGTCAGCTGACGCTGACCGCCTCGGTGCTCGACGAGGATGGCGGCCACTTCATCGAGGCGCAGCGCTCGGCGCCGGCGGATCGTCCGCGCGAGCTCGGCCGGGCGGTCGGGCTCGATCTGCTTGCCAACGGCGCGGCGGAGCTGATCGAGCGCAGCCGGCCGCGCTAGCAAGTCATCCCTTGTAGGCGCGGACCCGCGCCAGCATCTGCTCCACATGGGCGATCGGGGTTTCCGGCAGGATGCCGTGGCCGAGGTTGAAGATGTGGCGGCCGCCGGAATAGCTCGCCAGCACGTCGTCGACCGCCTGGTCGAGCGCCGCGCCGCCGGTGATCAGTGCCAGCGGATCGAGATTGCCCTGCACCGCGACCTTGCTCTGCACCTTCTCGCGCACGAGGCCCGGCTCCGCGGTCCAGTCGATGCTGACGGCATCGATGCCGGTTTCGGCGACGTAGCCCGGCAACAGCGCGCCGGCGCCACGTGGAAAGCCGATGATCTTCGCATCCGGCCGCGCCTTGCGCACGCCCTCGACGATGCGCCGTGTCGGCGCGACGGACCAGCGCGCGAACTCGCGCGGCGACAGCACGCCGGCCCAGGTGTCGAAGATCTGCAGCGCGTCGGCGCCGGCCTCCAGCTGCTTCAGGAGATAGGCGATCGAGCTGTCGACCAGCGCATCGATGATTCTGCCGAACGCATCGGGATGCCGATAGGCGAGCAGCCGCGCTGGCGCCTGATCAGGCGTGCCTTGGCCTGCGACCATGTAGGTCGCGACCGTCCATGGGGCGCCGCAGAAGCCGATCAGCGCGGTGCTCCGCGGCAGCTCGGCCCGCACCCGGCGCAGCGCCTCGAACACCGCTTCCAGCTTCGACAAATCGGCCTTCGCCGACAGCGTCGCGATCTTGTCCGGCGTATCGAGCGGGTCCAGCCGCGGGCCTTCGCCGATTTCGAAGCGGACGCTGCGGCCGAGCGCGTGCGGGATCACCAGAATGTCGGAAAAGATGATCGCCGCATCGAAGCCGAAGCGCCGGATCGGCTGCAGCGTGACTTCGGCCGCGAGTTCGGGATTGAAGCAGAGGTCGAGAAAGCCGCCGGCCTTGGCGCGGACCTCGCGGTACTCCGGCAAATAGCGGCCGGCCTGCCGCATCATCCAGATCGGGGGCACGCTCTGCCGCCGTCCGGCCAGCACGTCGATGAAGGGCTTGTTCACGGCAGTCTCACTCACGCTGGGGCTCCGCAACTTTCGGGAACAGTTTACCGTCCGTGATACATGCCCACGCGGTTCCGGCCAAGGTGATATCGACGCGGAAGCGGCGGGAGATACGAGCGCCATTGCGGTCGCCGGCCGCCACATCTCGCGGAACACGTCTTTCGCCACTGCGTTGTCGTTCCACAGGGAGATTGACCATGGCTGAGAAATTCAATCCTGCGCCCCACGACAAGCACGCGGTCGATCCGCGCGAGGCCGCGCGTCTCGATCGTGAGACGGCCACGCAACTCGACAAGGGACTGATGGATACGTTCCCGGCATCGGATCCGGTGAGCCTGCAACAGCCCTCGACGACCCGAGCGAAGGACGACGACGTCGACCACGATCCGGCGCATGCGTCATCGTTGTGGGACAAGGTGCGATCGGTGTTCGCCCGTTGAACTAACAAGCGGGACGCCGCTTGCGACCGCGGATTTCTCGGTGTGGCTCCGTATTTGTACGGGAGCAGCCGTAGTCTTACGGGCCGCTGAGGACACCTTCGGAGCAGCCGCATTTCAGAGTTAAATAAGATGTCCATGGGAACCTCGGCGCGTCCGGAGAGTCCCGCGGAATGGACGTTGGTGCGACCAGAGTTGATCGAGGCCGCCTGCCCATGTGGGCGGCTGGCGTGCTTGCGCTCGTGTCGGTCGCCATTCTCGCTTTCAGCATCTGGGGCGAATGGACCTCCCGCCAGGCGGAGGTGCGAAATGCCGAAACCGATCTCGGCAATCTCGCTCATTCGCTCACCCAGCACGTCGAGGACACATTCGAGCTTGCGGATTCGCTGTTGCGCGGCGTCGTCGCCGCCCTCGAAACCGATGACGGCAAGCCCGGCGCGATCACCCGACTGCAGACGATCCTGAGGGCGAGGAAGCCCAATCTCGGGCGCATCCGCGGCATCTTCGCGTATGGCGAAAACGGCGACTGGCTCGCGACCACCGAGGACGTCACGCTCACCAACTACAACAATGCCGATCGCGACTACTTCGCGCACCACAGGGTTTCCGCCGATCGTTCGCTGCTGATCGGTCGCCCGGTGCAGAGCAGGGCTGGCGGCCAGTGGGTCATCACCCTGTCGCGGCGCTGGAATCACGCGGATGGCCGGTTCGGCGGCGTCGTGCTGGCAACCATCGACGTTGCCTATTTTGCTCAGTTCTACCGTCAGTTTGCCGTCGGTCGTCAGGGCACGATCAGCCTGATGAGCCGCGATGGGGCCGTCCTCGCCGACAATGCGGAGCCCGACGCTCAGACGGTTGGGCGCGCCATCCTCGAAGCGATTCCCTATCATCCTGCGTCGGGGACGCTGCATTTCCGGCGGCTCGGCGAAACGTCCGACCGCATCGGGTTCTATCAGCACGCGCAGCGCTATCCGTTCCTCATTCTGGTGACGCGCACGGAGGCGGAGGTCCTGGCCGAATGGAAGCGTGATGCGCTCATTCGGCTCACGGTGCTGGTCTGTCTGGTCGCGCTCGTCATTGCGATCGGCATCTTCCTCGCGAAGCAGTTGCTGCAGCGCCAGCAGCTCGCCGCGGCGCTGGCCGCCAAGGAAGAAAACTTCCGGCTGCTCGCCGAAGGCTCCAGCGACATCGTGACGCGGATCGAGCTGGACGAATGCATCGGCTACGTTTCGCCCTCGACCATGCGCGTGCTGGGCTGGCATCCGTCGCAGCTCCTGGGCAAGCGCGCGCTCTCCGGCGTGCATCCGCTCGATCGCCCGCAGTTGCAGGAGATCCTCGATCAGCTCAGGCGAGGGGCCGTCGACGAAGCCCGTGCCACCTATCGCATGCGCCGCCGCGACAAGTCGGAGATCTGGGTCGAGGCCACGATCCGCGCCACCCGTCAGCCGGATGGCGCGCTCGACGGCTTCGTCGCGGTCACCCGCGACGTGACCCAGCAGAAGACGCTGCAGGGCCGGCTCGAGACACTGGCCATCGAGGACGGCCTCACCGGGCTCGCCAACCGCCGCCGGTTCGACGAGCGGCTGCTGGAGGAGTGGGGCAGGGCCTACCGCGACAAGACCTCGCTGGCGCTGCTGATGATCGACATCGACCACTTCAAGGCCTTCAACGACGCCTATGGCCATCCGGCCGGCGACGAGTGCCTGCACACCGTGGCCGGCATTCTCGCCGACGAGGCGCAGCGCAGCTCGGATCTGGCCGCCCGCTACGGCGGCGAGGAGTTCGCCATCCTGCTGCCGAACACCGATGCCGGGGGCTGCGCCAGGCTCGGCGAGCGGATCAGGCGGGCACTGCACGAGGCCCGCATCGTCCACGATCACAACCCGGCGGGAATCGTCACCGCGAGCATCGGCGGTGCGGTGTGCCGGCCGGGCTTCGAACGCTCCGCCGGCCCGGCCTCGCTGATCGAGGCGGCCGACCGCGCGCTCTATGCCGCGAAGGACGCCGGCCGCGACCGCCTGATCATGGCCGGCGAGGTGGTCGACCTGCCCGCCGGCAAGGCGCCGGCGACCGTCCCGGCGTGAGATCGCCGCCTGCTCAGTAGTGCGGCGGCGGCTCATTGCGCGGCCCCTCGGTATTGCCTTGCGCCTCCTCGAGCCGCTCCACCAGCAGGGCGACCTGTCGCTTCAGCGCATCGATCTCGCGCCACTGCGCGGTGATGGTCTGGTTCAGCGTCTCGATCGTGTCGTCCTGAAACGTCAGGCGCATCTCCAGCGTGTCGATCCGCTCGCCGAGCTGCGCGTTGGATTGCTCAGAGCTGTTCATCGCGTGCGCCCTCCGGAACGGCCTTGATCGTGGCCTCGCTGTGCTCCCGCAGCCCGTGACCGAGCGCCACCCGTTCGTCGAACACGAAACAGCCGCCGCGCCAGCGGCTCTCGGATTCCGGGGTCTCCTCGAGATATTTCAGGATGCCCCCCTTGAGGTGGTAGACCTCGGAAAAGCCGCGCGCCAGCAGCAGCGCGCTCGCCTTCTCGCAGCGGATGCCGCCGGTGCAGAACATCGCGATCCGCTTGTGCCTGGCAGGATCGAGCGCGCGTGCGGCAAAATCCTTGAACTGCCCGAAGCTCTGCAGGCCCGGATCGATTGCGCCCTCGAACGTGCCCATCGCCACCTCGAACGCATTGCGGGTGTCGAGCACGACGGTATCGGGCGCTGCGATCAGCGCGTTCCAATCGGCGGGACTGACATAGGTCCCGACCTGGCGGGTCGGATCGGCGGCGGGATCGCCGAGTGTCACGATCTCCCGCTTCAGCCGCACCTTGAGGCGCCGGAACGGCATGGCGGTGGCGCGCGAGTATTTCAGCTCCAGATTGTCCAGCCGGCCGGCGAACAGCGTTCCGTCGCGAAACTCGCCGACCAGGGCGGCAATTGCCGGCTCGGTCCCGGCCACGGTGCCGTTGATGCCCTCCTCGGCCAGCAGGACGCTGCCCTTGATGCCGCGTTCGGCGCAAAAGGCGTGGAGCGGCGCACGCAGGTCGCGAAAATCCGGCAGGGCGACGAACTGATAGAAGGCGGCGACGGCGAGGGGCATGCGGCCGTTTACCAGCAGAGCTGACCATAGAAAAGCTGGTATCCCCGGGCATTGCCGAGCCCGGAAGGAATGTGCGATGTAGCCGGCCAGCACTGGTATTCCAACCACCACACGATCACGCAGCGAGCAACGATGAGAAGCTTCCATTTCCCCGGCAGGTCGACGGTCCACGCCCAGAACGGAATGATCGCGACATCGCACCCGCAGGCGGCGCTGGCCGGGATCGAGGTGCTGCGGGCCGGCGGCACCGCGGCCGATGCGGCGGTGGCAGCCTGCGCCCTGCTCGGAGTGATCGAGCCGCAATCGACCGGTATCGGCGGCGACTGCTTCGCCCTGGTCCAGCCCAGGGGCGAGGGCCGGATCATGGCCTATAACGGCTCGGGCCGGGCGCCTGCCGCCGCGACCGTGGACTGGTACCTCGAGCGCAAGATCCATTCGGTGCCGCTGACCTCCGCCCACGCCGTCTCCGTGCCCGGTGCCATCGATGCCTGGGCGCGCATCCTGCACGACCATGGCCGGCTCGGCCTCGACCGGCTGCTGCAGCCGGCGATCCGCGCCGCCGAGGACGGCTATGTGGTGGCGCCGCGGGTGGCCTTCGACTGGAACAACCAGTTCGAGAAGCTCAAGAACGGCACCAACACCGCGCGCTACTTCCTGCCGCGCGGCAAGGCGGCGGCGGTCGGCGACGTGATCCGCCAGCCGGAGCTGGCGCAGACGCTGCGCGTGATCGCCAAGGAGGGGGCGAAGGGCTTCTACACCGGCGCGGTCGCCGAGGACATGGTGCAGACGCTGCGCGGCATCGGCGGCCTGCACACCCTGGAGGACTTCGCCAATCACCAGACCGAGGTGACCTCGCCGATCGGCACCACCTACAAGGATCACGACGTCTGGCAGTGCCCGCCGAACGGCCCGGGCATCACCATGCTGGTGATGCTCAACATTCTTTCCCGCTTCGACCTCACGCGGATCGATCCGCTCAGCGTCGAGCGCTTCCACCTCGAGGCCGAGGCCGCGCGCATCGCCTACATGATGCGCGAGCAGCATATCGGCGACCCCGCGCACATGACCACCGAGGTCGCGAGCATCCTCGCCAAGGAGTTCGCCGACGAGTACATCTCGCAGATCAGCCTCGACAAGCTGCTCGATCTGCCGAACGTCGCGCCGCCGATGAATCCGGAGACGGTCTACATCACCGTCGTCGACCGCGACCGCAACGTCTGCTCCTTCATCAACTCGATCGCGCATTCGTTCGGCTCGGCCATCGTCTCCAACGAGACCGGCGTGCTGCTGCAGAACCGCGCCGGCGGCTTCCGCATCCAGCCCGGTCATCCGAACTGCATCGGTCCGGGCAAGCGTCCGCTGCACACCATCATCCCGGCGCTCGCCACGAAGGCCGGCCGCGCCCAGATGTCGTTCGGCGTGATGGGCGGCCAGTATCAGCCGGTCGGCCAGACCCACGTGCTGACCAACATCCTCGATTATGGCTGCGACGTGCAGGAAGCGATCGATATGGCGCGCGGCCTGCATTACGAGGGCGTCTATCAGCTCGAGGACGGCGTGCCGGCCGATGTCGTCGAAGGCTTGCAGAAGATCGGCCACAAGACCACCAAGGTGGTGTCGCCGCTCGGCGGCGGCCAGGCGATCTGGATCGACTGGGACAAGGGCACGCTCACCGGCGGCTCCGACCCGCGCAAGGACGGCTGCGCGCTGGGATATTGAGGCGGGCGCGTTCTCGCGGACTATCTCACCATCACTGCGCTTGGGCCCAGTCGTGTCCACACATTCCGCTGTCGTCCCGGCCTTGAGCCGGGACCCATACCCCCAGGAAGCGGTTTGAGGCAGGCTGGCAATTGGCTTTTTGCCCATCACGTCTGCTGCGGCGTATGGGTCCCGGATCGGAGCCGCGACGCGCTGGCGCGCGTCACGGCTTGTCCGGGACGACAGCGGTGGGTTTGGCGGATTTACAATTCAAACAGCCATCGAGTTGAAGACATGAGGACGTGATCTCGCGGCGAGACTCGCCCGAGGTCTGCACTTGGTCGTCCCTCGCAATCATGCAGAGGGCGCAGGGAATGCCGGGTGAAGGCCTCACCCATGGCCCGCCTGCGAAAAAAATGCAGGCGGCAG
>NZ_JAUHHY010000031.1:0-14963 GCF_032377435.1 Bradyrhizobium sp. SZCCHNS3002
GGCCACCCCAACTTGCCAAAAACCCACAACAGTTGAGCCTCGCAATATGCGGAAGCTGAACCGGACAGCCGTGGGCCCGTCCCGGGCATCCACGTCGTCCGGCGTGTGCGGTGCTACGTGGATGGCCGGGACGAGCCCGGCCATGACGGGTCGAAAGAGCTGAGCGCATCCCGACGCCCTGCCGTTGCTCGCGACCTGCCGTGCCGTTGTCCGAACGCCTCTCCACGCTCCGCGAATCCCTCACTCCGCCACGCGCGGGGTCTTCTCCAGGATCAGCGTGTGGATGCCGCAGGTGCCGCTGTAGAGGCTCATCACCCGGGTGCCCGGCTTGCGGCCGGCCCGTGGCTCGGAGACCTGCAGGCCGGCGGCGAGCAGCCGCGCGCGCGTGGCATCGATGTCGGCGACGCGCCAGCTCAGGCCCCACAGCTTGTCATGGGCCTTGTCGTTGCCGGCGACCGGCCGCTTCACCACCTCGACGATCAGGTCGCCGCAGCGGAAGAACATCAACTGCCCCCATTCCTGATGGCTGCGGTCGAGCGCCATGTCGAGGCCGAGCCGGGCGCCGTAGAGCGCGGCGGCGCGTTCGGGATCCTCGGTCGAGATCACAATATGGTCGAGGCCGAGCACGGCCGTATCGGCGGTCTTGGCGGACGGCGGGCGCGGCTCGGCAAGCTCGAGGAAGAACATGCGCACACCACGTGTCAGATCGGTCATCGCGCGGGTGCGCTTCCAATGCAGCGTCCGGCCCGAGATGCGGTCGGTGTTGTCGACCTCGGCAATCGGATCCGGCTTCAGCGCGACCCGCTCGAGCCGCCGATGCATCTTGCCGATATCGCCGGTGGCAAAGCAGATGCTGGCGAGCCCCTCTCCCCAGATCTTGATGACGTTGCGGATGCGGTCGGCGGCGGGGCTCTCCCCCGCCGGCGCCATCAGCTCCAGGCTCATGTTGTCGAGCGTGAACAGGACGCGGTCGGCGCCCTCGCCCGAATTCTGCCAGGACGGCTTGCGCGCCAGCAGCGTCTCGAACGCGGCGCTGCCGGCCTGGATGTCCTGCAGCAGGACGACGACGTGGTCGAGCCCGGTGATCACGGAAACAGCCCTCGCGAGTTCTTGGCGTTGCGCACCTTCTCCACCCCGATCGCCATCGCCGCGGTCCGGTGCGAGATGTCGTCGGCCTTGGCGCGCGCCAGCATGCGCTCGAAGGCGCGGTCGAGGATCTGGTACTCCCTGCGCATCACCTCCTCTTCCTCCCAGAACAGCTGCTGCAGATCCTGCACCCATTCGAAGTAGCTGACGATGACGCCGCCGGAATTGCAGAGAATGTCGGGAATGAGGAAGATCTCCTTGCGGCGCTGCTCCAGCACGAGATCGGCATCCGGCGTGGTCGGACCGTTGGCGGCTTCCGCGATCACCCGGCATTTCAGATGCGCCGCCACCTTGGCGTCGATCACGCGCTCGACGGCCGCCGGCACGAGGATGTCGCAGGCCAGGGTGAGTATCTGGTGTGGATCGAAGGCGAGTTCGGTGGAGAAGCCCGCAATGCTGCCGTGCCTGGTCGCATGCTCCATCAGCGCCGGGATGTCGAGGCCACGCGGATCATGGAGGGCGCCAGTGTGATCGCTGACCGCAATCACCTTCATGCCCATCTGG
Source organism: Bradyrhizobium sp. SZCCHNS3002 (assembly GCF_032377435.1). Classification (NCBI taxonomy): domain Bacteria; kingdom Pseudomonadati; phylum Pseudomonadota; class Alphaproteobacteria; order Hyphomicrobiales; family Nitrobacteraceae; genus Bradyrhizobium; species Bradyrhizobium sp. SZCCHNS3002. The sequence goes on from NZ_JAUHHY010000031.1 coordinate 1,651, forward strand.
TGGAAGCCGAGCGCGGCGTAGGAGCCGACATTGCCGAAGCCCTGCACCACGGCCGTGGACGTGGTCGGGTCGATGCCCAGCTCATCCATCACCCGCCGCGACACATGGGCGACGCCGCGGCCGGTCGCCTCGCGGCGGCCGAGCGTGCCGCCGGAGAACACCGGCTTGCCGGTGACGATCTCGGTCACGGTCTGGCCCTGGTACATCGAATACGTGTCCATGAACCAGGCCATCACCTGCTCATTGGTGCCCATGTCGGGCGCCATCACGTCGGTATGCGGGCCGACGAACGGGATCATCTCCTGCATGTAGCGGCGCGACAGCGATTCGAGCTCGCGCTTCGACAGCTTGGAGAGATCGACGTTGATGCCGCCCTTGGCGCCGCCATAGGGCAAGCCGACCAGCGCGCATTTCCAGCTCATCCAGATCGCGAGCGCGGCGACCTCGCCAATGTCGACCGTCGGGGCGAACCGCGTGCCGCCCTTGGTCGGCCCCATCGTCAGCAGATGCTGGACCCGGTAGCCTTCGTAGACCGAGATCGTGCCATCATCCTTGTGGATCGGACACGAGACGGTGATCGCCCGCTTCGGCAACAGCAGCCGGTCCCGCTCGTCGGCTGGGATGCCAAGATGGTCGGCGATCACGTTGAACTGATTGGTGGCCATCTCGAACACCGGACCCGCATAGACAGTCATATTCCACTCCCGAATCTGCGTTTCTGCAGGCCGGCAACCATAGCGCGACCCGCGCGCCGGCGGCAGGGGGCCACCGGTAGCAGACGGCCGATCTCAACCACCAAGGTGACGATTTGACGAAGAATTTCAGCGTTGATCCGCTTTGACCGCTTGCTAATCTGCGGCGCCGGGGCCGCGATCACCCCTTAGTGAGACAGAAATGGCAATGCAGGCCCTCTTCATCGGACAGACCTACATCGACGTGACATTCATCACCGACCACATGCCGACGGGGGACGAGAAGCACGTGGCGTCCGACTATGCCGTCTCGTTCGGCGGCAATGCCGTGACTGCGGCATTTTGCTGCGCCAAGCTCGGCATCGTGCCCGACCTGATCGCGACCGTCGCGAATGACTGGCTCGGGCGGATGTTCCAGGACATGACCGCGAAATACGGCATCTCCGTCCACCCCCGGAAGGTCAATGCCTCCTCGCTGTCCTTCATCATGCCGAAGGACGGCAAGCGTGCCATCGTGCGCTGCCGCGACGATGCGCATATCCACCCGTTCCCGCTGCTCAATCTCGGCAATTGCCGGGCGCTGCATGTCGACGGCCACCAGCCCGACGCCGCGTTGCACTATGCCAAGCTGTGCCGCGAGGCCGGCATCCTGACCTCGCTCGACGGCGGCGGCCTGCGCACCAACACGCATGAGCTGCTGGAATATATCGACGTCGCGATCGTCGCTGAGCGGCTGTGCGAGCAGATGGATCTCACGCCGGAGAAGATGCTCGACTACCTGAAGAGCCGCGGCTGCCGCATCGGCGGCGTCACCCAGGGCGAGAAGGGCCTGCTCTGGTATGACGAGGTCGGCGCCGTGCATACGCTGCCCGCCTATCCGATCCCGCGCGAGCGCGTGATCGACACCAACGGCGCCGGCGACGTCTTCCACGGCGCCTACGTGTATTCGTATCTGGCCGATCCGGCGAAGGGCTGGAAGGAGCATTTCGAGTTCGCCCGCGCGGCCTCGACGTTCAAGATCCAGAAGCTCGGCAACGAGGCCGGCCTGCCGACGCTCGCCGATATCGAGCTGGTCCGGCAGGAATTCGAGGCGCGCGTCTAGCGGCTGTTTGGGAGAAAAGCGGATGGGACGGGTCGTCGTCGCCGGCAGCATCAACATGGATGTGGTGGCGGCGGCCGAGCGCCATCCGCGCATCGGCGAGACCGTCGCGGGCCGGTCGGTGATGTACTTTCCCGGCGGCAAGGGCGCGAACCAGGCGGTCTCAGCCGCCAAGCTCGGCGCGCCGACGGCGCTGATCGGCCGCCTCGGCCGCGACGCCTTCGGCGAGCAGCTGCGCGCCTTCCTCGCCGGCCAGGGCATCGACCTCGCCGCGGTCAAGGACAGCGCGGACGCGTCGACGGGCACCGCGATCATCACGCTGGCCAACGCCGACAACACGATCGTGGTGATCCCGGGCGCCAATGCCGAGGTCAGCGCTGACGATGTGGCGCAGATTGCGTTGACAACGGGCGACGTGGCGGTGAGCCAGTTCGAGATCCCGCAGGCGACCATCGCCGCCTTCTTCCAGCGTGCGAAGGCCGCCGGCGCCACCACGATCCTCAACCCCGCCCCCGCCAGCGCCTTTGGCCGCGAGCTGTTCGCGCTGGTCGACGTCCTCGTGCTCAACGAAACCGAGCTCGGCTTCCTGGCCGGCATCGAGCTTGGCGACGCGCCGACGCCGCAGCAGGTAATCACGGCGGTGCTTGCGCTCAAGCCTCGCGACGATCAGACGGTCTGCGTCACGCTCGGCGCGCGCGGCGCGATCGCGATCAGTGCTGGCGAAGCCCGGCAGGTCGAAGGCCGCGCGGTGAAAGCTGTCGACACCACCGGCGCCGGCGACTGCTTCGTCGGTGCGCTGGCGGCAAGGCTGTCGCAGGGCGCTGATATCGCGGACGCGATCGGCTATGCCAACATCGCCGCGTCGATCTCGGTGCAGCGCATGGGCGCCGGCCCGTCGATGCCGACCGAGGAGGAGGTTCGCGCGTGGCTCTAGGCGAGAGCGCTCTTCAGGTCGAAGCTGGGATCAGCGGCCTTGGCTGCATCCAAGGTGCCGCCCGCAGCAAGCAACTTGCGGCCGAACATATGGTCGCCGGCGCGGTTGACCGACTCGATGCCGACCAGCCGGCCCTCTTTGTAACAGAATGCGGAGAATGCCTTTTGCGCCGGATCCCCGCGCAGCACGACCTGGTCATAGCCCGTGGTGAGCCCCGCGATCTGGAGCTTGTCATTGCCCTGATCGCTCCAGAACCACGGCTGCCCGTCATAGGGCTTGACGTCGCCCGTCAGCCGCGCCGCGACGCAGCGGGCATGATCGGTGGCGTTCTGCACCGACTCCAGCCGCAGAGTCCCGCCGAAGCGCTGGCTGGCGAACAGCGCGCAATCGCCGATCGCCGAGATGTGCGGATCGCTGGTCAGCAGATACTCGTCGACCACGATGCCGGAGGCGACCTGCAATCCCGCCTCGGCGGCGAGCTCGACATTCGGCAGCACGCCGACGCCGACCACGACGAGATCGGCGGGGATGTGCCGACCATCGCTGAGGCTGACGCCGGTGACCTTGTTGCCGTCGGCCTCGATGCTGGTGGCCTGCACGCCGAGATGGATGCGCACGCCGGCTTCCGCATGCTGCTTCTGGAAGTAGTCCGAGATTTCGGCGGTCACGGCCCGCGCCATCACCCGCGCGCCGAGCTCGAGCACGTCGACCTCGAGGCCCTTGATCCGCGCGGTCGCCGCGAATTCGAGACCGATGAAGCCGGCGCCGATCACCACGGCCCGCTTGGCATCGGCGAGCAAGCCTCGCAGCGTTTCGCTGTCGTCGAGAATGCGCAGATAGCGCACGGCCGGGAGATTGGCATTGGGAATGTCGAGCAGCCGGTTGCGCGCGCCGGTCGCGAACACGAGGTGCCCATAGTCGAGCGTCCGACCGGAGGCGAGCAGCACCTTGCGCTGATCGCGCTGAACCGCGACGGCACGATCGTAGACGAGATCGATGGTCTGGTCCGCGTAGAACTTCTGCGGCCGAAACATCAGGGTCTCGGGACCGCCGGTGCCCTTGAGATAGGCCTTCGACAGCGGCGGGCGCTGATACGGCAGATGCGGTTCGTCGTTGATCAGGTGAATCGGATCGGCAAAGCCTGCCTGACGCAGCGAGGTCGCGAGCTGGAATCCCGCATGCCCCGCACCCACGATCACCACCGGTCCCTTCGTCACTGCGCCCTGCCCCATTCTGTCATTGTCCATGCCGACGGAACCGGGTTTTGGCAGACTTGCCCGGCATTGTCACCGGTCCCGCCGTGCGGTTTAAATGCGGCAACAAGAACCACGCCCGGGAGGTATGAATGTCGGACGCCGTAGCGGAACCTGCCCGCCTGAGCATCGAGGGTCCGATCGCGACCATCACGCTCGACCGCCCGGCGGCGTTCAACGCCATCAACCTTGCGATTGCGAAGCGCTTGGAGCTGCTTGCGGCCCAAGTAGAGGCCGACAAGACCATCCGCGTGCTGATCCTGAAAGGCGAAGGCCGCGCCTTCTGCGCCGGCGGCGACCTGCAGACGATCGGCGCTGCCGCTGAGGCCAACACCATCACGCCTGTCGTCAGCGAACTGCTGCATCACTACCATGCTTTCATCGCGAGCCTGCGGCGCATGCCCAAGATCGTGCTGGCGAGCGTGCACGGCTCCGCCGCCGGCGCAGGGATGTCGCTCGCCTTCGCCGCCGACCTCTGCATCGCCGCTGAGGACGCGCGCTTCACGCCGGCCTATGCCAAGCTCGGCGTGTCGCCCGACGGCGGCGGTACAGTTGGCATGGTCGCCACTGTGGGCATCAGGCGGGCGTTGCAGATCTTCCTGGCGGAGGACAGCTTCACGGCCGCGCAGGCCCATGAATGGGGCTTGGTCGCGAAAGTCGTCCCCGCCCCCGGGCTCGCTGCAGCCACCGAAGCGCTGGCGCAGCGACTGGCGCAGAACATGCCGGCGGGGATCGCTGCGACCAAGGCGCTGATCCATCGCGCACTGACCAGCTCGGTCGAGGACCAGCTGGCGGCCGAGCGGGATGCAATCATCAATTGCATGCACACCGACGAATTCCGCGCCGCCGTGAAGCGGTTCACCAGCAAGGGAAAGTAGGACTGCGCTCAACTCTTCCCTTTCCGGCGCATGAAATCGAAATCGCAGCCGTCGTCGGCCTGCAGGATCGTTGCATGGAAGAGATGCGCATAGCCGCGCTCGGCCCCTTCGGGCGTTGCGGCTTGCTTCAGCGCAGCGCGACGCCGGTCCAACTCGGCGTCGTCGACCAGCAGGTCGATGCTGCGCTTTTCGACATCGAGCCGGATCATGTCGCCGCTCCGCACCAGCGCCAGCGGACCGCCGACGGCGGACTCCGGCGTGATGTGAAGGACGATGGTGCCGAACGCGGTGCCGCTCATGCGCGCATCGGAGATGCGCACCATGTCCTTGGTGCCGCCGCGCGCGAGCTTCTTCGGAATCGGCAGGTACCCCGCCTCCGGCATGCCTGGCGCGCCCTTGGGTCCGGCATTGCGCAACACCAGGACGTCGTCGGCCGAAACATCGAGAGCGGGATCATCGATCCGCAGGGTCATGTCCTCCACCGACTCGAACACGACGGCGCGCCCGGTATGTTGCAGCAGCTTCGGGCTCGCCGCCGAATGCTTGATGACTGCGCCGCGCGGCGCCAGATTGCCGCGCAGCACGGCAAGGCCGCCTTCCGGCTTGATCGCGTCATCGCGCGCGCGGATCACGTCCTGCCCGGGAACATCCTCCGCCGCAGCGACGATGTCGCGCAGCGACTGGCCGGTGATCGAGCGGCAATCGAGGTCGATGAGATCGCCGAGCTGCTTCATCAGCTTCGGCACGCCACCGGCGTGGTGGAAATGCTCCATGTAGTGATCGCCGGACGGCTTGAGGTCGACCAGCACCGGCACCTCGCGCCCGATGCAGTCGAACGCATCGAGGTCGATCCTGTGCGGCGTCCGGCCGGCGATGGCGGTGAGATGCACGAGCCCGTTGGTCGAGCCGCCGATCGCCTGCAGCACCACCTGGGCGTTCTTGAAGGCCGCCGGCGTCAGCAACTCGCTCGGCCTCGGCCCCTTCGTCTTGGCCATTTCCGCCGCGACCCGGCCGCTGGCCTCGGCCGAGCGGAAACGCTCGGCGTGCGGCGCGGGGATGGTCGCGCTCATCGGCAGGGACAGGCCGAGCGCCTCGGTGATGCAGGCCATGGTCGAGGCCGTGCCCATCACCATGCAGGTGCCGACCGAAGGCGCGAGCCGGCCGTTGACCGCATCGATCTCGCTGCCGTCCATCTCACCGGCGCGATACTTCGCCCAGAGACGTCGGCAATCGGTGCAGGCGCCGAGCACCTCGCCCTTGTGATGCCCGACCACCATCGGTCCGACCGGAATGACCACGGTCGGCAGATCGGCGGACACCGCGGCCATGATCTGCGCCGGCAAGGTCTTGTCGCAACCGCCGATGACGACAACGGCGTCCATCGGCTGCGCGCGGATCATCTCCTCGGTCTCCATCGCCATCAGGTTGCGCAGATACATCGAGGTCGGATGCGCAAAACTCTCGGCGATCGAGATGGTCGGAAACACGAACGGCATCGCGCCGGACAGCATGACGCCGCGCTTCACCGCTTCCAAAATCTGCGGCACGTTGCCATGGCAGGGATTGTAGTCGCTGTAGGTGTTGGTGATGCCGACGATCGGACGATCGAGCGCGTCATCGGAATAGCCGGCCGCCTTGATGAAGGCCTTGCGCAGGAACAGCGAGAATCCAGCATCGCCGTAAGCGGTCAGTCCCTTGCGCAGGCCGTCGGTCATGGTCTTCTTTTCTTTCGTTGCTCTGTCTCGTTATTCCGGGGCGCGCGAAGCGCGAACCCGGAATCCAGAAGTGGTTTAAACTCTCATGTCGAGATTCCGGGTTCGCGTCCTGCGGACGCGCCCCGGAATGCCGACCTTGGATCACCCCCAATCGATGATCCGGCTGGTGTCGCCATCGAACTCCGTGGTGCAGAACGCGCCGCCCTGGAAATAGTCCCCAATCGGATCGGCCGGCAGCTTGGCCTGCTCGGCCATGGCGTGCTCGCGGAAATCCTCGGCGCGGCCAGTCGGGCGGTAGCCGAGATCATAGGCGCGCTGGTTGTCCCACCAGGCGCGTTCATTGAGCGAGGCGCCGTACAGCACCTCGAAGTGGATGTCCGGATGCTCCAGGCCGATGCGGCAGAGCTGCACGAGATCCTCCGGCTTCAGCCAGATCGACAGACGGCGCTTGTCGAGCGGCTTGTCGCCGAAATTGCCGATGCGGAGGCACGTGACCTTCAGCCCGTGCTTGTCGGCATACAGAGACCCGAGCGCCTCGCCGAACACCTTGCTGACGCCGTAGCGGCCGTCGGGGCGCGGCTGCACGTCGTTGTCGATCTTGCGATGGCGCGGATAGAAGCCGACCGCGTGGTTCGACGACGCGAACACCACGCGCTTCACACCCTTGCGGCGGGCGGCCTCGAACAGGTTGTAGCCGCCGATGATGTTGGCCTGCAGGATGTCGCTCCACGGTCCTTCGACCGAGTAGCCGCCGAAATGGATGATGCCGTCGACGCCCTCGCACAGCGCCTCGACCTGGGACAGGTCGGCAAGATCGGCCGCCTTGAACGTCTCCTGGCTGGACAGATCCGCCGGCGGTCTGAGGTCGCTGAGCAGAAGGTCCGGATAGATCGGCGGCAGCAGCTTCCGCAAGGAAGTGCCGATCCCACCGCTCGCTCCGGTCATCAAGATACGTGGCATTTCATCCCTCTTGTTCGGCCCGCAGGTTTGCGGTCATTGCTCGGCGATGATAGCAGAGATCGTAACGGCGCAATAACAGGACCGGCCAAATGTCCGACGGAAACGCTCACGCGCAGGGCTTTCGCCCTGCCACCTTCTATCCCGATCCGGCGATCCAGGCGCTGGATCCGCGCTTCGAGAAATACTGGCTCAAGCTCTCCGCGGTCGAGCGGCTCGCCACCGGGCTGCGCTGGGCAGAGGGGCCGGTGTGGTTTGGCGACGGGCGCTATCTCCTCTGCAGCGATATTCCCAACCAGCGCATCCTCAAATGGGAGGAGGAGACCGGCGCGGTCTCGATCTTCCGCAAGCCCTCCAATTTCGCCAACGGCAACACCCGTGACCGACAGGGACGGCTCGTCACCTGCGAGCATGGCGGCCGCCGCGTCACGCGCACCGAATACGACGGCTCGATCACCGTGCTGATGGATTCCTTCAACGGCAAGCGGCTGAACTCGCCGAACGACGTCGTGGTGAAGTCCGACGGCTCGATCTGGTTCACCGATCCGACCTTCGGCCTGCTCGGCAATTACGAGGGCTACAAGGCCGAGCCGGAGATCGACACCCACGTGTACCGGATCGACGCTGCCACCGGCCAAGCGACCATCGTCGCCGAAGGCGTGCTGGGGCCGAACGGGCTGTGCTTCTCGCCCGACGAATCCATCCTCTACATCGTCGAATCCCGCGGCGTGCCGACGCGCAAGATCCTCGCCTATGACGTCTCCGCCGATGGCAGCAAGCTCGCCAACAAGCGCGTCCACATCGATGCCGGCCCAGGCACGCCGGACGGCATGCGCTGCGACGTCGACGGCAATCTCTGGTGCGGCTGGGGCATGGGCTCGCCCGAGCTCGATGGCGTCATGGTGTTCGCGCCGGATGGCGCGCCGATCGGCCGCATCGCTTTGCCCGAGCGCTGCGCCAACGTCTGCTTCGGCGGCCTTAAGCGCAACCGCCTGTTCATGGCTGCCAGCCAGTCGATCTACGCACTCTACGTGAACACGCAGGGCGCGCTGGGGGGCTGACATCCGGTCCCGTAGGGTGGGCAAAGGCGCGGAGCGCCGTGCCCACCTGCTTCGTTGTCGGCGCGAACGGTGGGCACGCTGCGCTTTGCCCACCCTACGCATCCTCACCGATCAGGCCGCGTTGTAGCCCGCGACCGCCTTGACCTCGAGATACTCCTCGAGACCGAACTTGCCCCATTCGCGGCCGTTGCCGGACTGCTTGTAGCCGCCGAACGGCGCGGTGCGGTCGTTCGGCACGCCCTGCAAATTGACGTTGCCGGCGCGGATCTTGCGGCCGACCTCGCGGGCCTTCTCGATCGTCGGAGCCGAGACGTAGCCGGCCAGACCATAGGGCGTGTCGTTGGCGATCTTGACGGCCTCGGACTCGTCCTGCGCACCGATGATGACGAGCACCGGCCCGAAAATCTCCTCGCGCGAGATCGTCATGTCAGGCTTGACGTCGGCGAAGATGGTCGGACGGACGTAGAAGCCCTTGTTGACGCCCTCGGGCAGGCCCGGACCGCCAGCCACGAGCGTCGCGCCCTCCTCGATACCCTTGTTGATGAGGGCCTGGATCTTGTCCCACTGGCCGCGATTGACGACCGGGCCGATCGTGGTGCCCTCGCCGCGGGGATCGCCGGCCTTGGTCTTGTCGGCGACGCCCTTGGCGATCGCGGCCACTTCCTTCATTCGCGCGGCCGGCACGATCATGCGCGACGGCGCGTTGCAGGACTGGCCCGAGTTGTTGAACATGTGCATGACGCCGCCGGTCACCGCCTTGGTGAGGTCCGCCCCCTCCAGGATCACGTTCGGCGACTTGCCGCCGAGCTCCTGGCTGACGCGCTTCACCGTCGGCGCTGCGCGCTTGGCGACGTCGATGCCGGCGCGGGTCGAGCCGGTGAACGAGATCATGTCGATGTCCGGATGTTCGCTCATGGCGGCGCCGACCTCCGGCCCGAGGCCGTTGATGAGGTTGAACACGCCCTTCGGCACGCCGGCTTCATGCAGGATCTCGGCGAAGATCAGCGCCGAGGTCGGAGTGAATTCCGACGGCTTCAGGATCATGGTGCAGCCCGCGGCCAGCGCCGGCGCGACCTTGCAGGCGATCTGATTGAGCGGCCAGTTCCAGGGCGTGATCATGCCCACCACGCCCACCGGCTCGCGCACGACCACGGACGCCGGAAGCGTCTCCTCGAACTCGTATTTCTTAAGCACGTCGAGCGTCGACATCAGATGGCCGAGGCCGGCGCCGGCCTGCAGCTTCTCCGCCATCGGCAGCGGCGCGCCCATCTCGTCGGAGACGGCGGCGCCGATCTCCTTCATGCGGCCCTTGTAGATCGCGATGATCTTTTCGAGCAGCGCGACGCGCTCCTCGCGCGAGGTCTGCGAAAAGGTATCGAAGGCGCGCTTGGCGGCGGCGACGGCCTTGTCGACATCGGCCTTGGAGCCCAGCGCAACCTCATACATCGCCTCCTCGGTCGCCGGATTGATGACCGGGGTGGACTTCTTGACGACCGGATCGACCCAGGCGCCGTCGATGTAGAATTGCAGGCGATTGACCATCGGAAAACCTCTTCACGTGGAAGCATATGGAGGGGCGGCAGCGCGCGGGCCGGCATCCTGGCACGCGCGATCCGCGGGATGAACCCGCCACATGCGGGGACCGGGGTTGCGTCCCGCGGATATAGGAGCAAGCCCGCGACCGGCGCAAGCCGACGCGCCTGCGTTTCGTCGCCGCTCCATTTTGCATCGCAACAAGCGTGGCTCCCTCTTTCGCCGCTAACCGGCCATCATTCCGGATGGCAGAATTCCCGTCGCCGAAGATTCATTTCCAAGATGTGAACTGCTTCACATCGCCGTTGGATCGCCGTGGCTAATCTCCCCGTCATAGACATCCCGGCATCTCGAAAGGACGCCGGACACGATTTCAGAACCGATATTTTCGCCTGTTCTTATTGCTTGGCCTTTTAGCACGTAGACATTTGATCCAAGTTGCGACGCCGTCTCCTTCACCCCAGGTGAGCGAGGCGGCGTCCTTGTTTCCGCCCCCTCTCACACCGCCATCTTGCGATGCCTCACCGGGGCGCCGGTGAGGCTCTCGGAGGCGTCGATGATCGCGTTCGCGTCCATGCCGTTGTGGCGATAAAGGTCGTCGATCGTGCCGGTCTGGCCGAATTTCTCCACACCCAGCGCCTCGACGCGATGGCCGCGCACCGAGCCGAGCCAGCCGAGCGTCGCCGGATGGCCGTCGATCACGGTGACGATGCCGCAATCGCGCGGCAGCGGCGCCAGCAACTGCTCGATGTGGCTGAGATGCTGCCCGCCGCGGCGATGCCGGCGCAGGCTGCGCGCCGCCGTCCATCCGGCATGCAGCCGGTCGGCCGACGTGATCGCGAGCAGGCCGACGTCGCGGCGGGACTCGCCGATCAGGCCCGTGGCCTCGATCGCCTCCGGCGCGACCGCGCCGGTATAGGCGACGATCACCTCCGCATTCGGGCCCGGCTTGCGCAGCCAATAGGCGCCCGCGGCGATGTCGGACTCCAGCTCGGGCGTCATGATCCGCTGCGGCTGATCGATGGTGCGCGTCGACAGCCGCAGATAGAGCGAGCCGCCCTCGCCTGCCGCGGCTTGCATGTGGGTAAAGCCCCACTTCATGATCGCGGCGAGCTCGTCGACGAAGGCCGGCTCGAACGAGGACAGCCCATCCTGCGCCATGCCGATCAAGGGCGTCGCGATCGACTGATGCGCGCCGCCTTCCGGCGCCAGGGTGACGCCCGACGGCGTCGCGACGACCATGAAACGCGCATCCTGATAGCAGGCGTAGTTCAGCGCATCGAGGCCGCGCTCGATGAAGGGATCGTACAAGGTGACCACCGGCAGCAGCCGCGCGCCGTTGATGGCGTGCGACAGGCCGAGCGCGGAGGCCATGATGAACAGGTTCATCTCGGCGATGCCGAGCTCAATATGCTGGCCCTTCGGCGAGGCCGCCCAATTGAAGGTCGAGGGGATCTTCTCACTGCGGAACAAATCGGCCTTCTCGGCACGCGCGAACAGGCCACGGCGGTTGACCCAGGCACCGAGATTGGTCGAGACGGTGACATCGGGCGACGACGTCACGATGCGCGAGGCCATTGCGGTGTCGCCGCGGGCGAGATCGTTGAGGATCAGGCCAAAGCCCTGCTGCGTCGACATCTGGGCCGCGGCGGTGAAGGTCAGCCTGGGCACGTCGAACACGGCGTCATCGAGCCGGCGGCCATCGCGGTTGAACGGCACCGAGGCGAGGAACGACTCCAGCGTCGAAGCATCCTGCGTCAGTCCCTCGAACTTGTCCCATTCATGGCCCGGACGGATGTTCTGCTGCGCGCGCCATTTCTCCATCTGCGCCACCGTCATCAGCCCGGCATGGTTGTCCTTGTGGCCCTGGAACGGCAGGCCGACACCCTTGATGGTGTAGGCGATGAAACACACCGGGCGGTCGTGATCGATGGACTCGAACGCCTCCAGCATGCTCGCCATGTCATGGCCGCCGAGATTGGACATCAGCGCCAGCAGCTCGTCGTCATTGCGCTTGTCGAGCAGCCGCGTGACATCGCCCTGGTCGCCGATCTCGTCCTGGATGTGCTTGCGGAAGGCAGCCCCACCCTGGAAGCACAGCGCCGCGTAGAGCGCGTTCGGGCAATTGTCGATCCAGCGCCTGAGCGCCTCGCCGCCGGGCTCGGCAAAGGCCTCGCGCATCAGCCGGCCGTATTTCACGATCACCACGTCCCAGCCGAAATTGCGGAACATGGTCTCGAACTTCTCCCACAGGCCTTCGCGCACCACGGCATCGAGGCTCTGGCGGTTGTAGTCGACGATCCACCAGGTGTTGCGCAGGCCGTGCTTCCAGCCCTCGGCCAGCGCCTCGAAGATGTTGCCCTCGTCCATCTCGGCATCGCCGACCAGCGCAATCATGCGGCCCTCGCGGCGATCCTTTGTCCAGCCATGCGCGTGCACGTAGTCCTGCACCAGCGAGGAGAACAGCGTCTGCGCGACGCCGAGGCCGACCGATCCGGTGGAGAAGTCGACATCGTCGACGTCCTTGGTGCGCGACGGGTAGGATTGCGCGCCCTTGAAGCCGCGGAAATTCTCCAGCTTCTCGCGCGTCTGCCGGCCGAACAGATACTGGATGGCGTGAAACACCGGGCTCGCATGCGGCTTCACCGCAACGCGGTCCTCCGGGCGCAGCACCGAGAAATACAGCGCCGACAGGATGGTCGCGAGCGAGGCGGACGAGGCCTGGTGGCCGCCGACCTTGAGGCCGTCGGTGTTGGGCCGGATATGGTTGGCGTGGTGGATGGTCCAGGACGACAGCCACAGCGCCTTGCGGGTCAGCGCGTTCAGGATGTCGAGACGATCTGACGATGCGGATGGCGTGGCCATGGCGCTGCTCCCCGGGTATTGCTGGATTCGTGGACTTTAATCCTCTTGCCACGGCCAGAATTCTCAATTTTTCGCGCACAGAGCGGCTCTATTGGGATATTTTATCAACCTGAACTCATTTTCAGCGACTTGATTCCAATGCCAGAACTCGACGCCATTGACCGCAAGATTCTCGGCCACCTCCAGGCCGACGGCCGCATCACCATGCAGGAGGGAGCCAACCGGCGGCAGCTGTGTCGGCGGTTCGGAATCAGCCCCCAGACCGGCTACAAATGGATCGAGCGGTCTGACGCCGGCGATACGACGCTGGCGGACCGGTCGCGGCG
>NZ_JAUHHY010000032.1:0-4726 GCF_032377435.1 Bradyrhizobium sp. SZCCHNS3002
ACGTCGGGCCAGTCGCGATTGAAATCGGCGGTCAGGCGTTTCATCTCGCGCCGCCGATCGCACGCTCCACCGCGGCGCCATCGTCGAGCGGCGCGGCTGATGGCGGCGCAGCGGCCGATGGGTTTGCGACGAGTGCGACGCTTGCGACGACCATACACCTCAATGCCATAGCCAGGTTCAGAAGCTCCGATGTTCAATGTTGTCGACTACGATTCAGGACGACGCTCGCGCGGCAGCCCTTGAATAGGCGGGGAACTACGCGTTCGGACGACCAACACTTGAGGATCGGACATGGTGCAGCGATAGTGATCCGGCCTCGGGAGGAGCGGACGCGGTCCAGTCGAGTATAGCTTGATCAGCCGCTGGCGAGCGGATTAGACTGAGTGCCCGAATTGAAGAAACGTTCAGAGCAAACAGTGTTTTGTCGTTCCATTACCTTGGTATCGTTGAGCTTCCTGGCCTCAGCCGTCGGCGCTCAGGCGCAGGGCGACCCAACGCAGATTTTCAACGGTGTGTGGGTGGCAGTAAATCCGCCAGGACCGCACGTCGTGTTTAATATGATTAGCCTGGGTCAAAGAGAGGCTAGTTTGCCGATACTTGGCCAAGCCACGATAGGTCCATCCAATGGAGAAGACGGATCAAATTTCCGAATCTCGGGCCCAGGATTCACCTGCTTTTACCTGATACTCACCACCAACCAGCGGACAAGAATGGTCTGGGAGCTGAAGAGCGGTGGGGACGTCTGTTTCAAGTCAGCTGCTTTCGAGCAAGCCGATAGCCCGGTACCAGTACCGGCGCCGGCCCCGTTACCGCCGCCTCCGCCACCGCCTCGCCCCTCCGTCTCTCCGAGCTTCTCCTGCTCCGCTCGATTGAATGAGGCGGAAAGAACTGTCTGTTCAGACGACGGCCTAGCTCAGCTCGATCAAAATCTCGATGCTTTGTATACATCGGCTCAGGCTTACGCTCGCAGCAACGGTGACGCGGCAAGCTCTTCAAGATTGGCTGCAACCGAGAAGAGTTGGTTGTCCAACGATCGAAATGCCTGTGGTACGAATATAACTTGCTTGGCGAGCGCCTATTCGAGGCGGATTTCCCAGTTGAAAGCCTGCTTATCTCGGCTTCGCAGTGGTGACGGCTGCTAACAATTCCTTCGAACTCAACCGTATGATGGATCGGATCGGTCTCCATCGACAAATGCATTAGAAGCGGTGCTTTGGACCAGGGCCTCCATGCGAGCATTGTATTGCCTTCGTACTGTGCTTCTCACGAGCAGCCTTAGCAGTATCGCCCTGATACCCACCGCAGCACCACAGTCGGTGTCCGTGCCGCACTGCACATCGATCGTGAAGGTGATGCTGGACGTCGGCCACACGCCTGAGCAACCCGGAGCGACTAGCGCGCGCGGCGTGCCGGAGTTTGAGTTCAACCTCAGCCTCGCTCGCAGGGTTTCATTAGAACTTACAAGGTCGGGGTACCTTGTGAGCGTGCTGGTCGTACATGGCATAGGCCAAGAACAGCTCCTCAACCGAGTCGTCCAGGCTAAACGCTATTCTCCAACTCTATTTATCTCCCTTCATCACGATTCAGTTCAGCCGTTGTTTATCCATCAATGGAGCTTCGCCGGACGAGCAAACCACTACAGCGACGAATTTTCCGGCTTTTCGATCTTCCTGTCTGAGCTCACTCCTAAGTTTGCCGAGAGCTTAGCGGCTGCCCAGCTTTTGGCAGATGAACTGATCAGGCAAGGACTGCGGCCTTCGCTGCACCATGCGATGAAGATTCCCGGTGAAGGGCGAAAACTCATTGATCGGCAGCGCGGGATCTATCTGAATGATCGGTTAGCCGTGCTGAAGGACGCTCCCTATCCGGCTCTGCTCCTTGAGGCGGGCGTGATCGTCAACCGAGCGGACGAAATCAATCTTCAAACGGAGACAATTCAGGCGCAAATAGCTCAAGCCATCACTCAAACCGTCAGCGGACGGTTTTGCGGGACCAATGGATCAAAAGCCCCATCGGATCTGCTCGATGAGCACAATTCAGATCGGAAGTAGCCCCAGTCGCTCAGGGCTCCACCCGCCGGTAATCGCCTGCCGCGGCTCTACAGGCCACGTCCGGCCCACCCGTACGGAATGAGAGATTTAGTCCTTCACCGGCAAAAGCATACCGGTAGGCGCACCTAAAACGCGGCCCGACCAGGCAAATATTCGCACCGCCATCGGCACACCTCTCGACCGATCCGACTCCGTTGAAAACGGTTGCCGCCCCCGAAAACGAAATGTTCAAATCACCATTTGACAGAAAGCGAATATTGTCTCCGGATCCACTCTTGAGCCAGTTGCCGAGCAACCGACCATCGAGAAGCCCTTGGGTTTGCGCTTGGGCTTGAGGCAGGAAAAAGGCTGCCCAGAGGCCGGCCACCAGAAGCTTCGAAAAGAAATCAATCTTCCATACCCTAACTATCAACATACTATCCCCCTCTGCCCTTATTCCATGCTCAGTCTGGGCCTCGTCAAAACACTGGAAATCCTAATGCAGTGGTTGTAGCCTTGGCAATGCCGCGCATACGGCTTTTTGAGCTTAGTATATTAACCTGAAGGGGAAGCGCAATGCGCTGTTTTTTGGTCGCTCTCGGGTGCTTTCTTGTTTTTGCAACCGCTAACGCTCGGGCGGACGCGCTGGACATTTTCAACGGCGTTTGGGTTTCGGTCAATCCGCCCGGTCCGCACTTCATCTTCAACAAGGTGGGCCTCAACTCTCGTGAAGCCAGCCTCCCTGTCTTAGGACAGGCGGCCATCCGGGTATCAAACGGCGAGAACGGGTCGAACTTCCTGGTCTCCGGCGAGGGCTTTTCGTGTCAATACTTCGTCGGCAAGATCAACAATAGCGAGATGACCTGGGAGCTCAAAGGTGGCTCATCGGTGTGTTTCCCGTCTGCGCATTTCAAGAAAGATCCTCCCTAGCGCGGAGCAGTGAGCGATGCGCGTTCGCGTCTTTCTCGTTGCCGGAGTGACCAGCGTATCATTGGCTTTCTCGGCAAGTGCGCTCGCCGACGATGCCTTGCAAATGTTCGACGGCGTGTGGGTTTCGATCAGTCCGCCTGGACCGCACATCGTCTTCAACAAGATCGGGCAGACACGCGAAGCTAGCTTACCCAATCTCGGTCAGGCCTCCATCACGAGTTCAAGGGGCGAAAGCGGATCAAACTATCAGATCTCTGGCGCTGGGTTTACCTGTTACTACCTCATTCTTACTACGAATGCTCAAGCCAAGATGGTATGGGAGTTGAAGAGTGGCTCAAGCCCTTGCTTCGCAAATGCCGTCTTGGAAAGGGCCGACTCTGAAAATGAGAGGGCCAACTCGAGTGCTCGACCTGCAACGGCTATAGCACCCGCTGCGCTTCAGGCGCCCAACGCCGCTTTAGCACCCAGCCCTGCGCAGCCGAGCCCGCCCTCGGAAGGAGGCCGCAGGTGCGGTTACTACGCGATAGCATATTGCTCCGAAGATCTAAGTGTCGCCCGTGGAGTCAGCGGTGCGCTTCAAGCACAACTCATCGACACAAATGCTCGTAATTACTATCCCAACTTCCGCGCCGGCTGGTACTGTGTTGGAGTCGGCCCGCTGAATAGGGACACAGCCCAGAGCACCGCACAAGGATACAAGCAGCGCGGATATCCAACAGCGTACTTTAAAAATAGCTGCTGAATCGCGCCTAACTTGGGTGCCGATCGGCCGGCTTGGGCCGCCCTGACCATCGTCTAGGTATTCCTAATAACACCCGAATACGCTCCATTCGAACTTCAGACCCGAAGGAATGGCTATGGGGAAGCAGCTTGTTTTGTTACTCGCGCTCGCTGCAACCCTTTCGAATTGCAGCGCGACCAGTACCGAGCGGTCCTCTGCTGACCGAACCCCAGAAGCTCAGGGCGCGCAGCCGGAGATCATCTCGCGCGAACAATGGCGAGCGAAATCGGCAAATGGTGGAATGACAGCCCAGACTGTCATTGGTATTATTATACATCACACGGGCGTTCGCAGTAACATCTCGACGAGCATCGAAGCGAAGATGCGCGGCTTGCAGGCATTCTCGCAGTCGCCGGGTCGAGTCTCACCATCAAAGTCAAAACCATCCTGGCCCGATGTACCTTATCATTTCTATATCGACGCAAGGGGCTCAATCGCTGAGGGACGGGATGTAAGGTTCGCCGGTGACACTAATACGGGCTACGATCCTAGAGGGTACATTCAGATTGCTGTCGAGGGTGACTTCGAACGTGAAGCGGTACGCCCAGAGCAAAGAGAGGCATTGCGGGGCCTTTTGAAGTGGCTCTTAGTTCGTTGGAATCTTCCAACGTCCAGCGTCACTATCCACAAACTTCATGCCCCTACCGACTGCCCCGGGCGAAACTTGATACCCGAAATTGAAGCTATCCTGAGGGAGATATAGATGGGTTTAATATTTCGCTGGCTGGACTCGACCACGTGAGACCATCATTTCCGTATCCAGCACCGGCCTCACAAGGCTGGGCTATTGTCTGAGTGCGCATTGTCGATTACTTACAATTGCGAGCCTTTGGCGACCACTCGCTAATTGATGGCTGCCGCAGCTCGATGAGCAAGCACCCAAGTCAAGAACCAATTGGAAATCTTTCCGCCAGCACGAAGCTCTCGCGCGTCCGGGTCACGTCGGGCCAGTCGCGATTGAAATCGGCGGTCAGGCGTTTCATCT
>NZ_JAUHHY010000033.1:0-2744 GCF_032377435.1 Bradyrhizobium sp. SZCCHNS3002
AAGACAGTGAGTTCTGCTGTGGCGACGATCTCGTGGGGAGCGCCGACGCGGTTGCGGGAATAGCCCGGCGGGAACGATTGCGGCCGCGGTCCGTTCTTGCTCGAAGGAGCGCGGCCTCATGCGAGCAGGATCGATTGCAGCCATCGCGGCAATGTTGGTCATTCTGGCCGGTGCGGTGGCCTTCGCCTATCTCGGGCTGACGACGCCGGGTGAGCCGATGCCGACCCAGGGCTGGATCGCGCTCACGCTCGGTGTCGTGTTCTCGTTGATCGTGGGCATCGGACTGATGGCGCTGGTATTTTATAGCAGCCGCCATGGCTACGACGAGCAGGCGCAGTACAGGCCCGAGAACCACCACGATTAGGCTGATGGCCGCTGTCGCGGTATCGGTCGCGCGGTCACACCGGCCGCGGCGGATGTTCGGTGCGCGGGTGGCGTTCGTGCAGCAGTCTCGCCAGATCATGGCGCAGTTCGTTGCGATCGCGCATCGCGGTCTCGAACAGCGCTTCCTGAATGTCCCGCGGCATGTCGCCCCAGACGCTGATCGCGGCCTGGCCGAGCAACTGGGCGAATCTTGTTTCGTCCATGTGGCACCTCCGAGGCTCTTACGTCCGGGCACCATAAATGTTCCCAATACCGGAAGTTCCTGTTGATGGGCGAGCAAGACCCCTCTCGCGGCGCCGTGCGCCCGAGTTGATCAGGAGGTTCACCCTGCTCGCATGCGAGAGGGTGCAGGGAAGGCCGCATAGGCGTTAAGGTAGCGCGAGCATCGATTGATACTTGCGTTTTCGAGGAGGCTCGCGAAGGTGGCGCCCCAACGCGCGTTTTCTGCGGCGCAAGCAACGGATGGTTGGTTGTGGAATGATTGCTTGCAGCAAGGATGCAACGAGCTGCTGCAGGACCCGCCAAGCGCCAGGCGTCGTTAAGCGGCCTGCGTCCAGTGGGGAGAGTCCTCGAAGTCGCTGGCAAGCGGCTCGAGCAACAGGATGATCAGGAGGTGGGCCAGCAGGTAGGGCTTGGCAGAGCGCGGATCGGTTCCTGGCGGCGTCTTGAGGCCAATCAGACTCTTCAGTCGCTTGAACCCAAGCTCGATCCGCCATCGCAATCGATAGAGCGCAAGCACATCTTTGGTGGAGAACTCGTCCCGCGCGAGCGACGTGATCAGAATGACCCAATCCGCAGCCTCCAAAGTTTCTTTGGAGATGATGCGGTTTTCATCTTTTGCGTCTTGCCGGGCTTTACGCCGAGAAGCAGCAGCCGCACCGGTGGGCTTCTTGATTGCGACCAGACGCATAGCCAGAGGCGCGCCGCCCTTGCGCTTGATCCAAATCTCCCGATCGACCAGTCCGCGCGCCTTCGCGGCACGCAATTGGGCCATCAGATCGAACGGAAGGCCTTTGGCGTCAAGCCAACGTGCGTTCTTCCAGCCCGCTCGGATCAAAACGTCGGCCCCGGCTTCGCGGACGGCCGCAATGCGGTCAGGTTGCAGATAAGCGCGGTCAGCAATGCGGATCTCGTTCTTGACCACTGGTATCCGGTCAAACGTTTCGCCCTCTTGCTGATCTGTCAGCTCGAAGTGACCAAAGCGCTCATAGGGCAGATCAAATGCGCTATGAACGCGCCAAAGCTCACTGTTCTTGCGCGCAGCCGGTCCCGCCTGAGGCACTGTCGTCGCATCGATGATGCGGATCAGGCGGCCTTGGCTCGCCTTCGGAGCTGCCGCAGCGAGCAAGCCCTCCACCAGCACCGCAAACCAATCACCACATTGACGCAGCCGATAGAACAACGCCACGCTGGTGAGGTCGGCAAGGCCAACAGAAGCCGCCCATGCGGCTGTCGATCTCAGCCCTCTTTCACCCAAACAATAGGCCAGCATCAGCCGAAGTAACGTCACCGCATCTGGAATCTGCCGCCGACGCGCGAAGGCCTTCGTCTGGCGCGCAGTTTTCTCGAGCTGCGCAGCCCCGCCCAGCTGCGCAACCACTCTCGTCCAGTCCTCGTTCAGGAGCGATTCGTCTGCCATCCCCTGTTCGAATCACGGCGGATTCCAACACTCAAGCATAAACTTAACGCCTATGCGGCATTCCCTGCGCCCTCTCCCCGAGGGCTTCGTTTATAACTCGGGCGCGCGGCGCCGCGGGACGTGTTTTTGAGCGCCCATATTGCTCTTGCTCGCCAGTCAAATCGAGTTCCGGCAGATATGCCACGTTTGACCAAGCATGCTCCGATGTCGGCCGCAGCCGTACTCATTCGTCCTTTGAGCTCAGCCCTTAGCCCCGGAGCAAACTCATGAATGGCGCTTCGCAGATCGACCGGAGGCACAGCGTCTCCAGATGCATCAGGGCAAGCGAGGATGCGATCTATGAGGCCTTCATCAAGCCGGAGAGCTTGGTACGCTGGCTTCCGCCCGAGGGGGCAAGAGGCGAGATCAGGCAGTTCGATGTGCGTGAAGGCGGCAGCTTCGAGCTTGTTTTGACCTTTGCTGCCGCTCCGGGCAAATCCTCCTCGCACCAGGACGTCGTCCGGGGTCGTTTCCTGCAGCTCGTGCCGGGAAAGCGGATCGTGCAGGCGATCGATTTTGTCTCCGACCGGCCGGAGTTCGCGGGCACGATGACCATGACCTGGTCGCTTGCGCCGGCGGCGGACGGTACGCTCGTCTCGATCCTTGCCGAAAACGTGCCGATCGGAATCGGCCGCACGGACCACGAGCTCGGCATGGCGTCGTCTTTGGAGAACCTGGCGCG
>NZ_JAUHHY010000034.1:0-2553 GCF_032377435.1 Bradyrhizobium sp. SZCCHNS3002
TGTGAAGGGTTTCGGATGCCGGCCGCATGATTGACGGCGCGGCATATTCGGGCGGCCGGCGTCCGAAAGCCTCCAAGGGAGGAAACCGCGCATGGTGGGCAGGACCGGTGCGGCGGGCTCTATGGGGATTTGAGCGCTGCAGGCGAGCTGGCCGATTTGGTTTGAGCCGGTGCAGCGAGCTGCGCGACGGCGACGCGGCCGATGAATGAGCGGTAGGCTGCGTCGAACGCAATCAAATGTCGGCCGATCGGCGACGAAAGAGGAAAGCCTGCGTGCGCTCCGCCGTGGCCGATCGATGAGCGGCGGGCACTGCGAGCAACTTTGCAGAATGGCGGTTGCGCGGTCACGACGTGTCGATCCTGATGGCGCTGGTTGGTGCGGTCGATCGGTGACGCGGCGTTGCGCCTCGCTCAAAGACCTCGATGACGATCATGCGGCCGCCACAGCATGGACAGCGCGGCTTGGCCGTGTCGACGGTGGTCTCGGTCGGCTCATCCTCGCGATCCTTGACAGCGAGCAGCTCGCGCGCGCGTGCGACGTTGTCGGCGCAGGTTCCCCGCGCAAGCAGCCCGTAGTGGCGGATGCGGTGGAAGCCCTTTGGCAGCACGTGGATGAGGAAGCGGCGGATGAACTCGTCTGTCGCGAGCGTCATCCGCTTTTGACGGTCGCGGCCCTCGACGCGGTAGTCCTTCCACCTGAAGGTGACGCCGTGCTGGTCGAAGGCGATCAGGCGTCTGTTGGCGATGGCGACGCGGTGGGTATAGCGCGACAGATAGGCGAGCACGGCTTCAGGGCCGCCGAACGGACGCTTGGCATAGACGACCCATTCCGTCTTGCGCGACGCTGCAAGCCATGCGGCGAATGATCGTGCTCCGGCGAGATGGGCGTCGTTGCCGAAGAAGCTCAGGCGCCCGGCCTGGTGGAGGGCGGCGAGGCGCTCCAGGAATAGCCGCCGGAACAGGCGTGAGAGCACGCGCACCGGCAGGAAGAAGCCCGGCCGGCAGGACACCCAGCGCTGGCCGTCGGGCGAGATGCCGCCGCCCGGCACGATCATGTGCACATGCGGGTGGTGGGTCATGGCCGAGCCCCAGGTGTGCAGCACGGACGTGATGCCGATCCTGGCGCCGAGATGCTTCGGGTCGGCGGCGACCGTCAGCATCGTCTCGGCCGAGACCTTGAACAGCAGATCGTAGATGGCGGTCCTGTTGTGGTAGGCGATGTCGGCGATCCGAGCCGGCAGTGTGAACACGACGTGATAATACGGCACCGGCAGCAACTCGGCTCGGCGATCGGCGAGCCACTGCTTCGCCGCGGCGCCCTGGCACTTCGGGCAGTGCCGGTTGCGGCAGGAGTTGTAGGCGATGGACGTGTAGGCGCAGTCCTCGCAGCGCGCGACATGGCCGCCGAGCGCTGCCGTGCGGCAGCTCTCGATCGCCGACATCACCTTCAACTGGTTGAAGCTGACATGGCCGGCATGGGCCTGACGCCATGCCGGACCATGGTCGCGGAAGATATCCGCAACCTCCAGAGCCGGACGAGACACGCAGGCCCCGCGTCAGCCGGGCGGCCGGGTCTCCTTCAGCTTGATCGCGATGTGCTCCAGCGGGCTCATGACCTCGCTGATCGTCTTGGTGGCGACCCGTGTATAGAGCGCGGTCGTATCGAGCTTGGCATGACCGAGCAGCACCTGGATCACGCGCACGTCGATGTTCTGCTCGAGCAGGTGGGTGGCGAAGCTGTGCCTCAAGGTATGCAGCGACACGCGTTTGTGAATCTCGGCCACCTGGGCCGCGGCATGACAAGCACGATTGAGCTGGCGCGTCGTCATCGGCTGCGCCGGGTCACGCCCTGGGAATAGCCAGCCCTGGGGACGGGCCGCCCTCCACCAGGCGCGCAGCAGGTCGAGCAGGCTCGGCGACAGCATGACATTGCGGTCCTTGCCGCCCTTGCCCTGCTCGACGCGGATGATCATGCGCTTGCTGTCGATATCGGAGATCTTGAGCGAGACGACCTCGTTGGCACGGAGGCCGGCGCCATAGGCCACGCTGAGCGCCGCCTTGTATTTGAGCCCGGGTGCCGCATCGAGCAGCCGCGCCACTTCCTCCACGCTCAGCACCACCGGCAGCTTGCGCGGCTGGTGGATGAAGTGGGTGTGCTCGACGATCTCGTGACGCCGCAGCGTGACCTTGAAGAAGAACCGCAAGGTCGAGACCGTCTGGTTGATGGTCGGCCCGCCGACGCCGCGCGATGCCAGATGGAGCTGATAGCGGCGCACGTCCTCGAAGCTGGCCAGATCCGGCGATCGTCCGAGGAAGGCTGCGAAGTCCTTGACCCGTTGCACGTAGTCATGTTGGGTCTTGGGCGCGAACTTGCGGATCGTCATGTCTTCGATCATGCGCCGCCGCAACGGGCTCATGGCCTCGTCGGTCATGGGGATGCTCCTGTCTTGGGTGAAGGTTGCGAACCCCTCATCTCAAGACAGGACGCCTCGCTGCGCTATCCTCTCAGCCGTGCTGCCGGCCGTCGTGCCCTACCGCGCGAGCGGTTTAGTCC
>NZ_JAUHHY010000035.1:0-2377 GCF_032377435.1 Bradyrhizobium sp. SZCCHNS3002
TTCCGTTACATGTTGAGATGCGTGAAGAAGGCGGGACAGTGCTGAGCGGCATGCGCAAGGATGCGCTGGCCGGCCTGTCCACCATTGCGATCGAACTCCACGACGGCAACGTTCGCGGCACGCTCGATCGGCTGAAAATGTGCGCCTCGGACGAATGCCGAAGGGTGTTCTACGACCGTTCGAAACCTTCGACGCGCCGCTGGTGCATGTCCGACCTGTGCGGCAATCGCATGAAGACGCGGGCCTATCGCGAACGCCTGCGGCAGACGAACGCGTCGTCGTGAGGCGTACAGGAGTGGCGAGGAAAGCCGATCATCGTTGACGCCGACGCCTGGACGGCGCCGGTTAACGCGCGTTGAAATCCGGCGCACGACTCGCACGCGAATCCCTCACACTGCCCGACGAGCAATTCCCGCGTGCGCGGCATGCACGAACTGCCTGTCGTGCCACTCTGTCGCACGTGGCTACGCTTGCGGCGTCGGGCAAATCAGGACGATCTTTCCGCGCATCCCGCCTCGATGAAGAGGGACGTTTCGGCCGATCGTCACGAACGGTGAGGCGGGGAGCGGTGGACGTGGAGGCGCCAACAGACGATGAGCGCCGAGACGGACGGTCAAGTCGCGTGGTCCTGGCATCCCGACGCTGATGCCCTGCGCAACGCGTTTCACGCGTCGTCGCACATGGTGGCCAACAAGCCCGGCGCACCAGGGAGATCGCGAAGCAGCCGTTAAAACCATCGCGCAGGGAATGCCGGTTGATCGGCTGCACCTGTGGTAACTGCCGCCTGCTTTTCTTGTTGCAGGCGGGCCATGGGTGAGGCCTTCACCCGGCATTCCCTGCGCCCTCTTCGATCTTTGAGGGTGTGAGCTTCGCCAGACTCGGGCGCGTCAGCGCTGCGGGAATGCGGACCCGCATCTGCTGTTTGAGACGTGGATAGTAGTAACCCGACGACTCTCCCAGCTCGTCATTCCGGGGCATCGCGAAGCGATGAGCCCGGCGACTGTCTTAGCTGTCAAGCGATTGCTGGGTATATCGGGTGTTGTTTTTGACCATGGTGTTTGCGGTGACCAACAGCTTTCGGGCGATGGCAATGAGGGCGAGCTTGGCGGGCTTGCCCTGTTCTCGCAGGGCTTGGTAGGCGGCTTTCATTCGGGGATTGTGACGGCTGGCGACGAGGGCGGCCATGTAGAGCGCCGTGCGCACGCAAGGGCGGCCGCCCGAGATGGCGGCACGGGGCGGCGCATTGCCGGACTGGCTGACATGCGGCGCGAGGCCGGCCAGGCTGGCGACAGCCTTGCGATCGACGCGGCCAATCTCAGGCAGTTCGGTGATCAGCACAGTGGCCACGCGCTCGCCGATCCCGGGGATCGAGGTGAGGATCTCGAAGCTGCAGGCAAGCTGCGGATCGGCGGCGATCCGGCGGTCGAGTTCGGTCTCGATCTGGCGGCACTGGGTCGTCAGAACAGAGATGGTGGCACGGTGATTGTCCAATAGGAGTGGCTCGGCGGTTTGTTTCAGCCGTGTCTTCTCCATGGCGATCATTTCCGTGAGCTGGCGACGACGTGTGGTGAGGGCCTTGAGCGTCAGCTGCTCGGCGGATGGCAATGGGCGAATGGCGTCGGTCATGGCGAGAGCGAAGCGCGCAATCAGCCGCGCGTCCAGCCTGTCGGTCTTGGCACGGCGCCCTTCAAACTCACGGAATGCCTTGATGCGGCGCGGATTGACGAGACCGACCTCGAACCCGGCCGCGCCGAGAGCGCTGACGAGTTGCCGGGCATAGGGGCCGATCGCCTCCAGCACGACACGGCCGACGCCGGCCTGGGTCAACCGCTCGACCACGGCGGCGACGCCTTCGGCAGCGTTGGCAACCCGGAAAGTCTTGCCCGAGGGAGCAAGGCCGACATCAAGAAAGCGCTGACCGACATCGATGCCGGCCGCGAGCGCAAGAGACTGAGCTGTCATGGGGATCAGACCTGTATGCGAGCTACCGGAAATCGGCGCTCATGCGACTGTTCGATCAGACAAGGCAAGCGGAGACGCCCAAGCCGGGTTACGGTCGCCGAGGCAACCGGGAATCCAACGAGCTGTCTCTACCCGCCGCCACTATGACAGTGACACCCGGTCAGATACAGGAATCCATAACCACGATCCGGAGTATGGATTCCGGGCTCGCCCTTCGGGCGCCCCGGAATGACGGTGGAGGGATTGTGTCCGCGCCGTCCTTCGCCTCACCGGATCGGCGGCGCATATTGAATGCCGCCGGCGTTCCAGAGCTCGTTCATGCCACGCGGAATCTTCAGGCTGGATCGGCTGCCGATGTTGCGCTCATAGACCTCGCCATAATTGCCGACATGCCGGATGATGCGCACCGCCCAGT
>NZ_JAUHHY010000036.1:0-2337 GCF_032377435.1 Bradyrhizobium sp. SZCCHNS3002
CCTGCAAAGGACATCCCCTCTTCACACTCAAAACAACAACGCCGCGCTGAAACCTCAGCGCGGCGTTGTCGTTTGTCCTGATGCGGTCGTTCGTCGATGCCGCGGGCAGCACAACCGTGTGATTGAGCCGCAAAACCGGGTTCAGTTGCGGTTCATTCCCCAGAACGTACGCAATGCTGCGCTGTCTGTCGTCGCTGACATTGTCCCACAGGAGATCCTCATGCGCATGCTCGTCCGGACCACCTTCGTCGCGCTAGCCATTGCTGGCTCAGGCGCCGCGATGACGGCCCTCACAACGCTTCCGGCCCTCGCGCAGGCCGCCAAGGATTCCCCGGCGCAGCCGCCCGGTCCGACCATCAGCCAGCCGCCGCAGCTCAAGCAGATCGCGCTGACCGACAAGCAGATCGAAAACGTGCTGGCATCGCAAAAGGACATGGATGCCGTCACCGACAAGCTTCCCGAGAACGCGCCGCCGGACCAGAAGGTTGTGACGCAGCTCGATGGCGTCGCCAAGAAATACGGCTTCGCAAGCTATGACGATTTCAACGTCGCCGTCGACAACATCAGCCTGGTGATGGGCGGCATCGATCCGAAGACGAAAAAGTACATCGGTCCCGAAGCCGTCATCAAGCAGCAGATCGATCAGGTCCAGGCCGATACCAAGATGAAGCCCGATGACAAGAAGCAGGTCCTCAACGATCTCAATGCGGCGCTCAAGGCGAAGCCGCCGGAGGTCGAGAACAAGGGCAATATCGATCTCGTGGTCAAATATTACGACAAGCTCGCCGCGGCCTTCGGCGAGGACGACAACTGACAACCGAGGCTTTGCCTCCACCTCGATCCGCCAAGCCCCGACCGTCGGTCGGGGCTTTTTCGTTGTGGGTCATGCGAGCGGAGCGCGCGCTCTGCGCGCGAACGCGGCCTCCATCTGCTTGCGTACCTTCACGGTCTCGTCCGCGGCAGCGGCTGCGACGTCGCTCCAGCGCACGATCTCGCCATGCGCGACGTCGTTCACGAGCTTCACCCGATGCGCCAGCCCGATCGGCAGTGCCCCGAGCTGCAGGCTGGTCCTGGCCGGTACGACCTTGCCCCACACCGTATAGCCACCTTCGCCATCGAGCATCTCGCCAGCCCGCAGATCCTTCTTGGCGACGGCGACGACATCGCCGCGGAAGCCGAGCGGTTGGCCGGTGGGCTCCTTGCGCAGGGCCGCCGAGAGCACCGAGACGTTCAGCTCCAGCCCGATCAGGTGATAGGGCTTGTACATCGCCGCATAGCGGCCGCTCGAATCGGTCTTGAGTCCGTATTGCCGGAAGCAGTCCGCGGCGTAGTCGTTCGGCGCCTCCAGCACGACATAGACGCCCCAGCGCAGATCGCGAAATACCGGACGCCCGTCGCGCTCCAGCGATGAGACCACCTCGACCATGCCGGAGCGCTCGAGCACGCCGCCGCGGTCGCGAGGCCGCAGCACATGCGGCAGGTCATCGACACCGCAGGGTGGAAACAGCAGTCCGTTCGTGGGCACGTCGAGCCCCGTCGCGTTGGCGATCGCGGCCATCTCGATCGCCGACTTGGTGCCGTCGAGGAAGGAATTGAACATCTGCGGGTTCATCCCGGCCGACTGCGCCTCGCCGGCGGTGAGGCCGTAATGTTGCCAGACGCCGTCCGGCGTGACGTCGTGATAGGCCGGCAGATACTTCGTGCCCTTGCCTGCGGCGACGACATGGAAGCCGGTCGCACGCGCCCAGTCGACGAGCTCGGCTGTCAATGCCGGCTGGTCGCCATAGGCGAGTGAGTAGACAACGCCGGCCCTGCGCGCCTCGTCGGCCAGCAACGGCCCCGCCAGAACGTCAGCCTCGACATTGACCATCACGATGTGCTTGCCGGCCCTGATGGCCGCCTGCGCGTGGCGGATGCCCGCGGCCGGACTGCCGGTCGCTTCGACGACGACATCAATGGTGTCAGCAAGCGCTTTTGCGCCGTCGGGACTGAACGCGGTGCGTTCGATCCGCTCGGCGCTCCAGCCGACGGTGCGGCAGGCGTCCCGCGCGCGCCCCGGATCGAGGTCGACGATGACGGGCACCTCGAGCCCCGCCACGTGCGGCACCTGTGACAGGAACATCGAGCCGAACTTGCCGGCGCCGATCAACGCGACGCGCACGGGCTTGCCGGCGGCGGCGCGGGCTTGGAGGAGGGCGTGGAGGTTCATTGTATTGTCCGGTTTCCAGATTGTCGCGCGACCTGCAACTACCACCTCCGTCGTCATGGCCGGGCTTGACCCACGGCTGTCCGGTTCAGACAGACTGGACATGGTGCATGGCGTGGATTCTTCTGCGG
>NZ_JAUHHY010000037.1:0-1601 GCF_032377435.1 Bradyrhizobium sp. SZCCHNS3002
CTCGATGGCCTGGTGCAGCACCGCTTCGACCTGTCGCGCGACCTGCCGCTGCATGCGGTGCTGGTGCGGCTCGCTCCCGAGCGCCATGTGCTCGCGGTGGTCATCCATCACATCGCCTTCGACGGCTGGTCGTCCGGCATCTTCTTCGGCGAGCTGGCGCGGCTGTATGCGGCCGCCCGCAACGGCACGGTTGCGAAGCTGCCCGAACTGCCGATGCACTATGCCGACTACGCACTGTGGCATCGCCAGCTGCTCGCCGATCCCAACGGTCCGATTCCGCGCGAGCTCGCCTACTGGCGCACGGCGCTCGCCGATGCGCCGGCGCGGCTCGAACTGCCGCTCGACCTGCCGCGGCCGGCGACGCCGCGCCATCCCGCGGGCTTCGTGCATCTGCGCCACGAGGCCGGCGAGGTCGCAGCCTGGGAGGCGCTCGCGCGACGCCATGGCGTCACCCTGTTCATGGTGCTGCACGCCGCCTTCGCCACCGTGCTGGCGCGCTGGAGCGGCAGCGACGACATCAGCATCGGCACCCCCATCGCCAACCGCACCCGCCGCGAGTTCGAAGGCCTGATCGGCTTCTTCGTCAACACGCTGGTGCTGCGGCTGCGCCTCAGTGATGATCCGACATTGGCCGAGCTGCTCGCGCGCGTGCGCGAGACCGATCTCGCCGCCTTTGCGCACCAGACCCTGCCGTTCGAGCAACTGGTCGAGGAGCTGCAGCCGCAGCGCCAGCTCGGCATCAGCCCGCTGTTCCAGGCGATGCTGGCGCTGCAGAACGCCGCCGCCTTCCGCGCCCCCGACATGCCCGGCCTCACGACGCTGATGCATCCGCCGGAGCCCGGTGTCGCCAAGTTCGCGCTGACCCTGTCGCTGCAGCCGACCGCCGACGGCGGCCTCGAAGGCATTCTCGAATACGACGCCGAGATGTTCGCGCCCGCCAGCATGGCGCGGCTGGCCGGCCATGTCGCAACCCTGCTTCGCGCGATGGCGAGGGCCGACGGCGCGGCGAGGCTCAGCAGCCTCGCGATGCTCGGCGCCGACGAACGGCGCCAGCTACAAACGTGGAATGCGACGGCTGCGCCGCGTGTTGTCGACGAGACCATTCTCGATCTGCTCGATGCGGCCGCGCGTGACCATGCCGACCGGCCTGCGATCATCCACGCCGGCGGCGAGATCAGCTATGCCGAGCTGCACCGCCGCGCCGATCATCTCGCGGGACACCTCGCCGCTCGCATTCCCACGACCAACGCACTGATCGGCATTGCGCTGAACCGCGGGCCGGAGCTGATCGTCGCGATCCTCGCCGTGCTCAAGGCCGGCCACGCCTATGTGCCGCTCGATCCGGCCTATCCGGCCGAGCGGCTGCGCGTCATGGCCGGGGACGCCCGGCTGCAACTGGTGCTGACCGACGGCAGCACCGCCGCATTGCCCGACGATCTCGCGCAGCTCCGGCTCGACGATCCCGCGCTGCTGCAACCGCCGCCGGCGTGGCCGCGGCGTGGTCCGCTGCCCGACGACCTCGCTTACGTCATCTTCACCTCCGGCTCCACCGGCCGCCCCAAGGGCGTCGCCATCCCGCAGCGCGGCCTCGTCAATCTCGT
>NZ_JAUHHY010000038.1:0-1166 GCF_032377435.1 Bradyrhizobium sp. SZCCHNS3002
TCGGGAGGCACGGCCGCATTCGAGGCGTTCGAGACGTCCTTCCACGAGGACTTGAACGGCGACGGCATGATCGGCATTCCGACGACGGTCATCGAGGCCGTGGGATCGACAAGCCTCGTCCAGGCCGGCAACGGCTATTTCCTCAATCCCGTCGGCGGCGGCACCGGCCCGCAGGTCAAGTTCGGCGGCGCCAACCTGGTGGTCGGTCAGCTCGGAGGCTGGGCGCCGATCGCAGCCGATGTCGTCGGCAGCGGCTATCAGATCGCCTGGAAGATGGCGGGTGCGGACCTGTACACGGTCTGGAACACCGACAGCAGCGGCAACTACACGGCCAACGCCATTGGTGGCGTTTCGGGCGGCACAGCCTCGCTCGAAGCGTTCGAGACGTCCTTCCATCAGGACCTCAACGGCGACGGTACGATTGGCATTCCGACGGTTGTTGTCGAGTCGATTGGTTCGACCGGTCTGGTCCAGGCCGGCAACGGTTACTTCCTCAATCCTCTGGGCGGTGGCACTGGCCCGCAGGTCAGTTTCGGCGGCGCGTATTTGGTCGCCGGACAGCTCGGTGGGTGGTCGCCGATTGCGGCCGAGGCCGTCGGCAGCGGCTATCAGATCGCATGGAAGATGACCGGCGCAGATCTCTATACGGTCTGGAATACCGACAGCAGCGGCGCCTATACGAGCAACGCGATCGGCGCCGTCAACGGCACCAACAGCGGTCTGGAAGCGCTGGAGACCAACTTCCATCAGGATCTGAACGGCGACGGTACGATCGGCATCCCCTCGGCCGTGATCGAAGCGCTGGGATCAACGAGCCTGGTGCAATCCGGTTCGACCTACTTCCTCAATCCGGTCGGAGGCGGCATCGGGCCACAGATCGTGTTCGGCGGCAGCGCCGTCACCGTTGGCCAGTCCGGCGGCTGGAACCCGATCGGCGCAGAGAGCTCCGGCGGTGGCTACCTGGTCGCCTGGAAGATGGCTGGCGTCGACCTCTACACCGTCTGGAATACCGACAGCAGCGGTGCTTACGTCAGCAATGCAATCGGCGCCGTTCCGGGCGGCTCGGCGGGGCTGGAAACGCTGGAGACCAGCTTTCATCAGGATCTGAACGGCGACGGCACCATCGGTGTGCCCGCTCACGTCGCAGCGGGCACGCAAGCCCTGAC
>NZ_JAUHHY010000039.1:0-1166 GCF_032377435.1 Bradyrhizobium sp. SZCCHNS3002
TCGGGAGGCACGGCCGCATTCGAGGCGTTCGAGACGTCCTTCCACGAGGACTTGAACGGCGACGGCATGATCGGCATCCCGACAACGGTCATCGAGGCCGTGGGATCGACCAGTCTCGTCCAGGCCGGCAACGGCTATTTCCTCAATCCCGTAGGCGGCGGCACGGGCCCGCAAGTCAAGTTCGGCGGCGCCAACCTGGTGGTCGGCCAGCTCGGCGGCTGGACTCCGATCGCGGCCGACGTCGTCGGCAGCGGCTATCAGATCGCCTGGAAGATGGCCGGCGCCAATCTCTACACGGTCTGGAACACCGACGGCAGCGGCGCCTATACGGGCAACGCGATCGGCGCGGTCAGCGGGACGGACAGCGGACTCGAAGCGCTCGAGACCAACCTCCACCAGGACCTGAACGGCGACGGCACGATCGGCATTCCGACCACGGTCATCGAAGCCCTGGGATCGACCAGCCTCGTCCAGTCCGGATCCAGCTACTACCTGAACCCGGTCGGCGGCGGCACAGGTCCCCAGGTCAAGTTCGGCGGCTCCGTCCTCGTCGTCGGTCAGCTCGGCGGCTGGATGCCGATTGCGGCGGACACCGTCGGTGGCGGCTATCAGATCGCCTGGAAGATGACGGGCGCGGACCTCTACACGGTCTGGAATACCGACAGCAGCGGCGCCTATACGAGCAACGCGATCGGCGCCGTCAACGGCACCAACAGCGGTCTGGAAGCGCTGGAGACCAACCTCCATCAGGATCTGAACGGCGACGGCACGATCGGCATCCCCTCGGCCGTGATCGAAGCGCTGGGATCGACGAGCCTGGTGCAATCCGGTTCGACCTACTTCCTCAATCCGGTCGGCGGCGGCACCGGGCCGCAGATCGCGTTCGGCGGCAGCGTCGTCACCGTGGGCCAGCTCGGCGGTTGGAACCCGATCGGCGCGGAGAGCTCCGGCGGCGGCTACCTGGTCGCCTGGAAAATGGCTGGCGTCGACCTCTACACGGTCTGGAATACCGACAGCAGCGGTGCTTACGTCAGCAATGCAATCGGCGCCGTTCCGGGCGGCTCGGCAGCGCTGGAGACGCTGGAGACAAGCTTTCATCAGGATCTGAACGGCGACGGCACCATCGGTGTGCCCGCTCACGTCGCAGCGGGCACGCAAGCCCTGAC